>CP073041.1:6657212-7262413 GCA_025370055.1 Woronichinia naegeliana WA131 | reverse complement strand
CGGCTGGAGTAGAGGATTAATGAGAGGAGAAATTTCACTAAAATATAAGCTTTCAGTCGGATTTTTTAACCACTGTAGTTGACGATAAATTTGCTTAACTAAAAATCGAATATTAACGGTCTTATCGAGAGCAATATTACAACTTAAAAAACATTGATTGCGTTTCTTTAACAATTGCAGTTGGGGTAAAAATAAAAATGCCGTAGGAAAAGGGGATTGAGGATGACTAGTTTCAAAAAAAGTAAAGCCGCAAAAAATCTGAGGGGGGAGCGTTAAACCATTTTTGCCTGGAATTGTTACGATCTGTTGAAAACAAGCTTGTAAAAACGTTTGGGATTGACGAAATCGAGAACCGTCTGATAACTCAAATGAATTGGTTACACCATAACCTAAAATGGCTTCTTCTTTGTGCCGATTTTCCCCATAGAAATGGATGCAATCCTGGGGTTGGATCGCAGCTAAAACACTAAGGGGATCTGCAAAGGGAATAGATTGGGAAAAATTAAAAATCTTGCCTTGATTCCCTCGTAATTTTTCTTGACAAGCTAACAAAAACTGATAAAGTTCCTGTTCATCATCAAGGAGATTTGGCAGTGGGGGGATGACTGGAACGGCAACAGACATCGTAAAGTTTTTTAAAGTTATTTATCAATGTTTAACAAAACGGTGACATTAATGGTATGTCTTAATACTGTCCCTACTGTGGGCAGAAAGACATTAGAACGCCAAAGGGTGCGCTCTTGGGAAGACTTTTCCTCGGATTAAGGTACGGTCAAGCACAGCTACTTCCTAACTATCCTATCGAAGAAAGGCGTTCTGGTTAGACAATTTTATCTGGCAGACGAGAGTACTTCCCCGCTAGATAAGATAATGCCCGATGATAACTACGATTCAGAATTGACAGATGATCTCTACCAGTTCCCCTGCTCCCAGTCAAAAAAAGTTATGGATGGCAGCGATTAAGCCTCCGATGTATAGTGTTGCTGTAATTCCGATCGCGGTGGGAACAGCCTTTGCCTATAATCAATCCCATCAGTTTCAGGGCCAGATTTTTAGTATTTTTCTTTTTTCCGCGATCGCCATTATCGCCTGGCTAAATCTGAGCAATGATGTTTTTGATGCAGATACGGGAATTGATCAAAATAAGGCCCATTCGGTGGTGAATTTAACCGGCAATAAATCGCTGATTTTTGTCTTAAGTAATCTTTTTTTGCTGGCAGGACTGCTGGGAATTGTGGCCATCAGTTGGCTACAACAGGACAGTACAGTAATTCTGCTCATCTTGCTGGACTGTCTCTTGGGTTATAGCTATCAAGGGCCACCCTTCCGGCTGGGCTATCAAGGCTTAGGAGAAGTAATCTGTTTTATCACCTTTGGCCCGATGGCGATCGCCGCCGTTGACTATTCCCAAAACCAGGCGTTTCACTGGACAAGTTTAACAGTTGCTACCCTAGTGGGTATCAGTACTTCGATCATTCTTTTTTGTTCTCATTTTCACCAAGTTGCCGATGATCTGGCCGCTGGTAAGCGATCGCCGATTGTGCGTTTAGGGACGGCCAGAGGTTCCCAGATTTTAACGATCAGCACGATTAGTTTCTATCTTTTGGCGATCGGATTTATCTTGACGGGCTTAGCACCCTGGCAGACGGGACTGGTTTTCATCAGCTTACCCCTAGCTTGGCAATTGGTTCGTCATGTTCAGCAATATCATGATCAGCCCAATTTAGTGAATAACTGCAAATTTCTAGCGGTGAATTTTCACTTTGTCAGTGGTATGCTTTTAGCCCTAGGTTATCTACTGGCTGGATTACCGAATGCCTAAGACTGTGAGATCCAGCTTGATCAACTTTACCGACTAAATCAGGGTATGGCCAAACAATTAAAACTTTTTGATGCCCCCTCTCCCTACCGAGTTGCTCGTCCTGAGTCCTTACCCATGAGTCGAGAACAGTTGATACGCTGGAAGGATAGTATTTTTGCCTATCAACAAACCGTTAAAGTGACCCCTCCGCCTCAACAAACCTCGCTCTTTGAATTAGCGAACACCACCTGGCATCAGCCCGACGAAATTGATCCCTTTGCCTTGCCGTCCCACTCCTCTCTCTTTTGGCGGCAGGCTAGTTTTGCGGAACCTTTAGACAGTAGCAATCAAGGTTGTCTTTACTTTATTTTGGATCGCAGTATCCCCTTACTGTTATATGTAGGAGAAACAAAACTGACCCCCAATCAACGTTGGCAAGGAACCCACGACTGCAAAGATTATATTCTGCAATATATTGAGTTACATCGTCGTTATCAACTGGTGGTTGAGGTGGTTTCGGCTTTTTGGCCCCATATTCCCCCCCAGAAAAAAATTCTGCAACAATGGGAACGACATCTAATTTTCAAATGGCGATCGCCGTTTAATAAGGAATGTTGGCAATGGTGGGGCAAACCCTTCGGCTCGTAGCGTTATGGAACCTGTTGATATTCTAATTTTGTCTAATGGCCCTGGGGAAATGACTACCTGGGTACGTCCGGTGCTTAAAGCCTTGCGACAATTATGGGGGGAAGATCGAGAAACGGTCAGAATATCGGTTGTTTTATCCCCCTGTCCTCACGCCATGGGCAAAGAAGCAGATTTGGCTCGCACCTATGGTGAAGTGGATCGGGTTCAGGCCAGTGAAGATTTTTGGAACTTTTTGCTCTGGGGCAAAACAGCAGAAAATTGGGATTGGCGATCGCGGGGAGTGGTTTTATTTTTGGGGGGTGATCAATTTTATGCCCTGGCTCTCGGTAAACGACTTGGCTACCGTACCGTTATTTATGCGGAATGGGAAGCCCGTTGGTATCGCTGGATAGATGCTTTTGGGGTAAGGTCGGAAAGCGTTAGACAAAAAATTCCTTTCCGCTATCGTTCTAAAGCAATCGTCACGGGAGATTTGATGGCCGATGTTCAGTTCTCTTTACTGCCATCAACGGCGACAAAACCGATTATTGGCATCATGCCAGGTTCAAAGGCCAGTAAACTCACCCAGGGAGTTCCCTTTTGTTTAGCGATCGCCGAAGCCATCCACCGCCACCGCCCGGAAGTATTATTTGAAATTGCCGTTGCTCCCACCCTGGATCTGCCCACTTTAGCTCAATATGCCGATCCCCATCAGAATGCAATGGTGGCAAAAATGGGAAAGGTCGCAGCCCAATTGTGTGTGAACGCTTCAGGAGAAAATCAAACTCCCACCCTAGAAACCTCTGGTAATCTCAGTATTGGCCTTATTACCGAATTTCCCGCCCATCATCGCCTCAGTCAATGGCATTTTGCCCTGACCACTGTCGGAGCCAATACTGCCGAGTTAGGAGCCTTAACGGTTCCGATGATTGTTTTACTGCCGACTCAACAATTAGAAGCGATGCAAAGTTGGGACGGCTTGCCTGGGATGTTAGCGCGTTTACCGCTCCTGGGCAAACTCCTAGCCCGTTTGATCAATTACCTAATTATTTCTCAAAACCGTCTTTATGCCTGGCCTAATATCTGGGCCGGAAAAGCCATTATTCCTGAATTAATCGGCCAGCTTGATCCTGAACAGGTCGCTCAATTAGCCATTAGTTGGCTAGATCAGCCCGAAATTTTAGCGAGAATTAAAACCGATTTAAGTCAAGTTCGAGGCCAACCAGGCGCAGCAACGGCGATCGCTCAATTGGTCGTTCAGCAACTAACCAGTCCTTAACCTGGCACAATAGCACTGTTATTTTAGGTTAAACGTTAGAATAGAAGACAAATCTAAAGTATTGACTATATCTGTTAGCGATTTTGTTAGCAGTTTGAATATGTTTTCCTTTCCTACCCTCTATCGCTGGACGCTGTTTTTTTTACTCCTCAATTCCTCTTCGGTAATGGCTGCAACCTTCAATCTGACGGGAGGTACGGTTCAAAATAGCTTAAAGATGGCTAATAACCAGGGAAATGAAATCGATTTACAAGCAATCAGCTTTGTTAAAAAGCAGAACAATAATTCCGGCTTGGCTCTCTCAAAAACAAATAACTTATCTTCTCGCAATGCCAACTCTGTCCTTTCCTTTCGCTCGATTATCGACAGTCTGGCCCAATTACAGTTTCAGCCCTACGATCCGAACGCACCTGTTAATATTTCCCTTTTACCCCAAACCACCTATCAAGATCTCTACCAGGGTGTATATAGTTTTTCTCCCCAAACTTCCGCGATCGCACCGACCGTTATAGATGCCTTAATTATTCCTGGCAACCAAACGAATCCCCTACTCATTACCCCCTCCGCTATTCTCGAATTTCCCCGTCCCGTTACGCCGACTGCCCTCGTTACGCCGACAGTCCTGGCTCCTGCCGTTATCACCTCAGCCATTTCTCCACCCACTCCCACCCCTTTCACACCAGTCGTTACAGTACCTCTGCTTGTCGCTTCCCTGGGCAGAACTCAATCCGCTCCTTTACTAAACGCTCTACCAAGCCTCCCCTATCGTTTAACCCCAGGGCGATCGCTCAGTATGCCGACGGAGTCCAATCTCCCCCAAGCATTGCAAACCCATCTAATGGATGATCTTGCTAATTTAGAGCGTATTCTTGGTTCCCAAGTAAAGGTCGATTTCCAATTAGAACCTAGACAAATGCAATTGTTACCTTCCACCATTCCTCTGTTAACCAATCAGCCATCTATTTCCCTTCATAACCGTTATCCCCTGCCCCTTTCCTCACTCTCCCCTAATCTGGCCCCTGCCCAACCCGTTATTCAAAGACAACTCTCTGAACAACAGCTATTACAAAATACTCTTCAACAGCAGTCGCAGTTTCAGGAACAACGCCTACAGCAAGAACGGCAATTGCTATCGGAACAGTTAGGGAAACAAAATCAACAAATCATGCAAAAGCAGCTAGAAGAACAGCGAAATCAACAAAAAAGACTCCAACAGCAACTTCAAGATCAGCAAAAACAAGCCGAGAATGCCAAGAAAGAATTGGAGAAAAGCCTACGCCGTGAGCAACAGCTTCGCCTTAATTAGAGCAAAATTTCACAGAACCGTTATCCAGGCAATAACACTCAGTGTTAAGATACCTCAAGAATTGCTACCTTCGGAGGGGCGTTAAGACCTATCAATCCCGTTATGCTAAATTTGTCCCTTCGTACCTTTGCTATGGGGAGCCTGGCAATTTTGCCATTAAGCCTAGCCTTTTCAAGTTTCCAGGCGGCTCACTCCCAAGAAAGTTCCGCCCCTCAGACGATTAACTGGTTAATCTCCCAAAAATCTCAAACCCCCCCTGATGCTCCTGGCATGGGTGAAGGCACAGATGATCTAGATGATCTCCGTCCCCTCAATCAATCTGATAGTCTGCTGAGTCCCAGTGGCGGTCAAAAGTTAATGAATGAAGCGATCCAAGCCGTTAATGGGGAAAAATATGATGTGGCAATGGATAAATTGCAGCAGGCTCGCAAAATTTTTAACCAACTTTCCAATTTTCATTTACAACTAGCCAATAGTTTTTCGGGGATTGATCAAAAAGTTTTTGAAGAACAACGTTCAGAAGCTCTCAAAACAGGTCAGATGCGAGACGAAGCCACCTACCGTTTGGCCCTGGTTCACCGAGCTAAAAATCAACCGGAATTGGCCGTTCCCTTACTTATTCAAATTATTCGTTCCCAAAACCCCACTACCGATCTAGGGAAAAAGTCCTATCAACAGCTTTTAGAATTAGGCTTTGTTGCCACGCCCTTTGCACCATCCAATCCAGGTAGCACTCCAGTTCCCAATCCTAGCAGCAATCCACCACCGGCGAAATAACGGTCAAGACGAGAAACACTACTTTATAATCTTCAAAAAATCCCCTTTTTAACGCTATGGTTATGCTTACTCAAGTCAAAGATACGATTAAATCCCAACTACCGGATGCAGAAGTCATCGTTCGAGACCTGACCGGCGGTGGCGATCATTTGGAGGCAGTTGTTGTGTCTGCGGAGTTTTTGGGCAAAAGCCGAGTTAAACAACACCAAATGGTTTACGATGCCCTCAAAACTGAAATGGCCACTGAAGCGATCCACGCCCTAGCCCTCAAAACCTTTACGCCAGAAGCTTGGGCTAAAGTTGGTCAAACTCTCTAGGGTTTAAAATAAGTTAAGCTTTTTGACTATCCGTTATCTCGTTTTTTTCTCGTTACCTTGGAGCCAATTTTTACCCCTATGATGTCACCAACCCTTACAAATGAAGTAAAAGAGCGTATTGACAAACTTATTGCCGCTAATAAAATTCTTGTTTTTATGAAGGGTAACAAGTTGATGCCCCAATGCGGTTTCTCTAACAATGTTGTCCAAATTTTAAATGCCTTGGGGGTTCCCTATGAGACCGTCAATGTTCTAGATGATCCAGGGATTCGTCAAGGAATCAAGGAATACTCTAATTGGCCAACTATCCCTCAAGTCTATCTAAATGGAGAATTTCTGGGCGGTTCGGATATTTTGATTGAACTCTATCAGAGTGGAGAATTGCAAGAGATGGTCGAGATTGCCCTCGCTTCCTAGGTTCAGCGCAAAAAAGGTAGGATCGTCCTTTGTATCCTACCCCTTATTTCAGCATGAAAAAGCATTAGGCTCTAAAAAACAGAACGGATCAACGGTAATCATAATCTCTTTCTACCTCAAAGACAGGCAAGCTAAAGTTTGAGGGATCTCTTAAAAAAGCATAGGCATCATCTTCGAGACGATGGATAAGATAGGGTTCTATATGGTTACTTTGGCGCATACAGGCGATGTAGCCTTCCGTATAAAGACGAATTTCTTCCATCCGACGGCCTCGGTGCCAGAGATCCACCATCCCATCGGTTAGTTTTTGGTAGTAGCGAATTGTCAGGGGGTCTTGTAACATAGTTGGCATTAGAGGACTATATTTTCATTTTATCGTCAAGACTTGACAATGTTAAGGGTGGAGAGATTCTATCAATATTTCTTGGAAATAGCCTAAAAATCTTTAGTTTTTCTACGGATTTGCTGACTCCTCATCGTAGCAGATGTTACAATCCCTTGACATTAAGTTTGTTAATTTAAGCCTGGCGAGTTATGTAGGAATGAAATCAAGGTGAATCCAGTTTATCTTTCGATTGTTGAGGGGAATCCTCACCTGCGATCGCTGTTGAGTTGGCATTTGCAGCAGGCAGGTTATTTAGTCCAACAATGTGCCAATTTGCAGCAGGCTAGACAGGCGTTCATGCAACGGCAACCGACCTTAGCGGTCATAGACTCTGATTTACCAGACGGAGATGGCATCGAATTGTGCCGTTGGTTATTTCAGCAGCGACAGTCTATGATCCTCGTCCTCTCTGCCCGTAATGGAGAGAAGGATATCGTGCAGGGTTTAAAGGCTGGAGCCGATGATTATTTGACCAAGCCCTTTGGAATGCAGGAATTCATGGCCAGGGTAGAATGTTTAATCCGCCGCATTCGGACTTCCGTTGCTCCACTCTTGTTAGATTATGGTGATCTGAAAATTGATTTAGTGCAAAGACGAGTTCAGTATCAGGGAGATTTTATTGATCTGACTCCCCAGGAATTTAGTTTACTCTACGTTCTAACCCAAGCAGAAGGAACTGCCTTAAGTCGCTCGGAATTATTGCGTCGGGCCTGGCCAGAGGCGATCGACAACCCCCGTACCATTGACACCCATGTCCTTTCCTTAAGAAAGAAGATCGAAACGGATCCCCGTCAACCAAGCTTAATTCAAACAGTACGAAATGTGGGCTATCGTTTTAATCAAGAGGTTTTAACGGAGAACAGTCAATCGGTATCCAAACTGGAATCTATTCAAGCAACGGTTTCCCGTAATGGACATCAGTTGTCTAGTGTTAAATAGCTGAATCACCAATTAACAGCCCAACCCCAAGGAAGAAGAGAGGATCATCCCCATCTTCCTTTAATGATATTGGTATTGGAAATTTAAGCGTAATTGATGGGCTAGAATTCTCTCACTCTAGGCTTGCCGTCAATAATCTCGCCCACTAAAACTACGTCTGTCACTCCCACAAAAAGACCATTTTCTAAAACCCCTGGAATATTGTTAATGGTTTTTTCCAATTCAGCTGGATTGTCGATCGCCGCAAATTTGACATCAATCACCAAATTGCCCTGATCCGTGACTACGGGGCCAGCCTTTTTCACCCCCATCCGTAGAGTCGGTTGACCGCCTAATTTCTCTAAGGCTCGCATAACAGGCGTTCTGGCCATGGGAATCACTTCTACTGGTAACAGAAAAGTCGAACCCAACTTATCAACTAATTTGCCACTATCGACGACAACAATAAAGGAATTGGCTAGAGCATCGACAATTTTCTCACGGGTATGGGCTGCCCCGCCCCCTTTAATGAGATTCTTTTGGGGATCCACCTCATCGGCACCATCGATCGCAATATCAATATGGTCAATTGCATCTAAAGTGGTCAGAGGAATACCATACTCACGGGCCAATACCTCTGCCTGAAAAGAAGTCGGAACACCTACCACATTGGTCAATTCCCCTTTTTTAAGGCGATCGCCAATATACTCTAGGGCAAAAGCCGTCGTCGATCCCGTTCCCAAACCCACAATCGAATTGGACTGCACCCGATTGGCAGCTGCTTTCCCCACTTCCTGCTTCATTAACAGTACGGGATCAATCTTTTCAGTCATTTCTCAAATCCTCTTCAAAAATTTAATGTTATTTAAGGACAGGGTAAAACAGAGTCGTAAAAGCTAATTTTAGGCAACAGCCTTACCAGTAGATTGACAAAGGAGCCCAGACCAAGAATTCATTTTCTTGGCCTAAATTACTTACATCATCACACAGGAGGTTATGTCACTCTAAACTGAACACCTTTAATTATTGGCGGCAGCCAACATCTCTTTAAGCTGTGCTAGTTTATCTGCCCAACGGGGATCGGGTTGAACCCCCTCAGAAGAACTAGAGGAACTAGAAAGACTATTGGATTGATTGCGATTACGCTTTTTACTCGCTTTTTTAACACTAGTAGGTTTACTGGCCACAGCCGTTGTGTTTACCTCCGTTTCACTGACAATGGCTTCATCGTCACCATCTCCTTCACCTTCCCCATTTTCCTTGCCCTTAGCACGGGGAAGAGCTTTTTCAATCTTTAAGGGACTATCCATAAAAGACTGACCGTTATACTTCTCGATAAATTCATCCGCAGCTTCATCCGTGGAAACTGTTACAAAGGCAAAACCTCGACATTTGCCTGTTTTTCGATCTTTAATGACCTTGGTAGAAACAACAGCATTAGCTTCAGCAAAAACTTCCTGCAAAGCTTGACGCTCAATAGGTTCTTTGGGTAAATTACCGACGTAAAGACGAACGGACATAATCTAGATGCCTCCAGAGATATTTGATGTAAATGAAAATTTGATTAGGACTTGTATTCAAGTTTGTCCCCCCAACAGCAAAAATAGAGCAACGGGATAAATTTCGCCTAGACGCTTTCCCTCGTTGCCCCAAAAATGACGATTCTTAACCATATCGGCACTTGCCGTCAAAATAGAACTCCGTAAATACAATGCACTGGGGGTAAGAGTTAGGATCGGTCAGACGGGCATTCTCATCCTCGTCCCCACCAACTCGTTTCTTTAGGTTGTCTTATTAGATTATTACAGATTGGCTATCCCCTGGGTCAAATAATTGATAGAAATCTCTATAGACGGACAACCCCATTAAAAAATCTTAAGTGTGAATACGGGTAGCAGTCACAAACAGAGCACTCTAGGATAGCAATAACCCTTTCCATAATAGCCAGAAACCTTGGAAACTGAACATTAGCCCTTATTTCTGGACTGGGTTTCTGGCCTTGCAAGGAAGGGAATAATTGCTGCACCATTGTTCCATACTAACAGTTCACTTCTGCACTATCTGGCATTACGGACTCATTTCTTGACGTGAGCAGTTCGCTAATTTCTCTTGAAATCCATTAACATCAAGCTTTTTGTTCATTTTGAGCATATTTTTCAAAAAAGCCTTGCTAAAAAGGATGCCATGTGCTTTTACGGTTTTACCTTAGCTATCTCTAAAGGCACAGAATAATGGAACAAGTCACGACGCAGTCAAGTCATCTCAACCACAGACTAGACATCCTGTCAAATATTTGTTACATTAAGTTTACAAACCAAGTCGGGAGGATTGACCGATGGAATCTACCTCATTAGATCTCACAATGGAGCAGCAATTCGAGTTCAGACGGATGCGGGATGCTGCCCAAGGGATGAGCCGAGAGCAAGCTTTGGATCTTCTTCTACAGGCTTCTCGCCTCTTAATGATCAAGACAAATGTTTTAAGGGATTTGATTCACCAAACCCCTATTGAGCCGTTAACTTAAGGAATTATTCAGGAGTTACCCCGATGATGAATCTACAGGTTTTTGAATTATCGATGGAGCAACAGTTTCAACTGCAATGTTTACAGCAGGAATACCAAGGTTTGGAACGAGAAGATGTCATTGATCATTTGCTGGATACCATGCAGCAGTTGATGGCCAGGGACAACTCGATCCGAGATTTAATGAAAAAGGCTCCTCTTTAAGATGAAAGTAGTGTGGGAAAAACATCTCCATCTCTTGTCAAGCTTCTTGCTTTTTGGCCAGAAGAGAAGAGAGGCTAGGGGTGCGGGGGTTTAGCCCTATTTCTTTCATCTAGTAGTCGTTGCGATTTTGTAAATTGAGAAATTGAGTAAATTCAGGTTTAAACAGTAGTTTGATAACTCCTGTGGGGCCATTTCGGTGTTTGGTTATAAGCAGTTCGGCAATACCGCGATCCGGCGAATCAGGATTGTAATATTCATCTCGGTAGATCATCATGATTAGATCGGCATCTTGTTCAATGGAGTTGTGGACAATAATGTCATTAGCAACAAAATTATGAAGATTTGGAACAGTAAGATCAAAAACTTCTTCTACATGATTTTCTGTAATTGAAATAATGGAATCCCAATAAATATCGCTGTGGGCTAAATTTGTTAATTGTTCAGATTTAACAACCTTCGCCAATCGGTCTGCTCTGTTACGACTCACGTTCTGTTGATAAAGAGTTGTTCCACAATGAGAAATTCCTAATTGACCTTGCATTGCACGAATTGTTAAGTTAGCATCTTTCATCGCTGGCACAACATATAACTTCCAAATTTGCTTAGGAATAACATCTCGATTTGTATTGGCAATATGCTTATCAAGATAGGACTCAATTTCCTTAATACTTGCCCGTTTATAGCTATTAATTGCTCCAATTTTATTAACAAAAAGTCGAAGATCAGATTGTCCCGTAATCGTCACATGGTAGTTATCCAGACCTTTACCCTTTTGAGAAATTTTAGATAGACAACTATTAATTCCAATTCTTAAAAGTAAAGATTGAACATCTTGAGCGAGCTTTTCACTACTGCTCGCATAATAAGCAACAGGTCTTAGTGATTTCCCTTTTACTAATTTAATACAACCGTCGGTACTCCATAGATGCCGAAGAAAAACTGCGATCGCTGACTGGGGTTGTTCAAAAACTTGTTTAGGGACAATTTTTTCATAAGATCGTAAACCGAAGATTTCGAGATTTTCTAGCCATTTTGTAATAGGATTTTTAACATTATGAGTAAGCTGATAACTGGCTGATAAATAAACTTGATACCATTGACGCTCTTGTTTAATATGAGGATTAATTTGATCACCAAAAATATTTTTGGCTAATCCAACAACTATTTCAGCCAACTCAATATCATTAGTTGTATATTGAATTGAATGACGAGGAAGTGTACAACCATCGCCAATTAAATGACCCAGTAATGCTAATTCGCCATCACTCATTGATTGCGGTGAGAAATTTTCTAAAATACGAGGTAAAGCAATATAGTCACCAATATTAAGTTGCTCTAATCGTTTCCACCCCTCAATCGTTAAAAACTGGTGATTAGCCGTTGCTTTAATAGTTCTACCTAAGCGAGTTTTTAATGTAAATATAGCTTTTTTACCTGTACAAAATACATGACTAACTAAAGCCGGTTCTAATTTCATTGTCTTTTCATTAACTGCCCAAATCTTAAAATTAGACTGGTTAACTAGATCTTTAATTGCTACTCTTTGTCCGCTATCGGCTAAGGTAATTAAACTATCTCCACTAATACAACCTGACTCCCGCAAATCTGACATCATCGGTCGCTTATTGGTACGTGATTCTACGGCGCGACTTAACTGTGATAAAGCAATAACTGGGGCGTTAATTTCCCTGGCGAGTCCCTTCAAAGAACGGGTAATTTTAGAGATTTCTTGAACACGATTATCGCTGGCTCCCTCCATTAATTGTAAATAGTCAATTAAGACTAATCCTAATTTGCCTTTTTGCTCACTTTGTAAACGTCTTACCTGCGATCGCATTTGCATGACGGTGATATTGGCGGTGTCATCAATAAAAATAGGTAAGCTAGACAAATTTCCTAGCGCAATGGTCAAAGGTTCCAACTCGTTTTGACTAAAATGACCTGTCCGTAAACGATTGCTATCAATTTCTGCTTCGGCTGCCAGTAAACGAATTGCTAACTGCTCCTTAGACATTTCTAAACTAAAAATAGCAACGGGTAAATTATGTTTTCTGGCAATATTTGAGGCAATATTTAAACCGAAAGCTGTATTGTGAACACAAATATCATTAGCGATAAAATTATGAGTTTCAGGAATCGTTAAATCATAAACTTGTTTTAAGCCAACGGATTCAATCGAGACAATTTCATCCCAATAAATATCACTATTTGCCAATTGTTGAAGAGGGAGATCCTCCAAAGCAGTTGAGAATTGTAATAAACGCTGTCTTGTAAAAGCTCGTTTCCCCACATGAAGATTACTCGTACCAACGATGTCAGCACGTCTTCCTAAAGAAGACCAAGATTCATTGCCTTTAGCGATTTCTAACTGTTGCCAAACTTCTATGGGAATAAGATCACAATTTGTCTGGTAATTTTTAGTAGCTAATACAGATTGAATAGCAATTAGTTGCTCTTCTTTACCAAAAATACCGATTTCTTCAATAAAATTTTTAATTGAATAGGCATCCGTAATATCTAATTGCCAAGCGTTGCGGCGTGTGTCTTTATATTTGATTGACCGTTTCTTTAATCTGGCAATAATTCCAAAGCGTAAAAGAAGATGTTGAATTTGCCGAGTTAATTTTTCACTAACGCTTCCATAACCTAACTGAATTTGTTGACTTTTAAGAATACTAGCCCAACCATCTGTTGCGAATAATCGATTCAGAAAAAGGGCTAATAAAGAGCGTTCTAATTGAAAAACAATATCAGGAATGGTTTTTGTGTGAGCAGTTTTTCCATCCAATCCTAGCTTTTGCAACCAGTTTTTGACACTACTAACACCATTTTTCATGATTCCTTCAATTTCACACGGGAGTAAGATACTCGGAGCAATATCTAACGCTTGACAAAATAAATTAAAGCTATCTTTTTCAGGAAAACAATAGCCTTTTTTCCAATTGTAAATACTACCAACACTAACTCCTATTTTACGGGCTAACTCATCAATATCTATGGATTTTGACTGAATTATATTATTAAGATTTTTTGCAAAAATATTTCTTTGTTCTCCAATAAAATCTAGATCTTTGGAAACCCGAAGCGTTGGAGTTCGCGTATTATTAGATGTGTCAATGCGAACTTTAATCCCTGTAAATTCTGTAACTGATTGTTCAAAATCTTGCTGAACTCTAGGATTAATATTGGTAAAACGAGGACAACTTCCTGTGACATCTCCATCACCTATTAAATAGGCTAATACTTTGATTTGTGCAGGACTTAAGATTTCTTTCCCAAAACAAGGTAATTGACGGGGAACAGCAATCTTATTACCAACTTTTAAAGCAGAAAGAGCCTGCCAACCTGCGATCGTTAAATAAGGATGAGTTAATGTCGTTTCCAAGGAACGTCCTAATCTTGTGGTCACACGAAAAACAGGTTTTAATCCGTCATCAATAAAGGCTGAAGGTTTTGTCCAAGACAGTTTCCAATCTTGTTGAAGCGTTAAAATGTCTGCCTTTTGTTGCTCATAAATTTGAGCAATGGTACAAACACGACCATCGGCTAAGACAATTTCTGAATTAGCTTCACAACATTTCCCCATTGAGGGACGACCAGCTAGAATTATCAGGTCAGAACGCTGCAATCCTCCCGTAATCGCGTCTAGATCATAAAAATCGGTTTCCACGCCAGGCGTAGAAATTTTTTGATGCAGTTTTTCCAATTCTGAGAAAGTCTGAATCAGGGTTTCCGACAGGGCAATTAACCCTTCCTGAGCGCGTTTTTGCGTTAGACGAAAAATCTTCTTTTCTGCTTCATCTAAAACCACATCTAAATCGAGAGCCGTGTCATAGCCTAGATCAATAATTTCGTGACCTGCGGCAATCAGTTGGCGACGGAGATATTTATCCATTACCAAGGCCGCATAACGGTCAATATTTACCGCCGAGACTGTGCGATCTACCAACTGAGCTAATTTTCCTAAACCTCCCACCTGTTCCAACTGATGATGATCTTGCAACCAATTCGTCACCGTCATTAAATCGGTTGGTTGGGCCTGGGCATGGAGATGGAGAGCCGCTTCATAGATATCTCGATGGGCCTTAACGTAAAACGCTTCTGCCAATAACAGATCTACTACTCGCCCGATCGCCTCTGGATCCAGCAAAATGCCACCCAGAATAGACTCTTCCGCTTCAATATTTTGGGGAGGGAGGGAATGACTAGCAACCATTAATTAACAGAATAGGGAGAAAGAGGACTAAAAATGACGACCAGGGAACTGAACATTCTCCCTAGCCTATCAGGCTTTTTCTGTCCCTGACAGATTTTTTCCCGTCCCCGAAATTTCAGTGGCTTGACAACTCGAAGTCGTTATGACTATGATTAGGCTATAATTTAAAACGTTGTATTATTCCTCTCACCCTCTTTAGGAGCCATCACCATGCTACCGAACCATGAAGGCCAAAAAGTCCCCTCTGTCACCTTCCACCTACGTCGTAACAATGAATGGGCTGACGTGACCACCGACGAACTATTTGCAGGCAAAACTGTTGTGGTTTTCTCTCTGCCTGGAGCCTTTACCCCCACCTGTTCCTCCGCCCATGTTCCTGGCTACAACAATCTTGCCAGTGTTTTTAAAGCCGATGGGGTGGATGAAATTCTCTGCGTTTCCGTTAACGATACCTTTGTCATGAACGAATGGGCCAAGGATCAAAAGGCTGATAGTTTGACTTTTATCGCCGACGGCAATGGAGAATTTACCGAAGGAATGGGAATGCTAGTTGATAAATCCGATCTGGGTTTTGGCAAGCGTTCCTGGCGGTATTCCATGCTGGTGAAGGATGGCACCATTGAAAAAATGTTCATTGAACCAGAGGTGCCAGGGGATCCCTTTGAAGTATCGGATGCGGAAACGATGCTGAAATATATTAATCCCGAAGCGAAGGAACCTCTCCTCATTACTCTCTTTACCAAAGTGGGTTGTCCCTACTGTGCCAGAGCCAAAGCTGCCCTCAAAGAGAAAGGATTAGAGTATGAAGAAATTGTCCTTAGTGATACAATCACCGTTAAATCTCTCAAGGCTGTGACCGGTGCGACCACCGTTCCCCAGGTTTATATTGATGGCAAACAGATTGGTGATTCTGGAGCGTTACTGGCTTATCTCAAGGCCTAGACCCATTTACGATAGATAGATAGCATTAATTGCTGGAGAAAAATTTTATGACTGCGACTCAAGTGAAAACCGTCAGTAAGCTTTATCCGACTCGTATCGATCTACCTGTTGATGTGCGAACCCAGGTGATTGATACCCTCAGTTTAACCCTGGCCACGACCCTGGATCTGCAAACCCAAATCAAACAGGCCCATTGGACGGTTAAGGGGTTAGATTTTTATCAGTTGCATCAATTGTTTGATGAATTGGCAACGGAAATTGAAGAATATGTTGATCTGGTGGCTGAACGGATTACAGCTTTAGGCGGTACTCCCTTGGGAACGGCTCGCATTGCGGCGGCGAATTCTATTTTGCCTGAATATCCTCTTGATGTTGTTCAAGGAATTGATCACGTTACAGCCTTGGCCGATCGCTTTGGTAGTTATGCTGCCCATGTTCGAGCGGCGATCGCCAGTACGGGAGATTTAGGGGATGCGGATACATCAGATCTCTACACGGAAATTTCCCGCACCATTGACAAGCGACTCTGGTTCCTAGAAGCCCATCTAGTTAAGTAGCTGGTTTCAATTAAATTGAACTATAGATTTTGTGCCTGATCCCCCCAGCCTCCCTTGATAAGGCTACTGTGTACACACATCTTGAAAAAAGACACGCTTTTAAATTTGATCCCCCTAAATCCCCCTTAAAAAGGGGGACTTCAAACCTTTAATTTGTCTTCCCCCTTTCAAAGTTGTTTGTTGCGCGAATCTCCTAACCCAAAAAACTCAAAGCCATACAAAGCAAGCTTTTCATCTTCTCCCCCCTTTTTAAGGGGGGTTGGGGGGGATGAGACTCAGCAAAAGTTTCAGAGACTTCTGCGTAATGGATAGCTTTCAAAGGGGGGATTCTGCAACTTGTGTGTACAGAGTAGCTTGATCAGGGGGGACGTAGAACGGGGGGATATTATCAAGAGTTTAGACAAAAAATAATCCTGAAAACTGAAATTTGAAACCTGAACCAACAATGATCAATGATGCAATTGATAATCGCCAATGGTGGGTACAACGCTGGCTAGAATTACTAGATTCCTATCGCTTTAAAAAACGTTTAGAACGGGCGCGTAATTATGCCAGGGAAGGTCATGTTCTGAGTATGGAGTTTAATAATGCTGAGGTTATTGCCAAGGTACAGGGCAGTGAAGCAGAACCCTATCAAGTTTTGCTCAATCTTGATCCCTTTACCAATGAAGATTGGTCTTATATTATCGGTACTTTGGCAGAAAAAGCTCTCTATTCGGCTCAGTTATTAGCGGGTCAAATGCCTGAATCTATTGAACAGGTTTTTATTAAAAATGGTTTAAATTTATTTCCCTATACCCTGACCGATATTCGTTCCCGTTGTAGTTGTCCTGATAAAGCCAATCCCTGTAAGCATATTGGTGCGGTTTATTATCAGTTAGGCGATCGCCTGAGTGAAGATCCCTTTGTGATGTTTCGGTTGAGAGGGCGCAGTAAAATTCAACTGTTAGCCGCTTTACGACAACAACGTAGTCAGCCGACAGAATTAACCGCGATCGCTACTCCTATCGCACTAGAACAAGATCCTGTAACTCCAATTGCGAATTCTGCCACTCCTGTTAAGCCAACTAAAACCAAGGTAGAAGATCTTAAAACTTTAGAAAAATTTTGGTATTACGATGAACCCCTGGATCCTTCCCTAGTGGCGATCGCTCCTCCCACCGATCTCAAAAATAGTCTAGATCTATTGGGAATGATGCCTTTACCCCAGGAAGAAGCTCAGGAAGTTAAACAGTTCTTACAACCCCTTTACCAAACCGTTAGCCAAAAAGCTCTAGCGGCAGCTTTTTCTATCCCAGACTAAGACCCTAATTTAAAGGCTTCTAAAAATAGACTATAAACAATACCCATTTTAAAAAAATTTACCATCTCTAAAATCAGCGATCGCTGTTGATTATTCTTCAACGGTTGACGATAAACCCAACGGCTGACTAATTCCACAAACAATAATAATAGACCGGCACCCACCACATCCCACTGAGCATCTTGACCGGCAGTCGTTGAAACGGCGGCTCCAATAAAAAAACCGGACAAAAATCCCAGCAAAACTAAGGAAATCCGTCGCCAAGGATTATTAAAAAACTGGGTAAAGCGAGTTCCACTAATTTCAATGACAGTGTTGAGACGAGTCCGTTGCATTGGCCGTTATTTCCTCCATTTATTCCTTCTATTTATTCAGACGATCTAATAGCCAAAGGGAAGATAATAAACCCGTAAAATGGGCAATAATGGTATTAGTATTAGCCTGAATTGCCAAAAGATCAATGGACTGAACAAATTGTTTGGGATTAGCGGCCAAAGTACCCTGGGGAATACTGAGAGATTTAACTAGTACGATTCCACTCACTGACGCGGCTCCAATAATGGCAAAACCCATGCCAATCAGATTAACAATCAGACCCCAACGCACAATTTTTAAAATATCGGTTCGTCGGGGATGACTAGGAGCATCCACATTTTGCAATTCTCGTCCCAAGCGTCGATAACGTATCGAAAAGTAAATGGCAACGCCTAAAAAGATAAGGGAAACAAAGGCAGAAAAAATGCCTCCCTCAATGCCACTGGTTCGATCCTGCCCCACCGTTAGTCCCATACTGGCAAACAAAAAGGTGACAGCCGCAAACGCTCCAACGACAATTTGAATCCAGAAGCCCAGATTGCCCACTGTCGTCAGATTGGTGGAGGCTCGCAGAACAGCTTGAGGAACGGAAGTAACCAAACCAGAGTTGGATTCTCGCATATCTCTATCTCTACTCATGATGATGCGGGGAAGATGCAATTGGTCTATGATGCTGACTTAATTATTAACTATTTCGGGACGGAGTGTTGGCTAATATGGATGGTATTTGTACCCTCGGCAATGATGGGGTTTATGATTCCCTGCTGGCGTTGCTCAATAGTATTGAAGTGCAGTTAGGCCCGGATTTTCCCATCTGTATTTATCCCTATGATCATCAGCTTGAACGACTCAAAACCGCGATCGCTGACCGCCCGAATGTGATGCTGTATGAGGATCAATCCTCCATTGAACGGTGGGACAATTTTGCTCAACAAGCTTGGGATTATCATCCGACGGCTAAATACCACTGGCGAAAAGCTGGCAGTACAGGCTATCATCGATTTGGAACCCATCGTCGCTTTTGTGCCTTTGATGGCCCCTTTGAACGGTTTCTCTATATGGATGCGGATACCCTACTGTTAGGATCCGTCGATGACATTTTTGAGCAACTCACCGGCTCCGATTGCGTAGTCTATGATTTTCAATATAAAGATCCAACCCATATTTACGAGATCAACTCTCCTCACTTAACCCAAATCTTTGCACCGTCTCGTCTCCAAGCAGAGACTTTTTGTTCTGGTTTTTATGCTTCCCATCGCCAATTGTTTTCTACCGATCAATTAGGCCAAATACTTTCCCAACTACGGGGTGGTGAAGCAGAAATTCTCTATCCCTTTGCCCCAGATCAATCTCTTCTCAATTATTTAATGATGCGCTCTGAAAAAAAGATCAATAATTTAGCTCTGACTTTGCCGCCGACAAAACGGACAGGTTGTTGTGTGACTTCTGAGCATTTTCAGGAAAAAGAGCATCTTCTCTACGATCGCGGTAAACGTCTTACCTATCTACACTATATTGGTCTCCCCAAATCCTTATTTAGTGCCATTTGTGCAGGAGAAAACCTAACTTTCCCCTATCGGGAAATTTTTCTATATTATCGTTATCTTCACAAACCTGAACAATATCCTCAATTTAAGGGCAAAGCCATTCCCTACAAACGATCTCCTTCTTTATGGTCACGCTTTATTCATAAAGGAACGAGGATATTAAAAGAAACTTTTCTCCTCAATTTATTTTTTTCTTCTTAAGCTCATATCTTACCGCTCTGATCCTTTTGTTCTTAACTAACAAACTGTTGAACTTTACCTGATGTATAAACGATTTCAAAACCGCTTTCGCCAAGATCTCAGAATCGAGTCAACTTTTGGCGTTGATGGTCGCTTGGATCGTTATATCGTGACTGATCCCCTATCAGGCAACAGTTTTGAGTTTACAGAAGAAGAATACTTTCTTTGCCAAGCAATGGATGGTATGACCAGTGTAGAGGAAATTATTTATAATCTTCAGAATACCTTTAAAATTTCTCTTAGTTACGATGATTTTGCTAGTTTTTCCCAAGAATTAAAGACATTTAATCTACTAGAAATTTATGAACGGAATCTGACTAAAACGATTAAACTTTTCTCCGTAGCTGATCCAGGTAAAATTCTAGCTTTTTGGGCGAAATTTCTGAGTCCTTTACGCTTTTTAGTGTGGTCGCTGATTGTTATTTTTCCTCTAGGATTAGTCACGTTCTTAAGAAACCAACCGCTATTTTGGGTAGATAGTGTTTCAAGAACTGGCAATCTTCAATTTTTTCTGCTTGTCTATTTCTGTTTGTCGCTCTTGAATTTTCTTGGCAAGTGGTTGCAAGGTTCTGTCTGTCTTTATTATGGTGGGCTGGTTCAAGAATTTAACCTCGATCTGATTATGGGCTGTGTCCCACGATTTAATCTGGATCGCCAAGGTTTTTGGGCAATGGAGCGGCGATCGCGCCTCTGGATTTTTGGGAGTCCCCTGCTGTTATGGCTGGCAGTGATGGCTTTTTCTTTGTTTGTCTGGATTGGCAATCGTAATGCTCATTTTTCTTTGGCCACCGGTGCTTTAGTGTTTTTCTACTCTGGGTTGATCAGTTTCTTGGTTGATATTAACCCTCTGTGGTTTACGGCCTCCGATGGTTATGGCTGGTTTGTTTCCTATTTCCAAATTGGTTCTGATTCTCTCAAAAGATCGATGGAAATTTGGCGCAGAACTATTCTCTTTAAGCCGCTTCCCAAAGCCATTCCCCTTTCGACTAGAATCCTTTTATTTCTATTTGGAATCTTCGTAATTCTTTTTAGTATTGCCTTTTTTATTTACATCGCCTATATTACTTTTACAACCCTAGTCTTCAGCTTAAAAGGGACAGGGGCCGTTATTTTCTGTGCTATTTTAATACTATTCACCGTCAATATTATGTCAAACTTTAACTGGAAACCAGAGTCTATTGGTCATGCTCCGCCGCCGCCCATAGAACTTCCCAGCGATCGCCGTCAAAATAGTTCTAAAGACCCGTTAAATGGGTTTTCCCAATTTCTAAAGAATTATTGGCTTCTATTATTATTGGCAGCAGGAGCCATTATTATTGCCTTACTACCCTATCGATTTAGCGCAGGTGGTTCTATTCAATTACTTCCTCCGAAGGAACAACCCATCGAATCAGACGTGGTAGGAACATTAACGAAGGTCTTTTTCCCTGGGGGAGATGGCAAATTTATTCAAGCAGGGCAGGTCATCGCCCAATTAGATTCGCCAGAACTACAAAACAGTTTACTGACAGCCCAGGATAAGGTGACTCAACAAGCAGCCAATGTAAGACAAGCTCAAGCTGATCTGCAACAGTTATTAACGACTCCTAGAGAGACAGACATTGCGGTTGCCAAGGAAAAAGTTGGCATTGCCCGTAGTAATGTGGGCGTGGCCGAAAACCAAGTAGAAGTTGCCCGTAGTAATGTCGGCGTTTCTCGAAATAGGGTTAGAGTCGCCGAGGGAAATGTAATACTAGCAATAAACGAGGTAGAAGTCGCACGCAGTAACGTCCGTGTTGCCGCTAATAAGGTAGCCGTTGCTCGTGGCCAAATTCAGTTAGAGCAAACCAAGTTAATAACCGGAATTAGCCAAGCTGACTTTAGCCGTCGGGAAGCCGAGCGCTACAAAGAATCCTACCAAGAAGGGGTTTATTCACTACAACAATATGAAAATCAGCTAAAAAATGCAGAAACAGACACAAAGCAACTGGATACCTTTAAAGCTTCAATCCAGGACGCTCGTAACCAGTTAGAAGTCTCCAAACAAGATTTGGAGGTCGCTAAACATGACTTAGCGGTTGCCAAGCAACAATTTTTAGTTTCTCAACAAGATTTGGCTGTTTCTCGTCAACAATTCTTAGCCTCTCAACATGATTTGGGTGTTGCTATTCAACAACTGAATACGGCCAAAAGTCAGCTATCAGAAGAGATCGCTAATTATAACAAGGTGGTTGCTGGCCCCCATCCCGATGAAATTCAGGCGGCTCGTGAAAAAGTACAATCTTCCCAGGCAGATCTGAAACGTCAAAAGCAGGATTTAAAATACTATCAGGATCAAGTAAAACGCACACAATTACGAATGCCCTTTGATGGGATTCTTTCTTCCGCCAATCTCACTGCTAAAATTGGACAGTACATTAACAAAGGCGATACCTTTGCCACGGCCACTCTCAAATCTGAGCCGATCGCCGAAATTAAAGTCCCAGAAAATGTACTAGACGTGCTTGCACCCAATAATAAGGTCAATATTCGTTTTTATACGTTTTACAATACCCTCTTTACAGGAAAAGTCATGTCTGTCCAAACGGTGACAGAAAAAGATACGACCTATGGTCAAGAGGCCTTGGAAGATCAATCGGGGAAAAGCACCAAGTATCTATCTGAATCGGCGGGACAAGTGCTAAAAGTCACCATTAAAATTGATGATCCTGACCAACAACTCAGACCTGGCATGACTGGTTATGCCAAAATTGAAGGCCCCACCATGCCAGTCTTTATTGCCTTTACTCGACCCATTGTCCGTTTCTTCCAGGTCGATTTCTGGTCTTGGTTCCCCTAGAATTTGCCCTTTTATTTCAAAACAGCGATCGCCTGATTGTCTTCAAAATGAATCGAGATAGCAGGCAAAGGAGTCGTTGCTTCTAACACTGGACAACTCACCCACCATTCTCCAGCTTCCGTAATCCCCACCTGGACATCGACGGGAGCTATTTTGATATTAAGGGTTTGTTCTGCCCATTGTCGGATCAAATCCTTGGCCACAATACTGGCAAATAACCATTCTGTCTTCAGTTTTCCATCCTCCGCCGGCAGTTGATTGTACCAATAGTCTCGCTCCTGGGCATTAAGAACTAAATGAGCCAAAACCCGTTTCCAAATCCCCCAGGAATTTTCTAGAAAACTATCAGGATAAATGACTAAACTCCGCCCCCAGATGCCCTCATCCTGTCGCCAGGGTTGGGACATAAAGGTTTCCTGGGGATTCAGTCGTAACGCATAGTAGCGATCAGGTAGTTCAAAATAACGATCCTGCCACTGTTCGATGCGAGCCACAACCGCCCCTGAAGTATCTAGAAAGTCAAAATCGGAAATGGTTTGTCGCTCATTGACAAATTCCATAAAACCTCGGCCAATCACCTTTTGATGATCCGCCAGTTGGGGGCCATACTGATGAAAAGCCTTGACTTGATAGGGGAAAACACTAAAGCCTGCCCCGTAACGCATGGAAATCCAATAACCCACCAACTGACCAACGGCATCCATTAAACCAGAATCAATCTGGAAACGGGGACGACGAATATCTCGAAAGAAATTATCAAGCGGGATCACTTCCATTTCCGCCTCAATTCCTTCATGACCCCAGCGACAAATATGTTTGACCCCTTGGAAACGTGGCCCGTGAAACATCCCCGTTCGATAAAGATACTCATCCGGTAGCCAGGAGGCTTGGGGATGAGTCAAATGAAAGGGCATTTCTGGGGGAGCCGGTGGAAATTCGTAGGCCAATCGCACCGTGCCTTCAAAAACTAAACTATTCATGCCAGCATCGGGCAGAAAGATTTGGGCATAGACATCCCACTGGTTTTCACTCGGCTGAGGTAATAATTTCGCCTTAATTTCGAGGGTAATATCTCCTTGATCCAAAGCCAGCCAACGATAACCCCGTAAATTGAATAGGCTGATCACCACCTTATCGGTTCCCACTAGAGACTGAGAGGCTTCGGCCAAAATCTCCATACTGATGGTAAAGGGAATAACGCCTAACGGAAAAAGAGCATCATCAAATTGGGAAAGCTTACCCCCAAAGGTATGGTCTAGCAGAAAAATATCGCCCGCCATCGTTAAACGACGTTGCCAAACAATTTCCCCTTCGCTTTGGGCTAAGACGGTTCCTAGGAAGGGCCAAATCTCCTGGGGAGTCAGGGGTTGGAATTGGTTTTGCCCATTAGTACCGTTATCAACCGTACCAGAATGATCATAGAAATTGGTTAACACTCTGGTTTGATGGCCGAGGAAATCTTGCATCAGACCAAAATAATCGTTCATAATCGCACCCTGTCTGGGGACAGAAGGCTGAACTACTAGGTTAGATGGGGAGGTTGGGGGATTATCGGATGGTAGCGAGGGGATTGTTGCGATCGCCGGCGGTAAAGGTTGAGGCTGTTTGATCGCCTGGCGAATTTCATCAATGACTTGCGATCTCGCCCGCAGCACCGGCATATCCACGTCCAAGAGAGGCATGGTAAGAGTCTGAGGTTGGCTACTGAGCAGGGTTTCTAGCTCAATGGCCGGGATGGCACGATACTGATAAAGAGGTTGCCAATTAACCGCAATGCCCTTGACCCAGAGACGGGCTAAAAGACGTTGAAATTGCTCTAAACCGGATGCTCTTTGATGGTTGCTGGCCAAAGCCAGAACGCCTTTTTTGCGTTTTAAGATATCACCAATAAAGCCGGTTAAATGACTACTGGGGCCCACTTCAATGAAGGTATTAACGCCCTCTCGCTCTAGTTTTTCAATGGTTTCTCGAAAAAGAACGCGACTTGACCATTGTCGGGAAGCCAATTCTCGAATGCCTTCTACCTCGGCGGGAAAAGCGGCGGCGGTGCAGCAACTATAGAGGGGAATCTCACTGGTTCGCATTTCAATGCTGTCAAAGAAGACCCTCAGCAGTTCTGTAATACCGATAAACAAAGGCGTATGGTAGGCTCGATCAAAAGGGAGTGCAACACAAATTCCGCCGGCATTTTGCAGTTCGGCCATAGCTGATTCCATCGCTGTTTGATCGGCAAATAGGACGACTTGGTTGGGACAATTATCCATTGCGAGGTATAACTGCCCTGAGAATTTTTCGAGTACTGTGGTCAAGGCTTGGGGTTTAATGCCACCCACTGTCATCAAAACGCCCTTGGGAATCTCAGCTTTGGCTTCAAAATCTCGATAGATCTGATTGAGATGACGCATTTTAGCCAGCAAATCATCTGTACTCTCATAGGGAATGGTGCCTGAAGCTACTAGGGCAGCAAATTCTCCAGTACTATGTCCGAGCATGACATCCCCCGTAATCCCACATTCCTTGAGCAAGGCATAGAGACCCATACTGGCCGCAAACATGGTTTCTGTGGCCACTCCCATCCGAAAAAGTTGAGCCTGAATTCTATCTCGTTCTTCGGCAGTGAGACTGGTCGGAGGAACAAAAATCAGACTACTGGGAATGGCCGCTGTTCTGCCAGCGAAGGCCGCATCTAAGAGGTCAAACCAAGCCCTTACCTGGGGAAAATGCAAACACAAATCCGCCAACATATTGGGATATTGGGAACCTTCTCCGGGAAAGAGAAAGGCAACTTTATTCGGCGTTTTTACTTCTTCGATTTCGCTGTAGAGAATGCCTTGACGACCAAAAAGACGATGACGTTGGGGATCATTTTGTTTTTCTAGGGCGATCGCCAATTTGGACTGTAAATCCGAACTGCTGGTGGCGAGAATGGCTATTTTGCAAGGCCCGTCTGACTCCTGGGCTAGGGCCATCGCCAGTTGATTGAGTTGAATATCTGGATTATGGGCTAAGGCTTTTTGTACTTTGCTGCCTAGTTCCGTCACGGCTGACCAGGATTGACCAGTCAATAACACCAACTCTGTCGGCCATTGGGCGTGCATTTGGGGAGCAGTTTCCTGAACAGCCAAGACATCAGTGGTGGTTCGATATTCTTCCAACACCGCATGGGCATTAATGCCGCCAAAACCAAAAGCATTGACTCCCGCTCGTCGGGGTGTGGTTTGACCATGAATCCAGGGCCGAGCTTCGGTATTAATATAAAAGGGGGTTTTTTCTAGTTCCAGATTGGGATTCACTTCCTCACAAATCATCGGGGGCAAGACCTTGTGATAGAGAGCCAGAGCCGTTTTAATTAAACCTGCCATTCCTGCCGCCGGAATGCAATGACCAATCATGGATTTGACTGACCCCAAAGCAACATTGGGAATTTGACCTGCTTGCCGTTGCCCAAAAATTTCGCTGAGGGATTTAACTTCGGTGCGATCGCCGAGATCCATGCCCGTACCATGCGCCTCAATCAATTCAATGGTGCTGGGATCGACTTGACTACTTTGATAGGCTCTTTCTAGAGCTAAAACCTGACCTTCAAGACGAGGAGCAAGAATACCTGCCCCACGACCATCACTGGAACTGCCTACTCCCTTAATCACCGCATAAATGCGATCGCCGTCTGACTCAGCCTCTTCCAGCCGTTTAAGAGCGACCATGCCAACCCCTTCTCCCAACAGTGTGCCATCGGAATGGGCATCAAAGGGACGGATCGTCGTCCGTGAAAGGGCCCCTAGCTGACAAAACATCATATAGAGTTGGGCTGGTGTGGCCGTATGTAGTCCCCCCGCTAGAACGAGGTCACAATGGCCAGTGGTTAGCTCTTGAATCGCCAGTTCTACCGCAATTAAGGAAGAGGCACAGGCCGCATCGATCAAATAATTCGGCCCCATCAAATTCAAGCGATTGGCAATTCGGCCCGTAATCACATTGGGAACTAAACTGGGAACCGTTTCCGCATTAAAGGGAGCCACACTTTGCTTAAGCTCTTTCCGTAAACGCTGGAGAACTTCTTCTTCTAACTCCGGCTGTAACTGACGCAGCAACGTCAAGGTTTGGTCAACGATAATGCCATGCTGTAACAAAACGGAATAACCACGATTGATATAGGTTCCGCGACCAATCACAATGCCCGTATTCTGACGATTAAAGGGACGTTGACCATCCCCATAACCGGCATCAATCAGCACATCTCTGGCCATCCGCATCGCTAGAAAATGATCGGGTTCGGCACTGGCGATCGAACGGGGCATAATGCCAAATTCCAAAGGGTTAAAACGGGCTAATTCTCCTAAAAAACCCGCCTTCTTGGTATAAATTCGATCATTCTCCTCCGAATCAGGATCATAGTGGGGCCCTGTCCAATTATCGGGGCCTTCCGTAATGCCACTCACTTTATTAAGAATATTTTGCCAATAGGCTTGCACATCGGCCGCCTTGGGATAGAGTCCCGCCATCCCGATAATGGCAATACTATTGGACTGAGCGACTACGGAATCGAGAGGTTGCTGCGTCATGAATCCACTAAATTAGGTAAATGATGGCTAAGGTACCATTTCTAAATCGGACAGATGGAGATAAATCTGACCAAAGTTATTCAGGAAATCCGCATCAAAGCGATACTTGACCGAATCGGGTGCGACCTTTAGTTGATAAAAGCTGTTGTAATCAGGGTTCTACAGGGAACCCATATTGATCAAGTTTTGCCCAAAATTGACTCCATCGTTCCTTGGTCAATACCAAAGCTCGTAGGCTCAAAATAATTCCTGCTCCTTTTTCCTTCCATCGCATCCCTGAACAACATAATCGTTGTTTGACCAACGTCTTACAAGCTGCTTCCGTAACACCTGAACCAATCGGATACTTTTTCTCTATGTATTCAGCATAATCCATTTGATGCTGATGATTCTCGTAATAAGTAATCGCCGCTTGTAGTTTCTCGGTAAGATTCTTAGAATGACTTTTTTCTTCTTTGACTTCTTTCATCAGATTTAGCAGTTCTCCTGCTTTTCCTTTTTCATGCTTGAGTTCTCGACAATTTTCAGTCAACCATTCTTTTTGTTTTGACACGGTATTCGGATGCAACGCTTCTGCCAAGGCACCTAAGTAACCAGAGGCATGATAGAAATCTAATATCTGTTCTTCCGTTTGCTTTTCTAAAAACTTCCAATTTGATTCTGCCCCGTCTGCTATCCCGACCAATGTTGCCTCTGGATAACGGTTTTTCGCTCGCTCAATTTCTCTTTCTAATCTTTCTAGAAAACTCTTTTTTCCATACTCTGGTGCCGCACCTAGATAGATTGTATGTTGACGTTCGCCTTCACTATCGTATAGGGAAACGGTTCCCACCATTGCTTCACGGTAGCCATCCTCACACATCAGCATACAGGTTCCATCTAATCCTATTCCCACTGTTGCAATTTGGCTATCCTCCTTGGGCGGGGCATAACTCCACGCTTCTTCTTTTGCCTGTACCACACTTCCTACTGCTTCACTCAATCTTTGGATATAGGATAGCGCTACTTTTCTACCATGATTTTCTAATAAATCATTTTTCACCTCTTTGCCTGCCATCCCTGACATTTTTGAGGATACCTGTTTTGCCAATAATGGCGTTGATGTTATGATTATCCTTGCTTCTCTTTCTAAGGGGCAATACGTTTTTCCTCAAAGGTGAACGCTGATATACATGACGATTCACTATAACCTCACCATAAGGTGTTTGATATTCTTTCGGTTGCTCTCCCTTACTCTTCCAGATTTCTTCACCGATTTTTAAGGGTGAACCATCTGTATCTAAATATTTCAAGGCTTCTTTGCTGGCGATGCAACCTACTTCGTTTAAGCCTTTTTGAATATTTATTTCTGTATCCAACATTGAACGACTGAGTTCTAATGTTAGTTCTATTTTTATCTTTGAACCCTCTACATTAATTAGTTTTGCTGTCATCATTGTTTCCTCTTTGTCACTTTTCATCCCATGTTAACACTTTTCTTTTCCTTCATCAACTAAAGGTCACACCCACCGAATCAGTCCCCGACGCTTTTGCTCGCAGGGCCAGGGTTAAGGTCGTCGGACGAGGGACAGAGGGGGAAACTTGCACTGCCCCTAAACGCGCTACATGAGTGACAGTTTGAGATTGGCTTTTTGCCCATATACGAGCTAACTGTAGGGCTGCATCCACCCATTGAGGGTCAAGAAGCCAGGTCGGTTGTGGTGGCTCCATCGTCGGCAGGAATTCGGCCACAGAACTACTGAGGATTTCAGCGTTAGCTCCTCGGTTTTGCAACTGAGCAATGGATTGTAGGCTCTGACTTTTCCCGTTAAGTGCGGATTGCAAGCTGCCAGCCTTGGCAAAGGTCATGCAACTTCAACCAACCGCGCCAAAGGACTTGGATACCGAGAGGAGTTTTACGACGATGTTCAAGATAACCACCAAGAAAAGCAACAGACTCGACAGCCCAAGCAACAGTCAAAATAGGGGGAAGTTTTTGAGAGGCGGCTGCTTTTAACACCTGAAGTTGAAGAGGATTAAGAATTTCAATCGCGAGAGCATCGGGCTGGGTACGATGAAGATAAGTAACGTGTAAAAGTTCAACAGCAATGACACTTAAAAAACCCAAAAGAGTTTTCATTCCATCAGAGGCAAGTCGATAACGCTCACTCTGACAACCAGACTTAAGGACTTTATGAAATTCTTCAACCCGCCATCGGTAGGTGTACCAACGAAGAATAGTGACAGCCATCTCAATAGTCTCAACAACTTCTGTAGTCAGAAGCATCCAAGATAAAGGAGTTTCGCCTTCGGGACAATCGATTTCTGTCGCATAAACAGCATAGACATTCAACGGGTCACGATTATCAAAACGATAGGGAGTTCGTAGATTAACTGAGCAAAATCGGACGGCAAGCTTAACCTTCCGTGCTTTTCTTTTTCCTGTACTCGGAATCTCGATTTCTTGATGAAAACGAATCGGTTCTGATTCCAAATGTTGCCAAAGTCGTTCACTATTTTTGTCTAAACTACGATTATGAGACGCTCTGACCAGCACTCCTGTATGCTTGAGTTGACGCACTGAGTCAAAGACTTCTGAAACATCTCCTTCTCTGTCAAATACATGAATTACCCTCGTTGAACTTTCTACCTGTTTCTCACAGGTGTTTAGAGCCTCTACCCATTTGTAGGATTCTTTTTCCTCAAATGGTCTTTGACGAGCTGCTTTTCTTTGTTCTTTCTGTCTTTCTTTTTTCTGCTTCGCCGTTTCATCTGTTGGGGGCTTTTCTTTTACCTCCCTATTCCACAGTTTTTGCCATAATAAACCTAATACTTGTCCTTTTTCTGGCTCAATTGCTAAAGCACTATGCAGTATTAATCCATTCCCTCCTTTTCCAGTCGGCCCATACCCTTCCCTTTTTTCCTTGATATTGCGATAATCTAAGAAGGTCGTATCTCCGACTGATAGCATTATCTTATATTCTTCTACGGCGGCAGTTGTCATTTCACAGTGCGGCTCTATTATCTTGACAAAGTCTGTTTTCGGATTCCCAAAAATTCATAGGCCCTCTTTAACTCGTTTCCTCCCTTAAACACTTCTGATAAGGCTTTTCCAAACCCCTCACTTAACTTTTTCCCAATCGAGAAGGCACGATTGTTTAGCCTCTCGTCTCCCAATTCACAACTGGCAAAGTTTTTTGTCCACCATTCCAACATTTTTTGACCTGCCCTTTAAGATTTTCTCCATTTTACAGTCTCATACTCCCTTCATCCTTTGTTTTTGAAATTTGAACGATAAGCGGGATGATGGCTTCAGAATATTTTTTTCCTGTCAAGAGAATCATTACTCAAACCCTTGCCAGATAAAGCCTCTAGAAGTTTGCATTGCTGGATTTTGGACTTAACGGGAAAAGTCAGATTGTAGGCTTTGCCAAGGTTGACCCGGTAGGTCATAGGAGCCGCTATAAATTTCTGAATGGGTTAGGTTAGCTCCACCCGTTAATGGTTCAGGAGCACTGAGGCTCAAATCTTCTAGGTATACTTCAAACGTTCATAATCTGAGATTTATCAAAGCGTTGAAATCGTAAGGTGAGCAGAGAATCAAGCTCCTCCTTATATTTTACGTTAGCATCCTCAAGACATCCTGAAATTGCTGCAGAAAACTGCGTAAAATCTTCATAATATTTTGCGTATAAACACTTCTTCTTCACAAACTTCCACAGTCTTTCAATTAAATTCAAGTTAGGAGAATAAGGAGGTAAGTACAGTAACTCTATTCCTAATGATTCTGCCAACTCCTGTACAATTCGGCATTTTTGATAACGAGCATTGTCTAATACCAACGTAATCGGTATTAATAGTCCTAATTCTGCTATCTTTTCTAGGAGTTCACAAACCTGAGTTCCCGTAATATAAGAACTGTTCGTTACCATAATTACTTCATGGGTAATTGCATTTAATGCTCCTAACACATTAAAACGTTTTCTCCCTGATGGTGACTTAATAAAAATCCTCTTGAAGCACCATATAAAATTTACAAATGCTCCCATTACAAAATGAGAGGCATCTACAAAGAAAACTGCCCTTTTTCCTGCTTTTGCCTCTTCTAGCCTTGGTTCTAGTTCTTTTTCTCTATAGCTATCCTGAGCTTCTACATCTGCTTTTGATGGAATTGTTCCCACCTTTAGAAACCTCATTCCTATTGACTTTAAAAATTTTCTGACTTGCGTCGGACTTCTTTTTATTCCTGTTAATTCTTCTATTCTTTTTACTGCTTCATTTATTGCTGCTGGTGGATTTGACTCAAAATATGCCTCAATTGTCCCTTGATGCTCTGTTAACTCGCTTTTCGGGCGATTAAATTTTATTTCTTTTAGTTTTTCTATCCCGCCCTCTTGATAATCACGGATATAGCTTGTCACCGTATTTACTGAAACTCCTGCGAATTGAGCAATTTTTTGATGAGACAATCCCTGACTTTTTAGCCATAAAACTTCCATCTTTAGCTGCACTCTAGGATGCGGGTGATTAAACCGACCGTAAGACAACAGTCTTTTGTCTTCTTCTGTAAATTCTAACTTAATCATTTCTCAGCCTCTTGACTAATTTTTCTATTTTTATTATATTATCTCTTATTTTTAGAATTCGCAACCTGTGACCGTGTTTAGTATAGTAGCGTAAACTGACAGCAGCCCGATAGAGAATTGCCTGAGTTTCTACCGCCACCATTTCCGTTACAATTTCGATGGATTCTGTATTGCTATGACTAGAGGCGATCTCCTTGAACATGACTTCTAGGGAGGCGGTGGAGTCTGCTAAAATGACGGGCTGCAAGACTTGAAAATCTCGAACTTCTGCTAGTTTCCATTCCGGCCAACCAGCCTGGGCCAATTCTGCTAACCATTCCAAGGCGATCGCCGGTGAAAGGGTAGGCAATCCCTGGGGCGAGTAATCTCGCAAATATGGGTCATTAAGCAGGGAAAACTGATGACTGAGGGTGAGACTACCATTCGGTTGTAGTTGAAGCTCACGTTCTAGAAGCGGGAAAGCACGGGGCGGCAGTTTTGGGGCCAGATCGACAATGCGTAAACGGGCCTGTTCCTGTTCTTTACTTTCCCAGGGGCCTTCCCCAGCAATGACTTCTGCCTCTCCTTTGCGACCGTAATAGATCTCATTGAGGAAAAACTGTCGGCCTTCTACTTCGGGAATAGGAATAATGCCCTGTTCTCGTAGCTGGCGTTTAACCCCCTCAGAGGCCATGCCTTCACTATCCCAGGGGCCCCAATTGATAGCAACAACCCGTACCGATGGCCATTGCTGATCTAGATACCAAGCAAAACGGTTCATCACCTCATTGGCAGTGGCATAGTCCGATTGACCCCGATTGCCATAACGACCAGCGATGGAGCTAAATAACACCAAAAGTTTAAGGGATTCAGGACGCAGATAGCGACTCAATAAAAAGAGACTATCGACCTTGGTATCAAACACTCTGGCAAAGGAATCCAAGGGTTTATCCGCTAGTAACTTGTCCTCAATAATGCCCGCCCCATGAACCACCGCATCTAAACGACCATAGTGGCCATAGATATGATTGAACAAGGCTTCTACCTGGGAAGGATCTCGACTATCAACGGTGTGATATTCCACCTTGGCCCCTAGAGTGCGTAAGTGATCTAAACTTTGACGCAAACTCCGTTGTTTTAAAAGCTGTTTAACCCGTTGTTCTACTAAGACAGGGGTGGGGATAATTCCTTCACTTTTCACCTGGTTTAACATCAGGGTTCGTAATTGACCAATCTCGGTGATGCCTTGGGTTAGGTCTGACTCAGGAGTCGGTTCCGGCGATGCCAAAGGCACGCTTCGCGTACGCCCTGTCAAAATCAGTGTTAAACCAAGGGGAGCTAGATCGGCCAACATTTGGGCTGTAATGCCTGTTCCTCCCCCCGTTGCCAACAGCACCCAATCCTGGGTGGGCTTGAGAGAGGGTTCTCCCGACCGGTCGGTAAGGGGAATCTCTAAACTGCGAAAAATCGTGCGGGTGTTTTGAGGATAACCCACTTCAATCCGTCCACCTGGCAGCAATAATTCTTCTAGGATGCGAGCCGCAATCACCGCAGGAGCCGCCTGATCAAAGTCCAAGGATTTTGTCACCACCGTTGGCCATTCCGCCGCCAAAGTTTTGAGTAAACCTGTCTGGCCACCAGCGATCAAGGAACCAGGTTGGCATTGTCCATTGCGGCCAAATTCACCCCCCAGATTCGAGGCTCCCAGCACCACCGCATAAACCTCTTTACCCACAGCCTGTAAATCCTGAGCGCAAAGTTTAAGCAATTGCACAAGACCTTTGATCTGCCCTTGGGTTGCGGCTTGCCAGTCGGCAAGATTTTCCGGTAAAGGATGAGAATTTAAACCGAGTAAATGCACAATGCCCGAAACGGGCCCCTGTCCAGCCAAGGCAGTTACTTGAGCGGTTAATTGTTCAGAATTAGCCAGCACTGATTGGGAAAGCAGTACTGTTTTAACTCCCCGTTGCTGTAAAGCCTGGGCCACTAAGTTAGCAACCCCCGTTTCGTCTTCGGTAATCAGAAAAAGACCAGCGAGCGGGGCCACAACCGAGATCGGTAAAACTTCTGGTTCGGCTCCCATGACGTAGCGAGGGCTTACCGCTTTCCCAAGCCATTGACCTCAGTTCCAGAGGAGGCTCCTTGGGTCATCAGGGCTAATAATTGATCCAGAATATTATCTAGGGATTTAGCACTGGTAAAGCGTTCCATTTGTTGTTGCACTTGACCGGCGATCGCCCCCGACAACTCTTCTTGTAACGCGCCTAGAATTTCAACTCGCTTAATGGAATCAATCCCTAATTCCGCCTCTAAATCCTGATCCAGTTTTAATAAATCGGTGGGATAACCCGTGCGATCGCTGACTAAATTCAACAGTATTTCTGTTAAAGAAGCCCGATCCAGGGTTGAAGCATGGTCGGTCGTAGGGACAACGGTTGCTGCACTAGCGGTGGGTTGGCTCACGATCGCTGGAGTTGGGGGCGATACGGGGAGAGGGGGGGACGGGGGGACGGGGGGAGGTGTACTGACGGTTTCTATGGGAGCAGGAATCGGGCGTAAACCGGCAGGTACAGTAAGGTGATGGGCTGGAGGCGCAGAACCATCTCGATGACCACCATTAACGGCCGGACTAGGTTGGGGAGCAATCATCGGGGCCGCATTACTGACGGGCATACTGCGCCAACTATTACCGGGCATTGGGGCAGCAGCCGGCATTCCTGTGAGGAAATGAGCCATTACCCGTTCCTGTAAAACCAGAAAATGTCGCATGGTTTCCTGATAGGACTGATAAGCCATCAAGGCTTCCTGACCAGGGTTGTAGGAATGGTGAGGCGGAAAATTGTCAGGATAATTTGGTTGATTCATCGGGTAATGGCTGAGGGGAAGAGAAGCTTGATCAGAAATTGTAGTGTTGTCCGCCGAAATTGGCAGGGAAGCTGGGTTGGAATGAACAGAAAAAGCAGGGAATTTGTGGTTGGTTGGGCTGATATTGCTCACCGTTGGAACTGGGGCTGTTCCTACCGGCTGGTCAGGTTTCGGTGTTGGGCTAGTAGTTTGTACCGAAGTGGGATTTACCTTGGCAGTTTCTAGGGTTAGGGGGGGTAATTTTCCTGAATAGCCCACGGCTTCATCCTGTTTACGGATGCTACCACCATTGAGCAGCCAGGTCGTGCGCGATAAGTCTGGCTTACGGGTTAACTCAACGAGACGATTGAGTTCTAAGGATTGAACCGGACGATGTTGGAAAAGGGCTGTCACGTTAAAATCAATGCCTCGAACAAACAAATTACCCAGACCCACTAGCAATCCTCGCAGATCACTGCCGCCAGCATCTAAGGCAACAATCGTGTGATCCCGTTCTGCCAAAATTTGGCGACTCAGATTGCTAAGGATCGAACGCGGCCCCACTTCTACAAAAGTACGGACTCCCTGCTCATACATCGTGGTAATTTCTTTCACAAATTCTACGGGATCCAGTAGATGCTCTAACAGGAGTCCCCGCAGACGCTCCAGATCATCAGGCATAATATCCCCCGTTACATTGCTGTAAACCGGAATCTGGGGAAGCTGCATCTCTGTACGATTGATGGCCTCAGCTAAGGGGGCCTGGGCTTGGGTCATATAGGGAGAATGAAACGCTCCCGAAACCGGCAGTGTCCGAGCATTAATACCCTCTTGATTGAGGCGATCTACCAGAGCTAAAACGGCTTGGGTTTGTCCAGCAATGGCCACCTGGGAGGGGGTGTTGTGACTGGCCAGAACAATGTCTTGAGTCGCTTGAAGATATTTTTCGACCGTAGCGCGATCGCTTTGAACCGCAGCCATAGTTCCTGGAAAATCTTGACCCGCTTTAGCCATAGCCTGACCACGAATGGCAGAGAGCTTGAGAAAATCCCTGGCAGAATAAACCCCCGCCCCATAGAGCGCAGTGTATTCCCCATAGCTATGACCCGCCAATACGGACGGTTTAAAACCCAGACGACTCAGAAAATGGAATAATCCCATCGACAGAGTTCCGATCGCCGGTTGGGCCACATTGGTTTGACGGAGAACATCCTGTTGTTGACGTTCCCCCGCTTCGGAATAGGCACTAGGAGGATAGATCAACTGGCTCAAACGTTGGGGAAAGTGCGAAGCGAGTTGCTGATCGGCAAAGGCAAGGGCCGCCTGAACTTCAGGCAGATACAAACTCCATTCCCGTCCCATTTCAGGATATTGGGCTCCCTGACCAGGAAAGAGAAAAGCGATGGGTTGGGTCGAGGGGGCCGCATTCTCGCCGTAGAGAATATGGGGCGGTAAGACCTGGGTTTCAGACCCATTCAGGTAATCGAGGGCTAGGGCTAAATCGCTTTGAAGTTGACCGAGATTGGCCGTCACAATGGCTAACCCAATCGGATAGGCCGTGAAAGATTGCGCCCGTTGGGCATAGCTATAGGCCAAATCCCGTAACTGAGGCTCGGCTCCTGCCTGTAACTGTTGTTGCAACTGTTGAACTTGACTAATCAGTTTTGTCCGGTTTTCAGCCCGAAAAACCAATAATTCTTGCGGCCAAGGATTACTGCCGAGGACGGATTCCTGTAAGCCGCCGTCATACTCTTCTAGAACAGCATGGAAATTGGTTCCCCCAAAACCAAAGGCACTTACCCCTGCCCGTCGAGGATAATCAGGATTTGGGAGCCAGGGATGAGCTTCTTTTAAAAGGTAAACAGGTGTTTCTGCTTCTTCCAGCAAGGATAGGGGTTTTTGCACGTTGGCATGGGGCGTTAAGACTTTGTGATAGAGAGCTAAAGAAGCTTTGATCAACCCTGTTATACCAGCCGAACCTTTTGTATGACCAATCAAAGATTTCACTGAGCCAATCGCACAGGATTTGGGTAGGGCCTTGCCGCTTGCCACGAGGGTATTGTTGATGGTTTCTAATTCGGCCTTGTCTCCCGCCGGTGTTCCGGTTCCATGAGCCTCATAGAGGGCGATCGTGCCAGGGGAAAAGTCTGCCTTTTGATAGGCTCGTTGCAGAGCGCGACGTTGACCAGAACTCAAGGGCGCAGTTAATCCCAAAGCCTTACCATCACTGGAACTGCCCACACTCTTAATCACAGCATAAATGCGATCGCCGTCCGCTTCGGCATCCTGAAGACGTTTGAGCACGACAATACCAGCACCTTCACTAATGACAATACCATCGGCATTTTTATCAAAGGGTCGGGATTGACCGGTGGGGGACATGGCTGGCGTTTTACTAAAACAAAAATAGGCAAAGGGGCTTTGTGTAGTATCCAAGCCACCGGCGATCGCCACATTACAACGTCCTGACTCCAACTCATCCACGGCCATTTTCAGGGCCAAAAGGGAAGAAGCACAGGCTGCATCCACACTACAATTCGTCCCACCAAAATCAAAACGGTTGGCAATACGACCGGCTGTTACATTTAATAAAAGTCCTGGAAAACTTTCCTCTGTCCATTCCGGCAATCGATCCCAAACTTCCGGCGGCGGATTTTCCACAAAACGGGGAATTTCTGAACGAGTTCCGTACTGTTGTCCCAAGTCAGCACTACCGCCACTCACCCCTACAATCACAGAGGTATTTTCCCGATCAAAATCTCTGTCTTCGTAACCCGCATCGGCCAAAGCTTTACGCACTGTCTCCAAAATGAGCAACTGCATCGGCTCAATGGATTTTAAAGATTTGGGAGGAATACCGTAATCCAGAGGATCAAAGGGAATATCGTCTAAAAAGCCGCCCCATTTGGAATAAATCTTGTCTCTGGCAGAACGATCTGAGTCGTAATACAAACGCCAATCCCAACGATGAGCCGGAATTTCCGTAATGGCATTTTTCTTCTCAAGAATATGGCTCCATAATTCCTCTGGACTTTGAGCACCTGGTAAGAGAGTGCCAATGCCAATAATGGCAATATCGGAGGGTTGGGTGAGTTGGCCAGAGGGAGAAGATGGCTGAGGTAATTCCTGCTTTAAGAGGAGATGATTGCTTTCCACACAGACCTGCTCATGAAGATCCTTAATGGTAAAGATTTGCTCATGGAGGGTGGCCACTTGCCCAATCATGTACATCCCTTCTGCCCGTTGCTGCTCCAAAGGAACGGCCACTATTTTCCCTTCGGCATTACGGTTACAACCCTTAGAAGCAATCCGTAGGCGACCCACATTCAAGTCTTCTAAGGCATTGCGAATTTCTTCACTGGATTTCCCTTCTGTCAATAAACGACGACGAGTTTCTTCAAATTCTTGGGAAAAAGGGGTGACGGCACAACGGGTGGCATGACCTGGCCCTGACTCTAGGGTTACAGTACGATGACATTGAATCGCTTGTGCTTGAAATTCAGGGATAATTGCCCCCCCGACCACAGCTTCTTGGGTGAAGAGATAGGCCGTTCCCATTAACATTCCCACTCGAATACCTTTGGCCACTAGCGGTGCGGTCATGGCCCCCAGCATCGCCGCCGAGTAAGCATCGTGAATTCCCCCCGCGAAAAGCACATGAACCTCTGAGGCCATACTACTTGTCACTTCATTCAACAAGGTAGCAATCATGCTTTCCCAAAGCACAAAGCTGGATAAGGGGCCCACGTGTCCGCCGCATTCACGTCCCTCAAAGACAAAGCGTCTGGCTCCCTGTTGTAAGAACATTTTAAGCAGTCGTGGGACAGGTACATGGATATAGGTCGGAATTCCCAGGGATTCAAAATGGGCCGCTTGATCGGGTCTGCCACCAGCAATTAGAGCAAACGGGGGCTTAACGGCTCGAATGGCTTCCATTTGTTCTTCCCGTAGGGTTTGGGAAACGAAACCCAGCATTCCTACTCCCCAGGACTGTTCTCCTAAAAGTTCTTGGGTCTGACGGAGGAGAGCTTCTACCTGTTTACCACGCATCATGGCTAGGGCTAATAGGGGTAGTCCTCCACCTTTGGCTACGGCGGCAGCAAATTCTGCGGTATCACTTACCCTGGTCATTGGCCCTTGAACAATGGGATACTCTGTCCGATGGGCCTGGGCCAACGGCGATCGCGCCTGAAGAGGTTGAAGATCTTGAGCTTGTTTGACCTGTTCTACACTCTGACCCATCAAGGCTTGAATCAGGCGGCCAGTCGTTTTATAACGTTCTACTAATCCTTCGGCAAAACCCACCGCTTGACCCATTGGCCAAACAAAATCCGTTGCTTCTCCCCAACCCATAATGTCTGAGACACGCTCTTGCCAGAGGGGGATCGCTTGGGCCAAATCTGCTGCTTGAATTTCCAACTTCTCTGCCCATTCTTGTAAGCGAGCAATTCCTTTAAAGCTAGGACGCGCTAGAACTCGACAACCGGCTCCTAATTTGTCACCATAGAGTGAGGCCTCTTGTCCACTCAGCCCCTTTAAGTGACGTTGCCAAGTTTCCGGCAGAGGTGACTCTGGCATTAACCATAATTGATCATCTAACACCACACCAGCGGCCCCAATGCCATAACAAGCGGCTGCGGTGCAAACCCCGATTCCCCCCTGAACAAACACGGGCAGTTTGGGTGAAGTCTGCTTTTGGTATTGTTGGGCCACGACTTTTTGTACTAACATAAAGGCGGATTCCTCGCCAACCCAACCCCCACTTTCACTTCCTTTCAGCACAAGACCGGCAATAGGGACAGATAAGGCTACAATCTGGTCAAGCTGATCCGCCCCTGTCACTTCTAATAAGAGTTGATAGGAATGGGCCGACGGTAACTGAGTCAAAATATTGTTTAAATTCTCTGCTGTCCAACCTGTCAGCATGATCCAATAGGGACGAGCTGATAAACGAGACAAAAGGGAAGATACAAAAGAAAGCTGATTCCCTCGGAATCTTAAACCCATCTCTTGTTCCATCGAAATAGTCCCTAATAGAGTATTAAGATTTTGAGTGATTCTCTCTCCATCTTCGGGGCGACAAAATTCCAGATCGAGTACGCCCACTCCGCCGGCTTTACTGGTGGCGATCGCTATTCTGGAATGAAGCAACCCAGCAGGTGTTAAGGAAAAGCAGAGTTTTTTTTTCATACGAAGGGTTAATTAACAGTAATGGTTTTGCTAATAATCACTAACTTTTGTTCATTTTCAAATTTTTAATTTTTATCCAGAGATTCAACCTGAGCCAATCTCTCTGTTTTTGTTTATCATAATCTTGAATTGAACTTCTTGGCTTCACTATGCTCTTGGGATTTAAAACTGAGCTAAAACTCAATAACGCCCAACGGACAACTCTCGCCAAACACGCTGGGACTGCCCGTCATGCCTGGAATCAAGGTTTAGCCCTTACTTAGGCTGTCCTAAACCACAATCAATCCCATCCCCACGACAAAATCAAGTTCTCCTCTTATTTGGATTAACTATGAGCAATCCCACTTGGCAACAGGGCAATTTAATCGAGTTAGAGATTACTGGTTTAAGCAATAGTGGTGAGGGCTTAGGGCGTTTTCAAGAGCGAGTTGTGTTTGTCCCTGATACTGTCCCTGGCGATCGCGTCTTGGTGAGATTAGTGCGATTGAAAAAACAGTATAGTTATGGGCAACTTCAGGAGATTTTAACCCCATCCCCCCATCGCATTCGACCGAACTGTATTGTGGCTGATAAGTGTGGCGGCTGTCAGTGGCAGCATATTGATATCGATTACCAACGAGCAAGCAAACAACAGCAAATTATTGATGCCCTAGAACGGATTGGTGGTTTTATGGATCTGGCGATCGCGCCCCTTCTCAGTTCTGTCGATAATTTGGGCTATCGCAACAAAGTTACCTACCCCCTGGCCCGTTCTCAAAGTGGACAAGTTCAAGCGGGTTATTACCGCCGTCAAAGTCATCATTTGATTAATCTCAATCAATGTCCAGTGCAAGATGGTCGTCTTAACCCCTTCCTCAAGGAGATTAAACAGGATATTCAGTCCCAGGGCTGGTCAATTTATGATGAAAGCCAACAACGGGGAAAACTACGCCATCTGGCTCTGCGGATTGGGCGAAGAACCGGCGAAATTCTACTTACCTTAATCAGTGCGAGTCCTTCTTTGCCTGGTCTCACAGAACAGGCCGAAATCTGGTTAGAGCGTTACCCCGAACTAGTGGGCGTAGCTCTCAACTGTCAACCACAACACAACAATGTCATTTTTGGGGAAGAGACACAGATCATTGTCGGTCGGAATAGCTGTCGAGAAATTTTTGCGGGTTTAGAATTTGAGCTTGGCCCCGATACCTTTTTCCAAATCCACACAGAAGCAGCGGAGAGTTTACTAACAGCAATTATTGGACAATTGCCATTAACGGGAGATGAACACCTGGTGGATGCCTACTGTGGGATCGGGACTTTTACCTTACCGCTCGCCCAAAAGGTTAAATCGGCGATCGCTTTAGAGATTAATACCGCTTCTGTTCATCAAGCCCGCCGCAATGCCGAGATCAACCAGATTACGAATGTGGAATTTCAGCAAGGCAAAGTAGAAACGCTATTACCTCAATTGTCTCAAATCCCTGACATTGTGCTTCTAGATCCTCCTCGTAAAGGTTGCGATCATCAAGTCCTAGAAACCTTGGTGGCCCATGCCCCCCGCACGATTGTTTACATCAGTTGCCAACCTGCTACCCTCGCCAGGGATTTAAAATTCCTTTGCCAGGCGGTCAACTACCAATTGAGTTGGATTCAGGGAGCAGACTTCTTTCCCCAAACGGCTCACGTCGAATGTGCGGTTATTTTGCAAAGACCCTAAACAACCCAATCACGCCCTCTGACAAAATTTGATGCGATCAAGATAACAATCGCTTAGGAAAGATTGCGTTAGAATGAGTATCGTGACTGGGTTCCGTCAAGAGCATTCATTAGAGCTTTGCATTCTTCCAGTCTTTCTCTCTGTCAAGAAAACCTATGATCAAGTCAGTAGCATCAATTTTTTGATTGAATCGCTATGGTTACGTTAATTTTCGCCGTAATTGGTTTTTACTGAAGGCCTTAAAAAACAAGGTTTCAAACGTTTAGGGATATTTTAGACTGGACATTCTGTCCTAATCCCTAGGGTGTACTTAATGGGGCTAATTGAGAGGCCGAAGCATTGAGAGCTAATCCCCTTTTTTGCCAGTATTCTTGTATTTCAGTCTTAGAGGTAAAGCGCGTGATTTCTATTTCCCTTCCTCCGATTAAACGGAGTTGGAGTACACTTAGCTTCTCTTCTACGCTTTATTTGTGTCCAGTCCTTGACCTACTGCTAACCAGTGTTCCTAATTGTTTTCGGGATGAAATTCGGCTAGGACTCCAAGAAGCACTAGTTAACGCGGCAAAACACGGGAATAAACTGGATCCTAGTAAATCTATTGTTGTTCATTTTACGACTTCCAAAGAAGGCATGGCTTGGGTAATATCCGATCAAGGAGAAGGGTTTACCCCCCAGTGTCAATGTGGTGAGGGCGAGGACTGTGCCGAAGTTTTTCTCCCCCCCGAAGAAGCCGAAAGTGGCAGAGGACTTTGTATCCTGCACGAAGTCTTTGATCAAGTTCACTGGAATGCCCATGGCACCCAACTTCGCTTAAGTAAGCAAGTTAAAGAAATTCGTGCCTAGTGTTGTGAGTTCAAGTTAGGAACGGAGAGGGGGGGATTCGAACCCCCGTTAGGTCGCCCTAAAACAGATTTCGAGTCTGCCGCATTCAACCGCTCTGCCACCTCTCCAGATTTTCCTTTGTCATTCTACCCTAAAAAGTTGTTTTTTCTTCATAGGAGACGAGAGCGATCGCCAGTTATTTTCTCTCCTAAGAGAATGCGATCGCCCTAGTTAGCATGGTAAGGAACACCACTCCTCAATCATCGCCTAAACAAATACCTAATCCCTTGGCTGTTTTCACTAGGGTTCCCTCCAGATCCACAGAACGGTAGGTTTGAATCGCTTCAGCAATGGGGACACTAATCACTTGACGACGTTGCCAAGCGACCATCTGATCATAGTGACCGGCGGCAATTAGATCCACGGAGGCAACACCAAAGGCTGCTCCTAAGAGACGATCCACAGGGGACGGGATTCCGCCCCGTTGAATGTGACCTAGTACGGTGACACGGGTTTCAGCCCCCGTATATTCAGCGATTTTCTCAGCAATATATTTGCCAATACCGCCATAACGATCTTCTCCCATCTGTTGTACTCCCTTAAGCGGATCTCCTAATTCGGTACGAACAGCTTCAGATACGATCACCAAACAAAAGTGTTGACCCCTGGCCTGACGCTGGCGAATTTTTTTGCAGATATTGTCTAGATGGTAGGGAATTTCAGGAATAAGAATGATATCAGCCCCGCCAGCAATGCCTGCTCCTAAAGCAATATGACCCGCATCCCGTCCCATCACTTCTAAGACCATCACACGGTTATGACTCGCCGCCGTAAAATGCAGACGATCCAGGGCCTCGGTGGCAATATTGAGCGCGGTATCAAAACCGATGGACGTTTCCGTCGCCCCCACATCGTTGTCAATGGTTTTGGGAATACCGACCAGGTTAATGCCGCCCTGTTGAGCAATTTTGCGAAGAATCGCTAAACTACCATCGCCGCCAATGCCAATCAGAGCTTCTAGGTTCAAACTGCGATAACCATCAATAATTTCCTGGGTGCGATCGCGGACGGAACCATCAGGCATGGGAAAAGCAAAGGGATTACCCTTATTGGTCGTACCGAGTATGGTTCCCCCCATAAGTAGCAGTGAGTCAATTGTTTCTAGATCAAAATTAACCACCTGGGGCGGATTGCTCATTAAGCCATTAGTGGCCTCCTTAATGCCAACCACTTCCCAACCATAGTTGCCGATTGCATGATGTACGACCGCCCGGATGACCGCATTCAAGCCTGCACAATCACCCCCACTGGTTAAAATGCCAATCCGTTTTTTCTCTCCCATAGATTTCCTGTGTTAGCTAGGACGCTTTTTATTGTTAGGGGGAATGGAAAAAATGACCGTTATTCTTGGACATTCTTAAGGTTGTGCCCACTTTCTCGGTTAGAGACTAAATATAATACATCAAGCTGGTTTGCAGATATTGCTGCCGTTGTTTACAGAGATCAGCCAGAGAACACTGAGCTAAAACCGTTTGAGCAGCGATATTGGCCTGTTGCCAGCCTTCTCGGATCAGTCTGACCTCAATGGTGGGAAATTCTCCCTGTTGCTCTGCTTTACGCTCACCTTCAATGAGAGTGACAATATCCAGCAGTGAAATTTGACTAGGATCGCGGGCCAAAAGATAACCGCCGCCAAAGCCCCGTTGACTTTTTAAGAGGCCACCCCGACGCAATGTTCCCAAAATTTGCTCTAGGTAACGTTCAGGAATGGGTTGTCTAGCAGTTATTTCACTAACCGTCAGGGGGGTTTGCTGATTAAATCGCATTGCCATTTCCAACAAGGCCAGCAAAGCATATTCAACCTTAGAAGGTAAATCGAGCAGACTATAGATGGATTTATTCAAGGTTTATTGGGGTAAATAGCAGTTTGTCTATCAACTTACCTTAATAGCATAAACGATGCTCAGGGACGAATAAAAAGTCCTAAACCATTATTTACTCTAGCGGCTGTGACGGCGGAACGATCAATTAATTGTCCCCCTAGGGCTAAAGAAGTAGAACTGCCGCCATCTAGGTTCAGAGCCGATTCTGCTCCTAATTTTTTGAGAATCAAAGCCATTTCTGCTAAAGTTGCCCCTTGACCGCCAACTCGATTATGCACTGCGACTAACAGCATCTTTCCCGCTCCATTAACCGCGATCGCACTGCGAGAGGCCCGTTGCTGTTGAAAGCCGGTATTAAATTTCTCTGCTGCTGCATTCAGGACAATTTTTCCCTGCTCAATTAATAGCGGCCCGGCTCCCACAATTTGGGAAAAATCATTAAATTTGGACGGAACAGCACTACTTTGTAAGGTTAGAGACGTTCTCACCGAAAGATTCGGAGCTGGGGGATTACCGCGCAGGGTGAGGAGATAGCCGTTCAGGGGAATCGGAAAGGCATTTTGACCAGATTGGCCGCCAGATTGCTGGGCCGTCACTTGATTATTTTGAACAACAATAATGGTTTCATTGTCCGTCATGGGCGTATAGTTCGCCCCCCAATCAGTCGTATAACGGGCGATTCCTTTCTGCACAAAACCGCTATTAACATAGTTCACTGCAATTTGTTGTCCATTGCTTGTCGTCAGACTTTCCTGCAAACTTAAGCGTCCTACGGTTACTTTACCCTGATCGTCCCAGGCGATCGCGCCACGATTGAGAATAGGGCCAGATAACCAGCGATTATCTCGTTTGATTGCTCCTAATGGTAATTGAGTATTACGATTAAAAAAACCGCCATTAATACCGGCTGAAGCTTGCCAAGCACGTACCAGATTGGCTGTGGTGACAATACCGCGCAAACCCTGGGGATTGGCCGTTAAGGGTTTCAGGGCAATTTGAGGAGAAGCAAGATTGAGTTCTAACCAGGTCACGGGAAAAAGACCTGAACCACCGCCAATATCAATAAATTGTTGTCGCCAAGTTACCCCGTCTGCCCAGACAATGGTTTTGGCCGGGGGAGCATCCGCCCGAATATCAATGACTAAACGATAGGGATTATTAAGAGTTGTGATCTGAAGTTTATGCGCTGTTGGGAGACTGACATAGATCTTGCTATTAGCTCCCAGATTCTCCAGTCGAAAGCTTTGACCGGCTGTTGATTTTACGCCATTACTACTGCCTAAATCATCTTCGTCATTGCTCTGCTGATTGGGTTTATTAATCCCATTATTAGGGACAGCGTTAGTTGTCAAAAGATTAGGAGCGATCGCGGCATTGAGCATGACTACCCCTTCCGTTTTCGCCTGACTAACCTGCCAAAAAGTAGGTCGAGAAAGGGTTAAGACAATGCGTTTTCCCCAAGCCTGATTGCCTTCCCGCACCTCCGTCACCTGGGAACCCGTTGCACTCACCATTAAGGTATCTCCCTGTGCCTGGGCCTGATTGCCCAGTTGTTGTAACCAATCGGTTAAATCCAGATAGCGATAGGGCGCGATGAATTGAGTGGCGAGATTACTCACCGTTGAAAACCACTGACTGGGCTGTACCTGGGGCTGATTGCTATCCAAAAGCTCAATCCCCAAGACTTGCATGGCTCCCAGATCGCTGATGCCGGTGCGGACTTGTCCTCCTTCTTGCCACTGGATCCAATTAACCGGAAAGGTTTTGCCTGCCAACGCTAAAGTACTTCCTTGCTGTAGCAGCTTGTTATTGCCTTGGGCGATCGCAAAACTGCCTTGGGGGGATGTGCCGGTGATGGGAATGGCTTTCCAGACCAAACTACTCAAGAGAATAGTCGGCATTGTCAACAGCATGGATAAACCGAATCTTAGCCAGATCTTTTTGGCGATTGCGTAGCGTGCCCTTGGCATCGCGCTAGGATTGGGCAGAGGTGGGAAATCAAACATGGCAAAACTGATTAAAGATTGGCAGACAATACTGCGGTTAAACCCATAGTTCCACAATGATATCAGTATTGTAAATTTCCGCTTCCTTTAAACCCACAAATGACCGCGATCGCCGCTCTTAGTTATCTCACTAAAGGTTTAAATACCTATTCTAGTAATTGAGAAAGATTGGCTAGAGCCATTTCAGTATTCTGAGAATTTTGAGCAAGGGTTGTCACCACTTCTTGGTTTTCTTGAGCGATTTTGACTAAAACACGGATCTGCGGTCGAATTTCTTTAGAAAGGTTGTTAATAGCAGTATTCGCTTCCAAGATCTGTACACTAAGTTTTTTGATTTCTTCAATCATCATATTAAAGGCCAGCCTATTCTGATGATCTACTGGTAAACTGCCGCCTAAAACCGAGGCTTGATAGGAAATATTTTCTACACGCTTGCTAATTTTATTGATTAGATCATTACCTTGCTCAATCATCGTTAATTTTTCTTGAAAATCACTACTGACTCCATTAATTTTCTGAGTAAATTCAAGAACCGACTGGACGCTATCGCCTAATTCTTTGAAAGTTCTTTTGCCTTCTCTAGAGACGAGAATCCCCACTTCTTCAAAACGTTTATTTAAATTAGAAATTTCTTCACTTTTATGAAATAATTCTTCAGCTTGGCGAGACAATTCTTCTGTCTGTTGCTGTAACTGTGTTTTTTGCTGCTCTAGTAAAGTATTATGCTGTTGTAATTCCTGCTGTTGAAGTTCTAATTGTACTGCATATTGCTGAACATGCTGTCGCTGTTCTTCTACTTGATCTGCATAGTTCCTAAGTTCTTGTTCTTGTTGCATTAACTGCTCATTGAGAGCGGAAAATAGTTCTGACTGAGCTAGAATTAATTTACTAAAATCTAGCATTCCTCGCTCTTGACCGTTCTTGAGCACCATAATTGGATCATAGGCTGATTTTATCGGACGGCAAAAGGATAATTTAACGGCATCAGTAATCAGGGTTGTGGCGGAAATTTTTAGAATTTCTTCCTTCCCTCTGAGGCTATTTAACAATACTGAAATGGGTTTAGTTGCATAGATCCCATGACTAAATTCTTTGCTTAATTTTTCAAATAAAGTCCGCCGTGTAATTGCACCAATCACTTGATAATCTTGGGTAATCATAACTCCTGACAAGCGTGGGTTTGCCAGTAGATGCTCCTTAACCTCTTCTGTTAACGTTTCTACAGTTACACGATAGTTATCCAGAGGTAGAGAATCCAAATTATTCGACTTTTCCAGAACCGATATATTTTCCTGCGTAAGCGAACTACTTGCTAGCATAGATGAACTCAAAATTTATATAGGTTCAGTTTTCTGTTTAATCCTAATTATTAAGAATTCTATAACCTCTAGATGGTCTTTGTTTTTAACAGCTAACTAAGATCTTATTAAATTTTGATTAATCTTGCCCCAAGGAATATGGCGGCGAACGGATTCACTATGACATTAAAAACCGCCAGTAAGGGTTTTAACTCCCTGGTTTAGGACAAGTTTATTCTAAGAAAGCGTAGGACAATTTTTCTCTAGCAAACTATTGGGTTAAACCATGTTGGAGGGCAAAGCGCACTAATTCAGTCCGACTATTGGTTCCTGTTTTACTAAATAGGCGACTGACGTACTTCTCAACATTTCTGACACTGGTTTTTAGGCGAGAGGCAATCTCTTTATTCATTAATCCCTGGGCAACTAAATCTAAAACACTTTGTTCTCTAGGTGTTAAATCAATTTTAATGGGGGAAGGTGTAGTCACAAACCCTGAAGGATGGCTAATTTGTTCCTTCAAATCTCGGATTTCTTGATATATTTCCTGCAATTTAGTCGATTCACTCTGGGACTCTATATTGGCCTGACGACGTTCGAGTAAATTTTTAACAATGGCTTCCAATTCCTCTGGATCGAACGGTTTGGATAGATACGCATCACAACCAGATTGATAACCCTGAATGCGATCGCTGGTCATCCCTCTAGCGGTTAAGAAGATAACGGGCAAAGTCTTAAAACGAGGATCATCTCGCAACTTACTTAAAAATTGATAGCCATCTACTTGGGGCATCATAATATCGGAAATAATCAAATCCGGTAAATGGTGTTGCAAATAAGTCCAGGCATCCGTCGCATTACTCGCAACGGCAACTTGAAAATCGCCACTATCTTCGAGATAAGCCTGCACCGATTCGCGGATACTAGGTTCATCATCAACAAGCAATAACTGGGCAGGTTCAGACATAGGACAAGGAGATAAATTCAATCGCAAAAAGAGAAACCTAAATTAACCAAGTACCAAGCCAATTTAGTCAACAGAAACCGAATCCACATCAATAATGGTGTGAGTCGTTTTGGGGGTGGAGGCTGAATCTTCTTCAGAACGGGAGCGAAAACGCTCAAATACTAATTGAGAAACTTCTGACATCATCAGTGTCACCAAAATAAAATCGTCAATTTCTCCGACAATCGGAAAAATATCTGGCGAAATATCGATGGGACTCAGTAAATAGACTAAGGTTCCTAAAATGATCCACCAACGATAGCGGGCGTTGCGAATGGCACTGCGATAAAACCCGTATAGAGCTTGAATGGGAATTTTCATAAAACTTAATGCCGAAGGATCCTCTCTCTACTCTATCAGCACTTTTGATTAGCTTAGGGAGAAGTGACTGGCGAAGGGGGAATAACAGGGATCGGTTGGCCATCGGGGGCTAGATGAGAGGGCGTTTGAGCGGGACTAGAATCATTACTGGGGTTGTTTTGATTCTCTTGATCTATTTGACTGCTTTCCTGGCTGGGATACTCAGAAGTCGTCTTGGCATTTTCTACCGGCTCAGGATTAGAGGGGCCAGAGTTAAAGGGAGAAGTCTCGTTTTGAATAGTGTTCGATGCCTCTGAGTCAGATTTGAGGAGCTTATTGCCCATTGCTTCTGTCTTAGTTGTATCTATGCCCGAAAGTTGTGGGATTTCTGGCGATTGCTGAGGAGTTTCTGCCGATTTTTCTTTGTTTTTAACATTTTCCGTTGTGGTGGAATGGTTTTTAAAGATTTTGGGCAAAGAGAAGTTGGGCTGATTTTCCTGACTGGAGGTTGTTCTAGATGAAAGGGGAGGACAGTCAGCAGAATTCAACCCTAGCTTACAGCGTAGTTCTTCCCTCGCTAAGGAGACAAAAATCCCCGTCATTGAAATTAGCAAAGCCACTACTGTGATAGCATTCCGCATAAGTTAACTAAACTCTACACACCTAAATTTTTCTGATTTCCATCTTAAAGGCAAAAAGAGGACTCTTGCTAGAGTTGAGTTCTCAGTCCAGCCGATTTTTTTCGCAAGTTGACGGGTATGGGTAGTACAGTACATTACTCCTAAATCTTGAATTAATACTGCGATCGCCGATTAGTTAATAATTGATAGTTAATAATGAATAGTTGATAGTTCAAAGTGAAAATGCGATCGCCGATAAATTGATAGTTGATAATGAATAGTTGATAATTGTCCATTGAAAATGCGATTGCAATCCCATTCTGTAGGGATTTAACACTGTTAAATCATTTGTTTCTGTGACAAAAGTAAAAGGACTTATGGGGGGAAGTGGGGGAGGTGTGGGAAGATGGGGAGGAGAATGATCGCAATTTAAAAAGATGGAAAAGGAGAAAAAGTATTTTAGGACTCACGAGGATTTAGCCATTTATCAATTGGCGTTTGAGATGGCGATGCAAATTTTTGAATTTTCTAAAAAGTTCCCAGTTGAAGAGAAATATTCATTAACTGACCAAATTCGTCGCTCTTCTCGCTCAGTCTGCGCTAATCTAGCTGAGGCTTGGAGAAAAAGAAGATATAAAGCGGCATTTGTCGCTAAATTGAATGATTGTGAGGCGGAGGCGGCGGAAACTCAAGTTTGGTTAAAGTTTGCTGTGAAATGTCAGTATCTCACGGTTGAACAAGGGAGGGATCTTTACGGGACTTATAATCAAGTCCTGAGTGGTTTAGTAAAGATGATTACCCACCCAGACGATTGGCTCCTCGACTAATCCCTCCCACACCTCCCACACTCCCCACACCCCCCTCCCTTCCCACACCTCCCACACTCATCACCTCCACCAGCGACTAACTTCTCTAATCCCTTGATGGACTTCTCTTAAGGCGACCACTCCACCAAAATGAAGGATTAAAGGGACTAAGTTGGGAATAGTTTCGAGGAAAGAAGGACGAGTGAGAGTACCCAAAGCATGAAGGGTTTTTTCCCAGAAGGATAGGTCAACATTGGCAGGCGTTAACACCTTAGTCAATACTTGTAATGCCCCTGCACGGTCGGATTCACGCCCAATAGCTCTGGCGATTTCTAAGGCTTCGGGTAACACTTCCGGTAAATGGGGAGCTAACCCGGTCAATGCCTTAGCACATTTGTCTTTGTCCCCAATGGCTCTAGCAACTGCTAAGACTTCGGGTAACAAATTTTCTGGTAAATGGGGAGCTAACCCGGTCAATGCCTTAGCACGATAGTATTCATTCCCAATCGCTCCAGCAACTTTTAAAGCTTCGGGTAACAAATTTTCTGGTAAATAGGGAGCTAACCCGGTCAATGCCTTTACACGGTATCCTTGATTCCCAATGGCTCTGGCAATTTCTAAGGCTTCGGGTAACAAACTTTTTGGCAAATAGGGAGATAATCCTGTCAACACCTCTGCACAGTCGGATGCAGACCAAATCGCTCTGGCAATTTCTAAGGCTTCGGGTAACAAGCTTTCTGGCAAATGGGGTGCTAACCCTTTCAATACCTTTACACGGTCGGATTTATCCCCAAGAGCTTTGGCAATTTCTAAGGCTTCAGGTAACAAACTTTCTGGTAAATGAGGGGCTAACCCTGTCAATACTTCTGCATAGTAATTTTCATTCCCAAGAGCTTTGACAATTTCTAAGGCTTCGGGTAACACTTCAGGCAAATAGGGAGCTAACCCTGTCAATACCTTTATACGGTCGGATTCATTCCCAATCGCTCTGGCAATTTCTAAGGCTTCGGGTAACACTTCAGGCAAATAGGGAGCTAACCCTGTCAATACCTTTATACGGTCGGATTCATTCCCAATCGCTCTGGCAATTTCTAAGGCTTCAGGTAACAAACTTTCCGGTAAATGAGGAACTAACCTTGTCAATGCCTCTTCACGGTAGTATTCATTCCCAATGGCTCTGGCAATTTCTAAGGCTTCATGTAACAAACTTTCTGGTAAATGGGGAGCTAACCCTGTCAATGCCTTTACACGGTCGGATTCATGCACAATGGCTCTGGCAATTTCTAAGGCCTCAGGTAACAAACTTTCCGGTAAATGAGGAACTAACCTTGTCAATGCCTCTTCACGGTAGTATTCATTCCCAATGGCTCTGGCAATTTCTAAGGCTTCAGGTAACAAACTTTCCGGTAAATAGGGAGCTAACCCTGTCAATGCCTTTACACGGTCGGATTCATGCACAATGGCTCTGGCAATTTCTAAGGCCTCAGGTAACCTGACTTTTCCCGTTAAGTGCGGATTGCAAGCTGCCAGCCTTGGCAAAGGTCATGCAACTTCAACCAACCGCGCCAAAGGACTTGGATACCGAGAGGAGTTTTACGACGATGTTCAAGATAACCACCAAGAAAAGCAACAGACTCGACAGCCCAAGCAACAGTCAAAATAGGGGGAAGTTTTTGAGAGGCGGCTGCTTTTAACACCTGAAGTTGAAGAGGATTAAGAATTTCAATCGCGAGAGCATCGGGCTGGGTACGATGAAGATAAGTAACGTGTAAAAGTTCAACAGCAATGACACTTAAAAAACCCAAAAGAGTTTTCATTCCATCAGAGGCAAGTCGATAACGCTCACTCTGACAACCAGACTTAAGGACTTTATGAAATTCTTCAACCCGCCATCGGTAGGTGTACCAACGAAGAATAGTGACAGCCATCTCAATAGTCTCAACAACTTCTGTAGTCAGAAGCATCCAAGATAAAGGAGTTTCGCCTTCGGGACAATCGATTTCTGTCGCATAAACAGCATAGACATTCAACGGGTCACGATTATCAAAACGATAGGGAGTTCGTAGATTAACTGAGCAAAATCGGACGGCAAGCTTAACCTTCCGTGCTTTTCTTTTTCCTGTACTCGGAATCTCGATTTCTTGATGAAAACGAATCGGTTCTGATTCCAAATGTTGCCAAAGTCGTTCACTATTTTTGTCTAAACTACGATTATGAGACGCTCTGACCAGCACTCCTGTATGCTTGAGTTGACGCACTGAGTCAAAGACTTCTGAAACATCTCCTTCTCTGTCAAATACATGAATTACCCTCGTTGAACTTTCTACCTGTTTCTCACAGGTGTTTAGAGCCTCTACCCATTTGTAGGATTCTTTTTCCTCAAATGGTCTTTGACGAGCTGCTTTTCTTTGTTCTTTCTGTCTTTCTTTTTTCTGCTTCGCCGTTTCATCTGTTGGGGGCTTTTCTTTTACCTCCCTATTCCACAGTTTTTGCCATAATAAACCTAATACTTGTCCTTTTTCTGGCTCAATTGCTAAAGCACTATGCAGTATTAATCCATTCCCTCCTTTTCCAGTCGGCCCATACCCTTCCCTTTTTTCCTTGATATTGCGATAATCTAAGAAGGTCGTATCTCCGACTGATAGCATTATCTTATATTCTTCTACGGCGGCAGTTGTCATTTCACAGTGCGGCTCTATTATCTTGACAAAGTCTGTTTTCGGATTCCCAAAAATTCATAGGCCCTCTTTAACTCGTTTCCTCCCTTAAACACTTCTGATAAGGCTTTTCCAAACCCCTCACTTAACTTTTTCCCAATCGAGAAGGCACGATTGTTTAGCCTCTCGTCTCCCAATTCACAACTGGCAAAGTTTTTTGTCCACCATTCCAACATTTTTTGACCTGCCCTTTAAGATTTTCTCCATTTTACAGTCTCATACTCCCTTCATCCTTTGTTTTTGAAATTTGAACGATAAGCGGGATGATGGCTTCAGAATATTTTTTTCCTGTCAAGAGAATCATTACTCAAACCCTTGCCAGATAAAGCCTCTAGAAGTTTGCATTGCTGGATTTTGGACTTAACGGGAAAAGTCAGCTCAGGTAACAAACTTTCCGGTAAATGAGGAACTAACCTTGTCAATGCCTCTTCACGGTAGTATTCATTCCCAATGGCTCTGGCAATTTCTAAGGCTTCAGGTAACAAACTTTCCGGTAAATAGGGAGCTAGCCTTCCCAATACCTTTGCACGCTTGGACTTATCCCCAATGCCTCTAGTAAGTGCTAAAGCTTCGGATAACACTTCAGGTACATGAGGAGCGAACTCTATTAATGCCTCTGCACCGTTGAATCCAATGGCTCCTCTGGCAGCTTCTAAGGCTTCGGATAACACTTCCGGTAAATAGGGCTTGCTGAAAAAAGCTGAAACCTTTACGGAGAAAAATAGTAGGCGAATTAAGAACCGCTAGAATGCACGAAAATAGGGTAGAATGCCTCAAAACCATTGCATTAAGAAGAGAGAAAGCAGATGTACCGAAAGCAACAGTACTCAATTGAAACACCAGAAAACTTGAAAAATCTGTTCGGCGGGCAGTTAGACGAAGAAAATCGTTGGATAGAAATGTCAAAAATGATTCCCTGGGAAGAATATGAGGAAGAATATGCAAAAAACTTCACAGAAAAAAAAGGAGCCCCAGCCAAATCATTTAGAATGGCATTAGGAGCATTAATTATCAAAGAAATTTCAGGAAAAAGTGACAGAGAAACAGTAGAACAAATAAAAGAGAACCCTTATTTACAGTACTTTATAGGAATGGAAAGCTATAGTAGCAAAGAAGCATTTAATGCGTCAATGATGGTTCATTTTCGTAAAAAAATAGGAATGGAATTAATAAATAAAATTAATAAAGAAATAGAAAAAAAAGCGACGGGTGTAGCGTCAGAAAAAAAAGAAAATGAAGGAAAGTTATTGTTAGATGCGACTTGTACACCAGCAGATATAAAATATCCAACGGATATAGGAATATTGAATGATGCCAGAGAAAAAACAGAAAAAATAATAGATAAGCTGTATGAAGAAATAAAAGAGAAAAGGAAAGAAAAGCCGAGGACTTATAGGGAAGTGGCAAGAAAAGAGTACTTAGCCATAGCAAAAAAACGTCGTGTGTCAAAAAAAGAAAGAAGAAAAGGAACAAAAAAACAACTAGGATATATAAAAAGAAACTTGTCTCATATAGAAAAAATGATAGAAGAGGGAGCAAAGTTAGAAAAACTAACGAAAAAAGAGCAAGAAGAGCTTGTAACGATAGGAAAAGTGTATGAGCAACAGTTAGAAATGTATGAAAAAAAGACAAATAAAGTAGAAAACAGAATTGTGAGTGTAAGCCAACCTCACGTGCGTCCAATAGTGCGTGGAAAAGCGGGAAAAGCAGTAGAGTTTGGAGCTAAAATATCGGCAAGTAATGTGAATGGCTTTGTCTTCTTAGACAAATTAAGTTGGGATAATTACAACGAATCGGGAGATTTACAAGCGCGAATAGAAGAATATAAAAGGGAAACAGGATGTTATCCGGAATCGGTTCATGTGGATAAAATCTATCGAACAAAAGCGAATCGAGCTTATTGTAAAGAAAGGGATATAAGAATGAGTGGTCCCCGATTGGGAAGACCGCCGAAAGAGGTGAGCAAAGAAAAAAAGAAAGAGGCACGCTCAGATGAAAGAGTGCGTAATGCCATTGAGGGTAAATTCGGACAGGGAAAGAGGAAATTTAGTCTTGGTCGAGTGATGGCCAAACTACCTGAGACCTCGGAAACGGTAATTGCGATGAACTTTTTGGTAATGAATCTTTCTACTCTACTTCAGAAGACAAAAAAGAAAACAAAAAGTAAAAAGTTGTAGAGTCGTTTTTCTTGTGAAAAATGGTGTTAATTTTCCTCTCTTTTGTGAGGAGTGATTTGTGTTGACCTTTTTAGGCAGAAAGGAACAATAGATTAAACAAAATCTGTATTTTGATTTGTTTCCATAAGGATAAGTTATCTATGCTTTTTCAGTCCATACTTCCCTAACCCACATTTCTTTCGTTTTTTGACTTTTTCAGCAAGCCCTAGATATACAATTGACTTATTATCCGCCGTATCACAGCAAGTATAATCCGATAGAGCGTTGTTTTGGTTGGTTAGAAAAACATTGGAATGGGAGTTTACTGGATACGGTTGAAACCGTGCTTAATTTTGCTAAAACGCTAACATTCAGGGGTCAAAATCCTGTAGTGAAACTGATAGAAAAAGTTTATGAGACAGGAGTGAAGCTGAGCAAGGCTGGGATGGAAAAGGTTGAAGCACGGATTAATCGCCTTCCTAGCCTCAAAAAATGGTTTGTGGAAATCTTTGCCAAACCGCTATAATCATTGGATCATCTTTTTTCTGGTGTTCTCTTAAGAAATATTTCAAGCAGATACAGGTTACAAATATTGCCGAGAAATCAAGACTCATAGTAATAGCGATCGCCTTGAGGAGATATATTGTTAATGCGATCGCCTAAAAATCACGACTCACAGTAATAGCGATCGCCTTCAGCAAACCCTTTAGCAGATAGATAATTGAGGCGATCACCTTGAAATCACGACTCACAGTAATAGCGATCGCCTTCAGCAAACCCTTTAGCAGATAGATAATTGAGGCGATCACCTTGAAATCACGACTCACAGTAATAGCGATCGCAATGCCGCAAACCCTTTAGTAGAAAGACAATTAAGGTGATCGCCTAAAAACCACGACTCATAGTAATAGCGATCACCTTTAGAAAATAGATTGTTGAAGCGATCGCCTAGAAATCACGACTCACATTAATACCGATCACCTTTAGGAGATAGATTGTTGGTGCGATCGCCTAGAAATTATGAATCACAGTAATAGCGATCGGCTCAGACGACAGATTATTATCGCGATCGCCACAAAATAGCCGTATTTTCTTGGATTATTACGTTCGTGGGATTATGCCTTTTTAAGGGCAGATTGCTACAAATACAATCACTGTCGTACTTGTAGCACATAGAACGTATATCCATAAAAGTCGCTAAATCTCTCAAATAGGTTCATCTCCTCTTCAATTTCATCGATAACTAATTGAATGACGGGTGAAATTTCCACCTGACTCATCCGTTCGCGCAGTGGTTCGTAATAATTTTTCCACCAAGCCTGACTTGGAAGCCGATGCGTAGAAATCACCTTAAAGCCAGAACGATGCGCCCGATCGCTATTCTCTGCCTCGTTAGCAATCATCGGATAGGCATTTTGCCAGTACAAAGCAGCAGGTTCTGGTACATGATCGGCAAACCAACTCATTTCCGATATAACCGCAATGCCTGTGTTTGTAAGCAGCGATCGCCAGATTGCCAAAGCTTGCTCAAACCCAAGATTATAAGCAGCCCCTTCAGACCAAAGTAAATCAATCGAACCATCTGCCCAATCGAGCTTTGCCATGTCACCATGAATCGGCTTGATCAGATGCTCCAGTTCACATTGTTTCGCACGAATCTTGAGTTCATCAATAAAACCCAATGCAAAATCTACCGCCATAACAGGGCTTTGATAATATTGTGCAAGTAGCAACGCGCCAGCACCACTCCCGCATCCCAGATCGGCTATCTGCGGATGGGGAGGTAAAGTAGAGAGGTTGCTCAAAATATTGAGTGAGAAAGCATTGTCGCCAGGTCCTTTCCGTTCAATCCCTCGATGTAAGTCAATCAAAGCGTCAATGTACTCGGTTTGCGAATCTACACTCATTTAGTTCTTTCATTCTGATTTAGATTTTTGCTAATCTTACAGTCGATCCTCCCAGTAATGTCAAGTTTATAGGTGATCGCTACCTCACGAAAAAATTAAACAGCGATCATCCTTCGCAAACCATTAATCGCCTAAAAATCACGACTCACAGTAATAGCGATCGCCTTCAGCAAACCCTTTAGCAGATAGATAATTGAGGCGATCACCTTGAAATCACGACTCACAGTAATAGCGATCGCCTACACCAAACCCCTTTAGCAGATAGATAATTGAGGTAATCTATCTCACTTGACCCAAAGTATAAATCTATGGTACTTTGTCATCAGTAGAATAATTAAACCATAACTGCGTTAGAACTTTGAGCTAGATCTCAGAAAGTGCATACTTCAAGAGTTAGATATGGAATCTGAAAAAAGAAAAATTGTTGTGGTAGGAGCTAGTCGTGGGATTGGTGCAGCCGTAGCACAGCACTTTACCAAAAAAGGTGATTCTGTGTTCTCGATTTCTAGAGGTCAGCCTATTGCAGGAAAATGGATTCAAGCGGATATTTCCACTCCAGAAGGAATCAAATCAATTGTCAGTAGCATTAGTGAATCAACTGTAGATGCCCTTTTGTTTATGGGGGGAGTTTGGGAAAACGGTGCATTTACCGATCAATATGACTTTATGACAAGCTCTGATCAAGAAACTCGCTTCGTGATAGCTGTAAATACGATTGCACCGATTGAACTGACCAAGCAGCTTGCCAAGAATCTTGCTAAATCTGACAACCCAAGAGCTATATTTATTGGCGCACTATCAGGATTGGATAACTCTCCAACAATCGAGGTAGCTAATACAGCGTCTAAGTTTGGGTTAAGAGGAGCAGCTCAGGCATTAAAGCTAGCTCTCCGTGATTACAAGATTGGTATTACGGTCATTAACCCAAGCAATATCGCTACAGAAGAAGTAGTGGCAGATATCGAAGAGGGTAGATTTACAGCACAAGTTCCAATTCCACTTACAGACATAATTTCTTCAATTGAATGGATTTTAACACTTTCAAACGCTGTGGATATTGGGGAGATAAATATGTATCAGAAAGGTTGATTAAGAAATATTTCAAGCAGATACAGGGGTTCTCCTGAACAAAGAGTGATAATTAAAGCTTATCATGAAAAGCAAGCTAAAAAACGATTTCGCATATTATCAAAGTTCATAAATCCATAAGCTTGACGCTTGATTAGTTTAAGACGATTATTGATGCCTTCCATTGCCCCATTCGTCGTTCGACTCAAAAAGTAGTTACAAATAGAGTCCAAATTCCTACGAATTGTGCTAATTACATCTGTATAAATGCTCTTTGCATTCTCTAACCATTCTGTAAATTTTAATCTTCCTTCTTCCTTATCATTTACTTTTTCATATATCTCTCTAAATGACTCTTTATATTCATACGCTTTACGCAAACGAGCAGATTGCTTTAACACCAATTCTAGTTTTTCTAACTCTTCCTCTTTTAGGTCTTCTTTATTTTTTAATAATAGCCACTTTTCTCCCTTGATTTTTACATTCAATTTTGTCTGTTTACGGATTTTATTCAATTCTTCATTCAACGCCTTCATTACATGAAATCTATCTGTTACAATTACTGCATTCGGAAATACTTTTTCTATTACTTTAGGAAATCCTCCCCACATATCTACACTCACTTGTTCTACTCCTTCCCTCACCTCTAATTCTTTCTCCATCAGCACTTCGATGATTTTATCTTGTTGATGACTATCTATCACTTCTATTAATTCTCCTTTCTCTATATCTCCTAACACTGTTACAAAATTCTGATGACCTTTTCGTTTCGCTATTTCATCCATCCCGAGGTGTTTTACTCCTTGCCAATCTTTTTTTTTAGCTTCACATTGACGTTGGTAAATTCCATTCACTTGATCCCATGATAGAGATTCCTCTCTACCTACTTGTTCCACACTGCTCACATTTACTCGTCCATAAATATATTCTTCATACCTCACTGTGTATTTCCTACGGGCTTCCATAAATTCTAGATTTTCTGTAAAAAACCTTTGACAATCTTTACAGTAAAATTTACGACGAGGGACTTTCAGATATACCATTTGACCAGAGATAGACAAGTCCCTTACTAATACACTGTTCGTCTGATGTAATTCATCCGTTAAGCTACCACAATAATTACATTTGACTTCTTCCTCTTGACAACTCAGTATTAAAAACGCTTGTTTTCCCTCTTGAATCACATTTCTTATGTTTACTTTTGGTAAATTCAGAAGATTTTCCAGAAAAAATAACATTGATGTCGTCCTCATATAGTGTATCTTATTATACATCTTCTACCGCAAAGCCAGAAGAACCGATACAGGTTACAAATATTGCCGAGAAATCAAGACTCACAGTAATAGCGATCGACTTTAGAAGATAGATTGTTAATGCGATCAGGATTGACTTAACACACAATCTGGAGTAATTTTCCCAATAGACATCTCCAAAAACTGGAAAGCCTAGTCTAGCAAGCAGTGTAGCTAAATCTAGACTCAGTAGACTTCTTGGTACATAGACGAGTTTACAGGGCTTTCAGACCTCCAAATTCAATTCTGGCAAAAAACAATGACTCATCTTTACCTCAATTACCTGCCCTGATTCGCTACATTTTATAATGCTTAATATCAGCGCATTTATCCTTAGTCTCACCAATCCACATACTGTTGAGATTAATGACTTATATCTTCCCTTTCTTAGTCTAAATTTTTCTTGCATCACTTTGAATACTTTGAGCAATCGAATCATATGTTCAACCACTACTCGTCGAGACGATAACCAACTATTTCTTTCTTTTTCTTCTTTGCTTAATTCTCGCCCCTTTGGTTTCTTTTTTGGTGTTGTTAATTGGAATTCTCCCTCGTAGGCTTTATCACCTAGAAAGCCTTGTTCTTGATGGAATTTAGCCAATCTTTGACGTAATATTTGTACATCGCTCTTTGAACCTATTTCTCCTATCACAACATCCACAATCTCCTTGATTTTTGGGCAAATGATTATTTGGCTTTTTGAGGTATGCCTTTTTTGTTTACCTGAGTAGTATGGTTTTTGTGCCTCCTGCCCTAAAGGTCTTTCTACTGGTTGTTCTGTCGCATCCACTATTAGTTCATGTTGGATTAGCTCCTCTTTAACTTTTTCTATTTCTTCTGGCAACTTTTTTAGTTGTTCAAATAGACTTGCTGGTAAATTTTCTCCGAATAGTGACTGCCAATAATTGAATATATTATGGGCAGACGATTCACTTATTTCAAACATTATTCCTAGTAGCTGAAAGGTCGGATAATGCCTTAAGTAAACTAGCATTAAAACTATTTGCTCCTCCTCTGATAATTTCGGTTTATTTCCACCACCTGCTTTAATCAGTGTGGTTTTGCTTTCTTCAAATTCTTTTTTAAGTAATTTGCCATAGGTTATAAGCTCTAATAATTTTGGGTACTCTATTCCTAACAACCTCTTTGTTTCTTGAGGCTGTTTTTGAATATAAGCCCACATATAGATGTATTCAGGCATAGTTACTCCTGTCTAAATTTCTATGATTATAGCATATTTGTCGATTTTATAGTATTATGGAGATGTCTAATGATATCTTTTGAACCATTTAGTATTTGCCAGCTTTCAGCCAAAGACTTGGCACTTATGGAAGAATTATTGGCTGTCTTCGGTGAAGCTTTTGAAGAAGTTGATAGGTATAGCTCGTCTCGTCCAAGCCATACCTATCTCAAGCGTTTACTAAGTAGCCATTATTTCATCGCACTTGCAGCGTTAAAAAATGGATCAGTAGTTGGAGGTCTCGTCGCTTACGAACTCCAGAAGTTTGAGCAAGAACGAAGTGAAATTTATATTTACGATCTAGCTGTTGCAGCAGAGCATCGACTGGCGAGTAAACTTCCTGTACCTCTTTTGTGAGAAAGACGTGCGCGGCTCCATAGTCGGCTTTAGCAATCAATTTTCCGAACTGGTCTGCAACTTCGATGTTAATAGCCACAAAACTTATCTCTTGCTAATTTACACTCTCTAGAGCAGTGATCACAGTTAGAAATTTTAGGCATGGTAAAGCAAATTAGTCGTTATCATCTTTATCCTTTTCGTCTTTGTCCTTTTTTTCTTTGTGTTTCTTGTCTTTGTTATTATCATTTTCTTCCTCTTGATTCTTTACATCAGGAGAAGAATTTTTACCCCCATTATCATCATAATTAGTGCTAGAAGAAGGTAAGGGAGTTTTATCTTGATCTTGATCTTTGTCATCAGAAGCATTGCCACAGCCTATTATGGCAGTGATCAAAAGTAAAAAAACAATAATTTTAGATTTCATGGTTAGATCTCGCTCATTGGCCGTAGTGATAATATTCTCTATTCTCTAATAAACGTGACTGAACGCCAAAGCATTGAGCATAAAGTTAATGAATCGGCACTTAGCAACGCCGCTTTTCAGGCCGCCACTAAGACCGAATCACTACCAATTTGGGTTATTTTGGTGAAATTAGTGGAACTGTGGAGAAAAAACTCAATGCGTTGCCTGTTTCTCGTTTTGCAAGGGCCGAGTTCTGGCCTGTCTGACCATGGCAATCAGAGTTTGATGGGCATCTTCCGAATCCTGTAAAACGTGATCAAAGGGAATTCTGAGCATTTCCATTGTTTCTTGAACCTCAATACTCAGATCCATTCCCTGGGGATCGACAGCCACCATTTGGGCCTTTTCAGTTTGGGGGCGATCGCCGAAGACCTGGGCATAAAGAACAACAGCCTCAGCATGATCTTCATTCATATGTTTACAAATGCGATCACTAATCGTCGGAGTAAGGGGGTCAGCCATAACAAGCCTCATAGAACAAAATTAAACGTTCAACCATTCTAAACAACAGGGGGCCAATCAAGGGATGTTAATGCTCGCCCCTTTTTGTCTTTAAAATCATCTGAGTTGTTTGACAGAATGTCGTTTGACAAAAAATGAGCTTTTATTAACGATGAGCAAAGGTGTAAACCGATTAACCTTGTTAGGAGAGACTCATGAAAAGAATTTTTGCCATCCTAGTACTACTAGTTGCCTTAGTTGGACTCGCATTACCCCGTCCTGCCCTAGCTGCCGATCTCGCCAATGGAGCCGCAATTTTTAGCAATAAATGTGCTGCTTGTCACATGGGCGGGAACAATGCGGTCAATCCTCAAAAAACGTTAAAACAAGCAGATCTGACCAAATATGGAATGGATACCCCCGAAGCCATCATTGCTCAAGTAACCAATGGCAAAGCTGCTATGCCTAAATTTGGAGGACAAATTAGCGAAAAAGATATTCAAGACGTTGCGGCCTATGTATTAGACCAAGCGGCAAAAGGTTGGAAGTAGTTTCTCAAGATGGCTATCTAGCTTCATTTTGAGCAGAAAGTGATGGGGAAATTAATCCTTGTCACTTTTTTCCTTGAGAATTTTATCCCAAATCCGCTTGTAAAACACCGTTAATATTTTGTAGGGGTTTGGTTCCCAAATCCATAGAGTGTAAGGCTTAGAAACTAAGCCCCTACCTGGAATAAAAAGAAATTTGAAAACAGGATTTGGTATTAGAGAGGTTGGGGGACTAACTCCTCCAAAATGGTGAACTGGACATGGTTAATCGCCAATTGACCGATGGAAACTCGTTGCTTATTGACCGGAATCCCCTCACTAATCAAAGCCTCAAAGGGAACATCCTTAGACATTTCGGCGTGATACCAAGCTAATCCCATGAAAAAGCGGGTGGGATAGGGGGCACCTTCGATCATATCGTCGGGATTGGACTCCATCGGTAGCCAACCAATGCCAGGCAGATAAAATTCCATCCAAACATGGTTAAAATCGGGTTCCATCGGCACATTACGGGTGAGGGGATAGGCTGGACATTTATAGCGGCCAACGGTACGACAGGCAATGCCATTTAAACGGGCTAGGGCTAATAGAACGCCGACGTATTCGCCACAAGACCCTACGCCACGCCGCAAAGCTAAGTCAGGTGTATCAATATGAGGTTTGATGCCATAGGAAAGATGGTCATAGACATAGTTGCGAATACTGTGCATTTTACGGAGTAAGTTGGTTTCTCGTCCGATCGCCTCGGCAGCGGCCCGAATGATAATATCGCTGTCCATACTGAGGTTGTCATTATCTACCAAATAGCGATCGCTGAAGCCTGGGGGTAAAGCGGGTAAATTTTCGCAATCCTTGGGCAAAATCCGATATTTAATACTCCATACTTCCATCACCACTTTCCAACCAAAAATGGCACGGGAATCCATTGTCAATTGATCAAAGCGAAAGATGGCAATTCGCTGTCCATTCTCTTCAATAATTTCTGAAAAAGGAATCCCGATCGGTTCAATGCTACGAATTTTTTGGCGGGCTGTTTCTGCGGGTAGGGCAATGCGCCATTCCACCTGATTTAATTCAATGGGATCTAGGGCCGCTAACTCCTCAGCATAGGTCATTTCCACTAAAAAGCCATTGGACAGGGTGAAATGCTGTTCAGGATCGTAGTGAAAGTAGAGGGGATGAATAAAGGTACGAGGCCGATAGAGCAACTCATGGTTCGGGTCAGCGTTGGGATTATCCCGAATATAAGGTTCCTGTTGAATATAGGCCACATAGAGCGTTTCTTGACCCGTTTTGGGATCGGTATAGAAGGCCAATCCTGTCGGACATTCAAAGGGAGTTAATATACTAAATAAAATCTTGCCCGTTGCCCGATCCAGACAATATACCGTTTGTTCTAAACTATCGGAAATCCACAATTCTTCACCCTTGACCGTGATATTTTCCATGCCAATACCAGGGGCGTAGAAACGGGTAATCAGTTCTCTTGTTTCTCCGCTATAGACCAGAATATCGCCGGTTTTTTGGCAGGTAATGTAAACCGTTTTTTCATATACCGCAACCCCACTGGCCGGATAGTCTAACCAGGCAAATCGTTCGGGTAAAAAGTTTCCCTCTTTTAGAGAACAGGAATAAACACTTTGGCCAGAGGTAAACCATAATTGATCATCGGCGATCGCCAAACCCATTGCTCCCACAAATTCCTGCCAATGTTGAGCGTTGAGAATTTGAGTATTTTGGGTGAGAGGATCAATGGCCAATAAATAACCATTTTTACTATCTACTGCCAAAAGGCGAGGCGGCTCTGTCCCGTCAGTACCATAGTCAAAGACAATCCCATAGATGGAAACAGCAGCAACAGGGCGAAGGGTTTTGGAGATCTGAGTTGGGGAGGAAAATGTAATCGCAGCAGAATCAGCAATCATGTTATCGCGTTAAAAATGGGGCAACGGGCTTGAGAAGTGCTAATCCTTCACCATAGCAAACTTTTTTAAGCCGGAATTGCTCATTCTGAACTGATTTGGGAAAGCGATCGCCTAATTTATAATGGGATTTCTTGAACCAGGAGGGATTGGCTGTGACACTTTTTTCCAATTTCTTCTCCTCAATTCTTGATTATAAGAGTTTGAATCCCTTTGCCTGTGAGTCGTTTAGCTGATTAACTGCTGATTTATACCGTGAATTTTTCCTATCATTGTCAAGCAAATTGTTCCCATACCAAGGCCAGAGCGGGAATTTTCCAGACTCCCCATGGCCCCGTTGAAACCCCCCGTTTCATGCCCGTTGGCACGGCGGCTACGGTTAAAGGGATTACGCCTGAGCAGTTGGCCAAGACTGATGCTCAGATGGTGCTGGCAAATACCTATCATCTCCATTTACAACCTGGGGAAAGCATTGTGGAGCAAGCGGGGGGACTACATCGTTTTATGGGCTGGTCTGGCCCCCTGTTGACAGATTCGGGGGGATTTCAGGTGTTTAGTTTGAGTCAATTGCGAACGATTTCTGATCACAGTGTCATCTTTCGATCGCCGAGGGATGGTCGCTTGATTGAAATTACCCCAGAGAAGTCTATTCAAATTCAAAATGCCCTGGGTGCAGATGTGATCATGGCGTTTGATGAATGTCCGCCGGGTCAGGCTAGTCGAGAAGTGGTACAAGCGGCAACGGAACGCACCTATCGCTGGCTGGAGCGTTGTCTCCTGGCTCATCAAAGACCTCTAGATCAAGCCTTATTTGGCATTGTGCAGGGGGGAACCTATCTAGATCTACGCGCTCAATCCGTGGAACAACTGGTTAAATTGGATTTACCCGGCTATGCGATCGGGGGGGTCAGTGTGGGCGAGGCTCCAGAGTTAGTTCATCAAGTGGTGCAGGCAACAACGCCGTTATTACCGTCCCATAAGCCGCGTTATTTAATGGGTGTGGGAACCTATCGAGAAATGGCGATCGCGATCGCTGCTGGCATTGATCTCTTTGATTGTGTAATTCCGACCCGTTTTGGCCGTCATGGAACGGCTTTGGTACAAGGAGAACGGTGGAATTTAAAAAATGCCCCTTTTCGGGAAGATTTTCGGCCATTAGATGAAACTTGTAACTGTTATACCTGTCAAACTTTTAGTCGAGCCTATCTTAATCATTTAGTGCGATCGCGGGAAATGTTAGGTTATATTCTTTTGTCGCTGCACAATATTACGGAACTAATCCGTTTTACAACCCGCATTCGAGCAGCTATTATTGGCGATCGTTTTTTGGCGGAATTTGGCCATTGGTTAAGCTCAGAGTGAAGTCTGCTTTCAGAAAAGTTGAGGCCACCGGCAGCCGAACCGTAAAACAAGTTCCCTCTCCTAACATACTTTTCACCGTAATTTCTCCCCCATGTCTTTTAACAATACTTTGGGCGATCGCTAATCCTAAACCTGTTCCCTGAGCTTGGGTTGATGTCGTTGAGGGAATAGGCGATCGAGCTTGTTCTGCTTGCCAAAAACGATCAAAAATAAAGGGGAGTTGCTGCGGATCAATCCCAATTCCCGTATCTTGAATCGTAATCGTTGCCCACTTTTCAGTGGCCTGTAGCGTTATATCTACTTGACCTGGAGCCGGGGTATATTTAATCGCATTCTCTAATAAATTAGTAAAGAGTCGTTGTAATTGAAAAGTATCTCCCTGAACCATGCCATTCGCTAAACAATGGATCGTAATTAAAATAGACTTTTGTTCTGCCTGAGGTTCCAGTAGCGTAATGACATCTTCCAGTAATTCTTCCAACGGAATGATTCCCTGATCTTGATGAATAAGATCTAACTCGTTATCGGTACGAGCTAATAGCAATAAATCTTCCACTAAACGCCCCATTTGATTGGTGGCACTAATAATACTATTGAGTTTCTCCACATCCTGCGGGTGAATCCGTTCTGGGTGAGTTTGTAGCACTTCTACTGAGAGTTTAATCGCAGTCAAAGGACTCCGCAATTCATGGGAAGCATCCCCCGTAAACTGCTTAAGTTGTTGATAGCTTTTTTCTAATGGTTTTAAGGACTGTCGAGTTAAGAACATACCACCAACACCAATCAAGATTAAGGAGATCACCTCTCCTATGCCAAAGCCCCAAAACAATTGATGGAGAATAACTTCCACTTCCTCCGTTGATTCTGCAACGCGAATATAACCGGCAATCAACGGTTTATTGGGATGTTTTTTGTTATAAACAGGAACAAGTAGTACTCGAATCGGAGAAGATTGGGACAAAGTACTAAAGCCTAGGGACAAAGGACTGGCAATCGAGATTTTTCCCGATCGCCCTAAGAGTTGCTTTTGAGCATCAAACCATTCGATACTCTGATCGGATTGTTGTAAATTTTGCCAGGATAAATCTAAGTCATGGTCATAATCAAGATGGCGTTTGGCCTGTTTTTTAATATTGATATTATCTCTTTGAATCTCTTCGAGACTATGGGCCGCAGAGTCAGCTAAAATTTGCAACCTCTGATCAACTTGTTGATGGAGACTACGGGCAAAAAACTGATAAACTAAAATATTAGAAATGAGATTAATCACCATCATAATGCCCAAATAAGCCCCCAATAATTGCCAGCGTAGGATCTGAAATCGGGGACTGAGAGCAAAAGACGAATTAGAGCGGTTTGAGGCGATAACCCAAGCCATAAACGGTTTCAATAAAATCAGGAGCAGCACCAGCTATGGTTAGTTTTTTCCGTAAAGCCCGTAGATGAACTTTGACGACTTCTTCTCCTGGTGGTTCTTCAAAAGACCAGAGATGATCCAGGATTAAGCTACGACTTAAAACCAGCTGATGTTTACGGAGAAATAATTCCAATAATTGATATTCTTTGGGGGTCAAATGTAATAGTTTATCCCCATAGGTTACTTCATAATTACTGGGATTGAGATGAAGTTCACCCCATTCTAACACGCTCGGTAAAACAACGTTTCCCCGCCGTAATAAAGCCCGAATTCGTGCCGTCAATTCTGCTAAGTCGAAGGGTTTAACCACATAATCGTCAGCCCCAGCATCGAGACCTAATACCTTGTCATTACTGCTATCTCTCGCGGTTAACATTAAAACAGGAGTTTGCATTCCGGCTTTTCGTAACCGTTGACAAAGTTGAATGCCGTTGAGTTTGGGCAGCATAACATCTAGTAAGACTAGCTCATAGCTAAAGGACTGTAGTAGTTCCCAAGCGGCTTCACCATCCTGGGCTAGATCCACTTGATATTGTCGATCCTGTAGGGTTTCTACAAGGGCGATCGCGATTCGTTGGTCATCTTCAACTAGCAGAATTCTCATAGCAAAAAACGAGGTTAACTGAATAGGAATTTAGCTGTGTTGGTTGTATCCAAACTAGTGCCGCCCGTGCCTAATTCGGCGGTAGTAAAACCTGTCACGCCTTTAATGGTAGCGAATAGTGTTCCCGAACCAAATCCCGTATCGCCAGCAATGCCATTCCCTAGTCGCAATTGGGTGTCTGTGCCTGATACCTTAACGTCAATAGCCGCGATACCCGTAAAGGCGAGTTTATCACTTCCTTTAACAAATTGATTAATAATATCAGTGCCATCTCCAGAGGTATAGCGAACGATATCGACAGCCCCATCATTAAGACCTAAATTGAGAGTGTCATTGCCCAGACCACCGACCAGAACATCACTGCCCGCATTGCCCGTGAGAGTATCGTTGCCACCACCGCCGGTCAAGAGATTGGCCCCACTATTTCCAGTCAAGGTATTATTGAGGGCATTGCCCGTCCCATTAATAGCGGTGGTTCCCGTCAAGGTGAGCATTTCTACATTCGCCGTTAAAGTATAGGTGACAGAAGATTGTACGGTATCAATTTCAGTGATTAAAGCCGAGGTTTCTGTGACTAAATCTCCGAGATTATCAACGACATAAATGTCATTTCCTAGGCCACCTATTAGCGTATCGGCCCCTGTCCCACCATTCAACGTATTTTTGCCATCATTGCCGGTAATTGCATTGTTGAGGGTGTTTCCTGTGCCATTAATTGCTGTAGTTCCTGTTAAGATCAGGTTTTCTATATTGGCTTTTAAGGTATAGGTGACAGAAGATTGTACGGTATCAATTTCAGTGGCTAAGGTAGAAGTTTCTGTGACAATATCGCCAGTATTATCGACAATGTAAATATCATTGCCTGTCCCACCGATGAGGGTATTGGCAGCACTGTTGCCGGTGAGAAGATTATTCAGTCCGTTGCCTGTCCCATTAATGGCGGCTGTTCCGGTTAACGTCAAGTTTTCAAGGTTATTTCCTAGGGTATAGGTAATGGAGGATTGCACCGTATCAATTTCATCGACAATAGTGGAGGTTTCTGTGACTAAATCCCCTGAATTATCAACAACATAGATATCATTTCCCGTTCCTCCGGTTAGGGTATCAATCCCCGTTCCGCCATCCAACCAATCATCGCCAATTCCGCCTTCTAGGGCATCGTTGCCATTGCCACCGTAGAGGTCATCATTGTTGATCAGAGAGACACCATTACCCCCCCCGTTGCCGATCTGAAGATTGGATACAAATAGGCCTGAATCATAAACCTGATCTCCCGTATCCGCGATCGCAATTTTGATGGTGTGAGTGGTTCCCGAATTTAAAGCTGCCACCACTCGTAAGGGGGAAGAAATACCATCGTACTCAATGGAGAGAATTCCAGTCGTATTATCGGTTAAATTACCATCGATAACATTTTGACTGAGAATGCTCAAGGGTTGATTCGCATTTTGATTAAATAGGCCATAATTAACCCCGTCAACGATAATCCCGGCAATATCCACATAGGAAGTATCGGCCCATTCGGGATACTCATCCGAACCAAACATTACATCTAAACTGACCGAATTCGTATTCGCTGGGGTGACAAAACTAAGTTCTAGTATGCTTGCGTCATAGGTAATGCCGGCCCCTGGAAAAACATTTTGAATAATTTGTTCAATATTGGCATCCCCTAGCGTATCGTTAACCACACTATAGGAAGAAGACGTATTGCTTAGGGGCGGTTGAGCATCACCAGTACTTAATAATATTCCTGCTCCTAAAACGAAAGAGCTAGTATTGGTTGTGCCAAAATTGACTGAGCTAAACAAAGAAGTCGCGGTCAAGGCTCCGGTATAGGTGGCACTGGTAATAGTGATACCGCTATTCGTGCCTAAAATATGATTACCGAGATCAAAGGCGGTGAGAGAAGTGTCAAAGGGAGTGAAAATATTGGCATCTGGCGTTAAAACACTTCCACCCGAATTCGTTGTCGTATCTCCATCACCGATTAGGGTATCGTTGCCATCCCCTCCTAGCAGAGTATCATTGCCTCCTAAGCCATAAAGAACATCATTGCCAGCTTCTCCGCTTAGGGTATTATCAACTCCATTGCCGGTCAGACTATTATTATTGGCGTTTCCTGTACCATCAATATTGCTGGTTCCGACGAGAACAAGATTATCTATGTTAGCGGGTAGGGTCGTGCTGACAGTGGATTCAATCGTGTTATTGACGATAATTGTGGCATCGATGATAGTAACAGTTCCGATACCATTGGCGATCGCGGCATTAGTCGGATTGCTTAGATTGACACTAAAGGTTTCACTCCCTTCCGTTAAAGTGTCATTGAGAATCGGAACAGCAATGGTTTTATTGATTTCTCCGGGGGCAAAGGTAAGGGTGCCAGTAATATTGGTATAGTCACTGCCCGGACTTGCCGTTCCTGGGGTTAGGGCATAGTTAACGCTAACACTACTACTTGCTACTGCCGATAACGTCACTGTCAGCAGAGCATTGGCAGTCCCCTCAACCACATTGATATTATTTATAGAAAGTTCAGGCAGAGTAGGGGGAATAGGATCATTAGTAACATTAATACTGAAGTTATAATCCACATCCTCAACAATAGTACTAGCATCTGAAATTTCCAAATGATAGTTGCCAGGGTTGAGTCCTACTAGGGAAAGAAGTTCGGTATTAGTGGCAGGATTAGCAGACTGGACGATCAAATTATTAAGTTCATCGTAGAGAGTAAGAGTTAAATCACCATAGGTATTGGGAGAAGTTAAGGAAATATTACTGCCGCCCCCTGCTAACGTACCCAGTTGAAAACTCCAAACATCGGTTGGATTACTAGCGGTTAAGGAATCTCCGTCATTGGTTGTTGCTTTGTCGATGAGGCCCAAGTTAAAACTGGATTGTTCTATGGACAGACTTTGCCCTTGTAGCGTGATCACCGCATGATCGTCTTCGGTTTTGAGTTGCTCTAATTTCGCTGCACTTAAATTTATCCCTTGAACAACATCGGCAAAATATTCTCCTTCATCGCCCTGGGTATCCGTAGCATTGATTTGAGCATCCACAAAATGTCCAATTTCTTCTAGAACAACAGCACTTAAACTATTCTGAGAGGCGTTTTTAACAAAGCTATCGGATAAGTAAATTGTATTGGTGCTACTGGCGTAGGCTCCCTTGGCATCCCCTAAAGCACTATTACTAATAACTTCTATTGGGGGGAGTTGACTAAAGTTTCCTGTTTGCCATTGGGTCTGTAACGTTGCAGCGATCGCTTGATTATATTGAGTCCCATAAATGGCATCAAAGGACTGCCAAAAATTCTCTAAATTTGCAAAACTTGTTAGTTGATCATAAACAATTGCTAGATCCATTACAGTAGAAATACTCATTGTCTGTTACTCCGTCTTAAGTTAGTCAATTCACCCTTGCTCACCTAAGCTATCAAAAGAAAGTAAAGAAGTTGTAAAGAAAGATTGGGCAATTATCTAAGCTTAAAGAGTCTTTAATCTAATCATTCTCTCCGTTTTTCTTAGAATCTTAATAAAGAGCGATCGCTTTTTATCTTTGGGTAAGGGGCGATCGCTCTTTAAAACAGCATGGAAAACTGCGATCGCTGAAAACAATCAACTGATGTATCACTATTTTACAATTTGTCTTTACAAAACAGCCAATAATCTTGTAGAATCGTAAAAATTGATTTTTCTGTTTGTGCAAATAAATCTATGGATATTCAAAAACTTGGACTCAAAGAAACGCTGCAGGCATTGCGAATTGAAATTAGTGAATCTATTTTGCTCTCTGAGGGTAAGGAGATTCGTTTTGAAATGGGAGAAATTGAACTGGAAATGCAGGTCGTTATTGAAAAATCCAAAGAGGGCAAGGGCGGGGTTAAATTTTGGGTCGTGGAAATGGGTGGTGGCATGGCGGCTAAGGATTCCATAACCCATAAGATTAAAATTCCCTTTAAACCGATTTGGAAAAACGGGAAACCAGTCTGGACGGGAAGTGATGATATTCCTGATTAATGCAAGCGGAACTAAGTCATAATTAAAGTTATTTTCGTAATTAGTCACCGCAATAAAGAAGGAAATTATTGAGAATGAGAAGCAAATGAAAAAAGTAAAGAATAATGAAGAAAGGAAAGGCGGTTAAAGAGATAGGTTAGAATAGGGAGACTATGAAAAAACTAGACCCAGTTCCAGACTTAAACCAAGAAGAAGTGAAAATGCCATGGCAAAAAGAAGTGGCAAAAGATTGGTATGAAGATTATCAGAAAGAAAAAGAAGAGAACGAAAAGCTGAGAAAAGAATTGGTAGAGTTAAAGAAAGAGATAGAAAAGTTGAAAGAAAAGCTGAAAAAGCTTAACCAAAGAACGAGTGAAAATAGCTCTCAGCCCCCAAGCAGTGACGGTTACAAAAAGAAAGTCGCCAAAACCTTCGGTCAAAAAGGAAAAAAAAGAGGTCCAAAGTACGACCATGTGGGTAAAACCAGAAACGGGTTTGGTCGGGTAGATGAAATAGTAGATTTAAGGATGGAAAAATGCCCAAAATGTGGTGCGTCAGTGGAAAAGCAAAAGGAGACTATCATCAAAAAAAATCAAATAGCTGAATTAGTCAGTAAACCAGTAGAGGTAAGGGAATATGTTAGGGAAAAGTATCAATGCTCAAAATGTGATTGGGAAGGTTATGCCCCACTTCCTTTGGGATGTCGTGAAGATTTTAGCTACGGTGCAACCTTATCCAGCTTAGTGGGATGGCTGGGATATGGGGGAAATTTGACTTGGCTAAAACAACGATACTTGGTAGAAACGGTCTTTGGCATTCCTCTGTCTCAAGGGAGTTTAGCTAAAATGCACCGATGGTTTTGCGAAAGCTTGTATCCTAGTTATGAACAGTGGTGGACTTACATACAGGAGCCTGGAGTCCGTTGTGTGGACGAAACCAGCTATCGCGTCAATGGGGTTAACTATTGGATGTGGGTGGCTACTTCCTCCTCTGTTTGTGTTTTGTTTCTGGCTCCCAGCCGGAGTTCCGATGAGGTTCATTCCCTATTAGGTAAAGATTTTCATGGGCTTCTCAGTACGGACTGTTGGGGGGCTTACCATCGCCAAAATGCCCAGCATAAACAGAAATGTCTGGCTCATATTGGGCGGGAATTGAAGGCCTTGGAAACTTCCCACTTTTCTGAAAATAAACTTTTTGCTCAGAGAGTTTTTCCTATTCTAGAGCAAGCTCGTCAATCCCATCGAGATTATCATCAAGGCAAACTGAGCTTAGAAGCTTTACAACAACAGCGACCCCTAGTAGAAGCTCAACTTCAAGAGGTTCTGGATAATCCGCCGCCCACGGGATGGGCAAGTGATTCCCAATTGTTATCTAATCGCTTTCGACGTTATTGGCATGATTGGTTTACTTTTCTTACTTTTCCTGAAGTTAAACCTGATAACAATGATGCCGAGAGAGCCTTGCGTCCTGTTGTTATTCATCGTAAGGTTAGTGGCGGTGCTAGAAGTCATTGGGGCGGACAACTTGTTGCCATGATGTTTAGTTTTCTTGAAACCATGAGACTTCAAGGTAAAAGTGCGGTCGAACAGTTATCTCTTATTTTATCTTCCTCTGGTCTTTCTCCTCCTTCCATTGATGACTTTCTTCCTCTCTAGTATTTTTGGGGCTTAATGAGAATTAAGCCCCACTTATTGCTGTGACTAATTACAGTTAGAGGTTGTTTTAGATGCGATCACGGGAATTGGAGATTGGCCAGAGGAGTGATTTAAAATGATGCCAAAATTCCATCCTAATCATGCTGTAGAAATTGTTGCTCCTAAATATGGCAGTGCCTATAGAATTGGGGGACGTTTGGTGTTGACTTGTAAGCATTTATTTGATGATGATAATCGCTGTAAGGTAAGATTTAGAGCGCTATTAAACTATTCTGATAAGCAAGATATAGACGCTAAGGTAATTTGGAAAGCCCCAGATAATATCGATATTGTCTTAGTAGAATTACCTGAAACTATCGAAGCTTGTGATCCTGTCAATTTTGGTCAGTTACCTGATGCTAATAGTTCGGAAAAAGTGAAGTTTGAGTTTTTGGGTTTTCCTCAATTTTTACGATATTCTGAAGATGAGATAAAATACGCGACAGGGTTACATATTGAAGGAATTATTGATATAGCTAATCGTGCGCCGCATAATCGTTTGTTATTAAATATTAAAGATAATATAGACATCCAACCGACAGATAAACAATTAGAAAAATTAGCAGAAAATCAATCACCTTGGGAGGGAACATCAGGGGCGGCTATTGTTTGTAATGGGTTAGTTATTGGGGTACAATCAAGACATCCGATTAGAGATCGTCCGACATCTTTAGAAGCTGAATCTTTGGCGAGGATTTATAATAATCAAGAGTGGTGTGAGATATTAGAAAATATGACATTGATCCTGAGCCTAAACCCGTTATCTCAGCTTCGTTGAAAATATCTTCCTATCGGAATCAAGCTCCTCCTAAACCAAGTTATTTTGTGGAGCGTCCAGAGGTTAGTGTTGAGGTAAAAAAACTTTTGTTGTCTGAAGAAACAGCCGAAGCAGGAACCTTAGTGATTAGTGCGATTTATGGGTTAGGAGGAATTGGTAAATCAACTTTAGCGGCGGCGTTGGCACAGGATAAAGCGGTTCAAGCTTATTTTCCTGATGGGATTTTCTGGGCTACTTTAGGGCAACAACCCGATATTTTATCCTTTCTTCATAGTTGGATACAGGCTTTAGGAGATTATGATTTTAAGCCGACGGGGATTGATGCGGCATCGTTACAATTAAGGACTTTATTAGCAGATAAAAAAGCGTTATTAGTAGTAGATGATCTGTGGAATGCGGAGGATGTGGAACCGTTTCGGGTGGCGGGGGCTGGCTGTAAATTGTTGATAACGACCAGGGAAGCTCCCGTAAAAGGGGCAATTCGTTATGATTTGGACATCATGACGGAAACACAGTCTTTAGCGTTATTAAGGGGTTATTTAAAGCATGAATTAACTTTAGAAGACCAGAAACAAGCCAAAAACTTGGCTAAAATTGTTGGTTATTTACCGTTAGCGTTGGAGTTGACGGCGGCACAAATTGAAGACGACATTCATTGGGCTGAATTATTAGAAGATTTACGAGCAGAAATCGCTAATTTAGAAATTTTAGATCGCTTAGAAGCTGGAGATACTACAAATGAAGAAAAACGCAAACATTATAGTTTAATTGCTTCTTTTAATCTCAGTTTAAAACGGTTATCGCCCCAAAGGTTGCAACAATTTATTTGGTTGGGAGTTTTACCTGATGATGTGACGATTACGGAAAAAATGGCAACGACTTTATGGGATTGTCGGCTCACGGAAGCGAAGAAAACTCTCAGATATTTACACGGTAAGGCTTTATTATTAACGGGGGTTTCTAGTGAACAAATTACGAATTATCGTGTCCATGACCTTTTACATGATTTAGCACGGAATCTTTTACAAGCGTCTCCTCATTCTGAGAGAATAAGCCCCCTAAATCCCCCAATGCTGGGGGACTTTGAGCCAAGTTGCCCTTATCAATTATCGGGTTTGGGTTTATCGATTGCTGAAGCACATCAGCAACTTTTAAATCGGTATCAAAAACAGACTAAAAATGGTTTATGGCACAGTTTAGAGGATGATGGGTACATTTATAATCAATTGATTTGGCATTTGGAAAAGGCGGAAAAGATTACAGAGATTCATCACTTACTGAGGGAAGAAACGGCAGAAGGAGGCAATGGTTGGTATAGCAAATGTGAGAAAGAAGGGAAAACGGCGACTTTTATTAAGGATGTTTCTACGGCTTGGCAACTGGCGGAAGCTGATTTTGCGAACAATCCCAGTCAGGCGATCGCTTTACAGGTGCGTTATGCTTTGATAACCACTTCTCTCAATAGTTTGGCGGGGAATATTCCACCAGAATTGATTGCTGCGCTGGTTAATAATAAAATCTGGACACCTGCCCAGGGATTGGCTTATGTAAGGCAAAATCAAGATGATCAAATGCAAGCCAAAGGATTAACAGCAATTAGTCCCTATCTTCCTCCTACTTTGTTACTCGAAGCCTTAGACACTGCCAGAGCCATTGGGAATCAAGGATACCGTGCAGAGGCATTGACAGAGTTAGCTCCCTATTTACCGGAAGGTTTGTTACCCGAAGCCTTAGAAGTAGCCAGAGCGATTGGGGATGAATTCTCCCGTGCAAGGGCATTGAGAGGGTTAGCTCCCTATTTAGGGCTTGCTGAAAAAAGCTGAAACCTTTACGGAGAAAAATAGTAGGCGAATTAAGAACCGCTAGAATGCACGAAAATAGGGTAGAATGCCTCAAAACCATTGCATTAAGAAGAGAGAAAGCAGATGTACCGAAAGCAACAGTACTCAATTGAAACACCAGAAAACTTGAAAAATCTGTTCGGCGGGCAGTTAGACGAAGAAAATCGTTGGATAGAAATGTCAAAAATGATTCCCTGGGAAGAATATGAGGAAGAATATGCAAAAAACTTCACAGAAAAAAAAGGAGCCCCAGCCAAATCATTTAGAATGGCATTAGGAGCATTAATTATCAAAGAAATTTCAGGAAAAAGTGACAGAGAAACAGTAGAACAAATAAAAGAGAACCCTTATTTACAGTACTTTATAGGAATGGAAAGCTATAGTAGCAAAGAAGCATTTAATGCGTCAATGATGGTTCATTTTCGTAAAAAAATAGGAATGGAATTAATAAATAAAATTAATAAAGAAATAGAAAAAAAAGCGACGGGTGTAGCGTCAGAAAAAAAAGAAAATGAAGGAAAGTTATTGTTAGATGCGACTTGTACACCAGCAGATATAAAATATCCAACGGATATAGGAATATTGAATGATGCCAGAGAAAAAACAGAAAAAATAATAGATAAGCTGTATGAAGAAATAAAAGAGAAAAGGAAAGAAAAGCCGAGGACTTATAGGGAAGTGGCAAGAAAAGAGTACTTAGCCATAGCAAAAAAACGTCGTGTGTCAAAAAAAGAAAGAAGAAAAGGAACAAAAAAACAACTAGGATATATAAAAAGAAACTTGTCTGATATAGAAAAAATGATAGAAGAGGGAGCAAAGTTAGAAAAACTAACGAAAAAAGAGCAAGAAGAGCTTGTAACGATAGGAAAAGTGTATGAGCAACAGTTAGAAATGTATGAAAAAAAGACAAATAAAGTAGAAAACAGAATTGTGAGTGTAAGCCAACCTCACGTGCGTCCAATAGTGCGTGGAAAAGCGGGAAAAGCAGTAGAGTTTGGAGCTAAAATATCGGCAAGTAATGTGAATGGCTTTGTCTTCTTAGACAAATTAAGTTGGGATAATTACAACGAATCGGGAGATTTACAAGCGCGAATAGAAGAATATAAAAGGGAAACAGGATGTTATCCGGAATCGGTTCATGTGGATAAAATCTATCGAACAAAAGCGAATCGAGCTTATTGTAAAGAAAGGGATATAAGAATGAGTGGTCCCCGATTGGGAAGACCGCCGAAAGAGGTGAGCAAAGAAAAAAAGAAAGAGGCACGCTCAGATGAAAGAGTGCGTAATGCCATTGAGGGTAAATTCGGACAGGGAAAGAGGAAATTTAGTCTTGGTCGAGTGATGGCCAAACTACCTGAGACCTCGGAAACGGTAATTGCGATGAACTTTTTGGTAATGAATCTTTCTACTCTACTTCAGAAGACAAAAAGTAAAAAGTTGTAGAGTCGTTTTTCTTGTGAAAAATGGTGTTAATTTTCCTCTCTTTTGTGAGGAGTGATTTGTGTTGACCTTTTTAGACAGAAAGGAACAATAGATTAAACAAAATCTGTATTTTGATTTGTTTCCATAAGGATAAGTTATCTATGCTTTTTCAGTCCATACTTCCCTAACCCACATTTCTTTCGTTTTTTGACTTTTTCAGCAAGCCCTATTTACCGGAAAGTTTGTTAATCGAAGCCTTAGAAATTGCCAGAGCTATTGAGAATGAATCCTCCCGTGCGATGGCATTGACAGGGTTAGCCTCCCATTTACCCGAAGTGTTACCTACTGCCTTAGAACTTACCAAAGCTATTGGAGATGAATACTACCGGGAAGAAGCATTGAGAGGGTTAGTTCCTTATTTACCAGAAAGTTTGTTACCCGAAGCCTTAGCAGTTGCCAGAGCCATTGTGTATGAATTCTACCGTGAAAAGGCATTGACAGGGTTAGCTCCCCATTTACCAGAAAATTTGTTACCCGAAGCCTTAGAAGTTGCCAAAACAATTGAGGATGAAAAATACCGTGTAAAGGCATTGACTGGGTTGGCTCCCCATTTACCAGAAAATTTGTTACCCGAAGCCTTAGAAGTTGCCAAAACAATTGAGGATGAAAAATACCGTGCAGAAGTATTGACAGGGTTATCTCCCTATTTATCGGAAAGTTTGTTATCCGAAGCCTTGGCAGTTGCCAGAGGGATTGATTATGAATCCCACCGTGCTTCGGCATTGACAGGATTAGCTTCCCATTTACCTGAAAGTTTGTTATCCGAAGCCTTAGAAATTGCCAGAGCCATTGGGGATGAATACGACCGTGCTTCGGCATTGACAGGATTAGCTTCCCATTTACCTGAAAGTTTGTTATCCGAAGCCTTAGAAATTGCCAGAGCCATTGGGGATGAATACGAACGTGCTTCGGCATTGACAGGATTAGCTTCCCATTTACCTGAAAGTTTGTTATCCGAAGCCTTAGAAATTGCCAGAGGGATTGATTATAAATCCTACCGTGCTTCGGCATTGATAGGGTTAGCTTCCTATTTAGGGCTTGCTGAAAAAGTCAAAAAACGAAAGAAATGTGGGTTAGGGAAGTATGGACTGAAAAAGCATAGATAACTTATCCTTATGGAAACAAATCAAAATACAGATTTTGTTTAATCTATTGTTCCTTTCTGTCTAAAAAGGTCAACACAAATCACTCCTCACAAAAGAGAGGAAAATTAACACCATTTTTCACAAGAAAAACGACTCTACAACTTTTTACTTTTTGTCTTCTGAAGTAGAGTAGAAAGATTCATTACCAAAAAGTTCATCGCAATTACCGTTTCCGAGGTCTCAGGTAGTTTGGCCATCACTCGACCAAGACTAAATTTCCTCTTTCCCTGTCCGAATTTACCCTCAATGGCATTACGCACTCTTTCATCTGAGCGTGCCTCTTTCTTTTTTTCTTTGCTCACCTCTTTCGGCGGTCTTCCCAATCGGGGACCACTCATTCTTATATCCCTTTCTTTACAATAAGCTCGATTCGCTTTTGTTCGATAGATTTTATCCACATGAACCGATTCCGGATAACATCCTGTTTCCCTTTTATATTCTTCTATTCGCGCTTGTAAATCTCCCGATTCGTTGTAATTATCCCAACTTAATTTGTCTAAGAAGACAAAGCCATTCACATTACTTGCCGATATTTTAGCTCCAAACTCTACTGCTTTTCCCGCTTTTCCACGCACTATTGGACGCACGTGAGGTTGGCTTACACTCACAATTCTGTTTTCTACTTTATTTGTCTTTTTTTCATACATTTCTAACTGTTGCTCATACACTTTTCCTATCGTTACAAGCTCTTCTTGCTCTTTTTTCGTTAGTTTTTCTAACTTTGCTCCCTCTTCTATCATTTTTTCTATATCAGACAAGTTTCTTTTTATATATCCTAGTTGTTTTTTTGTTCCTTTTCTTCTTTCTTTTTTTGACACACGACGTTTTTTTGCTATGGCTAAGTACTCTTTTCTTGCCACTTCCCTATAAGTCCTCGGCTTTTCTTTCCTTTTCTCTTTTATTTCTTCATACAGCTTATCTATTATTTTTTCTGTTTTTTCTCTGGCATCATTCAATATTCCTATATCCGTTGGATATTTTATATCTGCTGGTGTACAAGTCGCATCTAACAATAACTTTCCTTCATTTTCTTTTTTTTCTGACGCTACACCCGTCGCTTTTTTTCTATTTCTTTATTAATTTTATTTATTAATTCCATTCCTATTTTTTTACGAAAATGAACCATCATTGACGCATTAAATGCTTCTTTGCTACTATAGCTTTCCATTCCTATAAAGTACTGTAAATAAGGGTTCTCTTTTATTTGTTCTACTGTTTCTCTGTCACTTTTTCCTGAAATTTCTTTGATAATTAATGCTCCTAATGCCATTCTAAATGATTTGGCTGGGGCTCCTTTTTTTTCTGTGAAGTTTTTTGCATATTCTTCCTCATATTCTTCCCAAAGAATCATTTTTGACATTTCTATCCAACGATTTTCTTCGTCTAACTGCCCGCCGAACAGATTTTTCAAGTTTTCTGGTGTTTCAATTGAGTACTGTTGCTTTCGGTACATCTGCTTTCTCTCTTCTTAATGCAATGGTTTTGAGGCATTCTACCCTATTTTCGTGCATTCTAGCGGTTCTTAATTCTGACTTTTCCCGTTAAGTCCAAAATCCAGCAATGCAAACTTCTAGAGGCTTTATCTGGCAAGGGTTTGAGTAATGATTCTCTTGACAGGAAAAAAATATTCTGAAGCCATCATCCCGCTTATCGTTCAAATTTCAAAAACAAAGGATGAAGGGAGTATGAGACTGTAAAATGGAGAAAATCTTAAAGGGCAGGTCAAAAAATGTTGGAATGGTGGACAAAAAACTTTGCCAGTTGTGAATTGGGAGACGAGAGGCTAAACAATCGTGCCTTCTCGATTGGGAAAAAGTTAAGTGAGGGGTTTGGAAAAGCCTTATCAGAAGTGTTTAAGGGAGGAAACGAGTTAAAGAGGGCCTATGAATTTTTGGGAATCCGAAAACAGACTTTGTCAAGATAATAGAGCCGCACTGTGAAATGACAACTGCCGCCGTAGAAGAATATAAGATAATGCTATCAGTCGGAGATACGACCTTCTTAGATTATCGCAATATCAAGGAAAAAAGGGAAGGGTATGGGCCGACTGGAAAAGGAGGGAATGGATTAATACTGCATAGTGCTTTAGCAATTGAGCCAGAAAAAGGACAAGTATTAGGTTTATTATGGCAAAAACTGTGGAATAGGGAGGTAAAAGAAAAGCCCCCAACAGATGAAACGGCGAAGCAGAAAAAAGAAAGACAGAAAGAACAAAGAAAAGCAGCTCGTCAAAGACCATTTGAGGAAAAAGAATCCTACAAATGGGTAGAGGCTCTAAACACCTGTGAGAAACAGGTAGAAAGTTCAACGAGGGTAATTCATGTATTTGACAGAGAAGGAGATGTTTCAGAAGTCTTTGACTCAGTGCGTCAACTCAAGCATACAGGAGTGCTGGTCAGAGCGTCTCATAATCGTAGTTTAGACAAAAATAGTGAACGACTTTGGCAACATTTGGAATCAGAACCGATTCGTTTTCATCAAGAAATCGAGATTCCGAGTACAGGAAAAAGAAAAGCACGGAAGGTTAAGCTTGCCGTCCGATTTTGCTCAGTTAATCTACGAACTCCCTATCGTTTTGATAATCGTGACCCGTTGAATGTCTATGCTGTTTATGCGACAGAAATCGATTGTCCCGAAGGCGAAACTCCTTTATCTTGGATGCTTCTGACTACAGAAGTTGTTGAGACTATTGAGATGGCTGTCACTATTCTTCGTTGGTACACCTACCGATGGCGGGTTGAAGAATTTCATAAAGTCCTTAAGTCTGGTTGTCAGAGTGAGCGTTATCGACTTGCCTCTGATGGAATGAAAACTCTTTTGGGTTTTTTAAGTGTCATTGCTGTTGAACTTTTACACGTTACTTATCTTCATCGTACCCAGCCCGATGCTCTCGCGATTGAAATTCTTAATCCTCTTCAACTTCAGGTGTTAAAAGCAGCCGCCTCTCAAAAACTTCCCCCTATTTTGACTGTTGCTTGGGCTGTCGAGTCTGTTGCTTTTCTTGGTGGTTATCTTGAACATCGTCGTAAAACTCCTCTCGGTATCCAAGTCCTTTGGCGCGGTTGGTTGAAGTTGCATGACCTTTGCCAAGGCTGGCAGCTTGCAATCCGCACTTAACGGGAAAAGTCAGGTTCTTAATTCGCCTACTATTTTTCTCCGTAAAGGTCTCAGCTTTTTTCAGCAAGCCCTAAATAGTCTGCCTCTGTGCGAGTATTTCCGACTGTAGAGCAGATTACTTGACCCTTGGCCACATCAAAACTGGCTATTAACGTTTGAGTGCCGTGACGAATATATTCAAATTCTCGACCTTGAATCTTCCCCTGAGACATCGGAAGGTCTGGTGCTTTCCGCTCTAATGCTTGAATTCCCGTCATTTCATCTAGAGAAATAGTCTTTTCTCCCTTTTCCTCTCCTAAAATTGCACTCTCATAGGCTTGGCAGATATCATTCACTTTTTCCCCAAAATTTGGGTCAGGGGGGGGATTCAGCCAGTATCCTGACTGATGGGGTTTAATATCTGCTTCTTCCCATAATCTTCCTACCTGTCGAGGAGATATACTTTCCACTATTCCTTGCTTTACTAATTCCTCGGCTAATTCTCGTCCTGTCCAGTGACTTATCGGACGCTCATAATTCTTTGGGTCATCACAGGCTAATTTGAACAACTTCAAGATTTGTTCGCGTTTAAACTTGGCGGGTGCTCCACTACGTTCAGCATCTTTGATTCTTTCTGCCGACATTCCGCAGGTTGCCGCCACCTATAGAGTAATTAATTTAAACTACTCTATTCATAGTGCATTGGAACAAATTAACGCCATACAGAAAGAGCATCTATTTGTACTTATACGCTATCTGTAGCGTTTGCGGAATGTGGGTTTCTGTTATTTCTATTTCACTTTTCTGTCCTGCTATCCATCTTTCTCTCCATTGACTTGCCATTTTTCGGCTGATTTTTAATTTTCTAGCAATTTCTCGATTATTTTCTCCCTCATCTGCCAGAAGCACTATTTTTGCCCTTAAGGCAATTTGCTGCTCTGTTGTATGACGATTTATCAGTTTTTCTAGATGTTCTCGTTCTTTTGCTTCCAACTTTAACTCTTTGGGGGCTAATCGGGGCATGACTTTTTCTCCTATATACCTATATTTATCTTTTTATCGGTTGCCTAATAATAGTATCTTAACTTACGCCTTAGACTACTAGTGCCGTCAGGGCCTTGACCACCACCCAACCAGGTGTGATCGCCGCCCAACCAACACTAGAAACGGTTCAAAATTTTATACGGACGCATTTGGAATTTAGAGTTTGCTGATAAGGCGTTGCACAATATCCATGCCCGTCACTGCCTGCCATCCGAACAGACCCACTACTGTTATGTTCAGCGTGATATGGAGATAACGCGCCAGATCATTGCCCTTTTGCATCCATGGAACCAGGGCTGCCGCCGAAGTCATCAAACCTACCATGCTTAACCCGACCAAAAGATGGGGACCCACAAACAATTTACCATTATTAATGTAGGTAACGGCCATACCACCAATGGTTCCCAAGGTCATCATAGCCATCAAAATCGATCCCAAAATAAAGTGCTTACCTCGCACATCTTTTTGAATCAGTTCTTTGCGAATTTCTTTATCCGCATTGCGAATTTTGCGAGCCTGAAAACCCAAGTACATCGCATAGAGAGCTAACCCCAAAAGTCCCCACATGACGAGGGGATGTCCGAACTGTGACCACACCTTTACGGAGGCCGGAATTTCCAATGCCATCGTCCTTGTCCATCCAAAAACTACTTTATAAAACTTAACATAAGATTCGTTGTCTTCCGGCTTGTCCTAGCTTGGAATTTTACGACGGTTCAGATAAAGCCCTAATCCACTCAGAATTGATAGTCCTATACTAAACACGGTCACAGGTTGCGAATTCTAAAAATAAGAGATAATATAATAAAAATAGAAAAATTAGTCAAGAGGCTGAGAAATGATTAAGTTAGAATTTACAGAAGAAGACAAAAGACTGTTGTCTTACGGTCGGTTTAATCACCCGCATCCTAGAGTGCAGCTAAAGATGGAAGTTTTATGGCTAAAAAGTCAGGGATTGTCTCATCAAAAAATTGCTCAATTCGCAGGAGTTTCAGTAAATACGGTGACAAGCTATATCCGTGATTATCAAGAGGGCGGGATAGAAAAACTAAAAGAAATAAAATTTAATCGCCCGAAAAGCGAGTTAACAGAGCATCAAGGGAAAATTGAGGCATATTTTGAGTCAAATCCACCAGCAAAAATAAATGAAGCAGTAAAAAGAATAGAAGAATTAACAGGAATAAAAAGAAGTCCGACGCAAGTCAGAAAATTTTTAAAGTCAATAGGAATGAGGTGTCTAAAGGTGGGAACAATTCCATCAAAAGCAGATGTAGAAGCTCAGAATAGCTATAGAGAAAAAGAGCTAGAACCAAGGCTAGAAGAGGCAAAAGCAGGAAAAAGGGCAGTTTTCTTTGTAGATGCCTCTCATTTTGTAATGGGAGCATTTGTAAATTTTATATGGTGCTTCAAGAGGATTTTTATTAAGTCACCATCAGGGAGAAAACGTTTTAATGTGTTAGGAGCATTAAATGCAATTACCCATGAAGTAATTATGGTAACGAACAGTTCTTATATTACGGGAACTCAGGTTTGTGAACTCCTAGAAAAGATAGCAGAATTAGGACTATTAATACCGATTACGTTGGTATTAGACAATGCTCGTTATCAAAAATGCCGAATTGTACAGGAGTTGGCAGAATCATTAGGAATAGAGTTACTGTACTTACCTCCTTATTCTCCTAACTTGAATTTAATTGAAAGACTGTGGAAGTTTGTGAAGAAGAAGTGTTTATACGCAAAATATTATGAAGATTTTACGCAGTTTTCTGCAGCAATTTCAGGATGTCTTGAGGATGCTAACGTAAAATATAAGGAGGAGCTTGATTCTCTGCTCACCTTACGATTTCAACGCTTTGATAAATCTCAGATTATGAACGTTTGAAGTATAGCAGATATTTAACAAGATTGGGAATACTGGGAGGTAGTGATTCGATAGATAGTAGTGGTGGCGGCTTAAGCCTTTGCTAATTGGGCATTGTAGTCGTGTATAAAGTACCAAATTGCTCCAATATGATTTTCCACATTTTTGGAAAAAGAGAGGCTTTTTCGCACCAGTCGAGAGATTCGTTGTCGAAAGGTATTATTTAATCTTTCAACATGATTAGTTTGTCCCGTCTCTTTACCGACTGCTCGATGACGTTTACTGGAAATAACTTTCTCAGAAGATACCCAAAAATCCGTGTAAGCAACGGCACATTGTCGGTAAACAGCAGGCAAACTTGCCCAAAGTTTTTTTGGCTGATGCACGGCTTCTGTCCCCAATATAACAACCAACAATTTCTCTTGTTGTTCTGTCTATAGCTAACCAGACATAAAACTTATTTTCTTTGGAGAAAACAAATGACCAAAGCTCATGGTAGTGATTCGATAGTAGTGGTGGCGGCTTAAGCCTTTGCTAATTGGGCATTGTAGTCGTGTATAAAGTACCAAATTGCCCCAATATGATTTTCCGGCACTGGTATCGTCTAGCTAGAAGCTACAAACGTTGCAATACGGGAGGTTCAACAAATCAGGCGAATTTGGAGTAAGTCCTCCCAAGTAAACCCTTTTTCAATTATACCGAGAGCTACAGCAGGAACTTCTCTAGTCGTAAAATGGCTGCGAACAAAGTTATGAACCATCCAGAAAATATCTAGGACTCGCTGTAATCCCACAACAGATTTAGCATAAGTATTTGTACGACGACGAAAGGCGGCTAAATAGCGTCGGATAGCACTATTAAATGCCTCAACGTGATTGGCATGAACATCCTTTTCTTCTGGTTTTTCTGTTGTCTCAGGATGCTCAGGTTTCGGAGTTTCTACTTGGGTACATCCCGGATAAAATAGTACATAGAATCTGGGGTAAAATGGAAAAAAACTGATGAGCGAAAAAAGTATGTTACCGATTCCCCCAGAAGAAAAAGCACTGTTAAACCAGTATCTCACCGAATCAGCCCGCATCCTACGCAAATATACGGAACCCAGCAATTCTCAGTTTTAGATACAGCAAGCCTTTTAGGGATTTAAAGAACATTTCAAAGGGGGTTTTTGGGGCAATCCTATGTGTACTACCATGCCTGAAAGCCTGAAGACTCGTAAAATGAACTTGTTAATCCCGTTGAATTTTACCCCGTATTACGCGAACTAAAACCTGAAACCCTTGCTACAGGGCAAATTTAGAATTGCTGTACGGAACCAGAGAAACAGAAGGACTTTGGAAGCATCGAAGTAGAAGTCAGAACCCAGATGTTAGAAATTGTGGGGCCAACAATGGGGGAGTTTTTTTTTCAGAAGGGGGAAAAAAACGGTCTGGGTACTGGTATCGTGTGATCAAAGCTAGAAAAAGTTATGGTGTAAGAGTTTGAGAAAATAGAAAATAACTTACGACTGGACATATTCCCGTTTTTGTTATACTATTATTATTGTCATTATATTAAAGAAAGGGAAAACAGAAAGCAATGTCAACATTGAATAAAAGCTCAATTGACCTCCTAAGTGATATTGGCTTACCCCAAGAGAAAGAGGAAGCCTTATTTCAGAAAAACTGCCCTCATTGCTATAGTGAAAACGTAAAAATACATTCTCATTATCAAACGAAAGGTAACGGGGAACGTAAAATGTTCATTTGTCAAGAATGTAGTTCTTGTTTTGCTGAGACTTATGGTAGCGTAATCGCTGGCTTAGAAACCCCATTAAGTGAAATTGTAAAAGTATTAAAAGCCAGAATGGAAGGAATAGGATTAAATGCAGCAGCCCGAGTATTCGGCTACGCGAAAACAACAATATTGAATTGGGAAAAGAAATTATCAGGATTACAAGAGACATTATTTTTATACGCCTTAGTGAATGAATTTGTTAAATTAGTAATAGAAGGGGATGAACTATACACAAAAGTTGGAAAAAATAAAGAAGCAAGTGCCTCTGAGGGGTGGACAATCGTGCTCATGGACAGGGCTAGCCGCTTTATTTGGCATTTAAAATGTGGTCGAAAAGAGCAGAAATTATTTCTAGAAGCAATGATGACGGTAACGGAATTATTTGAAAGGAGTGCAGAATCTCTCCAGTTATTTACAGATGGAGAAAAGCGATATAGTCAACTGCTATTTAATATTTGTCACGAAGTATTAAGGACTGGAAAGCGAGGTCGTCCCACCAAAGTATTACCGAAGGGTCTTGTGGTAAGACTAAAAAATAAGAGTAGTAAACGTCGAGATTCTGAGGGTAAACTAAAGAAAGTAGAAACTCCGAAACCAGAACATCCAGAGACAACAGAAAAACCAGAAGAAAAGGACATCCATGCCAACCACGTTGAGGCATTTAATAGTGCTATCCGACGCTATTTAGCCGCCTTTCGTCGTCGTACAAATACTTATGCTAAATCTGTTGTGGGATTACAGCGAGTCCTAGATATTTTCTGGATGGTTCATAACTTTGTTCGCAGCCATTTTACTACTAGAGAAGTTCCTGCTGTAGCTCTCGGTATAATTGAAAAAGGGTTAACTTGGGAGGACTTACTCCAAATTCGCCTGATTTCTTGAACCTCTCGTATTGCAACGTTTGTAGCTTCTAGCTAGACGATACCAGTGCCACGGTCTGGAAACAAGCGGAAAATCAAAACCCTAGTCGGAGAAGTGGAAATAAGCCAAAAACAAGCCAGAAAACTAAAGGTGTCGCCAAAAATCGTCTTAAGTCCAGGTTTAGAGAAATGCTGTCTAAGAGCCAGTGCGAAAACATCCTACCAACAAGCAGAAGAAGATATAGAGGAGTTGATGGGGATAAAAGTAGGACATAGCAGTTTACATCGCTTGGTAGAACGGACAGAACTGCCCTTAGCTCAAGCTCAGTCAGAGAGTGCGGGGGTCAGTATAGATGGGGGAAAGATTTGTCTGCGGGGCGAGGAGAAGGAAGGGGGACAGTGGCGAGATTATAAACTGGTGAGTCTTCATGGCAATGTCTGTGAAGCCTTTTTCCAAGACCCAGAGGGCTTAAAGAATTGGAGCAATGTTCAACCTTTGTCCCCAATAGTGACCTTTTTGGGAGATGGTCATCCCGCAATCTGGAATGCGGTAGAGAGTTTCGCCACTCAATCGTGGCTGATACGACGAGAGGTGTTGGATTGGTATCATCTCAAGGAGAATCTGTTCAAAGTGGGTGGCTCTCTCAAACGGCTAGAAGCAGTGGAGCATTTACTGTGGCGGGGTTTTGTGAACAAGGCAATAGATGCGTTTGATGGAGTCAAAAGCAAGAGGGCAAAGAATTTTCAAGCCTATTTGACGAAGCATTATCAGCGTATCCCTGATTACCAATACTATCAACAGCTTGGTATTGTGATTGGTTCTGGTGATGTGGAGTCTAAGATTAAACAGGTGGGAGCTAGTAGTCAGTCAAGGTATAACTGATGGATAAAGCCGCTTGAGTTTGATGCGAGCATCATCAGTGGTAAATTGCCAATCAATGGTACGCAATTGTTCATTTCGGTGTTTTTCCCAAGCAGCAATTTCATTGTTGAGAGTTTCCTTGTCAGGAATCTAAGTAGGGCTTGCTGAAAAAGTCAAAAAACGAAAGAAATGTGGGTTAGGGAAGTATGGACTGAAAAAGCATAGATAACTTATCCTTATGGAAACAAATCAAAATACAGATTTTGTTTAATCTATTGTTCCTTTCTGTCTAAAAAGGTCAACACAAATCACTCCTCACAAAAGAGAGGAAAATTAACACCATTTTTCACAAGAAAAACGACTCTACAACTTTTTACTTTTTGTCTTCTGAGGTAGAGTAGAAAGATTCATTACCAAAAAGTTCATCGCAATTACCGTTTCCGAGGTCTCAGGTAGTTTGGCCATCACTCGACCAAGACTAAATTTCCTCTTTCCCTGTCCGAATTTACCCTCAATGGCATTACGCACTCTTTCATCTGAGCGTGCCTCTTTCTTTTTTTCTTTGCTCACCTCTTTCGGCGGTCTTCCCAATCGGGGACCACTCATTCTTATATCCCTTTCTTTACAATAAGCTCGATTCGCTTTTGTTCGATAGATTTTATCCACATGAACCGATTCCGGATAACATCCTGTTTCCCTTTTATATTCTTCTATTCGCGCTTGTAAATCTCCCGATTCGTTGTAATTATCCCAACTTAATTTGTCTAAGAAGACAAAGCCATTCACATTACTTGCCGATATTTTAGCTCCAAACTCTACTGCTTTTCCCGCTTTTCCACGCACTATTGGACGCACGTGAGGTTGGCTTACACTCACAATTCTGTTTTCTACTTTATTTGTCTTTTTTTCATACATTTCTAACTGTTGCTCATACACTTTTCCTATCGTTACAAGCTCTTCTTGCTCTTTTTTCGTTAGTTTTTCTAACTTTGCTCCCTCTTCTATCATTTTTTCTATATCAGACAAGTTTCTTTTTATATATCCTAGTTGTTTTTTTGTTCCTTTTCTTCTTTCTTTTTTTGACACACGACGTTTTTTTGCTATGGCTAAGTACTCTTTTCTTGCCACTTCCCTATAAGTCCTCGGCTTTTCTTTCCTTTTCTCTTTTATTTCTTCATACAGCTTATCTATTATTTTTTCTGTTTTTTCTCTGGCATCATTCAATATTCCTATATCCGTTGGATATTTTATATCTGCTGGTGTACAAGTCGCATCTAACAATAACTTTCCTTCATTTTCTTTTTTTTCTGACGCTACACCCGTCGCTTTTTTTTCTATTTCTTTATTAATTTTATTTATTAATTCCATTCCTATTTTTTTACGAAAATGAACCATCATTGACGCATTAAATGCTTCTTTGCTACTATAGCTTTCCATTCCTATAAAGTACTGTAAATAAGGGTTCTCTTTTATTTGTTCTACTGTTTCTCTGTCACTTTTTCCTGAAATTTCTTTGATAATTAATGCTCCTAATGCCATTCTAAATGATTTGGCTGGGGCTCCTTTTTTTTCTGTGAAGTTTTTTGCATATTCTTCCTCACTGGTGAGTGCGAAGTTCTCTGTCAGGTATTTTGACAGAATGCCTAAAAACCTTGCTTTGAAAGCCTTTTAGCGATTGTGTGTTTTGAAGAGGGTTGAAGGGAGTTGGGGGCTGAAACCCTAGTAAACTCGTTGATTTTCCTAGAACTTCGCACTGTCCAGTTCCTCATATTCTTCCCAGGGAATCATTTTTGACATTTCTATCCAACGATTTTCTTCGTCTAACTGCCCGCCGAACAGATTTTTCAAGTTTTCTGGTGTTTCAATTGAGTACTGTTGCTTTCGGTACATCTGCTTTCTCTCTTCTTAATGCAATGGTTTTGAGGCATTCTACCCTATTTTCGTGCATTCTAGCGGTTCTTAATTCGCCTACTATTTTTCTCCGTAAAGGTCTCAGCTTTTTTCAGCAAGCCCTAAGTACAGGACAAAAAATGTAGGGAGTCGAGAAAAAGAGAAAAATTGGGTAGAGCCCGTATTTCGTACTAGTTTTGAAAAAATAAAAATAGATTCAAAAATGGCTACAGAATAGTTAAAATAAAAAAGCTAATAAACCCAAGAGAAAATGACCCAATTAAACGTTAAAAATCTCGACCATTTAGGAATAATCGCGGCGATAGTTGATGAACTAGGTCTAGTGGATTATATCAATGAACAACTAGGAGAAAATGACCGTGCTAAAATCAGTGCGGGTCTGGTAGTGAAAGCGATGATTCTCAATGGCTTAGGCTTTATCAACTCTCCTTTATATTTGTTCAGTCGTTTTTTTGAAGATAAACCAGTAGAACATCTTTTAGGAAAAGGAATAAAAGCCAGCGACCTGAATGATGACCGTTTAGGGAGAGTCTTAGATTTAATCTTTATGGCCGGCATCAGCCGTTTGTTTCTCGGAATTTGTCTAAAAGCCGTAGAAATCTTCAAAATAGTGATGAAAAGTTCCCATTTAGACTCCAGTTCATTATCGGTACAAGGGGAATATAAATTATCGGTGGAGAGAGAAGACAAAGAAAGCCAAATAATCCATATCACTCATGGCTATTCAAAGGATAAGCGACCAGACTTGAAACAATTTGTCTTGAATCTAGTCTGTTGGGGGGATGGCGACATTCCCGCTTTTCTCGAATTAGGAGATGGCAATCAAAGTGATAAAAAAGAGTTTGCTAAACTCTTGAAAAAGTTCAATGAGCAGTGGCAATTCGATGGTTTGTATATAGCAGATTCAGCCTTATACAGTGCCGATAACTTGCAAAAGTTAACCGGCATATACTGGTTATGTTCTGTGCCGAAAACGATTAGAGAAGTGCAGGATGCGGTCAGTCAATTAGCCTCGGAGCAATTCATCACAACTGATTTAGAGGGCTATCGTCTTACCTCCTTAGAAAGTGAATATGGGGGAGTCAAACAACGTTGGATAGTGGTAGATAGCGAGCAAAAAAAGCTTTAGACCTCAAACAACTGACGAAGAAGACAGAGAAAGCAACGGCTCAAGCTCAAAGACAATTAGAACAATTACAGCGTCAGGAATTTGCTTGTCGGGAGGATGCTTTAACCGCCCTGAGCCGATGGGAGAAGAGTTTAGAATGGCATCTTCTTCAAGACCTAACTGTCGTCGAAAAATGTCATTACGGTCATCGAGGTAAACCCCGTCCCCATGAACAGCCCATTCGTCGTAGCTATCATGCCCAAGCCACTTTCAGCCTCAATAGTGCGAAAGTTCAAGCTTCAGAGCGGGCAGCAGGACGTTTTGTCTTGGCGACGAATCAGCTAGATGGAGACTCTTTGAGCGATGAGCAACTGCTTGTCCACTACAAGCAACAGCAAGGGGTAGAGCGAGGTTTTCGCTTCCTTAAAGACCCTCTGTTTTTTGCGTCCAGTGTTTTTCTCAAAACCCCTGAGCGGATTATGGCATTGAGTTTCATCATGGTGTTGTGTTTACTGGTGTACAGCTTGGGACAACGTAAACTGAGACTGGCTCTGGCAGAGCAGGAGGAGACTGTGCCTAATCAGTTGGGAAAGCCGACTCAGCGTCCGACACTGCGTTGGATTTTTCAGACTTTGAGGGGGATTCATTGGGTTGTACTGGATAATTGTCCCCAAATAATCAATCTAACGCTTGAGCGAGAGAGGATTTTGCGCTTTTTTGGGGCTACTACTTGTCAGTATTATCTTTTGTCATAATGACTTTTCTTATTTTCTTTGTTCTTTTTTTATGTACGGAATGTGGGTTTAAGACTCGTGGCTTTTGCTTGGAATCTACTCACTTTACTGACCCCAAGCGTCTTCGTAAGCTTTTGGCTTTACTGACTTTAGCTTTGGCTTGGTCTCTCAAAACTGGTCTAGCAATTCATCATCTTCATCCCATTCCCCTCAAGAAACATGGTCGCCTAGCGCAGAGTCTTTTTCGTCTTGGTTTTGACCATCTTCGTCATCTTGTTCTTAATCCTTCTCTACCCCATATCCCGTACTAATTTTGAAAAATAAAAATAGATTCAAAAATAGCAACAGAATAGTTAAAATAAAAAAGCTAACAAACCGAGGAGAAAATGACCCAATTAAACGTTAAAAATCTCGACCATTTAGGAATAATCGCGGCCGTAGTTGATGAACTAGGTCTAGTGGATTATATCAATGAACAGTTACAAGAAAATGACCGTGCGAAAATCAGTGCGGGTCTGGTGGTTAAAGCCATGATTCTCAATGGCTTAGGATTTATTAATTCTCCCTTGTATTTATTCAGTCGTTTTTTTGAAGATAAACCCCTAGAACATCTCTTAGGAAAAGGAATAAAAGCCAGCGACCTGAATGATGACCGTCTGGGAAGAGTATTAGATTTAATTTTTATGGCTGGCATCAGTCGTTTATTTGTAGGAATTTGTCTAAAAGCAGTGGAAATCGGGAGCATCTCACCTTTGCAATAAGTAGAAATACTTAACGAGGTAAATGAAAGAGTCAAAAAAGGTAATCATTTAAATAGGAACAGCGATGACGAAGGACTTGTGGTACATTGTCAGAATTCCAACTCGCACCAGTAATTTTAAGACGATGACCAATTTGTTTAACTTGAGATTCGACAGAGCCAGAGCCAATAGAAATGCCCTCTGCCTGCAAATAACCATAATTGACAATCCGATGTTTATGCTTGTTTAAATAAATGATAAAATTCTCAGCTTGAGGCTCTGACCATCCCTCAAAACAGGAGATAGCGGCATCCACTTCACCCGTCCAAAGAAAAGACTTGACCTCCTCAATTCGCTGGAATGACCCCCCAACTTTATAGAGGTTTTCAATTAAGTGATACCAGTCCAAAATTTCAATTCGCTCATGTTTCTGTCCTATCTCACGAAATAAGTTCCAGGTACCATCATGTCCATCTCCCAAACAAATTAAAGGCTTAGCCAAAATTTGAGAATTAACCAAATCTAATAAAGCCGAGTTATCTTGAAAAAAGGCAGCTACCCCCAATTGATGAAAACTGACTCCTTTATAATCACGCCAAATTAAGGGTTCTCCCTTGGGAGTTCTGAGTCGTACCTTCCCACCATCTATGCTAATTTCTTCGACTTCTGTGTTAGAGGGTAATTCTTCAAAATGATAGCGATGTACAGTAATCGTTCGGAGGGAGTGTAACAGCTACTGAGGTAACAAAGAAGGAGGAGTGGTTCCTTTGCGATTAGCTCTAACTGCGTCAGTCATAAATTCTAAAATATTGCGATTCTGAGAGCGCAAACTGGTAATAACCGTCAGCATTCTGGACACAAAAACACTACCCTCCTCACTCTGAGAGCCAAAACTGTTTTTTCGCCAAAGGACAGCAGGATGAATCGCCCTTTCCGCAGCATTGTTAGTGGGTTCTAACCCCTCAACCGCAACAAACAGCCATAATGCGGGTTCTACTTTTAAGAGTTGCCGGCAAGTTCGTACTGTATGAGCCAAAGGTGTCTTTTCCCTATGGGCAATCTGATAATCAGCCCCTTGTTGCAAGAGTTTTTTCAATCGTTCTCGTAGGGGTAAAACCGCAGCCTGAAAATTCTCAAAACTTAAAGTCCCATCTCGAACTTTAGACCACAGTCGAAATAACCTTTTTTGTTGCGCTAAAAGGTCTCTCCCTAATTGACGCGACACTCCCTTTCGTTCTGAGATTTTGGTAAATTCTCGTTTTAAGTGCGCCCAGCACAGTTGTCTTTGGGAGACATTAAGCCAATTGTAGGCGTTATAGCGGTCACTGTTGAGAATTCCACTAAACTTTTCACCCAATAAGGATTGGGCCGCTTCTGTCGAACGCGCCAACATCACTTGAAACAGAGTCACTAAGGGAGTCACAGCCACCCATAACCAAGCCTTTTTTTTCTCTGGATTTTTGCCATCAGCATTTCCCTGCTTGAATCCTGTCTCATCCGCTCCCACTATTCTCTGACTTTGTACATAAACTTTGGCTTCCTCTACAGCTATTGATACGGCCTCACTGCCCTGATTTCTCAAACGACTAACTGTTCCTAATCCTATTTTCAATCCAAAATAATCCGACAGGGCTGACACTACCATACGGTGAGAATGACGATACATCCCACTCATCAATGACACTCTTAGCTACTACTCTTTCCCCATAACCACTCCTTTCTACTTCTGGGGGTAATATCGCTCTCGTTTTTTGTCCACAATTATCACAAACTCTTTCATGTAGCCTATGTTCTACTATTTCTAGAACGATGGGCGGTATCTCTACTATTTGATGACGATAGGGGTTTGGGTCTATTCCCCTTAGTTTTTCGGAATTGGTATCGTCTGATCAAAGTTGGAAAAAGTTATGGTGTAAGGCTTTGAGAAAATAGAAAAATAGTTTAAGACTAGACATCGGCCCGTTTTTATTATACTATTATTATTGTCATTATATCAAAGAAGAAGGAAACAGAAAACAATGTCAATATTAAAGAAAAGCTCTATGGAAATCCTGAATGATGTTGGCTTGTGCCAAGAAAAAGAGGATGCCTTATTCAAGAAAAACTGTCCTCATTGCTATAGTGAAAATGTAAAAATACATTCTCATTCTAAGTACAGGACAAAAGGCTTGAAAAGTATACGAGAAAGGGGTTTCATGGAAGATGAACGTAATGTAAGAAAACCCATGAACCAATATAACGCATTGAAACAAGCCCTAAAACCCCATTTGGGATGGCATGGTGCCAGACTCTCCTTCCTAGCCTTGTTCTTACTCGCCCTCCTCAAAGTGAAAACGGTTAACCTTAAAGAATTGGCTCTGGGTTTTGAAGGTCGGGCATTGGTGGATTCTCATTACAAACGCTTACAACGCTTTTTCTCAGGATTTGAGCTGGATTACCATCACATTGCCCGTATTGTAGTCAGTTGGCTGGATATCCCTCAACCTTGGGTATTAAGTATTGACCGCACAACCTGGGAGTTTGGCAGTCATGGTTATAATATCCTCACTGTCGGCATTGTCCATGAAGGAGTAGCCATTCCCATCTTGTGGTGGATGCTTAGCAAGAAAAAGGGCAATTCTAACAGTGATGAACGAATGCGTTTTATCGAGGAGATGCTCAAGATTTTTCCCACCGCCCTGATTCGTTGTTTATGTGGCGACCGTGAGTTTATTGGTCAGGCTTGGCTTCGCTATCTTCTGCTCGAACCGCTACTGGCTTTCTGTCTGAGAATTCGGGCTACGGACAAGATTGAGCACAATGGCAAGCTTTTGGCCGCCAAAGTCATTTTTGCCCATCTTGCAAAAGAGTGAATCTCAACGTCTTCAAGGGAGTTGTCGGGTTTGGGGATATCCTGTTTCTGTAGAGGCTCTTCGCTTGCCTGATAATTCTCTACTCATCGTCATTGGACATCCCGATTCCCAAGGTCTTATTCACGATTATGCCCTGCGTTGGGGCATTGAAACCCTTTTTGGCATCTTTAAGACTCGTGGCTTTTGCTTGGAATCTACTCACTTTACTGACCCCAAGCGTCTTCGTAAGCTTTTGGCTTTACTGACTTTAGCTTTGGCTTGGTCTCTCAAAACTGGTCTAGCAATTCATCATCTTCATCCCATTCCCCTCAAGAAACATGGTCGCCTAGCGCAGAGTCTTTTTCGTCTTGGTTTTGACCATCTTCGTCATCTTGTTCTTAATCCTTCTCTACCCAATTTTTCTCTTTTTCTCGACTCCCTACATTTTTTGTCCTGTACTTAGATATCTAGCAATAGATAGAACAAATTAGGGTGTAATAAACATCCTGACAGTAAGCTTAATTTATGAGAAAAGAGCGGTGCTAGTATATTGGGAATTTTTAGACAAAAAAGGAAATAGTAATTTAACGGCTCAAAAAAGGGTATTAGAGAAGGCAATAAGCCTATTCTCAGAATACAAAATAGTGATATTAGGGGACAGAGAATTCTGTTCAGTCACACTGGGAAAGTGGCTAGGAAAGAAGGGTCTATACTTTTGTTTGAGACAGAAAAAGACGACAAATGTGTCGGAAGATGAGCAGCTTTACCAAGAAATGAGAGCGTTGGGATTATCCCCGGGAACAAGTCTATTTTTTAACGAAGTAAACGTTACCAAAATGAAAGGATTTGGAGGATTTAATTTAGCCTGTAAATGGAAAAAGACCTACGGCGGATTTAAGACAAAAGAGCCTTGGTTTATCTTGACAAATTTAGGAAGCCTAGAGGAGGCAATTAAATCGTATCAAAAAAGATTTGGTATCGAGGAAATGTTTAGGGATTTGAAGTCTGGAGGCTATAATCTAGAGGGAACAAATCTAGAGGCAGAACGACTATCAAAGCTATTAATTGTGGCAGCGATTGCCCATACGAGTGCAATTCTACAAGGTCAAATGGTCAAGGAAAAAGGAATTCAAAAATATGTGGTCAGACCAGAATCGAAAAGAACGAGTAAACGTCGTCACAGTAGCTTTTATGTAGGTCAACACCTCCATTTGTGGCTGGGACTACGGCAGATGTATGAAAAAATAATTCAAGAGCTAATGCAAATTAGTCGTCATCGGTTGAGGGATTACATTCGAGGTCAGAGGGCTATGGAGCTTGCTATGTCTGTCTTCTAGCTATCTTGTCGCCCCAGCAGTCGAATGTGATGAGCTTTGGTCATTTGTTTTCTCCAAAGAAAATAAGTTTTATGTCTGGTTAGCTATAGACAGAACAACAAGAGAAATTGTTGGTTGTTATATTGGGGGCAGAAGCCGTGCATCAGCCAAAAAACTTTGGGCAAGTTTGCCTGCTGTTTACCGACAATGTGCCGTTGCTTACACGGATTTTTGGGTATCTTCTGAGAAAGTTATTCCCAGTAAACGTCATCGAGCAGTCGGTAAAGAGACGGGACAAACTAATCATGTTGAAAGATTAAATAATACCTTTCGACAAAGAATCTCTCGACTGGTGCGAAAAAGCCTCTCTTTTGGAACTGGTATCGTCTGATCAAAGTTGGAAAGTTGGAAAAAGTTATGGTGTAACCCACATTCCGTACATAAAAAAAGAACAAAGAAAATAAGAAAAGTCATTATGACAAAAGATAATACTGACAAGTAGTAGCCCCAAAAAAGCGCAAAATCCTCTCTCGCTCAAGCGTTAGATTGATTATTTGGGGACAATTATCCAGTACAACCCAATGAACTCCTCTCAACATCTGAAAAATCCAACGCAGTGTCGGACGCTGAGTCGGCTTTCCCAACTGGTTAGGCACAGTCTCCTCCTGCTCTGCCAGAGCCAGTCTCAGTTTACGTTGTCCCAAGCTGTACACCAGTAAACACAACACCATGATGAAACTCAATGCCATAATCCGCTCAGGGGTTTTGAGAAAAACACTGGACGCAAAAAACAGAGGGTCTTTAAGGAAGCGAAAACCTCGCTCTACCCCTTGCTGTTGCTTGTAGTGGACAAGCAGTTGCTCATCGCTCAAAGAGTCTCCATCTAGCTGATTCGTCGCCAAGACAAAACGTCCTGCTGCCCGCTCCGCAAGTTCAACTTTCGCCATATTGAGACTTAAAGTGGCTTGAGCAGGGTAGCTACGACGAATCGGCTGTTCATGGAGTCGGGGCTTACCTCGATGACCGTAATGACATTTTTCCACTACGCTTAGGTCTGGCACTGGTATCGTCTAGCTAGAAGCTACAAACGTTGCAATACGAGAGGTTCAAGAAATCAGGCGAATTTGGAGTAAGTCCTCCCAAGTTAACCCTTTTTCAATTATACCGAGAGCTACAGCAGGAACTTCTCTAGTCGTAAAATGGCTGCGAACAAAGTTATGAACCATCCAGAAAATATCTAGGACTCGCTGTAATCCCACAACAGATTTAGCATAAGTATTTGTACGACGACGAAAGGCGGCTAAATAGCGTCGGATAGCACTATTAAATGCCTCAACGTGGTTGGCATGGACGTCCTTTTCTTCTGGTTTTTCTGTTGTCTCTGGATGTTCTGGTTTCGGAGTTTCTACTTTCTTTAGTTTACCCTCAGAATCTCGACGTTTACTACTCTTATTTTTTAGTCTTACCACAAGACCCTTCGGTAATACTTTGGTGGGACGACCTCGCTTTCCAGTCCTTAATACTTCGTGACAAATATTAAATAGCAGTTGACTATATCGCTTTTCTCCATCTGTAAATAACTGGAGAGATTCTGCACTCCTTTCAAATAATTCCGCTACCGTCATCATTGCTTCTAGAAATAATTTCTGCTCTTTTCGACCACATTTTAAATGCCAAATAAAGCGGCTAGCCCTGTCCATGAGGACGATTGTCCACCCCTCAGAGGCACTTGCTTCTTTATTTTTTCCAACTTTTGTGTATAGTTCATCCCCTTCTATTACTAATTTAACAAATTCATTCACTAAGGCGTATAAAAATAATGTCTCTTGTAATCCTGATAATTTCTTTTCCCAATTCAATATTGTTGTTTTCGCGTAGCCGAATACTCGGGCTGCTGCATTCAATCCTATTCCTTCCATTCTGGCTTTTAATACTTTTACAATTTCACTTAATGGGGTTTCTAAGCCAGCGATTACGCTACCATAAGTCTCAGCAAAACAAGAACTACATTCTTGACAAATGAACATTTTACGTTCCCCGTTACCTTTCGTTTGATAATGAGAATCTAAGTACAGGACAAAAGGCTTGAAAAGTATACGAGAAAGGGGTTTCATGGAAGATGAACGTAATGTAAGAAAACCCATGAACCAATATAACGCATTGAAACAAGCCCTAAAACCCCATTTGGGATGGCATGGTGCCAGACTCTCCTTCCTAGCCTTGTTCTTACTCGCCCTCCTCAAAGTGAAAACGGTTAACCTTAAAGAATTGGCTCTGGGTTTTGAAGGTCGGGCATTGGTGGATTCTCATTACAAACGCTTACAACGCTTTTTCTCAGGATTTGAGCTGGATTACCATCACATTGCCCGTATTGTAGTCAGTTGGCTGGATATCCCTCAACCTTGGGTATTAAGTATTGACCGCACAACCTGGGAGTTTGGCAGTCATGGTTATAATATCCTCACTGTCGGCATTGTCCATGAAGGAGTAGCCATTCCCATCTTGTGGTGGATGCTTAGCAAGAAAAAGGGCAATTCTAACAGTGATGAACGAATGCGTTTTATCGAGGAGATGCTCAAGATTTTTCCCACCGCCCTGATTCGTTGTTTATGTGGCGACCGTGAGTTTATTGGTCAGGCTTGGCTTCGCTATCTTCTGCTCGAACCGCTACTGGCTTTCTGTCTGAGAATTCGGGCTACGGACAAGATTGAGCACAATGGCAAGCTTTTGGCCGCCAAAGTCATTTTTGCCCATCTTGCAAAAGAGTGAATCTCAACGTCTTCAAGGGAGTTGTCGGGTTTGGGGATATCCTGTTTCTGTAGAGGCTCTTCGCTTGCCTGATAATTCTCTACTCATCGTCATTGGACATCCCGATTCCCAAGGTCTTATTCACGATTATGCCCTGCGTTGGGGCATTGAAACCCTTTTTGGCATCTTTAAGACTCGTGGCTTTTGCTTGGAATCTACTCACTTTACTGACCCCAAGCGTCTTCGTAAGCTTTTGGCTTTACTGACTTTAGCTTTGGCTTGGTCTCTCAAAACTGGTCTAGCAATTCATCATCTTCATCCCATTCCCCTCAAGAAACATGGTCGCCTAGCGCAGAGTCTTTTTCGTCTTGGTTTTGACCATCTTCGTCATCTTGTTCTTAATCCTTCTCTACCCAATTTTTCTCTTTTTCTCGACTCCCTACATTTTTTGTCCTGTACTTAGACTTTACCTACCTGGCCCAGCAATCTTATCCTCAGTGACTATCCACAAGCTGTTCAGACTCAGATTTTAAACAAGGTAGAAGCCTTTGAGCGTTTTGTTAACCTTAATGCCATTGCTTTAGGGCTACTTCAAATTCTCGCCTTAGAGTTACCCCAGGGGGTGCGACCTTTAGTTGATGAAGGAAAAGAAAAGTGTTAACATGAGATGAAAAGTGACAAAGAGGAAACAATGATGACAGCAAAACTAATTAATGTAGAGGGTTCAAAGATAAAAATAGAACTAACATTAGAACTCAGTCGTTCAATGTTGGATACAGAAATAAATATTCAAAAAGGCTTAAACGAAGTAGGTTGCATCGCCAGCAAAGAAGCCTTGAAATATTTAGATACAGATGGTTCACCCTTAAAAATCGGTGAAGAAATCTGGAAGAGTAAGGGAGAGCAACCGAAAGAATATCAAACACCTTATGGTGAGGTTATAGTGAATCGTCATGTATATCAGCGTTCACCTTTGAGGAAAAACGTATTGCCCCTTAGAAAGAGAAGCAAGGATAATCATAACATCAACGCCATTATTGGCAAAACAGGTATCCTCAAAAATGCAGGGCAAACGCATCTTATCCGAGTAAAACCTTAAGGAGATAGTCCTCGTCCCAACCAGCGCGTAGCCGTTTATTCTTGATACCAAGTTTCAGAGTATTTTCCTTTGTGAGCAAGTTAAGAGCGATATGGCGTAAGACGGCTAAATTCTCAGGAGCAAAATCCTTACGAATGCGACAAGCATCCTCGTTGAAGGCCAAGTCTAGAACCCAATGTAAAGAGTTTTCTATCAACCAATGACTACGAACAGATTGGGATAATTTTTGAGCATTACTCGGCAGGCTACTGATATAGTAGCGGGTCTCATACTCTGTTTTGTCTTTCAATCGTCTCTCCGCTTTAATCATACAGATGCTCGTCAACTTTGCCCATTTCTCCCCACCCAGCAAAAATTCTGTTTGTTCCATCGTCCAGCAACGGCGAATTTCAATCCGTCCATGTCCCTTGTCTATTGTTTGATGAAAATCATGCTTAATTCCCGCAAAATTAACCGATTGAGCATGAGCAAATAATTGTTCAACATCCTCACATAGATTACCTTGATTGCCTTTCAATGCCAAAACATAATCTCCCCCTCGCCCTACTATCTGTTGGGCAATCTTTGTCTGAGTTCCCATGGCATCAATCGTTACGATACAACCTTTGACCTCTAGCATTTTCAGGAGTTTGGGTATCGCCGTGATTTCATTCGATTTGCTTTCCACCTTGCACTGTCCTAGTACTAGACGATTTGCTGTTGCCCATGCACTTACCATCTGAATTGCGCCCTTTCCGTTGGCATTATCATAGGAGTGGCGAAGGGTTTTGCCGTCAATCGCTATCACTTCCCCTTCACTTACCTCCGCTATACTTTTGACCCAATGCAGAAAACAGTCTTGAAATTGCTCTGGATTCAGACTAGCAAATACACGCGCAAACGTATCGTGGGAGGGGATGCCATTTGGCAATTCCAAAATTTTTTTTAGCCATTGATGTTTAGCCTTGCCGAAACTTTCCATGGCTACCCAACCTTCTGCTCCACAAATGACGGCTAAGATGGCAATCGTTAGAATATCAATGAGTTTATGCCGTTTTGTTCGTTCGATGCGAGGGTCATCTATTTCGGCAAAGTGTTCTACCAGTCTATATTTGGGTCGGAGTTTCATCGCTTTTGTTTTCTATGCACTTTCCCTTATTTTCCCTTATCCATCCCTCTATAATGTTCTTGTATCTGTATCATTTTTAGATGCGTTCGCCCTGCTCAAAAATGTCAGGGATGGCAGGCAAAGAGGTGAAAAATGATTTATTAGAAAATCATGGTAGAAAAGTAGCGCTATCCTATATCCAAAGATTGAGTGAAGCAGTAGGAAGTGTGGTACAGGCAAAAGAAGAAGCGTGGAGTTATGCCCCGCCCAAGGAGGATAGCCAAATTGCAACAGTGGGAATAGGATTAGATGGAACCTGTATGCTGATGTGTGAGGATGGCTACCGTGAAGCAATGGTGGGAACCGTTTCCCTATACGATAGTGAGGGAGAACGTCAACATACAATCTATCTAGGTGCGGCACCAGAGTATGGAAAAAAGAGTTTTCTAGAAAGATTAGAAAGAGAAATTGAGCGAGCGAAAAAACGTTATCCAGAGGCAACATTGGTCGGGATAGCAGACGGGGCAGAATCAAATTGGAAGTTTTTAGAAAAGCAAACGGAAGAACAGATATTAGATTTCTATCATGCCTCTGGTTACTTAGGTGCCTTGGCAGAAGCGTTGCATCCGAATACCGTGTCAAAACAAAAAGAATGGTTGACTGAAAATTGTCGAGAACTCAAGCATGAAAAAGGAAAAGCAGGAGAACTGCTAAATCTGATGAAAGAAGTCAAAGAAGAAAAAAGTCATTCTAAGAATCTTACCGAGAAACTACAAGCGGCGATTACTTATTACGAGAATCATCAGCATCAAATGGATTATGCTGAATACATAGAGAAAAAGTATCCGATTGGTTCAGGTGTTACGGAAGCAGCTTGTAAGACGTTGGTCAAACAACGATTATGTTGTTCAGGGATGCGATGGAAGGAAAAAGGAGCAGGAATTATTTTGAGCCTACGAGCTTTGGTATTGACCAAGGAACGATGGAGTCAATTTTGGGCAAAACTTGATCAATATGGGTTCCCTGTAGAACCCTGATTACAACAGCTTTTATCAACTGAAGGTCGCACCCCCCAGGGGATTTGGGCTAATTTTCCTCGATGGTTTCGGACATTACCATCCCATGGCTACCCTAGTGAACGGATTGCTCAACTAGCCCTTCAACATCAAGCCCAAATGATTTTTCCTCAAAGTCCACCCAGTCTGCTTTTGCCTAAATTCCTTGCCGCTAAACTTGCCTCTTCCCCAAGCCCTGATATGCTTACTTTGGCCGCATAGTTATTACCTTATCTGGCATCCATAAACTTCGCACTGTCCAGTCGTTAAGATGTTGCCCGATAAATATCAAAGCACTGGTGCCTTGGGATAGTTAAGACTGTCTCGCCAGAAAGTACTATTTAGATTTGGTACGCAAATAAACAGCAAGAGTCAGGTAGTGAAGGACACGATAAGTTAGTCCTCATGATCCTCAAAAGGATCGCTCAACTTGGCAGAAGGCGGGCCAAAGGCCGTGTAGATAGCAAATCCAGTAATGCCGATCAGGATGACCGCGAAGGTGATGCTAAGAACTATTGCAGGTTCCATAGGTTAGATTGATTGTGATACCGCTTTTCCTATAATATTACAGAACGTTACAAAATCTAATTTAGCGATACTGCGGGTAATCTATGGCACAGCGCACTTGGTTAGGAGATATCCTCAGACCTCTCAACTCTGAGTACGGTAAAGTTGTTCCAGGTTGGGGAACCACCCCTGTTATGGGTGTTTTTATGGGTCTCTTTCTCGTCTTTTTATTGATCATCCTACAAATTTACAACTCCTCTCTGGTTCTAGAAGGGTTCTCCGTAAATTGGGGAGGTTAGAACTTCTGTCCTTTTACCTTTTTTGTCAATTATTGACCGCTTGATCCCGGTTCTCCGGGGTCTTTTTCTCTTTTTTGTGATGATGGAGCGATCGCGATGAATGTTTTTGGGATTGGTTTGCCAGAGATGGCCTTGATTATGGTCATTGCCCTTTTAGTTTTTGGCCCGAAGAAGTTACCGGAAATTGGTCGCAGTATGGGTAAGGCCTTGCGGGGCTTTCAGGATGCTTCTAAGGAATTTGAAAGTGAATTTAAGCGCGAGGCTCAAAATATCGAAGAATCGGTCAAGATGCAGGCTCGTTTAGAGGAAGAAAAGACGGCGGCCAAGGTGGAATCCGATAGTGCTAGTTAGATTTGTGCTCGCTAGAATGGGGCTAACAATGGAGTAGATAACGAGGCTGGGGTGATGATCGCGATTCGGCCTGAAGGGGTTTATTGGAAAACAGCAGATTTAGCCCTCTTTCCCGATAACGACAATCGTTATGAAATTATTGGCGGAGAGTTACTGGTGACTAGAGCACCTCATTGGCGGCATCAAGTTGTGGCGGATAATATTTGTCTGGCCTTAAAACGATGGTCTAGGGAATCCGGCTTGGGGGAAGCAGCAACAACTCCGGGAATTATTTTTGATGATCATGACAATGTGATTCCTGATGTGGTCTGGATTAGCCAGGAACGGTTAGCGACACTGCTAGATGAGGCAGGACATTTAACCGGCGCACCGGAATTAGTGATCGAGGTTTTATCCTCTGGGGAAAATCAGGAAAAGCGCGATCGCCAATTGAAGTTTAAATTGTATTCGGTGCAAGGGGTGCAGGAATATTGGATCTGCGATCGCCAAAGAAAACAGGTAGAAGTTTATCGGCGGGAAAATGGCGTTTTGAAATTAGCGGTGACGTTATACCCTGGCGATCAGTTAACCAGTGTTTTGTTACCAGGCTTTAGGGGCGATGTGGGGGAGTGGTTTACATGATCTTAAGCCGATGCTTTGCCGTGCGTGAGAACCCAAGTAGGCTAAAATCTTCTAGACCCTTTTGATGAAGTCCTGAATGTTTTCCCGTCAACTCAGTTTTTTTAGTGCCGTCAGTTTAACAACGGTGATCACGGTTCTCTTTCACGGTGCCTGGGTTGCTGCCCAACCGGTTGTCGAGGCTCCCAAAGAGGCGATCGCCACATTGAATTGGTTTCAGGGAATTGTTCTGGGATTCATCCAGGGGTTGACAGAATTTTTGCCCATTAGTAGCACTGCCCATTTAAAAATTATTCCTTTGGCCCTGGGTTGGGGTGATCCAGGGGTTGCCTATACTGCGGTTATCCAATTGGGAAGTATTGCGGCGGTGATTTGGTATTTTTGGCAGGATTTAAGTCAAATTACCCTAGGAATGATCCAGGCTATTCAAACGAAGCAATATGATTCCCTCGAATTTAAACTGTCTCTAGGTATCGGTTTAGGCACGATTCCTATTGTCCTTTTTGGACTATTGTTAAAAATCTTCGTGTCCGATTTAGATAATTCTCCTTTACGCAGTTTAACGACGATCGCGATCGCCTCTATTGTCATGTCATTGCTATTGGCCCTAGCCGAAAAATTGGGAACCCACCGTCGGCAGTTTGAGAAATTACGTTGGCAGGATGGAGTAACGATGGGATTGGCCCAGGCTATGGCCATTATTCCAGGAGTATCTCGCTCTGGTTCTACCCTGACAGCCGGTTTATTTATTAACTTGGAAAGGGCAACCGCCGCCAGATTTTCTTTTCTATTAGGTATTCCAGCCATTACCTTAGCCGGTTTATTGGAATTAAAAGATGCCTTTAAAGCAGGATTTTCAGGAACCACTGTACTTCCGTTAGTCTTAGGAGTCATTTCAGCCGCCGTTTTTTCTTACCTTTCTATTGCCTGGTTACTGGAATTTTTGAAGAAACAAAGCACCTGGGTTTTTGTTTGGTATCGATTAGTATTTGGGATATTAATTTTGGTCTTTTCAGGTTTTCTGTCCCGTTCTTAGGGTTTAACCATGAGTTTTCGTCCCCGTAAACGTTTTGGACAACATTGGTTACGCAGTGAGTTAGCCCTGTCTAAAATTGTAGCGGCCGCAGAACTTTCACAAAAGGATCATCTTTTAGAAATTGGGCCAGGAACAGGGATTTTAACTCGTCGTTTACTTCCCCAAGCGGCTTCAGTTGTAGCAGTGGAAATTGATCGGGATCTCTGTCAGCAATTAAGCAAAAGTTTAGGAAAAGTTGAGAATTTTTTACTATTATCTGGGGATATTTTAAATCTCAGTTTAGAGGACTGTTTACAAGCCTTTCCCCATTTTCGCCCCATTAACAAAGTGGTTGCCAATATTCCTTACAACATTACCGGCCCCATTTTGGAAAAATTACTAGGCACGATCGCTCAACCCAGACAACCCAGTTACGACAGCATTGTTTTATTAATGCAAAAGGAGGTGGCCGAACGGTTGGTAGCTCAACCTGGAACCAAACTCTATGGTGGATTGTCGGTCAGAGTCCAGTATTTAGCCCGTTGTGAATGGATTGCCGAGGTTCCCAAAAAAGCCTTTCAACCGCCTCCCCAGGTCGATTCAGCCATCCTTCGCCTATCACCCTATACCTTGACAAGTCCAGCCCATAATCCCCGTTTTCTGGAGCAATTGGTGAAGTTAGGGTTCGCTAATCGGCGTAAAATGTTACGCAATAATCTCAAAAGTTTACTAGACGGCGATCGCTTAATGCCAATATTGAAAGACTTGCAGATTGAAGCCCAGGTAAGGGCCGAAGAATTAAGTCTGTCTCAATGGATTGACCTAAGTAATCAATTGGAAAGTTTGCTTAAAACTCCCTAATATTTCCTGCTATTTTCTAATATACGCAGGGCGAACGCATCTTATTTTTGAAAGGTAGGCTGGATAAGGGTTTTCGAGATCATGATTGATTTTTTATGAAACGCTGAAAGGCTTATCAGATAAGGAGTCTAGAATTTAGATGCGTTTGCCCTGCTAATATACGCCTTCTGGTGGGGCGACAAGAGTAGGTAAAAGTCCTGTGTAGCAAGGATTACAGTAGAAAGAAACAAGACAAGATACTCTATAAAAAAGTACAATAACCCCAAAAGGAAAACATGATAGCAAAAGAATATGAAGCCACTCTACAAGAGAATCTAAGTCGAGCCGAATACTTATTCCTATTTGTAGTAGTAGGATGCTTGCAAATATTACAAGATATGAGGTTAGAAAGAATAGCGGAAGCTCTACCAATTCCCATCTTAATGGAAAGTAGAAGGAGAAAAATACAGAGATTTTTAAATCTGGAAAAACTAAGTATAGAGAAAATCTGGTTTCCCTGTGTAAAAGAGTTAATAAAGAAGCCAGAAAAATGTGTTAAAAATGGCTGATTCCGAATTAGTTTGTGTCTTCTTGTATTTCTAAAAGCTTCTTGCTCAAGGGCTTTACGGAAAAACATACATCAAACATCGTCTTTTGTACCTTCCAATGAGTGTTATTGAGCGAAAAACACGCCATCAAAGAACTTTTGAACGGGATTCAGGAGGCTCAAAGCCTTATTCTCTCGTAGCCACAAACTCATGCGGAACTAGGTTTGAATAACGAAGGGAAGTATTGAAGTTTCTACGGGCGAGGGATTAAAAGTAAGGGTCATTTTTCCAATCCTCCTGATCATACTCTCATTATGAGAGGAAGCTTGTCAATAATTTTTTGCCATATTTGTAATAATGTAAAGAAATGTAACAAAATTAGCCCAAAAACTCAGAATGACTCAAACAGTAATCGTCATTGGGGCAGGAATTGGCGGTTTGACCTCCGCAGCCCTGTTGGCCCGTTGGGGTTATCAAGTTACGGTTTATGAACAGGCGATCGCGGTAGGGGGCTGTGCATCAACCTTTCGGCGGCGCGATTTTATCTTTGATGTGGGAGCCACCCAGGTCGCTGGACTAGAAATGGGTGGTATTCATCAGCGTATTTTTCAACTGTTAGAGATCCCCTTACCGGAAGCCAGTTTTTGTGATCCAGCCTGTGCTGTGTTTTTGCCTGGCGAAAAAGAGCCGATTAACATTTGGCGTGATCCCCTGCAATGGCAACAGGAACGACAATTCCAATTTCCTGGTAGTGAACCCTTTTGGCAATTGCTTAGTAAATTGTTTCAAGCTAGTTGGCAATTCCAAACCCGTGATCCGGTTTTACCACCTCGTAATCTCTGGGATCTTCAGCAGTTAGTGGCCGCTTTACGACCCGATACGTTAATCACTTTTCCCTTTGCCTTGTTAACTGTAGGGGATGCGCTGCGGTTGTATGGTTTAGGGCGAGATCAGCGTCTCAAAACTTTTTTAGATTTGCAACTGAAACTTTATTCCCAGGTAAATGCGGAAGAAACGGCTTTGCTCTATGGCGCGACGGCGTTGGCGGTTTCCCAGGCTCCCCAGGGACTTTATCATTTACAGGGCAGTATGCAGGTGTTAAGCGATCGCCTGGTAGCGGGTTTAGAAAAATATGGCGGTCAAATTCACTTGCGTCATACCGTTGAGCAAATTCAGACGGAAGGAAAAACCGTTAAAAGTATCACTGTTCGCGATCGCCGCACGGGCCAAACTCAGAGAAAAACGGCCGATCACATTGTTGCCAATGTCACAGTTCAAAATTTAGGAAAATTACTAGATTTTGTGCCGGCTAACTATCAACAACGGCTAGATAAATTACCGGAACCCTCTGGAGCCTTTGTGGTCTATTTGGGCGTTACTGAAGCCGCCATACCGGCAGCCTGTCCTCCCCATCTCCAATTTCTCTACGATCAGGATGGCCCCCTTGGCGAAAATAATTCTCTCTTTGTTTCCGTCAGCAAGCCAGGTGATGGTCGCGCTCCCTTGGGTCAACGAACTTTAATCGCCTCTTCTTTTGTCGAGGTTAAACCCTGGTGGTCAGCTTCTCCAGAGGAATATCAAGCCCTTAAAAAAAATTACACCGAAACGGCGATCGCCCATTTAAACCGCTATTTTCAGTTAAATTCCCAGACTATTTTGCATCAAGAAGTCGCCACTCCTCGTACCTTTGCCACCTTTACCGCCAGGGAACAGGGTTTTGTGGGGGGAATCGGTCAACGGCTTTCCAGCTTTGGCCCCTTTGGCCTTGCCACTCGTACTCCTTTTCAGAATCTTTGGCTAGTGGGAGATTCTACCCATCCAGGAGAAGGAACTGCCGGCGTTAGCTATTCGGCCTTGACCGTTGCTCGACAAATTCTGGCTCAATCCTAGCGATCAGACAAGCTTCAAGCTAAAATCAGGATAAAAATTGTTACATCAATAGCTTCAGGGAAAAGCCTAAAATTATGAACGCAACTGGATTAGTTATACAAACCCTGCTTAATTTCATCAATATTTATTTATTGTTGATTTTTATTAGAATTTTATTGTCCTGGTTCCAAACCGCAGACTGGGCAAGTAGTGCGATGGGTTTTCTAGCTCCGATCACTGACCCCTATCTCAATATTTTTCGCTCTATTATTCCCCCTCTGGGCGGTATGGATTTTTCTCCGATCTTAGCGATTCTCGCTCTGCAATTCTTGTCCTCTGCCCTAGCCCAGGTTCCAGCCATGGCCTCTTTCTAATATTTTCTAGATAGTTGATTAGGCAGTGGAGAAGGTTAATGATAAGATAGATTTCGTTGCGGGTGTAGTTCAGTGGTAGAACGTCATCTTCCCATGGTGAATGTCGTGAGTTCGAGTCTCATCACCCGCTTATCAAAAAAATGGGTAGAAACCCCGTCGTTCTACGACGGCTTTATCTCAATTCGTAAGTTGTGCAATCCACATATAGTGATAGTGCGATCGCCCCTTAACTCTGCAAAAAAGAAAAAAGTGATCGCTTTCAAAATTGAGAGAGTTCAACTGGTCGGCAACCATCCAAACAGTTTAGCGGCTCCACCAATGAGAGCAACAATCAGTGCAACTAAGACTCCTCGATTAATAAATTCCTGATTATCTAGACGTTTATCAATGCCACTGACTTTTTCGTCTAGGGTTTTAATTTCGCCCGACATTTCCACTTGCCCAATTTCCAATTTATTAAGCTTTTGGTTAACTTCGGCAAACTGCCTGTCTATTTTCTGATTGACTTCAGCAAACTGTTTATTGACTTCGGCAAATTGCTTGTTGACTTCGGCAAACTACCTGTCCATTTTTTGCTCAAAGCGATCTAGAACATCTTCGAGGGTATAGCTAACTGTAGTGGGTGTGGTTGTCATGGCTCATTCAAAGAACTGTTAAGTAGGGCTTGCTGAAAAAGTCAAAAAACGAAAGAAATGTGGGTTAGGGAAGTATGGACTGAAAAAGCATAGATAACTTATCCTTATGGAAACAAATCAAAATACAGATTTTGTTTAATCTATTGTTCCTTTCTGTCTAAAAAGGTCAACACAAATCACTCCTCACAAAAGAGAGGAAAATTAACACCATTTTTCACAAGAAAAACGACTCTACAACTTTTTACTTTTTGTCTTCTGAAGTAGAGTAGAAAGATTCATTACCAAAAAGTTCATCGCAATTACCGTTTCCGAGGTCTCAGGTAGTTTGGCCATCACTCGACCAAGACTAAATTTCCTCTTTCCCTGTCCGAATTTACCCTCAATGGCATTACGCACTCTTTCATCTGAGCGTGCCTCTTTCTTTTTTTCTTTGCTCACCTCTTTCGGCGGTCTTCCCAATCGGGGACCACTCATTCTTATATCCCTTTCTTTACAATAAGCTCGATTCGCTTTTGTTCGATAGATTTTATCCACATGAACCGATTCCGGATAACATCCTGTTTCCCTTTTATATTCTTCTATTCGCGCTTGTAAATCTCCCGATTCGTTGTAATTATCCCAACTTAATTTGTCTAAGAAGACAAAGCCATTCACATTACTTGCCGATATTTTAGCTCCAAACTCTACTGCTTTTCCCGCTTTTCCACGCACTATTGGACGCACGTGAGGTTGGCTTACACTCACAATTCTGTTTTCTACTTTATTTGTCTTTTTTTCATACATTTCTAACTGTTGCTCATACACTTTTCCTATCGTTACAAGCTCTTCTTGCTCTTTTTTCGTTAGTTTTTCTAACTTTGCTCCCTCTTCTATCATTTTTTCTATATGAGACAAGTTTCTTTTTATATATCCTAGTTGTTTTTTTGTTCCTTTTCTTCTTTCTTTTTTTGACACACGACGTTTTTTTGCTATGGCTAAGTACTCTTTTCTTGCCACTTCCCTATAAGTCCTCGGCTTTTCTTTCCTTTTCTCTTTTATTTCTTCATACAGCTTATCTATTATTTTTTCTGTTTTTTCTCTGGCATCATTCAATATTCCTATATCCGTTGGATATTTTATATCTGCTGGTGTACAAGTCGCATCTAACAATAACTTTCCTTCATTTTCTTTTTTTTCTGACGCTACACCCGTCGCTTTTTTTTCTATTTCTTTATTAATTTTATTTATTAATTCCATTCCTATTTTTTTACGAAAATGAACCATCATTGACGCATTAAATGCTTCTTTGCTACTATAGCTTTCCATTCCTATAAAGTACTGTAAATAAGGGTTCTCTTTTATTTGTTCTACTGTTTCTCTGTCACTTTTTCCTGAAATTTCTTTGATAATTAATGCTCCTAATGCCATTCTAAATGATTTGGCTGGGGCTCCTTTTTTTTCTGTGAAGTTTTTTGCATATTCTTCCTCATATTCTTCCCAAAGAATCATTTTTGACATTTCTATCCAACGATTTTCTTCGTCTAACTGCCCGCCGAACAGATTTTTCAAGTTTTCTGGTGTTTCAATTGAGTACTGTTGCTTTCGGTACATCTGCTTTCTCTCTTCTTAATGCAATGGTTTTGAGGCATTCTACCCTATTTTCGTGCATTCTAGCGGTTCTTAATTCGCCTACTATTTTTCTCCGTAAAGGTCTCAGCTTTTTTCAGCAAGCCCTAAGTAGGGTCTGCTGAAAAAGTCCACAAAACGAACCTAGATGCCACAGGAGGCGAAAAATGGTGACTTCAGAGAGTAGTTTCCAATTTCAACCCCCAGTTTTCCAACGACGTGCATGGGCTTTGAGCCTCCAAAGGCCATAACCTTGCACCTGATCGTTTTTAAAATGCTTGAAAGCATTATCTGGCAAGGGTTCTATACTTATTCAGCAAGCCCTAAGTATATTATAAGCAATCGCCGATTAGTGAATAGTTGATAGTGAATAGTTGATAATTCTCGATTCAAAACAGCAATTTTGTAGGGGCGCAAGGCTTGCCATTGGTGTCAACTTAAGCCAAAATGCCTACTCACAAAAGATTAGCCTAAAAGCAGGCGGAAGTAAGAGTAGGCTGAAAAAAAGGTTAGTATATAAAAAAGTGAGCAAAAAACAAATGGCAAGACAACATCCTCGGAGAAAAGGAAACCCAGACTTACGTCGTAAGACAAATCAGCCAGGGGTAGAAATCCCTGAAATAACAAAAGAGTTGTTTGAATTACTAGAACCCACAATGTTTACACCATTAAAATATTTACAGGGAACTCATGAGAAAATGATGAGAGATAGGGTGTTAAATTTACCAGTAATGGTGGCATTAGTGTTAAGTATAGTGTATCGTCAAATAGCGGGTATAAGTGAAGCGGTAAGACTGTTAGAGGAAGAGGGATTGCTATGGGTAGCATCATTAAAAGTAAGCAAACAGGCAGTATCAAAAAGAATGATGAATGTGCCAGCCGAAATATTTGCAATATTACTAAAGGTAGTGTTAGAAAAAGCAGCCGAAAAAGGGAAGAAGCTCCAAGTAGGAGAAAAATGGGAAAAAATAAGAGAAAAGTTTAGTGCAGTGTGGATAGCAGATGGCTCAACGCTAGAGCAGATAAGGAAAAATATGAAAATAAGTAGGGCTTGCTGAAAAAGTCAAAAAACGAAAGAAATGTGGGTTAGGGAAGTATGGACTGAAAAAGCATAGATAACTTATCCTTATGGAAACAAATCAAAATACAGATTTTGTTTAATCTATTGTTCCTTTCTGTCTAAAAAGGTCAACACAAATCACTCCTCACAAAAGAGAGGAAAATTAACACCATTTTTCACAAGAAAAACGACTCTACAACTTTTGGTTCTTCTGGCTTTGCGGTAGAAGATGTATAATAAGATACACTATATGAGGATGGCATCAATGTTATTTTTTCTAGAAAATCTGGTAGATTTGCCAAAGGTAAACATAAGAAATGTGATTCAAGAGGGAAAACAAGCGTTTTTAATACTGAGTTGTCAAGAGGAAGAAGTCAAATGTAATTATTGTGGTAGCTTAACGGATGAATTACATCAGACGAACAGTGTATTAGTAAGGGACTGGGTGCGACCTTTAGTTGATAAAAGCTGTTGTAATCAGGGTTCTACAGGGAACCCATATTGATCAAGTTTTGCCCAAAATTGACTCCATCGTTCCTTGGTCAATACCAAAGCTCGTAGGCTCAAAATAATTCCTGCTCCTTTTTCCTTCCATCGCATCCCTGAACAACATAATCGTTGTTTGACCAACGTCTTACAAGCTGCTTCCGTAACACCTGAACCAATCGGATACTTTTTCTCTATGTATTCAGCATAATCCATTTGATGCTGATGATTCTCGTAATAAGTAATCGCTGCTTGTAGTTTCTCGGTAAGATTCTTAGAATGACTTTTTTCTTCTTTGACTTCTTTCATCAGATTTAGCAGTTCTCCTGCTTTTCCTTTTTCATGCTTGAGTTCTCGACAATTTTCAGTCAACCATTCTTTTTGTTTTGACACGGTATTCGGATGCAACGCTTCTGCCAAGGCACCTAAGTAACCAGAGGCATGATAGAAATCTAATATCTGTTCTTCCGTTTGCTTTTCTAAAAACTTCCAATTTGATTCTGCCCCGTCTGCTATCCCGACCAATGTTGCCTCTGGATAACGGTTTTTCGCTCGCTCAATTTCTCTTTCTAATCTTTCTAGAAAACTCTTTTTTCCATACTCTGGTGCCGCACCTAGATAGATTGTAGGTTGACGTTCGCCTTCACTATCGTATAGGGAAACGGTTCCCACCATTGCTTCACGGTAGCCATCCTCACACATCAGCATACAGGTTCCATCTAATCCTATTCCCACTGTTGCAATTTGGCTATCCTCCTTGGGCGGGGCATAACTCCACGCTTCTTCTTTTGCCTGTACCACACTTCCTACTGCTTCACTCAATCTTTGGATATAGGATAGCGCTACTTTTCTACCATGATTTTCTAATAAATCATTTTTCACCTCTTTGCCTGCCATCCCTGACATTTTTGAGGATACCTGTTTTGCCAATAATGGCGTTGATGTTATGATTATCCTTGCTTCTCTTTCTAAGGGGCAATACGTTTTTCCTCAAAGGTGAACGCTGATATACATGACGATTCACTATAACCTCACCATAAGGTGTTTGATATTCTTTCGGTTGCTCTCCCTTACTCTTCCAGATTTCTTCACCGATTTTTAAGGGTGAACCATCTGTATCTAAATATTTCAAGGCTTCTTTGCTGGCGATGCAACCTACTTCGTTTAAGCCTTTTTGAATATTTATTTCTGTATCCAACATTGAACGACTGAGTTCTAATGTTAGTTCTATTTTTATCTTTGAACCCTCTACATTAATTAGTTTTGCTGTCATCATTGTTTCCTCTTTGTCACTTTTCATCTCATGTTAACACTTTTCTTTTCCTTCATCAACTAAAGGTCACGCCCAAGGGACTTGTCTATCTCTGGTCAAATGGTATATCTGAAAGTCCCTCGTCGTAAATTTTACTGTAAAGATTGTCAAAGGTTTTTTACAGAAAATCTAGAATTTATGGAAGCCCGTAGGAAATACACAGTGAGGTATGAAGAATATATTTATGGACGAGTAAATGTGAGCAGTGTGGAACAAGTAGGTAGAGAGGAATCTCTATCATGGGATCAAGTGAATGGAATTTACCAACGTCAATGTGAAGCTAAAAAAAAAGATTGGCAAGGAGTAAAACACCTCGGGATGGATGAAATAGCGAAACGAAAAGGTCATCAGAATTTTGTAACAGTGTTAGGAGATATAGAGAAAGGAGAATTAATAGAAGTGATAGATAGTCATCAACAAGATAAAATCATCGAAGTGCTGATGGAGAAAGAATTAGAGGTGAGGGAAGGAGTAGAACAAGTGAGTGTAGATATGTGGGGAGGATTTCCTAAAGTAATAGAAAAAGTATTTCCGAATGCAGTAATTGTAACAGATAGATTTCATGTAATGAAGGCGTTGAATGAAGAATTGAATAAAATCCGTAAACAGACAAAATTGAATGTAAAAATCAAGGGAGAAAAGTGGCTATTATTAAAAAATAAAGAAGACCTAAAAGAGGAAGAGTTAGAAAAACTAGAATTGGTGTTAAAGCAATCTGCTCGTTTGCGTAAAGCGTATGAATATAAAGAGTCATTTAGAGAGATATATGAAAAAGTAAATGATAAGGAAGAAGGAAGATTAAAATTTACAGAATGGTTAGAGAATGCAAAGAGCATTTATACAGATGTAATTAGGGCTTGCCGAAAAAAAGCTGAAACTCTTACGGAGAAAAGATAGTAGCCGAATTAAGGACAGGCAGAATACAGGGAAATAGGTTAAAATGGCTTGAAAACCTTGCCGGAAAAGGAGGCAAAACATATGTACGGAAGACAACAGTACGAAACTAAGACACCAGAAAACTTCAAAAATCCGTTCGATGGGCAGTTAGACGCAGAAAATCGTTGGGTAAAAATGTCAAAAATGATTCCCTGGGAAGAATATGAGGAAGAATATGCAAAAAACTTCACAGAGGAAAAAGGAGCACCAGCGAAATCATTTAGAATGGCGTTGGGGGCATTAATCATCAAAGAAATGTTAGGAATAAGTGATAGAGAAACAGTGGAACAAATTAAAGAAAATCCTTATTTACAGTATTTTATAGGAATGGAAAGCTATAGTAGCGAAGAAGCATTTAATGCGTCAATGATGGTTCATTTTCGTAAAAGAATAGGAATGGAATTAATCAATAAAATTAATAAAGAAATGGTAAAGAAGTTCGAGGGAGTAGTGTCAGAAAAAAAAGAAAATGAAGGACAGCTATTGTTAGATGCAACTTGTACACCAGCAGATATAAAATATCCAACGGATATAGAAATATTGAATGAAGCAAGAGAAAAAACAGAAGAAACAATAGATGAGCTTTATAAACAAATACAAGGAAAAGAGAAAAAAAAGCCAAGAACGTATAGAGTAGCAGCAAGAAAAGACTACCTAGAGATAGTCAAAAAACGTCGTGTGTCAAAAAAAGAAAGAAGAAAAGGAATAAAAAAACAACTACAATATGTAAAAAGAAACTTGTCTCATATAGAAAAAATGATAGAAGAGGGAGCCAAGTTAGAAAAACTAACGAAAAAGGAGCAAGAAGAGCTTGTAACGATAAGAAAAGTGTATGAGCAACAGTTAGAGATGTATGCAAAAAAGACGAATAAAGTAGAAAACAGAATTGTGAGTATAACCCAACCTCACATCCGTCCAATAGTGCGTGGCAAAGTAGGAAAAGCAGTAGAGTTTGGAGCTAAAATATCGGCAAGTAGTGTGAATGGCTTTGTCTTCTTAGACAAATTGAGTTGGAATAATTATAACGAATCGGGAGATTTACAAGAGCGAATAGAAGAATATAAAAAGGAGAGAGGATGTTATCCCGAATCGGTTCATGTGGATAAAATATATCGAACAAAAGCGAATCGAGCTTATTGTAAAGAGAGGGGAATAAGAATGAGTGGTCCCCGCTTGGGAAGACCACCGAAAGAGGTGAGCAAAGAAAAAAAGGAAGAGGCCCGCTCAGATGAAAGAGTGCGTAATGCCATAGAGGGTAAATTCGGACAGGGAAAGAGAAGATTTAGTCTGGGTCGAGTGATGGCCAAACTTCCTGAAACCTCTGAGACTGTGATAGCGATGAATTTTTTGCTAATGAATCTTTCTACTCTACTTCAGAAGACAAAGAAGAAAACAAAAAGTAAGAAGTTGTAGAGTCGTTTTTCTTCTGAAAAATGGTGTTAATTTTCCTCTCTTTTGTGAGGAGTGATTTTTGTTGACTTTTTGTAGAAAGAAAGGGACAATAGATTAAACAAAATCTGTATTGTGACTTCTTTCCATAAGGAAAAGTTATCTGTGCTTTTTCCGTCCATACTTCCCTAACCCACATTTCTTTCGTTTTTTGACTTTTTCAGCAAGCCCTAATTAGCACAATTCGTAGGAATTTGGACTCTATTTGTAACTACTTTTTGAGTCGAACGACGAATGGGGCAATGGAAGGCATCAATAATCGTCTTAAACTAATCAAGCGTCAAGCTTATGGATTTATGAACTTTGATAATATGCGAAATCGTTTTTTAGCTTGCTTTTCATGATAAGCTTTAATTATCACTCTTTGTTCAGGAGAACCCAACTTTTTACTTTTTGTTTTCTTTTTTGTCTTCTGAAGTAGAGTAGAAAGATTCATTACCAAAAAGTTCATCGCAATTACCGTTTCCGAGGTCTCAGGTAGTTTGGCCATCACTCGACCAAGACTAAATTTCCTCTTTCCCTGTCCGAATTTACCCTCAATGGCATTACGCACTCTTTCATCTGAGCGTGCCTCTTTCTTTTTTTCTTTGCTCACCTCTTTCGGCGGTCTTCCCAATCGGGGACCACTCATTCTTATATCCCTTTCTTTACAATAAGCTCGATTCGCTTTTGTTCGATAGATTTTATCCACATGAACCGATTCCGGATAACATCCTGTTTCCCTTTTATATTCTTCTATTCGCGCTTGTAAATCTCCCGATTCGTTGTAATTATCCCAACTTAATTTGTCTAAGAAGACAAAGCCATTCACATTACTTGCCGATATTTTAGCTCCAAACTCTACTGCTTTTCCCGCTTTTCCACGCACTATTGGACGCACGTGAGGTTGGCTTACACTCACAATTCTGTTTTCTACTTTATTTGTCTTTTTTTCATACATTTCTAACTGTTGCTCATACACTTTTCCTATCGTTACAAGCTCTTCTTGCTCTTTTTTCGTTAGTTTTTCTAACTTTGCTCCCTCTTCTATCATTTTTTCTATATCAGACAAGTTTCTTTTTATATATCCTAGTTGTTTTTTTGTTCCTTTTCTTCTTTCTTTTTTTGACACACGACGTTTTTTTGCTATGGCTAAGTACTCTTTTCTTGCCACTTCCCTATAAGTCCTCGGCTTTTCTTTCCTTTTCTCTTTTATTTCTTCATACAGCTTATCTATTATTTTTTCTGTTTTTTCTCTGGCATCATTCAATATTCCTATATCCGTTGGATATTTTATATCTGCTGGTGTACAAGTCGCATCTAACAATAACTTTCCTTCATTTTCTTTTTTTTCTGACGCTACACCCGTCGCTTTTTTTTCTATTTCTTTATTAATTTTATTTATTAATTCCATTCCTATTTTTTTACGAAAATGAACCATCATTGACGCATTAAATGCTTCTTTGCTACTATAGCTTTCCATTCCTATAAAGTACTGTAAATAAGGGTTCTCTTTTATTTGTTCTACTGTTTCTCTGTCACTTTTTCCTGAAATTTCTTTGATAATTAATGCTCCTAATGCCATTCTAAATGATTTGGCTGGGGCTCCTTTTTTTTCTGTGAAGTTTTTTGCATATTCTTCCTCATATTCTTCCCAAAGAATCATTTTTGACATTTCTATCCAACGATTTTCTTCGTCTAACTGCCCGCCGAACAGATTTTTCAAGTTTTCTGGTGTTTCAATTGAGTACTGTTGCTTTCGGTACATCTGCTTTCTCTCTTCTTAATGCAATGGTTTTGAGGCATTCTACCCTATTTTCGTGCATTCTAGCGGTTCTTAATTCGCCTACTATTTTCTCCGTAAAGGTTTCAGCTTTTTTCAGCAAGCCCTATGTAGCGAAGGCTATTGCTAGAGGAGAAAAGCCTGATACAGTAACCTATCTGGCTGAACGTGCTAAGTTATTTGGTTTGGTCAAAGCTGAGAGAAAGCGACATCGAGAAAAGGCCGCTCTCAATCAACAAATTTGGGAACCCATTCAGGGCAAACGCATCTTATCCGAGTAAAACCTTAAGGAGATAGTCCTCGTCCCAACCAGCGCGTAGCCGTTTATTCTTGATACCAAGTTTCAGAGTATTTTCCTTTGTGAGCAAGTTAAGAGCGATATGGCGTAAGACGGCTAAATTCTCAGGAGCAAAATCCTTACGAATGCGACAAGCATCCTCGTTGAAGGCCAAGTCTAGAACCCAATGTAAAGAGTTTTCTATCAACCAATGACTACGAACAGGTTGGGATAATTTTTGAGCATTACTCGGCAGGCTACTGATATAGTAGCGAGTCTCATACTCTGTTTTGTCTTTCAATCGTCTCTCCGCTTTAATCATACAGATGCTCGTCAACTTTGCCCATTTCTCCCCACCCAGCAAAAATTCTGTTTGTTCCATCGTCCAGCAACGGCGAATTTCAATCCGTCCATGTCCCTTGTCTATTGTTTGATGAAAATCATGCTTAATTCCCACAAAATTAACCGATTGAGCATGAGCAAATAATTGTTCAACATCCTCACATAAATTACCTTGATTGCCTTTCAATGCCAAAACATAATCTCCCCCTCGCCCTACTATCTGTTGGGCAATCTTTGTCTGAGTTCCCATGGCATCAATCGTTACGATACAACCTTTGACCTCTAGCATTTTCAGGAGTTTAGGAATCGCCGTGATTTCATTCGATTTGCTTTCCACCCACATTCCGTACATAAAAAAAGAACAAAGAAAATAAGAAAAGTCATTATGACAAAAGATAATACTGACAAGTAGTAGCCCCAAAAAAGCGCAAAATCCTCTCTCGCTCAAGCGTTAGATTGATTATTTGGGGACAATTATCCAGTACAACCCAATGAACTCCTCTCAACATCTGAAAAATCCAACGCAGTGTCGGACGCTGAGTCGGCTTTCCCAACTGATTAGGCACAGTCTCCTCCTGCTCTGCCAGAGCCAGTCTCAGTTTACGTTGTCCCAAGCTGTACACCAGTAAACACAACACCATGATGAAACTCAATGCCATAATCCGCTCAGGGGTTTTGAGAAAAACACTGGACGCCAAAAACAGAGGGTCTTTAAGGAAGCGAAAACCTCGCTCTACCCCTTGCTGTTGCTTGTAGTGGACAAGCAGTTGCTCATCGCTCAAAGAGTCTCCATCTAGCTGATTCGTCGCCAAGACAAAACGTCCTGCTGCCCGCTCTGAAGCTTGAACTTTCGCACTATTGAGGCTGAAAGTGGCTTGGGCATGATAGCTACGACGAATGGGCTGTTCATGGGGACGGGGTTTACCTCGATGACCGTAATGACATTTTTCGACGACAGTTAGGTCTTGAAGAAGATGCCATTCTAAACTCTTCTCCCATCGGCTCAGGGCGGTTAAAGCATCCTCCCGACAAGCAAATTCCTGACGCTGTAATTGTTCTAATTGTCTTTGAGCTTGAGCCGTTGCTTTCTCTGTCTTCTTCGTCAGTTGTTTGAGGTCTAAAGCTTTTTTTTGCTCGCTATCTACCACTATCCAACGTTGTTTGACTCCCCCATATTCACTTTCTAAGGAGGTAAGACGATAGCCCTCTAAATCAGTTGTGATGAATTGCTCCGAGGCTAATTGACTGACCGCATCCTGCACTTCTCTAATCGTTTTCGGCACAGAACATAACCAGTATATGCCGGTTAACTTTTGCAAGTTATCGGCACTGTATAAGGCTGAATCTGCTATATACAAACCATCGAATTGCCACTGCTCATTGAACTTTTTCAAGAGTTTAGCAAACTCTTTTTTATCACTTTGATTGCCATCTCCTAATTCGAGAAAAGCGGGAATGTCGCCATCCCCCCAACAGACTAGATTCAAGACAAATTGTTTCAAGTCTGGTCGCTTATCCTTTGAATAGCCATGAGTGATAGGGTGCGACCTTTAGTTGATAAAAGCTGTTGTAATCAGGGTTCTACAGGGAACCCATATTGATCAAGTTTTGCCCAAAATTGACTCCATCGTTCCTTGGTCAATACCAAAGCTCGTAGGCTCAAAATAATTCCTGCTCCTTTTTCCTTCCATCGCATCCCTGAACAACATAATCGTTGTTTGACCAACGTCTTACAAGCTGCTTCCGTAACACCTGAACCAATCGGATACTTTTTCTCTATGTATTCAGCATAATCCATTTGATGCTGATGATTCTCGTAATAAGTAATCGCCGCTTGTAGTTTCTCGGTAAGATTCTTAGAATGACTTTTTTCTTCTTTGACTTCTTTCATCAGATTTAGCAGTTCTCCTGCTTTTCCTTTTTCATGCTTGAGTTCTCGACAATTTTCAGTCAACCATTCTTTTTGTTTTGACACGGTATTCGGATGCAACGCTTCTGCCAAGGCACCTAAGTAACCAGAGGCATGATAGAAATCTAATATCTGTTCTTCCGTTTGCTTTTCTAAAAACTTCCAATTTGATTCTGCCCCGTCTGCTATCCCGACCAATGTTGCCTCTGGATAACGGTTTTTCGCTCGCTCAATTTCTCTTTCTAATCTTTCTAGAAAACTCTTTTTTCCATACTCTGGTGCCGCACCTAGATAGATTGTAGGTTGACGTTCGCCTTCACTATCGTATAGGGAAACGGTTCCCACCATTGCTTCACGGTAGCCATCCTCACACATCAGCATACAGGTTCCATCTAATCCTATTCCCACTGTTGCAATTTGGCTATCCTCCTTGGGCGGGGCATAACTCCACGCTTCTTCTTTTGCCTGTACCACACTTCCTACTGCTTCACTCAATCTTTGGATATAGGATAGCGCTACTTTTCTACCATGATTTTCTAATAAATCATTTTTCACCTCTTTGCCTGCCATCCCTGACATTTTTGAGGATACCTGTTTTGCCAATAATGGCGTTGATGTTATGATTATCCTTGCTTCTCTTTCTAAGGGGCAATACGTTTTTCCTCAAAGGTGAACGCTGATATACATGACGATTCACTATAACCTCACCATAAGGTGTTTGATATTCTTTCGGTTGCTCTCCCTTACTCTTCCAGATTTCTTCACCGATTTTTAAGGGTGAACCATCTGTATCTAAATATTTCAAGGCTTCTTTGCTGGCGATGCAACCTACTTCGTTTAAGCCTTTTTGAATATTTATTTCTGTATCCAACATTGAACGACTGAGTTCTAATGTTAGTTCTATTTTTATCTTTGAACCCTCTACATTAATTAGTTTTGCTGTCATCATTGTTTCCTCTTTGTCACTTTTCATCCCATGTTAACACTTTTCTTTTCCTTCATCAACTAAAGGTCACACCCGAGTGATATGGATTATTTGGCTTTCTTTGTCTTCTCTCTCCACCGATAATTTATATTCCCCTTGTACCGATAATGAACTGGAGTCTAAATGGGAACTTTTCATCACTATTTTGAAGATTTCTACGGCTTTTAGACAAATTCCGAGAAACAAACGGCTGATGCCGGCCATAAAGATTAAATCTAAGACTCTCCCTAAACGGTCATCATTCAGGTCGCTGGCTTTTATTCCTTTTCCTAAAAGATGTTCTACTGGTTTATCTTCAAAAAAACGACTGAACAAATATAAAGGAGAGTTGATAAAGCCTAAGCCATTGAGAATCATCGCTTTCACTACCAGACCCGCACTGATTTTAGCACGGTCATTTTCTCCTAGTTGTTCATTGATATAATCCACTAGACCTAGTTCATCAACTATCGCCGCGATTATTCCTAAATGGTCGAGATTTTTAACGTTTAATTGGGTCATTTTCTCTTGGGTTTATTAGCTTTTTTATTTTAACTATTCTGTAGCCATTTTTGAATCTATTTTTATTTTTTCAAAACTAGTACGGAATACGGGCTCTAACACAGAAGTCGAAGAAATTAGCATAGATGGTGGGAAGGTACGACTCAGAACTCCCAAGGGAGAACCCTTAATTTGGCGTGATTATAAAGGAGTCAGTTTTCATCAATTGGGGGTAGCTGCCTTTTTTCAAGATAACTCGGCTTTATTAGATTTGGTTAATTCTCAAATTTTGGCTAAGCCTTTAATTTGTTTGGGAGATGGACATGATGGTATCTGGAACTTATTTCGTGAGATAGGACAGAAACATGAGCGAATTGAAATTTTGGACTGGTATCACTTAATTGAAAACCTCTATAAAGTTGGGGGGTCATTCCAGCGAATTGAGGAGGTCAAGTCTTTTCTTTGGACGGGTGAAGTGGATGCCGCTATCTCCTGTTTTGAGGGATGGTCAGAGCCTCAAGCTGAGAATTTTATCATTTATTTAAACAAGCATAAACATCGGATTGTCAATTATGGTTATTTGCAGGCAGAGGGCATTTCCATTGGCTCTGGCTCTGTCGAATCTCAAGTTAAACAAATTGGTCATCGTCTTAAAATTACTGGTGCGAGTTGGAATTCTGACAATGTACCACAAGTCCTTCGTCATCGCTGTTCCTATTTAAATGATTACCTTTTTTGACTCTTTCATTTACCTCGTTAAGTATTTCTACTTATTGCAAAGGTGAGATGCTCCCTGAATAAATACAAGGGAGAATTAATAAATCCTAAGCCATTGAGAATCATGGCTTTAACCACCAGACCCGCACTGATTTTCGCACGGTCATTTTCTTGTAACTGTTCATTGATATAATCCACTAGACCTAGTTCATCAACTACGGCCGCGATTATTCCTAAATGGTCGAGATTTTTAACGTTTAATTGGGTCATTTTCTCCTCGGTTTGTTAGCTTTTTTATTTTAACTATTCTGTTGCTATTTTTGAATCTATTTTTATTTTTTCAAAATTAGTACGGGATATGGGTTTCCACCTTGCACTGTCCTAGTACTAGACGATTTGCTGTTGCCCATGCACTTACCATCTGAATTGCGCCCTTTCCGTTGGCATTGTCATAGGAGTGGCGAAGGGTTTTGCCGTCAATCGCTATCACTTCTCCTTCACTTACCTCCGCTATACTTTTGACCCAATGCAGAAAACAGTCTTGAAATTGCTCTGGATTCAGACTAGCAAATACACGCGCAAACGTATCGTCGGAGGGGATGCCATTCGGCAATTCCAAAATTTTTTTTAGCCATTGATGTTTAGCCTTGCCGAAACTTTCCATGGCTACCCAACCTTCTGCTCCACAAATGACGGCTAAGATGGCAATCGTTAGAATATCAATGAGTTTATGCCGTTTTGTTCGTTCGATGCGAGGGTCATCTATTTCGGCAAAGTGTTCTACCAGTCTATATTTGGGTCGGAGTTTCATCGCTTTTGTTTTCTATGCACTTTCCCTTATTTTCCCTTATCCATCCCTCTATAATGTTCTTGTATCTGTATCATTTTTAGATGCGTTCGCCCTGGGAACCCATTCCTTTAAGTTGACACGGATGAAGGCTTGCGCCCGATTCTTGTGCCCGATTCTTGTGCCCGATTCAAACTATCCGAAGTTAAGCCGTAACAAAGTTACCAATTACCAAGGTTCCGGTTAAACCGGTTACTTCTACAATGGAGTCAGTACTGGCATTAAAACCGGCGATCGCATCATTAATCGCCACAAAAGTACGGGTAGTAGTTCCACTGGTAAAGGTAAATTGGGCAGCATAGTTCGCAGCAAAATTCGTAGTCGTTAGCTTGGCTCCAATCCCCGCAGCATCAAGGGTATTAACCGTTAAGCCAGTGGTAAATCCGGCTCGTGCGGTGGTGACGAGGAACAGATCGTTGCCAGTCGTCGCGTTAAAGTCGGTAATCAGGTCATAGTTGGCTAAGAGGGAGTCAGTTAGGGTTTTGTAACCAAATTTGTCGATACCTGCTCCACCGGTGAGGGTATCTTTTCCGGCTGCCCCAGTCAGAATATCGTTACCTGTATCACCACTGAGAAGATTATTGGCCCCATTGCCTGTTAGTACGTTATTGGCGGTGTTGCCTGTCCCGTTAATGGCACTGGAACCCGTTAAGGTCAGGTTTTCAATGTTGGGGAAAGTAGCTAAAGAGAAAGTGACAGAGGACTGAATAGTATCGGTTCCTTCGCTGACATTTTCGGTAATAACATCAGTAGTACTATCGATTTGGAAAATATCATTCCCTAGACCGCCAATTAAGGTATCGACTCCCGTACTGCCATTGAGGGTATCATTGCCGCCGCCACCGTTGAGGGTATTATTGGCACTATTGCCAGTGAGGACGTTATTGCCACTATTGCCTGTCCCATTGGCCGCCGTTCCCATAAGGGTGAGGTTTTCAACTCCTTCGGGTAAGGTACGACTTAAGGCACTGAACCAAGTATCGCTAATCATCACTTCTCCAAAGCTGGCATTGGGGTTAAGGGTGGCGTTAACAGGATTGGAGAGGGTGACGATAAAGAATTCGTTGCTTTCGTTGGTGTTGTCGTTGAGGATGGGAATGCTGATCGTTGCCAGAGTACTATTGGGGGCGATGGTTAAGGTTCCTGTGCTGGTGGTGTAGTCACTGTTGGCAGTGGCGGTAAGGGCGGTAGTGGTGTAGTTGACGGTAATGTTTTGGCTGCTGGGACTACTCAGGCTAACAAGCAAGACGGCATTTGGATCTTTTCCTTCGATAACGGAGATGTCGTTAATGGAAAGTGAGGGAAAATCATCATTGGTAATGGTTCCTGTAACGGCAGTCGTTGTGCCAACAACATAACCCACATCAGAGGCTAGAGTGAGGATTACAGTTTCGTTGTTTTCAATAGTGGTATCGACAGTGGGATTAATAGTTAGGGCGGCTGTGGCTGAACCTGCTGCAAAGGTAATACTTCCTGTAGTAGCGGTAAAACTGGCGGCTCCGCTTTGGCTATAGTCTGTGTTAAGAGTGGCAGTTCCTCCTACCTTATAGCTCACTGTTAAGGCATTAGTTGTTGCTTCTGTACGAGTGAAGGTATAAACCAGATTTGGGGTTCCGTCTTCTGTAACACTTGCTGGGGCTACTGCTAGAGTAATGGTGACAGCAGGTGCATCTTGGTACTTAGTGACAAATGCGTCGTTACTACCACTATTAGTCTGACCATCTAGATTACCAGAGGTATAACCACTAGAATAGATAGCACCATCTTTACCTGTGGTTAAAGCATTAACGGAATCATCGCCACTTGTCCCTAAGAGCTTTGTCCAAACCTTAGTGCCATCGGGATTGTACTTAGTGATAAATGCGTCGCCATAACCACCACTATAAGTCTGACCATCTAGATTACCCTCAGTATAACCACTAACATAAATAGTACCATCATTACCTGTGGTTAAAGCATTAGCTTGATCAAAGCCACTTGTCCCCAAAAGCTTTGTCCAAACTTTAGTGCCATCGGGATTGTACTTAGTGATAAATGCGTCGTAACTACCGCTATTAGTCTGACCATCTAAATTACCAGAGGTAAAACCACTAACATAGATAGCACCATCATTACCTGTGGTTAAAGCATTAGCTCCATCATCGCCATTTGTCCCCAAAAGCTTTGTCCAAACTTTAGTACCATCAGGATTGTACTTAGTGATAAATGCGTCGTAACCACCACCGCTATGAGTCTGACCATCTAGATTACCACTAATAACACCACTAACATAGATAGCACCATCATTGCCTGTTGTTAAAGCATTAGCACGATCATCGCTACTTGTCCCCAAAAACTTTGTCCAAACTTTAGTGCCATCAGGATTGTACTTAGTGACAAATGCGTCGTAACTACCGCTATTAGTCTGACCATCTAGATTACCAGAGGTAAAACCACTAACATAGATAGCACCATCATTGCCTGTTGTTAAACCATTAGCTTGATTAGAGCCACCTGTCCCCAAAAGCTTTGTCCAAGCTTTAGTACCATCAGGATTGTACTTAGTGAGAAATGCGTCAGCACCACCACTATAAGTCTGACCATCTAGATTACCCTCGGTATAGCCACTAACATAGATAGCACCATCATTACCTGTGGTTAAAGCATAAGCGAAATCATTGTTACCTGTCCCCAAAAGCTTTGTCCAAACTTTAGTACCATCAGGGTTGTACTGAGTGATAAATGCGTCGTAACCACCACTATTCGTCTGACCATCTAGATTACCATTGGTATAACCACTAACATAGATAGCACCATCATTGCCTGTGGTTAAACCAAAAGCTCGATCAACGCCACTTGTCCCCAAAAGCTTTGTCCATTGCTTGATCGGATAATCATCAGTAAGAATAGTACCCGTTACTGCGCCTGTAGTACCAATGGTATAACCTGTTCCCGTCGCTAAAGTTAAAACAACAGTTTCATCGCTTTCCTCTTGGATATCAGACTTCGGGTCTATGGTAACTATAGCGGTGCTAGAACCCACCGCAAAAGTGATGGTTTTCCCTGTGCCTGGTATGGCTCCTGTATAGTCAGTGCTGTCTGCTGTTCCTGTGAGGTCATACTTGACAGTGAGGGCGTTGGTTGTCGCTCCTGTGCGAGTGAAAGTATAAATGAGATTATTGATGCCGTCTTCAGAAACACTTATTGGTGCTACTGCTAAGGTAATAATGCTTTCAACAGCAGTATTGAGAATCGGCGAAAATGGATTAGTAGTCATGGCTTTAATAAACTGAGTGAAGTTTTATAGTACTTTTCTGGCTTAGCGAATGGGTTGATAACGGGTTAAACGATTACCCTTGGCATGATAAACCTCTAGGGGTAAACCCGCTTGATTACTGATCGCCTGAAAAGTTTGTTCTAGCTGGGAAAGATGGTTAAGTACCCCGGCCTGACCAGGAACATTGCCTTGGGACTTAGCCTGGAGAGCCGAATTCCAAATTTGTTGGACGTAGCCTGAAGTGAGTCTCACCTTAATGACTTGAGGACTAATGCTATAGTCGCAGGCCCGATTCCACTGTGAACAAAGAGTCTCTAAATCACGTTTAATATTCTGCGATCGCAGGGTCGCTTTCAGTCTATTTTGGGCCTGTTGTAGAGAAAGATTGTAGGTAGCCAGCAGGGGACGAACTTTCTCCATCAGAAAACTTTGGGGCGGAATTTGTTTGAGGGTCAGCAGTGCTTTTTGCCAATGGTTAACGGCGATCGACCATTGTTGTTCGAGTTCTGACTTTTCTGCAAATTTGGCGAGGGCCAAGGCCTGTTGATAATTAAGGAAAGCTTTTTCTTCCTGTTGACGGCGCATTACCACCCGCTTGTATTCCAAACGATAGACAGGCAATTGTTTCAGGACTTTTTCATAGACGGTGGTTCCGGGAGAAATCTGCTGGAGATTTTCAATCACTTCTTGCCAAGTTGTGGCAATGAGACTGAGATCGGCAAGGGATTTTGGTGCACTACTGCGGATTCTAGCTAAAACAGCACTTTCTGTGGCCTGACCAAAGTGTCGTGTTGCCTGTTGCTCTTCGAGGAGACGTTGCTGGGCTGTGAGGAGATTTTGCCGATAAACTTGCCGCTTTTTTTGCGCGTAGGCTTGGTAAGGACTATTGCTGGGTAATTGGCCCAATAAAGCGATCGCCATTTCCCAAGCTTGTTTTACTTGTTGCCAATCCGTAGTGGAGAGAGCCTCATTTTGTTCTAAAAGTTTTGCCTGCTGGGCTTGCCGGGTTGCTTGACCTAATAGCTCTACCGAAGGTATGCGAACTTGATAATCTTTTTGCAACTGAGTAATGTGTCTATAGTAGGGCGACCAGAAAGGAATGGTCTCTAGCTTGTTCTGAACTTCTACGAATTGCTGCTTGATGGTTAACCAATGGGTTGCCAAATCTTCATTATCAGAAAACAGAGATGCTTGCATTAATTGTTCAGCTTCACGTAACTGGACGCAAGCACCGATGACACAAGGACGACTGAGGGCATAAATTCCTACAAATAATACGCTACCCCCTAGCCCCAATCCCAACAAGATCCAATTAAGATTGTTAACCAGAAAGGCGGGACGTTGATTTAAAAAATATTGCCCTTGATTTTGCACAAAGTCTGCCCAACCAAGGGGGGGATTCGGCTCTGAGTCTGAGGCAATGGTCGCCAAGGATTGAGATAGGGTTCGTTGGGGAAAACTAGCCGTTAAGGGTTGGGAGACAGTATTTTCGTTATGACTAGAGTTAGTGAGTGCTTCATCGACAACCAGATAAATTTTGATGGGGTAATCTACGGCAATCCCGACTTTCTCCAAAAAATCTCTCGTACAGGAAAAAATGGCAGTGGTTTCTAAGGCTGGGGTTTCTGCTAGGTGAATAATCACCATCAAGACACCTTCTTCGAGAAAACAATTAACGGGTTCTGTCTGAGGGGAAGCTTCTTTACCCTGAATTGATCTGTCTCCCTTGACGATCGCCAGGTGGCGTTGGGCGATCGCATCCGACAGAAGATGTCTGTATAGCCGTTTGGCTAAATCTTTAAAATCGATGGAGCGAGTTGCCGTATCTACCATGTCATAAGAAAAAGGTGGGAGTTTGGAAACTCAGCGTCTTCAGACCTGAGAGGAAAAACGACTCAGGGGAATTTATTCCCCCGTAAAATATGGGTTAAAAACTATAGGAGTAACCATCTTTACGATGAATTGCCCGACAGTATTTATGCCCAATTCCTTGTATTAGCTGTGAGGATGTTGAAATATTGAAACTACCACTAGAACGAACAGCAACTCGTCCAACGTAAGTTCCGATTTTCTTTCCAGAAGTTACGATTGCCTTAACAATGTCACCTGTCTGAAATCCTTTAATAAACTTAAGGCGAGGGACATAACGAGATGGGAAGCCAAATTTATCGGTGCGACACATTTGACGGCATCCATGTCCTGTTGCCTTAATCAATAAAGGCTGCTTGGTGACAATCCGTAAAGAATCAATCGTTCCTACACAAGCGGCATCAATCCAATGAGCTTTAGTTAATTTTAATCGAGTGCGATTAAACTTAGTTTGTCCACCAGATCCCGTAGAAACAGGTAATCCAGTGATCTTTAAGGCATTAAATAAAGCCCAACGGGTCGAATTAACGGCGGCGGCATCCTTTAAAGGAGACTTTGCCTGACTCAATACTCGTTTCAAGACATCAGGTTTTCCTGAAAGAAAGTCTTTGATATCCTGAGTTCCCTTGCCAATATTACAGGGTTCACAGGCTAAACAAAGATTGGAAATGCGATTAGTTCCGCCCTTCGCCTTGGGTTGAATATGCTCAACTTGGAGAGGGATGTTCTTTGCTCCACAATAGGCGCATTGACGGTTCCATTTTTCCAAGAGATATTCCCGCACTTCGTAACCCTGTAACTCTCCTTGTTGGTATTCAATACCAGAGATTTCACGGTTTTCCATTTTCTGTAAATCGAATCGAACCAACTCCTGAACAATGCTAGTGACAGGACAGTAACGAATCAATTTCTTGACCAAGGTTAGCGTGGTATCTACTCGATGTTGGAGACTGGGAGTTAACCATCCCTTTTCCTTTTTCCGATTAAGGAATCGAGCAGGACGATAGCGAGTTTTACGATTTCGGCGATTACGACGAATAGCGCGACGGGAATCTAAGTCGGACTTGATTTGTTGTCCTCGGTGAGATAATTCGGCTCCCCAAATGACATCTTCTCCATTGAGAATAGCAATCCCTGTTGCTTGAGAGCCTGGGTCGATTTTAAGAGTCAACGAATTGACTTCTACATCTTCTTGCTTCTCCTTGAGAATAATGGTGAAGGGATACCGAAGAAATACAGCAGCTTTTTTCTGATTCAGTAACAATCGTGCTTGAGCAGGATGCACTGGATTACAAGGCTGTTTATCGGTATCAATAACAAAAACATCATTAGACATAGATAACTCCAATTTCTTGGGTAATGTTAGCCTCGGTAATGTTTTAAGAGCTTGTTAGGCTGAAAGCACTTCCTTAACCCCGTAAAGATGTTTAACTTTCAACAACACAGCGACAAACTGGCTACGCATTCGTCGGTGTTATGACTCAAAAAACGTAGTCCTCGAAGGACTTAACCTGGTCAGCTAACTGAAGTTAGAGGCACGAAGCCCCCGTACTTCAGTCGGGGGTGCTGACTGTTTCCTAATCGCAATTCAGTATTGCCAATATCAAGCTACTGTCCTAGTTGTTAGCATAGATAGGAGTGATTTGTCACAGGTTTCCTAAGTCGTCCCAAAAAGTATGACAGAATTGGGTCGTTTTGATACACTGCTTAACAATGCAGGTTATCGTCAGATGGCCTCCTTAGAACGGATGCTGATGATCACGACTCAACCATAATTTGCAATTAATTTTCCTCGTCTTTAGGTCTATCCCAAGTCTTGATTTTCATTATGTGTTCTCAAGGAGACGGTAGAATTATGAATATCAGTAATATTCAGTTTTTAATCTTGCTCAGTATGATTGGTGCCTAAACTCTAATTACGATTGATGACGAATTACGACGGACAACCTCTTAACCAATGGATTTATTAGAATATCAAGCCAAAGAACTGTTCCAACAGATTGGCATTCCGATTCTGCCATCTCAGACAATTCACAATACCGGAGAACTGAAAAGACTACAAATTCCCTATCCCGTTGTTCTGAAGTCCCAGGTACGGGCCGGTGGGCGAGGCAAAGCTGGTGGTGTTCGGTTTGTGGAAAATACGATTGATGCGATCGCGGCGGCAACGGCCATTTTTCATCTTCCTATTTCTGGGGAATATCCAGAAGTCGTTTTAGCAGAAGCCCGTTATGATAGCCAATTGGAATTTTTTCTGGCGATCGTTTTAGACTACCAGCGTCAATGTCCCGTACTACTCGGTTCCAGTAAAGGCGGAATGGAGGTGGATACGCTTCTGCAATATATGGAGCAGGTAGTTTTGACCGAGGAATTTTCCCTGTTTCATGCCCGTCGTTTGGCAATAAAAATGGGGTTGAAGGGGGAATTAGTGCCAGCCGTGAGTGATATTATTGAAAAAATGTATTGTCTCTTTACTAGCAAAGATTTAGATTTAATTGAAATTAATCCTTTAGGTGTGAATGCTGATGGGGCAGTGATGGCCCTGGACGGCAAAATTGCGGTTAATGATAGTGCGATCGCCCGTCATCCTGATTTACAAAAGCTAACCAAATATCAGGAAGATTCGGGTTTTTCTTGGTTGAAAGGGGACGCTAACGCAAAAATTGGCTTGATTTGTAACAGCTATGGATTAGCACTGAGTAGCTGGGATCTGTTGAGTGAAGCGGAGGGTAAGCTAGTCGGAGCCGCCATTTTAGAGGAATCCCATCCTCAAGTGTCCTTAATTCAACAATTGGAAGGGGCCATAAAACAATTGCGGAAGATGGCAGAGCTTCAGGTCATTTTAATTAATTATTTTGGCTGTGCCGCCACCTCCGAGATGATCGCCGCTTGGCTCCATCACCAGTTAAATCCTCAATTACCCAGTGTCAAAATTTTAAATAGTGAAGAAAGAACCATTCGAGCTACGGGAACGGTTCAGGAAAGAGCCCTTCATTCCCGTCATTCTCCTGCTGCCGACCAAATTCCTATTGTACTTAGGTTAGCCCAGGGAAATTTAGAGATTTTACAAGCTCAAACTCACCCGCCCCTGTTCTATGGATTTACGGATCTTGAACCGGCGATCGCTAAAACCCTGGATTGTTTAGAGCCTTTTCCCACGGATTGAATTTGTTCTTCGCCCTACTTCTGTATTAATCTTGTAATCTTTTTATGAAATGGCAAACTCAGAGTAAAGTTTTGCTTCAGGGAGTACATCATCCTCTCAGTGCAATTTATATTGAACAAATGCGACGCTATGGAACCCAACTGGTGGCAGGGGTGAGCGCAGGTCATGGAGGAGAAAAGATTGCCGATCTTCCCGTTTTTGATTTGATTGAAGAGGCGATCGCTGGAGTTGGGGCAGTGGATATGAGTGTTATTCTCAACCCTCCCTATCGAGTCTTGGATGCTTCTCTAGAGGCGATCGCCGCCGGCATCCGTCAATTGGTGATTATCTCTGCTGGTGTTCCTCCCCTCGATATGATCCAGTTACTGCGTAAAGCTGAAGAAACCGGAACTTTTATCTTAGGATCTGGGAGTCAAGGAGTCTTAATTCCCGATCAGTTTTGTGTGGGCACTCTCAATCCAGACTATTATCGACCCGGCCCCATCGGCATCATTAGTCACTGCGATACCTTAACCGATGATATTGCCCAACAATTAACCCGACGGGGTTTTGGTCAATCCCTAGTGGTCAGTATTGGCACTGATGACTTGATTGGTTCCAACTTTGAACAATGGCTACAGGTTTTGGAAGAAGATGATCAGACGGAAGCGATCTTGCTGCTCGGTCAACCCAATCGTGAGGGGGAAAGCCGGGCCGCTGACTATATTGCCTCGGCGATCGAAAAACCGGTCATTGCTTATCTGCCTGGATACCAGGCAACCCTTAACAAGCATTTCAGCGACTCCTTAACGATTATTGCTAATCAGTTATCTCATACCGTACCTGAAGCGAGTAGTACTCAAAAAACGATCATGGTCTTTAAAGAAGCAGAGATTCCTGTAGCCCAACGACCCTGGGACATTGCCGATTATTTAGAAGCAGTGTTAACAGAGCCAACTTGAACTATGCAAGAAAATTTAGCCGGTGTAGTCAAGGAAAATTAACGGAAATATCACTTTGTTTTTTTGAGATTGCGAATCATGGTTTCAACCTCTTTAGCAATATCTTTATTGCCATCCTTTTGTAACAATAAAGAGGCCTCTTCTAGATTTCTGAGGGCTTCTGAATTGATGCCTAAATTTTTATAAAAAATTCCCTGTTGGTAGAAAGATAAAGCCAGATTTACATTGATATCTTGATAGTCTATATCCTCAGTTTTCATGTCCTTAGCACTATAGGCTTCAATCTTATTCGCTAAGATTTGAGCACGGTTTCTGCTCTCCTTGGACGATTTATTCCCGATTTTAGTAGGAGAGGCTGGTTTTGTTAGCACTGAGACAGTTGGCTTCGGCAAGTCTTCAGGAATCTTCAAATCTGTGTTCTCAAACAAAAAAGACATCTCGTCTTGTGGAAAATTTGACGGTTTGGGAGTCGGTTGATTGGCTGAAGGACGGGACGCATTAAGGTTAAGGTCAGAAAAATTCTCGACTGGTTCGGCCATGTCGATACTGTCTGTTGGCATAGGACGGAGAGCCGCAACCGGATTAGAGTCTTTATTCTCCTCTGTGTCTGGCAGTAGAGGACTATGGTAATTAGCGGCCAATTGAGGATCGAGAAGCATAGCTTGATTCCAATCTTGTTTAGCCGCTTGTTCATAACCCAGATTGCTTTTAGCTAGACTGCGATTATAGTAAGCCTCTGCTAATTGGGGGTTTAGCTTGATAGCTTGATTAAAGTCAGCGATCGCGCCCAGATCATCTCCCTGAGCATAGCGGATATAACCACGCTGATTATAGACTGAAGCACTTTGACTTGGTACAATTTTTGCTTCTTGAACGGGGAGACGATAGCTGACAATAGAATGACTGGGTGTCGGAAATTCTTGAAAGAGAAATACGGAAATTAAAATACTTCCTAGCAGTGAAAGATTGCCTACAATTAAAAAAGTATTTCTGTTAAATTTTCTTCGCAAAAAAGCCTGACTATGGGTCAATACTTGATAATTAGATTGACCATAGGGCATCCGCACAACCTGAGGTTGAGAGGAGGGTAAAATACTCGCTACTGATTTTTCTAATTGAGGAGATAGCGGTACTGAGGGGCGGAGGGCCTTGCCAAAAATATCGGTTTTAAGTTTAATCGCCCGATCGCACCAATAACAAGTGGCATTATCTTGATGGTAATAGTGATTTTGGGCTTGATTGCAGATAGTTAAAGAATTAATGGCTAATCGTAGAGAATCTTGCCATTCTTTGGCTGTGGGCCGCGATCGCGGATTGTCATAACCTTTACTAAAACATTGTATAAAACAATCTTTGAGGGCTGGATGCACTGTCGAAAGGGCAATGGTTAAACGGGACGGTTTAATTAAACTTTGATGGCCAAATACCCAATATCCCTGACGAATCAAATCACTTAATTCTAGTGCATCACCCGTACCAATCCATTTACCTTGGAAAGGATGGGAACCAAATAATAGATAGTAAATAATAACCCCTAAACGGAAGCGATCTTGAACTTCAGTCTGGTTCAGTAGCGCGAAATCTTTACCCAGCAGTTCTGGGGGCGTAAACCCTTCCGATCCCACTAAACAACGGTAGATTTGACCATTACGAGGATTGGTGACTTGAAAAGAATCTGTGTCAATAATAGAGGGAATGGCTTGATTATTAATTAAAATATTTTGGGGCTTAATATCACCTAACACATAATTAGCTTCATGGATAGCATGAATAATCGAGGCAATATTGTGGGCTGCTGTGTGAAGAAAATACCAATCAACGGTTAAGCCATTTTTCTTTCGACGACTAGGATTATAAACTTCAATCAGTTCTTTTGCACCGTGAATAGCTGGCATTAAAAAACCAACAATTATACCACTGCGATCGGCTAACAGAGATTCGGGCCAGGCAAAGGAAATACAACGACGGTGTTGATTGGGATCTTGAGGCGGATATTTCACCATTACCTTTAATTTTTCTTGTCGTTGTAAGGTCGGTGAATGATAAATCTTCGCTAAAATGGCAGGATTTTCGGTTCTCCAAACTTCACCTTCGCCACTGGACGCGATCAGTTCTTTAAGGATAATTTGTTGATCGGTCTTAGTACAAATTAAATGCTTTATCATAGGAATGGTCAAAATACCTTCTCCAATTACCCTTCAGTCTTTGAGAAGTCGGTCATGAAATATAGAAGCAATTAACTTTATAGAGGCACACAGAAAACGGAGTCAACCGAAGTTAAACAGCGTCAACTGCTTTATATTCGCTCCCTGATTGACCGATGGAGGCTTGCGTCTCCTTGGTTCTAGGGTCTGGGACTTGCCTTTGTCCGTTTTCGCCTCGAATAGTTGACCCTGCATAGGAGTCAAGCTATCCAGAAACTTCCGAGTCCGTTCTAACAATATTTCCTTTGCCTTTTTATAGCTAAGAAAACGGGGGATTTCAACGTCTCCCAGTCTTGCTAGAATGTTGTCAGCAGCGTTGATATCAGAGTGTAATACGACCCCATCATGTCCGATAAACCGCTCCCCTGAACGAGTCCCTGTGAGAGTCCCGAACCGAGAATCGAGTTGTGACGTATAGGCACTGTTAACAGCAACAATCGCGCAACCTACGCGAGTTGAAACCTGATTAAGAGCATCGGCGACCACGCCTTTACACCAAGAAGAAACGTTTCTTTTCATCCGTTTTGTTCTTGGTTTTTTGTTGCGAATTTGCTCTGTTAAATCTTCAACGGCTACCTTAATCGCATTTTGCATGAGTTGATGGGTAGCGGTAAAAACAAGGGTTTTAATCTGCCCCTTGAAACGGGACTCTCGTTTATCCCATTTCTGTTTACCCAAGTTGTTACGATTAATCCTATCCGCTTTGGCGGTATCCCCTTTTTGGATTGCTTTATCGGCAACAGATTTTAATTTGTTGCGCTTAACTTTTTTGGCTGTACGATAATCGGTTTCTTTCGTTTGCAAGGAACCAAAATTATTACCTAAAAGTCTAGCACCATCGTTAGAAGAAGTGGCATAAACTTCCGTATAACCCCTATCGCAACCGATGGTTAAACCTTCTGTTTTAAGTTCGGACTTTTGAATATTAGTTGTGTAATGAATTTCCCATCTATCAGCCCGTTTAATCAAGCGTAACTGACAGGTAACTTCGTGAGGTAATGTAGTCGGAACTTTTATGGCTTTTCCCTTTTCAAGTCCACCAAAACGAAGCCAGACCACTCCATTTTCATCGAATTGTGTATCAAAAGCTCTGAGGATAATTTGATTATTAACCCTTGTATGACCACGATGCCAATATTTACGAACAAGAGAGCATAACTTAGGGTGATTAAGCCAATCACGACTTTCTAGGGTTAACTGTAATACTCCTTTTTGGGAGTGAAACGTTTGATAGGATTGCCCTAGAGCTTTTATCACCTTCTGAACACAGGAAGCCTGTACAAGGTGAATGTTGTCTATTACGTCATAAAGGGTTGAATCCCACAATTTGGCTGGCAGATCATATTTTTCACGGAAGGGACGTAATTGTTTGTCAATTTCAAACTTAGAGATTCCCCATGCTTTTAATGAACCAAATTCATTCCAGAGGTTACAACGAAGTTGACCCAATCGAAGCGCGATGGTATCCAGTTCTTCCGACTTCCACTTATTCAGTTCTTGAGTTCCTAGAATAGCAATCCTAGTTACCGTCAGTTGACCTTTTACCTTGCGTTTCATTGAGTTAACCTCCTTTTTGATTATAACGATTCACATTGCTTAGTTGTTGGATCGATTGTAGATATATTTTGTTCATCCTCAATTTTTTTCTGGTAAGCACTAAGAAAGTAAAGTTTGGAACTAAAACAGTGCATTATGCTCATAAAATCGTGCATCAATTCTTCTTGAGGAGATAGTTTACTGTTGTTGATTACCGTGATTTTGCAATCGTGAAGATGGCAGAACCATTCCACAAAATCAAATCCAAATCGGCAAAGTCGGTCTTTATGTCCAACAACAATTTCGCCTATCTCTCCTTTTGATACTTGAGTCATTAGCTTCAAGAAACCTTTTCTTTTCCAGTTCATTCCACTGGCAATGTCCTTGACAACCCTTGTCTCTGGGTAAGCATTCCCCAAAAAGCCAATCTGAGTTTCAAGATCGTTGACTTGTGTTCTCGTACTTACGCGAGCATACAAGACCCGTTCTTTCTCGATAGAGATCGACTCCTCGAATGCCGATTCAGGGTATCTGCGATGCCCACCAGGAGAACGAATACAAGGGATTTTCCCTTGATCTGCCCAGTCAGATGTTGTTCTTGGGTGATAACCATACTTTTGATAAACTTGGGTTGGGGTTAGGTACTTCATTTGATTTATCCTATTTGACCCCATTATACTTCGTTATTCAATGATTAGGTGTGCTGACAATCAGGAAAATCCTGCCCGTCCTCATCGTTTTTCCACTGATCATTTCAACAAGCTGAACAAAAATTGCTTCAGTCTCAACGTCAGTTTCCAGGCAGTGCGATCAAAATTGCTAGCGGTGATCCCGCCAAGGAAATTCTATTGTTCTCCCTGACTTGTCATCTTCGATCATTTAACAGCTAAAAACAGACTTTTTAAGCCATTACCATACCACCATCCACGTTAAATACTTGACCCGTAATATAAGCAGCAGCAGGATCGATCGCCAAAAAACGAATCATGCCAGCCACTTCTTCCGGTTGACCGTAACGGGCCAGGGGAATAAATTTCAAAATTTCATCGGCTTTCAGATCGTGGGTCATATCTGTGGCAATAAAGCCAGGGGCAACAGCATTAACGGTTACACCGCGACTGGCTAACTCTTTAGCAACGGTTTTTGTAAAACCAATTACGCCCGCTTTGGCCGCACTATAGTTGGCTTGACCAGGATTTCCCATTAATCCCGCGACGGAAGTGATATTGATAATTCTGCCGCTTTTTTGTTTGAGCATTAGTTTGGACACGACCTTGGTGGTCAGAAAAACGCCTGTTAAATTCAAATCAATGACTGCTTGCCAATCTTCTAATTTCATTCGTAATAGCAAATTATCACGGGTAATTCCCGCATTATTGACCAAAATATCGACTCTGCCCCACTGTTCCTGGGTTTGCTGAATTAAGTTCTCGACTTCTTCACTCTTAGAAACATCGGCTTTAACCGCGATCGCCGTTCCACCGTCCTGTTGAATTTCTTGTACTACCGAATCTGCCGCCGCACTAGATTGAGCGTAGTTAACCACAACCTTGACCCCCGTTGCCGCTAAAGCCAAAGCCGTTGCTCGACCAATCCCCCGCGAAGCCCCCGTGACAATCGCAACTTGTTCTGATAAGGCGATCATAAATACTTTCCCTCCAAGGTTTATCTCAATTGCCTATTCTAGGTTGCTCGGCCCCTTTGAGTGAACTTTTCTCTGGCATCCTGTTGCTTTAAACAACCTTCAAACAAATACTTTTGCATTTGGATTCAAAACTAGATCTAACTTTTTCCAGACTTTTCCAGACTTTTTCAGATTGAGAATTATTAGAAATTGTGGCTAGATAAAAACAAACGCATTTATGAGAATACTGTTTAACTTCAATAGGCACAAATTAAAGAACAGCAGTGCTTACCCAGCATACATCGAGACTTACGAGACTTAACTTTAAAACTACCCCTAAAAAACAACCCAATATCAAATGTTAATAAAAACTTGTATGAGCAAAGAAGAAGGACTGCAACTGATTGAATCCCTATTGAGGAAAGATTTAACCCCCTTGGAATTAGATATTTTTCATTGTGCTTGGGAAGAAAAACCCTATCTAGATATTTCCCTGGCAACGGATTATACCTACGACTACATCAAGCAAGTCGGTGCAAAACTCTGGCGATCGCTGACTCAAGTCACGGGAGAACGGGTGTCTAAAAATACGCTCCAATCCTCTCTTCTACGCTATCAAGAACGTAAGTTGCCAACATTTGAGTCCAGGGTCAACACTAATGCTCACAAAAATACCAGAAGACTGAAACAAAAGACTTTAACTCTCTCTGTTCCGTCATTGGTCTAGTTCGTTTCTAGATTAGCAAGGATCACAAATCAAACCATCGTCCAGCGATCGGCATTCGCCAACCTGTCCCAAAGGCCCGATCCGTTACTTTTAATACTGGTGCTGCCTGTTTCCGCTTAAATTCAGCCCGACTGACTAACCGACAAATTTTATGAACCGTTGTGGCTTCGTAACCCGCCTGAATCATTTGCTCCGCCGATTGATGGTGATGAATAAGTAAATCTAAAATTGCATCGAGGATATCGTAGGGTGGCAAAGAATCCTGATCCAATTGACCGGGTTTGAGTTCAGCACTAGGCGGTTTAATTAATACATTATTCGGAATGATTTCTCTTTCCTGATTTAACCAGTGGCACAGAGAAAAAACCCGTGTTTTTGGTAGATCGGCGATGACGGCTAATCCGCCATTCATATCTCCATAGAGCGTACAATATCCCACCGCCATTTCCGATTTATTGCCTGTTGAAAGTAGCAAATGGCCAAACTTATTAGCGATCGCCATTAGTAAATTACCGCGAATGCGAGACTGTAAATTTTCTTCGGCAATACCAAAATCAGTTCCGGCAAATAGAGGAGATAATTGCTGATCATAGATCGTCATTAAAGGGCCAATGGTAATGGTTTCACTCTTCATGCCTAAATTCTCCACTAAAGCCTGGGCATCATCAAGGGAATGATCAGAACTGTAGGGAGACGGCATTAAAATTCCTAGCACATTTTTGGCCCCCAAGGCAGCAACGGCGATCACTGCCACCAAAGAAGAATCAATGCCACCACTTAAGCCTAAAATAGCTTGGCAAAAACCACATTTACGAGCATAATCTTGAACGCCAAGAACCAGGGCTTCAAAGAGTTCTGCCTCTTCTGTTTTCGGTAAGGTTTGTATTGCACTGGGTAATAGATCTTTTTGGCTGTCTGACCATTCTAGATAAGCTAAATCTTCCTGAAAGGCGGCGGCTCTAAAGACCATTTTTCCAGATTGATTGAGGGCAAAACTATTACCATCAAAGATCAAATCATCATTGCCTCCGACTTGATTAACATAAATGATCGGAACCTGATAGCGATCAACCATGTGGGCTAAGAGAGATTCCCGTAAGGGCTGTTTCTGTAAACGGTAGGGAGAGGCCGATAAATTAACAATCAGATTGGCTCCTTGATTCACCAATTCGGTGATCGGATTGACTGCATAGGAACGTTTTCCCCAGAAATCTTCATCATTCCAAAGATCTTCGCAGATTGTCACCCCTAGCCGAATATTCCCCCATTCAAACAGTTTACTAGACTTACCTGATTCAAAATAGCGATCCTCATCAAAAACATCGTAAGTTGGTAATAAACGCTTATGAAAAATTTGCTTAACTTCTCCTTTTTCCAACAAAGCAACGCTATTAAATAAAGGTTTTTCACCACGATTTTCTGCTTGGGGATTGGGCGTGACAGTTCCCACTAAAACCCTTAATTGTGAAGGAAGTTTTTGGCTTAATTGCTGTAAGTTATGATCCAGGGCAGCAATAAAACTAGGATTGAGCAAGAGATCTTTTGGTGGATAGCCACTGAGAGATAATTCCGGTGTTAATAATAGATCGGCTCCTTGTTCCCTCGCTTTTTGAGCCGCTACTAAAATGTGTTGACTATTGCCGACGAGATCTCCAATGATTGGATTAAGTTGAGCGATCGCAATTTTCATGATTAATATCCTAAACAAAAATAAAGGGCTTATCTTTTAAGGGCGCAAAAGCCTGAGCATTAAAACGATATAAACTGGCAGGTCTGCCCACCTTCTTAATAATTTTTGAACCCGTATCACTCAAAAAACCTAATTTTAAAAGCCGAGTCCGAAAATTAGAGTAATCTGAAAAATTTTCACCTAAAATAGTGGCATAAAGTTGATATAAATCATTTAAGGTAAAACGTTCTGGCAATACCTCAAAGGCAATGGGACTATACTCTAATTTGTTGCGAAGACGTTGATAGCCATAGTCCAAGATTTGATTATGATCAAACGCTAGACTAGGGACATGGAGAATATTGTGCCAGGCAATCTGACTAATATTTTTAATGAGTAATTCGGCTTCTTCAAAACGAATCAAGGCAAAATAACTAACAGATAAATAACGAATATTATAACTATCTGGTTCTTCCCTGGGATCACGATGGGGGCCACCAAAACTATAGAGTTGTTCTAGATAAAGATTTTCAACTTTTATTTTCTCTGCTAAAACTCGTTGGGCTGCAACTTCTAACGATTCTCCTGAGCGCACTAAAGTCCCCGGTAAACACCAATAGTTTAAAAATGGCTCTTCTTTCCGTTTAATTAGTAATACCATGAGGCGATTATAGCGGGTGTCAACGGAGAAAATAACGTTATCAACTCCCACTTTAAAGTCAGCAATGGCAGGCTTTTTAGCTTCTAGAATCATAAAAATTGGCAATTATTATTGGGATTACTACTGTTTACTCTCGACTTAAATTTAGGAAAGGTATAGTTTTTGCTGGTGAATATAGGCGGTGACAGGAGCCGGTAACACGGTTTGATCTTTGCTGACTCGATAACCAGTGGAAGAAATCGCTGGAGCTTCAGTTTCCGCTAGTCGGTAATCTCCTCCCAATTGTCTGATCTTGGCCAGAGCAGGATCGGTAATAGGATGACCCGATCGCGGCACAATCACTAAGGTTACGGCGGACAGGAGCTTTTCAATTTGGTACCAACGAGGAATTTGACTCATTAAATCGGAACCAATCACCAAACTATAGTCCTGGTCTTCCCCCCACCAGGCTTTAGCCCGTTGCAAACTGATTAAACTACGGCGATCGCTGAATTGTTCATAGACCTGGACGTTAGAACGGGGCAGATTCATGGCAGCAATTAAATGGCGCAACATGGCCAAGCGGTGGGCCAAACTGGTTTGATGAGCTTTAAAGGGATTGTCCGCCGCCCAAACTGATACTTGATCATAGTGCTCGGCTAACCATTGTAAAATAGCCTGATGAGCCGTTGTCGGGGGATCGGCACTAGTGCCAAAGAGCGCGATATTCATGGGCGATCGCTAAAAGATAAAGACAGATCTTGCTCGGCTGAGGATAACACAGAGGAACTAGAGGAGAGTAAAGCTTGATTTATTATAGTAGGAATTACCATAACTTAACAGGCTTGAGGCAGCATTTTGTTAAACCTAGTAGCTCTTGGTAGATAATGGAGAAAAAAGCGGAAACAGTTCGGGGATCAAGGCAAAACGTAATATAAAGAGACGTAACGTTACAGATCTTTATGAGAATGCCAATAATAGACAAACTATTGCTAAGGAAATTCAAAAAAGATTAAGTTCCTGTCCATTTCCTGAGAATTACTCGATAATCAAGGTAGGAGAAAGAAATTAAAAACCTTATTTTTCATTTCTCCAGCGCGAACCCTCTAAAGACTACATTTAATTTATTACATCCCTTGGAGTGGAGGTTAATATGAATATTCATAAATCTGTACAAGACCTAATGGAATATTTCACGGAAGCTTTTGCCAGAATTTTTGGCCCCTCGACAGACGAATATCCTGAGGTAGGCGTTCAACCCTTTGAAGGTGAACCTTATGTGGGGGCAACAGAAGAAAGTTAGGAGACTATTGATTGATTGTTGAGAAGTTTTAACCTGTCTAACTGTAGTGGAGTCTTTTGGCTCCACTTTTTGATGGTGCATTGATCGCTTAGACCGGTTTTAAAGACGTTAAGTTTACAATCGTTAGGTTTAAACCGCGATCGCCGGTGAGAATAAGAGAGGAGACTTGTCAGAGGGACAGTAAAAGGATAGGCTGATCAGGCGGTAACAAATTTTAACAATTAGCGAATCTACCATGAAACAACGGGGTGTAACCATCTGGTTAACAGGACTAAGCGGGGCAGGTAAAACCACCATCACCCAGGCTCTAGAGCAAAAACTACTGGCCGGGGGCTACGATATCGAAGTCCTGGATGGGGATGTTGTGCGGACGAATCTGACCAAGGGGTTAGGATTCAGCAAGGCAGACCGCGATGAAAATATCCGTCGGATTGGTTTTGTCGCTAATTTATTGACCCGACATGGAGTGATTGTCCTGGTTTCTGCGATCTCTCCCTACCGTGAAATCAGGGAAGAGGTGAAACAGAAAATTGGCAATTTTGTGGAAGTGTTTGTGAATGCACCGCTCAATGTTTGTGAAGAACGGGATGTGAAAGGACTTTACCAACAGGCCAGAAAAGGCGAAATCAAGGGTTTTACTGGTATTGATGACCCTTACGAAGCTCCTCTCAATCCAGAAGTGGAGTGTCGCACTGATCTAGAAGAACTAGAAGAAAGTGTGGCCAAGGTTTGGGATAAGCTAGTAGAAATGAGCTATATTGAGATTTAGAGGCTTCCTACTCTTGCAAGTTTTTCTTAAAATATTTTTTAGAATGACAGAGAGGGCAATATTCCCTCTTTATTTTTTCAGAATATTTTCCGGCGATCGCTTTTTTCCGTTTCCTTGATTCCTATGCCCTATTCTCCCCGTCGTTATCACATTACTACCTTTGGTTGTCAGATGAATAAAGCTGACTCAGAACGCATGGCCGGTGTTTTGGACAACCTGGGAATGGAATGGTCAGAAGATCCCAATGAGGCAGATTTGATCCTTTATAATACCTGCTCGATTCGAGACAATGCCGAGCAAAAGGTCTATTCCTATCTAGGAAGACAGGCCAAACGCAAACAAGATGATCCTGCTTTAACCTTGATAGTGGCTGGCTGTGTGGCTCAACAGGAAGGCGAACAGTTATTGCGGCGGGTTCCCGAACTAGATTTAGTCATGGGGCCGCAGCACGCTAATCGTCTAGCAGATTTATTAGAGCAAGTTTTTGCCGGTAATCAGGTGGTGGCCACCGAAGGGGTGCATATCATGGAAGATATCACCAAACCTCGGCGGGAAAGTGCGGTCACGGCTTGGGTCAATGTGATTTATGGTTGCAATGAACGATGTACCTATTGCGTTGTTCCCAATGTGCGTGGCGAAGAACAGTCTCGAACCCCGGAAGCCATTCGTGCTGAAATGTCAATCTTAGGGCAACAGGGCTATAAAGAGATCACGCTTTTAGGTCAAAATATTGATGCCTACGGTCGAGATTTGCCCGGTTCTACGGCTTCGGGTCGCCATCTCCATACTTTGACCGATTTGCTTTACTATGTTCATGATGTGGAAGGCGTTGAACGGTTGCGTTTTGCCACCAGTCATCCCCGTTATTTTACTGAACGTTTGATTAAGGCTTGTCAAGAATTACCGAAAGTTTGTGAGCATTTTCATATTCCCTTCCAATCTGGTGACAATGAAATTCTCAAAGCGATGAAACGGGGTTATACGATTGAACGTTATCGTCAAATTATTGACAAAATTCGTGAATATATGCCCGATGCTGCCATTAGTGCCGATGTCATTGTCGGTTTTCCGGGTGAGACGGAAGCTCAGTTTGAAAACACCCTAAAAGTGGTGGAAGACATTGGCTTTGATCTTCTCAATACGGCGGCCTATTCTCCTCGCCCTGGTACTCCGGCTGCACTTTGGGAAAATCAGTTAACAGAAACAGTGAAAAGCGATCGCCTTCAACGCTTAAATCATCTAGTCTCCACTAAAGCCGCCGAGCGATCGCAGCGTTATCTGGGAAGAGAGGAAGAGGTCTTAGTTGAGGAGCAAAATAGCAAAGATCCTACTCAGGTAATGGGACGCACTAGAGGCAATCGTTTGACCTTTTTTGAAGGCAACATTGAGCAATTACGGGGACAATTAGTCTCGGTTAAAATTACGGAATTTCGCGCCTTTAGTTTGACAGGGAAACAGATTAATCCGCTTCAATAATCTTGATCATGCTTACTTTTCAGATTAATCATTGATTCCTCACTATCAGTCAAGCCCGTTGATCCACAAAACACACGACAAAACTACCTTGTGATAGAGTAGAATACCAGAATACCTATGTCATAAGATTTATTTCTGACACTCGTTTGACGACTATGATCACCACAAAAAAAACTTCACGGAAAAGGGATTGATCGTAATCTCTCCTTCGGAATCCTTTAAACGTAAATTACCGTTAAACTGTTTTGTAAAACTTTGGAACTTCTCAATCGCTTTAAGCTTCTGAAAGGTCAAAACCACTTGGCGATCGCCGGATTCTTTACCCCGACGTAAACTTACATTACTTAACTCTTCGGAGAGTCCAGCAAAAAATTCAATGGTAGGAAGAATATCTGGCATAGTCATAAAACGTTTAAAAAACTAAGGTTAAATAAGCAAACTACTTAGGGCTTGCTGAAAAAGTCAAAAAACGAAAGAAATGTGGGTTAGGGAAGTATGGACTGAAAAAGCATAGATAACTTATCCTTATGGAAACAAATCAAAATACAGATTTTGTTTAATCTATTGTTCCTTTCTGTCTAAAAAGGTCAACACAAATCACTCCTCACAAAAGAGAGGAAAATTAACACCATTTTTCACAAGAAAAACGACTCTACAACTTTTTACTTTTTGTCTTCTGAAGTAGAGTAGAAAGATTCATTACCAAAAAGTTCATCGCAATTACCGTTTCCGAGGTCTCAGGTAGTTTGGCCATCACTCGACCAAGACTAAATTTCCTCTTTCCCTGTCCGAATTTACCCTCAATGGCATTACGCACTCTTTCATCTGAGCGTGCCTCTTTCTTTTTTTCTTTGCTCACCTCTTTCGGCGGTCTTCCCAATCGGGGACCACTCATTCTTATATCCCTTTCTTTACAATAAGCTCGATTCGCTTTTGTTCGATAGATTTTATCCACATGAACCGATTCCGGATAACATCCTGTTTCCCTTTTATATTCTTCTATTCGCGCTTGTAAATCTCCCGATTCGTTGTAATTATCCCAACTTAATTTGTCTAAGAAGACAAAGCCATTCACATTACTTGCCGATATTTTAGCTCCAAACTCTACTGCTTTTCCCGCTTTTCCACGCACTATTGGACGCACGTGAGGTTGGCTTACACTCACAATTCTGTTTTCTACTTTATTTGTCTTTTTTTCATACATTTCTAACTGTTGCTCATACACTTTTCCTATCGTTACAAGCTCTTCTTGCTCTTTTTTCGTTAGTTTTTCTAACTTTGCTCCCTCTTCTATCATTTTTTCTATATCAGACAAGTTTCTTTTTATATATCCTAGTTGTTTTTTTGTTCCTTTTCTTCTTTCTTTTTTTGACACACGACGTTTTTTTGCTATGGCTAAGTACTCTTTTCTTGCCACTTCCCTATAAGTCCTCGGCTTTTCTTTCCTTTTCTCTTTTATTTCTTCATACAGCTTATCTATTATTTTTTCTGTTTTTTCTCTGGCATCATTCAATATTCCTATATCCGTTGGATATTTTATATCTGCTGGTGTACAAGTCGCATCTAACAATAACTTTCCTTCATTTTCTTTTTTTTCTGACGCTACACCCGTCGCTTTTTTTCTATTTCTTTATTAATTTTATTTATTAATTCCATTCCTATTTTTTTACGAAAATGAACCATCATTGACGCATTAAATGCTTCTTTGCTACTATAGCTTTCCATTCCTATAAAGTACTGTAAATAAGGGTTCTCTTTTATTTGTTCTACTGTTTCTCTGTCACTTTTTCCTGAAATTTCTTTGATAATTAATGCTCCTAATGCCATTCTAAATGATTTGGCTGGGGCTCCTTTTTTTTCTGTGAAGTTTTTTGCATATTCTTCCTCATATTCTTCCCAAAGAATCATTTTTGACATTTCTATCCAACGATTTTCTTCGTCTAACTGCCCGCCGAACAGATTTTTCAAGTTTTCTGGTGTTTCAATTGAGTACTGTTGCTTTCGGTACATCTGCTTTCTCTCTTCTTAATGCAATGGTTTTGAGGCATTCTACCCTATTTTCGTGCATTCTAGCGGTTCTTAATTCGCCTACTATTTTTCTCCGTAAAGGTTTCAGCTTTTTTCAGCAAGCCCTACTTAGAATTAGTTCCATTTTATGTTTAAATAGCCTCATTTTTTACTATCTTTGCTGTTTACTTTCTTTTGCTTGTTAAGTTATTTTGCGCTTTTACCTGCTTTTTTTTGTTAAGATATATGTCCAGTTGCCCTGCCAAGCAGTAGCGGATGCTCAAAGGAGAGAATAATCAGGTAAACTCAGGAGAGCGTTAATGCGCATAGGGTGTTTCAGGGGAAACCCATGCCCGACTTTAGTCCATTAAAATATTGTCCTAGTCAATATAACGGTGACGAGTCTAGCAAGTTAAAGCACTAGTAGCCGGGTTAAGCTCAACTAAAATAACCAGAATTAAAAACCTTCTGCTGTCGGGCAGCCAGTAGAAGTAAAGGAAAAATGCTTGTGGATTCGGTCTGATGGGGATTTAATTTCTCACCGAAGTTAAGTCTCGTTAAGAGGAGTAGAAGCAAGAATCCCCCGTTATAGTCTTTGATTTAACGGCGGGAGTGTCAATATTTTCTGTTATGTAGTAAACACAAGGAATATGCGAATTTTATTTGTCGCGGCGGAAGTGGCTCCCCTAGCTAAGGCTGGTGGAATGGGAGATGTGGTGGGATCTTTACCTAAGGTTCTACGGAAATTGGGCTATGATGTTCGCATTCTCATGCCCTACTATGGCTTCTTGCCCGATAAAATAGAAATTCCCAAGGAACCCATCTGGCAAAGTTCAGTCATGTTTCAGGACTTTTCGGTCTATGAGACGAATTTACCCAATACTGATATTCCACTCTATCTTTTTCATCATGCTGTTTTTAATCCTCGACGCATTTATCAAGGCGAAGATGAGGGTTGGCGTTTTACCTTTTTTGCCAATGGGGCGGCTGAGTTTGCCTGGAATTATTGGAAACCCGATGTGATCCATTGCCACGACTGGCATACGGCCATGATTCCGGTGTGGATGCATGAGTCTCCTGATATTGCTACGGTCTTTACCATTCATAATTTGGCCTACCAGGGGCCTGGTCGCGGTGCGTTAGAACAAATTACCTGGTGTCCATGGTATATGCAGGGCGATAATGCGATGGCCGCAGCAGTCCAATTTGCCAATCGGGTGACAACAGTTTCACCAACCTATGCCCAACAAATTCAAACCCCTGCCTATGGGGAAAGAATGGAGGGTTTACTATCTTTTATTAATCAAAATTTAGTGGGTATTCTGAATGGCATTGATACAGAAACCTATAACCCGGCCACTGATCGCTATATCACTAATAATTTTACGGTAGAGACCCTTGGCGATCGCCTTAAAAATAAGATTGCTCTCCAGGAAGAAACGGGGCTAGAAGTGAATCGGGGTGCTCTATTGATGGGCATGGTAACGCGCCTAGTGGAGCAAAAAGGCATTGATCTTTTGATCCAGATGTTAGATCGCTTTATGGCCTACACTGATGCTCAGTTAATTGTGCTGGGAACCGGCGATCGCTACTACGAAACCCAACTTTGGGAAATGGCCTCTCGTTTTTCGGGACGGATGTCCGTGCAATTGCTTCATAGTGATGCTCTATCCCGCCGAGTCTATGCTGGCACAGATGTCTTTTTGATGCCTTCCCGCTTTGAACCCTGTGGTCTGAGTCAATTAATGGCCATGCGCTATGGTTGCATTCCCATTGTGCGACGGACAGGCGGTTTAGTGGATACCGTTTCTTTCTATGATCCAGTCAATGAAGCGGGAACAGGTTACTGTTTTGATCGCTACGAACCTCTAGATTTTTTTACTGCGATGGTACGGGCTTGGGAAGGTTTTCGTTATAAAGATTATTGGCGTAAACTGCAAGAACGGGCCATGAAAATGGACTTTAGTTGGTATCGTTCAACAGAAGAATACGTCAAGATTTATAAGGATATTAAGGGTCAACCCCCAGAATTAAGTCCAGAAGAGGCAGAAATCCTTAAACAATTAACCCTGGCCTATCAATAGCTTTTCCAAGCAGATCACATTTTTATTTAGAGTTTAGGGGCGATCTATCCGAATTTTAGTCCCTTGATTTTTGATACATATTTATTCACAAAAAACTGAATCGTTAAATCAATCAGAGGGGTTTCCAGCCCTTTTGAAATTTACCCATACCATGAGAGGAGCAAGATTTAATCCACGAATACCGACAGAATGCGCTACTATACGCTAGAATGGAAGCGTCGAATTGAGGGATTTATTATCGCAAAATATGTTAAACCCAAAACCGCAGCAGGAAGGCTCGGAGTCCTCGTCCGAACCCTGGTTAAATGGGAGCAGGAAGGGAAAATCCAAGCAATTAAAACCTCGTCAGGGCAAAGGCGATACGACACTGAATCCTACACAGGGAAATAGGTTGAGCCAACTAGAGCTACCGTTATTTACGCTCGTGTCAGCAGTAGGGGACAATCCGAAGACCTCTCAAGACAAGTCGCCGTCCTCCAAGAAAAATACCCGCAAGCGGAAGTCATCAGCGAAATCGGCGGAGGACTCAACTTCAAAAGGCAAAAACTTACAGCCTTATTGGAACGAGTCATGTCTGGAGATGTCGCAACAATTGTGGTCGCTAACAAAGATAGGCTTGCCCGATTTGGATTTGATTGGCTTGACTGGTTCTGCCGAAAGTTTGGATGCTCAATCGTGGTTCGATAGGGAGACAAATCTCTCTCCTGAAGCCGAGATGGTTGAAGACATCCTCGCCATTCAACCTTGTTTCTCAAGGCGATTATACGGACTCGGAAAGTATAAAAATCAGAGCAAGAAAGATAAAAGTCTATCCCAGTCTGGAGTTGAAGAAACAGTGGAATAAATGGATGGCGGCTTGTCGTTATTGCTTTAATCAAGCTATTGACTACCAAAAGAAAAATGGCAGGATTGGCAAGGGAAAATTAAGAAATATCATCATGCAATCCAATCTTCCTGAATGGGTAAAAGACACCCCTTGTCATATCAGGCAGAATGCCATTTTTGATGCTCACCAAGCCTATACTGCCAGTAGGGATTGTAAGTATAGAAGTTGTAAAGCTCCTAGACAAACAATCAAGTTTAACAACTGCAATTTCAGTAAAGGAACATGGTATACATTGCTAACAAAGGGGCTTGGTTTTATTTCTTCAGAAGCAATTCCTGATGTTAGTCTTTATGCAACTCAACTAATTAAGGATAAGTCGGGTAACTGGTTCTGTATTTTTCTAGAAGAAACAAAACCGATACCCCAGCCGGAAAATCGCATTATTGCTCTTGACCCAGGAGTAAGAACTTTTCTGACAGGATTTGATGGACAAAACTTCCTAGAAGTCGGTTCATCAGATATGGGACGAATCAACAGGCTATGTAAGTATCTTGATGACTTAATGAGTCGAATTAGCCTGTCAAAAGTTGCTAAAGAACGACAAAAGATGAGAAGGGCAGCCTCTCGGTTACGAGGCAAGATTCGTGACTTAATTGATGACTGCCATAAAAAAACAGCAAGTTACTTAGGGCTTGCTGAAAAAGTCAAAAAACGAAAGAAATGTGGGTTAGGGAAGTATGGACTGAAAAAGCATAGATAACTTATCCTTATGGACTGGACAGTGGGAAGTTCTCGAGGCGTGTAAGTGGAGAAAAGAAAATCGGACATCCGATACAAAAGAGTGCCGTTATGTCCGAAACTGGCTGATATAAGAAAATCGATAGCCAGTGCTATCTATCAATTATGCAACTATGTCAGCGACTAGAGCAAATCCTCAATAATCTCCGTCCAGCCTTTAGCCGAGAAGCAACGTTCCAATGGTTTATCCTGTTAGTCTGGGGAGTAGTGCTCAACAGCCAACCCAGCGCAATAACTAGCTATGTCAATGCCATTGGCTGAACAGAGAGCTACTACAATCAGGCTCTACATTGGTTTGATTCCAAGGCGTTTAGGGTCGAAGGACTAACTTTACAATGGTCAAAGTGGCTAAGTCAGCATGAAAGTCTATACAGAATTAAAGGGAAACGGGTGTATGTGGGTGATGGCATCAAAGTGGGGAAAGAAGGACGCAAGATGCCAGGTGTAAAACGACTACACCAAGAATCGGAAGATGTGTCCAAGCCAGAGTGGATAAGGGGTCATTACTTCAATGCCTTGAGTATTTTGGTGGGAGTAGGGAAAGCCTGCTTTGCCTTGCCCTTAGTGTTGCGGCTAGACGATGGCATCAAGTCCAAAGCAACCGAGAAGGGGGAGGGAAAAGGCAAAAAAAAGGTGAAGACGAGCCTGGTGACAAAAATGGCTGACCTTTGTGTTACTTACGCAGAGGCAGGGAGTTATGTAATTTTGGATGCTTATTTTGCTTGCGAACCAGTGCTCAAAAGTTTTCGCCAGAACGCCTTGCATCTAATCACAAGAGTGCGTTGCTCCACCGTCGCCTATGCCCCCTTTTGTTCCGTGCCGACGCTGACGGGGAGAGGACGACCACGGATTTGGGGGAGTTCGATAAAACTAGAAAAGCTGTTCGCTCTGGCGGCGGACTTTCCGACAGCTAAAGTCTGGCTCTATGGTCAACAAGTCACGGTTTCTTATCAGTGCTTTGAGTTCCACTGGGATAGTCCCCATCAGCTCGTCAAGTTTGTTCTGACCCAATTGCCTAACGGACGACGACTGATTCTGCTTTCTACTGATCTCTGTTTGACTGGACCTGAGATTATTGCCGCTTACGGTCTCCGATTTAAGATTGAAGTCACTTTTCGTCAATTAGTCCATCTTTTGGGCAGCTTTGCCTATCGTTTTTGGCTTAAGAGTCTTCCTACTTTACCTACCTGGCCCAGCAATCTTATCCTCAGTGACTATCCACAAGCTGTTCAGACTCAGATTTTAAACAAGGTAGAAGCCTTTGAGCGTTTTGTTAACCTTAATGCCATTGCTTTAGGGCTACTTCAAATTCTCGCCTTAGAGTTACCCCAGGGGATTTGGGCTAATTTTCCTCGATGGTTTCGGACATTACCATCCCATGGCTACCCTAGTGAACGGATTGCTCAACTAGCCCTTCAACATCAAGCCCAAATGATTTTTCCTCAAAGTCCACCCAGTCTGCTTTTGCCTAAATTCCTTACCGCTAAACTTGCCTCTTCCCCAAGCCCTGATATGCTTACTTTCGTCGCATAGTCATTACCTTATCTGGCATCCATAAACTTCCCACTGTCCAGTTATGGAAACAAATCAAAATACAGATTTTGTTTAATCTATTGTTCCTTTCTGTCTAAAAAGGTCAACACAAATCACTCCTCACAAAAGAGAGGAAAATTAACACCATTTTTCACAAGAAAAACGACTCTACAACTTTTTACTTTTTGTCTTCTGAAGTAGAGTAGAAAGATGCATTACCAAAAAGTTCATCGCAATTACCGTTTCCGAGGTCTCAGGTAGTTTGGCCATCACTCGACCAAGACTAAATTTCCTCTTTCCCTGTCCGAATTTACCCTCAATGGCATTACGCACTCTTTCATCTGAGCGTGCCTCTTTCTTTTTTTCTTTGCTCACCTCTTTCGGCGGTCTTCCCAATCGGGGACCACTCATTCTTATATCCCTTTCTTTACAATAAGCTCGATTCGCTTTTGTTCGATAGATTTTATCCACATGAACCGATTCCGGATAACATCCTGTTTCCCTTTTATATTCTTCTATTCGCGCTTGTAAATCTCCCGATTCGTTGTAATTAGGGCTTGCTGAAAAAGTCAAAAAACGAAAGAAATGTGGGTTAGGGAAGTATGGACTGAAAAAGCATAGATAACTTATCCTTATGGAAACAAATCAAAATACAGATTTTGTTTAATCTATTGTTCCTTTCTGTCTAAAAAGGTCAACACAAATCACTCCTCACAAAAGAGAGGAAAATTAACACCATTTTTCACAAGAAAAACGACTCTACAACTTTTTACTTTTTGTCTTCTGAAGTAGAGTAGAAAGATTCATTACCAAAAAGTTCATCGCAATTACCGTTTCCGAGGTCTCAGGTAGTTTGGCCATCACTCGACCAAGACTAAATTTCCTCTTTCCCTGTCCGAATTTACCCTCAATGGCATTACGCACTCTTTCATCTGAGCGTGCCTCTTTCTTTTTTTCTTTGCTCACCTCTTTCGGCGGTCTTCCCAATCGGGGACCACTCATTCTTATATCCCTTTCTTTACAATAAGCTCGATTCGCTTTTGTTCGATAGATTTTATCCACATGAACCGATTCCGGATAACATCCTGTTTCCCTTTTATATTCTTCTATTCGCGCTTGTAAATCTCCCGATTCGTTGTAATTATCCCAACTTAATTTGTCTAAGAAGACAAAGCCATTCACATTACTTGCCGATATTTTAGCTCCAAACTCTACTGCTTTTCCCGCTTTTCCACGCACTATTGGACGCACGTGAGGTTGGCTTACACTCACAATTCTGTTTTCTACTTTATTTGTCTTTTTTTCATACATTTCTAACTGTTGCTCATACACTTTTCCTATCGTTACAAGCTCTTCTTGCTCTTTTTTCGTTAGTTTTTCTAACTTTGCTCCCTCTTCTATCATTTTTTCTATATCAGACAAGTTTCTTTTTATATATCCTAGTTGTTTTTTTGTTCCTTTTCTTCTTTCTTTTTTTGACACACGACGTTTTTTTGCTATGGCTAAGTACTCTTTTCTTGCCACTTCCCTATAAGTCCTCGGCTTTTCTTTCCTTTTCTCTTTTATTTCTTCATACAGCTTATCTATTATTTTTTCTGTTTTTTCTCTGGCATCATTCAATATTCCTATATCCGTTGGATATTTTATATCTGCTGGTGTACAAGTCGCATCTAACAATAACTTTCCTTCATTTTCTTTTTTTTCTGACGCTACACCCGTCGCTTTTTTTTCTATTTCTTTATTAATTTTATTTATTAATTCCATTCCTATTTTTTTACGAAAATGAACCATCATTGACGCATTAAATGCTTCTTTGCTACTATAGCTTTCCATTCCTATAAAGTACTGTAAATAAGGGTTCTCTTTTATTTGTTCTACTGTTTCTCTGTCACTTTTTCCTGAAATTTCTTTGATAATTAATGCTCCTAATGCCATTCTAAATGATTTGGCTGGGGCTCCTTTTTTTTCTGTGAAGTTTTTTGCATATTCTTCCTCATATTCTTCCCAGGGAATCATTTTTGACATTTCTATCCAACGATTTTCTTCGTCTAACTGCCCGCCGAACAGATTTTTCAAGTTTTCTGGTGTTTCAATTGAGTACTGTTGCTTTCGGTACATCTGCTTTCTCTCTTCTTAATGCAATGGTTTTGAGGCATTCTACCCTATTTTCGTGCATTCTAGCGGTTCTTAATTCGCCTACTATTTTTCTCCGTAAAGGTTTCAGCTTTTTTCAGCAAGCCCTACTTAACAAAAAAATATCCAGCTATCTTGCTGCCAAAGTTTGAAACGTCAGAAATGACCAATCGTTCCAAGCGAAAAATCAGAAGTAAAACTGCCCGACAAATGTTGACCTGGGCGCATTATCGGTTCAAACAAGTCCTTAAAAATAAAGCTGAGTTAAGTGGCTGTCAGGTGTTTGACGTGACAGAAGAATTTACCAGCAAAACTTGTATGAAATGCGGACATATCCACACAAAACTAGGTGGTTCTAAGGTTTTTCGATGTCCCGTTTGTGACCACGTTATTCCACGCGATTGGAATGGTGCTTTGGGTATTATGCTCAAGGCTTTGTCGGGTACGACCTTCACTCTCAGTAACGAGGGTGATGCTATTGTTGCAAAATGCGGTAATATATCGCTTTCTGTCGCATAAATGTATCAGCTTAATTGCCTTTACCAAGAGTGGGGGTTACGACTCTTTTGCAGCTCTGTTACCCACCTTATTACCCTCAACGCTGATTATCTGGGGCGAAGAGGACAAAATTTTAGGAACAAAAGCGGCTACCAAATTCCAACAAAGGATTCCCCAGAGTCGATTATGTTGGATTCCTGAATGTGGCCATGTTCCCCACTTAGAAAAAGCAACCGAAACGGCAACAGCAATTCTCGATTTTATTACCTGAAAATTGGCAAAAAAAGAAAGTATTGCCTTTTGAGCATGATCATGATCATATTTGGATCTTAAAAAAAATAAATATTCCGAAAAATATTAGAGAAACTTTAGCAATTTATTCTCCTATTCCTTGGATTCTAAGGAAGATATACCATCCAAAACAGTGATTTTGTGAAGATTGAGTTTTACCGTAATCCTCATTTTTTGCTATAATAGTTGGATAATCAGGATTGTTATTTTATAAAAATGTCTTTTTTAACACTAGCCAGCGAATTTTCTCGAACTTACTGTATTTCGATCTGTGCTTTCCTCGTTCCAGCCATCTTAATCACAACCCTGCAATCTTTACTTTTTGTTGTTTTTCAGCGTCGCCGTTTATCTCTTACCCTATCTGTTAGCTTAGATGTTCTACTTACGGGTTTAATGCTTTTCCATGTGGGAACTTGGTTCATTATTGGCGTGGTTACGCCCGTTACCTTCATTTTACTGACCCTCTCTTTAAGTTGCTTCGGTTTAAATAGCTGGCTCTGGTTGCGCTTTGGTCAACGGGATCTGACGGAGAGATTTTTTGCTTAAGGGTTCTCATTTTGGTTGAGTCGGATTGGGAAAGATTGCACAATTTTAATTCCTCCATAGGCGATCGCGATCGCCCAAAGACTTAACACAATAGCCATAGGTGTAATTCTTGCGATCCAAAGACCAATCAGTATCATTCCCAGTAAATTAGCTAAAAAAAGTAGGCTCTTTTCCATATTCGGCTTTTCTTGAATGGGATTTGCCTGAACAGGATCAATCTGAATATGGACAATCGCATTAAACCAAACCTGGCTACCTAAAACGAAGAGAATGCCAATCCCTAAATATTGAGAAGCTAAATAAAAACCCATTAATTCAATAATAATGGTACTAATTGTTACCCAATAAAAACGGGTAAGACGCGGATCGAGGGTTTGGTTTTTGACCATTGCAATCTGTTCTAAATCGACTACGGCCATTCGAGCCTGATCGATCGCCAAAAGAAATAAACCGAGGGCCAACGGGTGCGACCTTTAGTTGATAAAAGCTGTTGTAATCAGGGTTCTACAGGGAACCCATATTGATCAAGTTTTGCCCAAAATTGACTCCATCGTTCCTTGGTCAATACCAAAGCTCGTAGGCTCAAAATAATTCCTGCTCCTTTTTCCTTCCATCGCATCCCTGAACAACATAATCGTTGTTTGACCAACGTCTTACAAGCTGCTTCCGTAACACCTGAACCAATCGGATACTTTTTCTCTATGTATTCAGCATAATCCATTTGATGCTGATGATTCTCGTAATAAGTAATCGCCGCTTGTAGTTTCTCGGTAAGATTCTTAGAATGACTTTTTTCTTCTTTGACTTCTTTCATCAGATTTAGCAGTTCTCCTGCTTTTCCTTTTTCATGCTTGAGTTCTCGACAATTTTCAGTCAACCATTCTTTTTGTTTTGACACGGTATTCGGATGCAACGCTTCTGCCAAGGCACCTAAGTAACCAGAGGCATGATAGAAATCTAATATCTGTTCTTCCGTTTGCTTTTCTAAAAACTTCCAATTTGATTCTGCCCCGTCTGCTATCCCGACCAATGTTGCCTCTGGATAACGGTTTTTCGCTCGCTCAATTTCTCTTTCTAATCTTTCTAGAAAACTCTTTTTTCCATACTCTGGTGCCGCACCTAGATAGATTGTATGTTGACGTTCGCCTTCACTATCGTATAGGGAAACGGTTCCCACCATTGCTTCACGGTAGCCATCCTCACACATCAGCATACAGGTTCCATCTAATCCTATTCCCACTGTTGCAATTTGGCTATCCTCCTTGGGCGGGGCATAACTCCACGCTTCTTCTTTTGCCTGTACCACACTTCCTACTGCTTCACTCAATCTTTGGATATAGGATAGCGCTACTTTTCTACCATGATTTTCTAATAAATCATTTTTCACCTCTTTGCCTGCCATCCCTGACATTTTTGAGGATACCTGTTTTGCCAATAATGGCGTTGATGTTATGATTATCCTTGCTTCTCTTTCTAAGGGGCAATACGTTTTTCCTCCTACTGAACGCTGATATACATGACGATTCACTATAACCTCACCATAAGGTGTTTGATATTCTTTCGGTTGCTCTCCCTTACTCTTCCAGATTTCTTCACCGATTTTTAAGGGTGAACCATCTGTATCTAAATATTTCAAGGCTTCTTTGCTGGCGATGCAACCTACTTCGTTTAAGCCTTTTTGAATATTTATTTCTGTATCCAACATTGAACGACTGAGTTCTAATGTTAGTTCTATTTTTATCTTTGAACCCTCTACATTAATTAGTTTTGCTGTCATCATTGTTTCCTCTTTGTCACTTTTCATCCCATGTTAACACTTTTCTTTTCCTTCATCAACTAAAGGTCACACCCGGGCCAACAATTGATGGTGAAGGGGTTGGGGCGTAAGGACTTGACCCAAAATACCTAGAGAAGCAGGAAAAAAGAGCGCGAACATGAGCCAAGCAATATAGGTCATAGAAAGGATTAAAGACTGTCAACAAATCATCAAGATGGATTTCCCTGTTATTGTAAAGGATGGATGACCTTATTTAAATGTTTATTAATGATAGCGACTCTCTGTCGATTCAAATAATTATCGAATTTTCTCCATTGTTTGCTAATTCTGATAACGAGAATTAAAGTCAATTTCTTATTTCAAGAAACACAATCCCTCAGTCCCCAGATTCGGTCTAGATTTAGCCATTGCACGAATATTGCACAAGTTTGAACGGATAAGTTAAACTGGGTATGAGTTTAAGATACTGTCAAATCCTCTATCCTGGTTTCCTGTCCCTGTCAGCACCCCGCACTGAAGTGACGGCGGCTCTCGTGCCTCTAACTGAAGTTAGCTGACCAGCCTAAGTTCTTCGAGGACTACGTTATCTGAGTCAAGATACCCACGAATGCGTCGCTAGTTTGTGGCTCTATCGTCAACTATTAAACAGTTTTACGAGGGGTAAGACAGTGTAGTTGACCTAACAAGCTCAGATATACTCTGAACGGGTTGGAGCTTGACTTTTTGAAAATACCAGAAAGCCTTGTCAGCTATGGATTTCAGTTTTTTCTTAGAAGTCCATTTCTTAGCCGTTTAGAGTATAACATTGGCGAAGCGAACCTTACGTCGTACAGGATAGGCGGACTTCAGCTTAGAAGTGAGATAGGAACTGTACCTCTTCCTGTCTCCCCCTTTATGGGGAATAAATTCCCGATCTGCGTTTTTCCTCTCAGGTCTGAAGACGCTGAGTTTCCAAACTCCCATTTTTTCCTTATGAAGAATCCCGAAGGGTTGCTGCGGCCAATTTACTCCCTAAGTGACGCACTCAATCGTTGTCAAACTCTGGGAATGCGGGTCAGTCGGCAAAGGCGTTTTATTTTAGAGTTGCTTTGGCAGGCCAAGGAACATCTTTCAGCCAGGGAAATCTATGATCGTCTGAACCAGCAAGGTAAAAACATTGGCCATACTTCGGTTTATCAGAATTTAGAAGCATTATCGAGTCAAGGAATTATTGAGTGCGTGGAACGTTGTGATGGTCGGCTCTACGGCCACATTAGCGATTCCCATAGTCATATTAATTGTTTAGATACCCAGCAAATTATCGATATTCATATTGAATTACCCCCCGATCTTCTAGCGACCATTGAGGCTCAAACCGGCGTTAAGATTACAGACTATCGTATTGATTTTTTTGGTTATAAAGAGCCATTGCCAACGCTGCCAAACAAGGCTTTCAATTTACGTTAAGTTCATGACGATTAACAATTCCTTCAATTTCTAAGTTAGTCTTTTAACGAACGCTATTTCTTTTCTGGCTAAAATCTGTGAGCGATCGCCCTCTTACACTATTGTTGGTTGACGAAGACCCAATTTTTCGGTTGGGGTTGGTGACAGCCTTGGCAAATCAGACCCAGGTGCAGGTTATAGGTCAAGTCGATAATGCCCAAGCGTTATGGGAGCAATGCAAACATCAAGTTCCCGATCTGGTTCTTCTCGATCCGCTTTTTCTCCACAGTTCTACTTCGGGTTGGGAACTTTGTCAGTCGTTGCGTCGTACCTATCCCGATCTTAAAATTTGTTTATTAACTGCCAGTCTGGACTATTCTCAGTTATTAAAGGCTAAAGCCAAGGGCATAGAAGGTTATTTTCCCAAGGGAACGGCGATCGCCCGCATTGTCACCGGTCTGGAGAAGATTTATCAGGGAGAAACGGATTGGCTAGATGCTCCCACTACCTCCCCTCGAACCCCACTGTCTCCTCAATATCGGTGGTTATTGCCATTTTTTCAATCCGGCTTAGGGCAAATTGATCACCATTTAACAGCCGTAGAAGAAGTTCTGGAGCAAACGACCCTTTCTGGTTTTGATCAACTCTTTTGGTCTGGACGCAAACGAGAACTACAAACCGCTCAATGGTTAGTCAAACATCTGATGCCTGCCTCTTTACGGTGGCAAACCCAACAGTTAGCAGTTTCTTTCCCCTATTCCCCTCCTTCCCCCTCTTCCCCCTCTTCCCCGTCTCCTCCTCTACTTTCCAACTCATCCATTATCGAAAGCTATAACTCCTCCTCTTTCCTCATTCAAAAAACCTACGCTAACCTGCAAATTTTAACGAGAAATCTGACTTCAACACCCTTAGAATTAGATATTTTACAGGATTTAAAACGTCAGGAATTATTGCTATTGGTCTTAAATCAGGTTCAAACAGTGGTGAGGGAACTTCAGGCTCTAGAGATTACACCAGAGCAGTTACCTGATAATTTTAGTCCGATGTTAGTGGAAATCTGGCAAACGGTTACGCTGTCTTTCTTTGGTAAATACTGTAGTCCCAAAAGTTCCTATCGTCTTGATACGATTCAAGCAATTTTAACCCCTTATCGAGAATTGATTCAAACAGAAAGTTTAAATAAAATCCCCTTTGTTGCTGAAATTCTGCAATATTTATTGTTTACAGAGACATCAGAAACATCAGGGATCAGTTTGAGTAGTGAACCAGAAAATGGCCAAGCCAAGCCTTTTGAAAATTTGAGTCGTCTGGAATTATATCTTCATCATTTAATTGTGCAGTTAGCCAATAGTGTTATGGTGTTTATCTTAAATTACTTTTCTGATAATGAAGAAATTAAACAAACCCTTTATCAAACGGATTTATTATCCTCACGGGAAATTGCTAAATTTCGCAATAACCTCGCCTGGCATTATCAACTGAACCGATATTGGCTAGAACCCACCAATATTTTTGAAAGTCACTATCAACTGTTTTATTTTTCGCCCCAAGGCATTGCCCTCACCACCGTTTATTCCCCTCGACAAGCGGAATTAGCCCAGTTGCAAGGTTTGGCTAGAACGGTGACGTTACTACTGGAATTACGAGATGCCCTTTCACCCCGACTGCGATCGCTCGTTAAATTTTTAGGCAAGGGTTTTGTGTTTGCCTTGACCCAGGTGATTGGTAGAGCGATCGGATTAATGATTAAGGGCATTCTTCAGGGAATTGGCAATAGTTGGCAGGAAACCCGTTACAGCCGCAGCCGCAGCAGTAATTTTGATAAATTCTGACAGGTTAAGAAACAGTAATCGTTTTTCTCTAGACAGACAGGGGGGAGGTTATGTGTTATTGTCAACGCAACTTCCAGAAAATCACTTCTAGAATCCTGTCTTTATAACGTTGCGCCCGTCCAGACTGTATGTATCGATTTCAACTCAATGCCAACACTGAAGAAGGCAAATCCATCGCCCTTGTCGGTTCTACCCCAGCCTTAGGTGAGTGGGATGTTAAGCGAGCCATTCCCCTGCGAACCAGTGCCGCAGCCTATCCATTATGGTGGACAGAGCTTCTCGATTTACATCAGAGCGTCGCATCAGAGACTAGTCTTTTAGAAACCAATCCTGATGAACATCCCATCATCGAATATAAGTATTTCTGCTTGGATGAAATGGGTGAGATTGAATGGGAAAATTGGGGTAGTAATCGTTGGTTAGCCATTGAGCCAGAGACACGAAACCAAAACGTTACGGTAGATGATGGTGCCTTTGGCTATATTCAACCCCATCCTTTTGGCTACTTACATCAAGCGATCGCCGAAGCACCGACTGAAGAAAGCACCGACGGACTAAAAATTGTCATTATTGGCAGCTCTGTGGCCCAGGGTCAGAAATCTTGGTTACTAAAAGGCTGGGCGTGGCAATTGGCCCAAACCTTAAAAGCGCAAGGACATCAGGTGGTGAATGTGTCGGAAGCGGGAGCCAATGTTGGCAGTACTATTTATCGGTTTCCGAGAGTGGTGGCCCCAGAAAAACCAGATATTGTCATTATTGCCCTTTCCCTAGGAAATGAAGGACTGGCCACCTGCAAACCCTATGAGCGTCGAGGAGTACAAAGACGTTTTGAAAGCGGATTACAGCACTTAGTCAAAATGACCAGAGAATTAGGTGCGCGTCCTATTCTCGGAGGACTTTACCCCCACGGCGATTATTTCCCTGAACATCATTGGTTGCTCTGGGATACCCACAATCGCTTGGCTAATTGGGGGATTCCCATTCTCAATTGGTTGGCTGTCTTAGGAGATGGTAAGGGACGTTGGCGGCCAGAGGCTTCTTTTGATCCGTCCCATCCGAATACCTGGGGTCATCAGTTAATGTATCAGGCTATTGATCTCAATCTGTTTCAAGTCACCAAGGCTGAGTTAGCCCTAGAACGACAACAATATCAACAGCAAAATGGGGTTCCCGTTTATCTGGATAATAATGATTTTGAAATCTCAGCCTGGCCAGAGGAGAAACGCCTACGCATTATTAATCCTTCTCCTTTTCCCTATAAAATCGCACCCTATTGGCGAGAACTGCAAACCGATCTGCAAGCCAGGGCGGGTTTAATTCCAGGGATTTACATTGCCCAAAATCATCAATCTGCTACGCTGCCCTATTTTTCGGTATCCGAGGACGGGGAGATCGAAACCTTACTCGAAATTCCTCCCCAGACCAGCCTCGAATATAGCGCAGCCTTTAACCTCTTTTCCCCCAATCAGGCTCAACTGCTCTTTTACGATGGTCATTTAGGACTGTTGCAGGAGGATAAACAGCATCTACGGGTCATTAATGAAACGGAGCGCGAATATAATGTCCATCCCATGTGGCAAGAAGTGCAGGAAGTGTTTAAAGCCATGCCCTCCGGCGTTTATTACGATGCCGATAATCCGGATCTTCCCTTTCGGACGTTGATGATTGGCCCCGATGGTTTGGAAAGTCGAGTCAAGATTCCCCCTAAATCTTCCGTTGTCTTTGCTTACCGTTGTCCTTTGTCGGCTATTAGTCGGGTGGCGATCCTGCCTTTGGGGGCGAGATGTGCGGCTAGGATGTTGCTTTATAAGTTGGAATACGATGGCCCCGCTTTTCCCTTTGACCTAACTCGCACAACCAATCTGGGTGATGTGGCTGATATGATTGCCAAGGGTTTTGAGGATATGTGGAACCCAGCCCTCTTGGACTACAATGCCCAGGAAAAACGGATTTATCATCGTCGTTGGTCAGGTTTGTCTTTTGCCCATGAGGTGGAAGATCACGAAGATCCCGTACATAATCCCACTCCTATCCATGCTCGGATGTACAGCCGTTATCAGGCCCGTTCAGAGCGTTTCTGGTACACAATTCGTCATAGTGATCAGTTACTGTTTGTTCGTAATGGTTTCTGCGATCGCGCTGGTGTGATCGATCTGATGGAAAAACTAACTGAAAAATGTCAGGGAAAACCGTTTCGCCTTTTAGTTCTATCCCCCCAATCCTCAGAAGAATATGCCAATTTGCCCCAGGTCATTCACTACAATTTAGACTTTAATCCAGATCGAATGTATGCTGATGTCGAGCATTGGTTAGACTGTGCCCAGGTGATGGGGACTATTTTGACCGAGTTAGGGGTTTCTAGCCAAAATTTATTCTGGTGTCCTCCTAAAATCCCAAAGATAAAGCAAGCATAACCTGCTCTTGGTTACACCTGCTCTTGATCTAACAATGGCATCTTAAGCAAGGAAAGGAGAGAAATAAATTCAATCCCGGCACTTGCCTGCCACTATTTCCAATTTTTAGCAACAATTTCTGCTAGATCAACAACCCGTTGGGAATAACCCCATTCATTGTCATACCAAGCGACCACCTTAACCATGTCACCCCCCATCACCATTGTTAAACCACCATCAACGGTGGAAGAACAATCGGTTCCTCGGAAATCACTGGAGACTAAAGGTAATTCGGTATAGTCTAAAACGCCTTTCAGTTCGCCTTCAGATGCTTCCCGTAGGACTTGATTGACCTGTTCAGTAATGGTGTTTTTCTCAACTTGCACTACCAGGTCAACAATGGAAACGTTGGGAGTAGGAACCCGTAAAGCAATGCCATTTAATTTACCTTTCAGTTCAGGGATAACAAGGGCAACAGCCTTAGCCGCCCCAGTAGAGGTAGGAACAATATTGACAGCCGCCGCTCTGGCCCGACGCAAATCCCGATGACTGGCATCTAGAATACGTTGATCGCCAGTGTAGCTATGGGTTGTCGTCATGGTGCCTTTGATAATGCCAAATTGTTCATGTAAAACTTTGGCGACTGGTGCAAGACAATTCGTCGTACAACTCGCATTACTAATCACTTCATATTGATCATGGCTGTAGTCTTTATCATTGACTCCAACAACATAGGTTCCAATATTGGATCCTTTACCTGGTGCAGTAATAAGTACTTTTTTGGCTCCCGCCTTTAAATGCTTACCTGCCCCTTCATAATCAATAAATACCCCAGTGGCTTCGATAATGACATCAACGCCCCAATCAGCCCAAGGTAGATTTAAAGGATTGCGATCGGAGACACATTTGATGGTTTTACCGTTAACCGTCAGAGAATTGTCGTCGGCACTAATATCCGCAACCAATTTGCCTAGCATCGAATCATATCTTAGCAAGTGGGCATTGGTTCTGGGATCAGAGGTATCGTTAATCCCTACAACTTCAATTTGGCTGTTAGTCCGTCCTATCCAGCATCGCAAAAAGTTTCGTCCGATACGTCCGAACCCATTGATCGCAACTCTAATCACTTCGTCTTGCCCTCTGTGTTTTAGCTCAGTACATTAAACAAGTTTTAATGACACCAATCATATCCTAAAGGCAGATCACTTCGATCCCCGATTTTCAATTTTCGCAGAAAAAAGTCATTTAAGGCACTTTCTACAACAGTTTGAGGTCAAGAATCAGAGGTTTCTATCCTTAGAGTGGAATCCAGTAGGACCAATCGCAATGGAGGTGATAATTCGGCTAAATCCCAATTTAATGGCCAAAATACTTATTCCCAAAGTAAGAGTTTTTGCTATGATGACGCGTATTGAGTGGGAATCCCATTTATATCTAGTGTGTGGCACGTGAGGAGTATTTACAGTGAAAACGGTTGATTTTAGTGGACGGCCTTTCCATTTTATTGGTGTGGGGGGAATTGGGATGTCTGCCCTGGCTTACGTTTTAGCCCAGCGTCGTTTCCCTGTTTCGGGTTCAGATATTCGAGCTAGTCATATTACAGAACGTTTGCAGTCCGTTGGTGCTCATATTTTTACGCAGCAAGAGGCCAGTAATCTAAATGTTTTTCAAACCTTGCAGGTTAATACGGGAGCAAAAATACCTGTGGCCGTGGGGGCGGGTAGTAAGCCTTCGGCGGATATGAACTTTGAGGTCAATGGCAATGGTCGGCATCGAGCCAGATTATTACCTCAAGTTGTCTGTTCTACGGCGATCGCGGCCAGTAACCCCGAATACCAAGCAGCATTAGATAAAGATTGTCCGATTTTCCACCGTTCTGATGTTCTTGCGGCTCTGATTGGAGAATATCGAGGCATTGGTGTGGCGGGTACTCATGGAAAAACCACCACCAGTAGTTTGATTGGCTATGTGCTGCTTCAGGCTGGCCTTGATCCTACCATTATCGTCGGGGGAGAAGTGGATGCTTGGGATGGCAACGCTCGTCTGGGCCAAGGCGATTACTTGATTGCAGAAGTAGATGAGTCCGATGGTTCTTTAACTAAGCATTTTCCTAAAATTGGCATTGTCACCAATATTGAATTAGACCACCCTGACCACTATGCCAGCCTAGAGGAAGTGGTGCAAATTTTTAAGACGTTTGAATCCCATTGTGAAACCTTAATTGGCTGTGTGGATTGTGATGTGGTTCGCAATAACTTAACCCCTAAAATTACCTATAGTCTTGATCCTGAACGGGTTGCTGATTATCAGGCCAAGCGCATCTCCTATCATGCCAATGGCAGTCAAGTGGAAGTTTGGGAACGGGGTCAATATTTAGGGACGATGAAACTAAATATTCCTGGAGATCATAATATTAGTAATGCCCTGGCCGCTGTTGCCGTAGGACGATTGGTGGGTTTAGAGTTTAATATTATTGCTCAGGCGATCGCCGGTTTTGGTGGTGCGAAACGACGTTTTGAGTGTAAGGGTTTCTGCAATGGCATTACCTTTATTGACGACTATGCCCATCATCCCAGCGAACTATTAGCCACCCTGAATGCGGCTCGTCAAAAAGTAGATCATGGCAAATATACAAGGGTAATCGCTATTTTCCAGCCCCATCGTTATAGTCGTACCCACACCTTTTTAGCCGACTTTGCCAGTGCTTTTAAGGATGCTGATCTAGTCATTTTGACGGATATTTATAGCGCGGGAGAAACCAATATTCACAACATTCAAGGGGAAGACCTCGCCCAGGCGGTGAGTCAACATCATCCCAAGGTTATTTATCAACCCTCACTGACAGAATTAACTCAGTTTCTTCCCAAAATATTACAGTCTGGAGATTTGGCCCTATTCCTAGGGGCAGGTAATCTCAATCAAACCATTCCCAATGTTATTGCTGCCTGTGCCTGATTAAACCAACATAATTTTGCTCAGGTCTGATTTTCAGGAATTTTCACTCTGCTTGCGGAAAGAAAAAACTCAATAATTACTTACTATACCACACTGCACCAATCAAATTACCATGCTTGCCACTGCATCTCGCTCCCATACTTTGTTAACTTCTCCGATTGAAGTAGGAAATACACTCATTCATCCCCAAACGTCCCTCGCTGATTATACGACCTATCGGGTCGGCGGCTTGGCAGAATGGTACACTGCTCCCCGCGATCGCGCCGGTCTTTATGCTGCCTTTGATTGGTTTCAAGGTCAGGATATGCCTTTAACGGTATTGGGGGCTGGTTCTAATCTATTGGTCAGTGATCAGGGCATTTCAGGATTAGTCGTCAGTACTCGCTATCTCCGTCAGAGTTCTTTTAATGAAGCCACGGGACAAATTACCGTAGCGGCAGGAGAACCGATCGCAAAAACAGCTTGGCAAGCGGCAAAACGAGGTTGGAAAGGCTTGGAGTGGGCGGTAGGTATTCCTGGCACGATTGGAGGAGCCGTTGTTATGAATGCGGGGGCCCATGATCAATCCACCTCCCAAACCCTGGTGAGTGCAACTGTCTTGTCTGTTGATGGGCAATTGCAAGTTTTGAGTAATAAAGATTTAGGCTTTAGTTATCGAACCTCTCGTCTCCAAGGTGATCGCTGTTTAGTGGTGGAAGCGACCTTCCAGTTGCAACCCGGCTTTACCAGGGAAGAGATTATGGCCCAAACAACCCACAATCTCCATCAACGCAAAAATTCCCAACCCTACGATAAACCCAGTTGTGGTAGCGTCTTTCGCAATCCCACGCCCCAATATGCCGCCAAGTTAATTGAAGGTTTGGGTTTAAAAGGACATCGTATCGGTGGAGCAGAAGTTTCTCAACGTCATGCCAATTTTATTCTTAATGCTGGTAATGCCAAGGCTCAAGATATTTTTAATCTTATTTTCCATGTACAATCCACTGTTTATGCGAATTGCTCCTTGCTGTTAGAGCCAGAGGTTAAAATTCTGGGAGAATTCAAGTCCTAATTTTTCAGAAAGCGAACTGAATGGAGGGAAATTTCCCTTAAAACCCAAGTTAATAAGTTTAGGGATTGGGGAACCAACCGGCTGTTAAGATTTGCTCCTCGGTAAAGGGACATTCTAAGGGAAAAGTTTTTAAGGGGAGTTTCGTTTCTGTCGCTGCATCTAGTCTTGCTTTTTTATAACAGTCAACGATATGGTAGTGTTCTGAATCTGTGGAAGCACATCTAAATAAGACATCCAAATTCAAAGCGATTGATAAATAATCCAAGGACAATATCGTGCATCACAATAGATTTAGAGAAACAAATCGTTTTTCTCGCTAATCTCTTTATTCGAGTTCTCAATGTCAAGTGCTTTCGTTCGATTTTTTGAGTATTATACTTACCCACCTCATGCAATGCTGGCTCAATATGTCGTTCGTAAGCCCCCCGTCCATCTGTATAATATTGAGTAATACCAAAAGGTTCTAACAACTCTTTTAGCCTTAGAAATGCTTCGTCTTTGTGACCAGACAAAACATAAGCTAATATCTCACCTGTCTTATGATCAATAGCGTGCCATAACCATCTTTGCTCTTTTTTGCTCTTCACAAAACCCCACATTTCGTCGAGTTCTGCTTCCACGTCATTCCATTGGCAGAGCGTTACAATACTCTGACTGGGTTCCAGTTCTGCTAGTTTTTTTTCGTTGACGAATACTAAACTAGACTCTTTTTTTTAGTTCACTAATCACTGTTGATGGACTAATCCTCAGCACACGGGCTGTATCCCTTATGCCACTACCATTCATTGCCATTTCGGCAATCTTTTCCTTTACTTCTGGCAAATAACCTTTATAAGTATAGTTTAAGATAAATGTGCAACGCTTACATTCTGTATTACGACATCTGTAACGCTCTTTCCCCTCCCCAGAGGGGCCGTGTTTCACAATATCCGTACTTTGACAACTTGGGCAAACAATTGCTTTGAATAGCATGGCACACCAATTTTAAGATTTACATTTATTTATTATTACTCTTTTCCACAGGTTTAGAACACGACCGCTATTAAGTAGGGGCGTAAACTAGGGCATCCGTGTCAACTTAAAGGAATGGGTTCCCAAATTTGTTGATTGAGAGCGGCCTTTTCTCGATGTCGCTTTCTCTCAGCTTTGACCAAACCAAATAACTTAGCACGTTCAGCCAGATAGGTTACTGTATCAGGCTTTTCTCCTCTAGCAATAGCCTTCGCTACATAGGGCTTGCTGAAAAAAGCTGAAACCTTTACGGAGAAAAATAGTAGGCGAATTAAGAACCGCTAGAATGCACGAAAATAGGGTAGAATGCCTCAAAACCATTGCATTAAGAAGAGAGAAAGCAGATGTACCGAAAGCAACAGTACTCAATTGAAACACCAGAAAACTTGAAAAATCTGTTCGGCGGGCAGTTAGACGAAGAAAATCGTTGGATAGAAATGTCAAAAATGATTCTTTGGGAAGAATATGAGGAAGAATATGCAAAAAACTTCACAGAAAAAAAAGGAGCCCCAGCCAAATCATTTAGAATGGCATTAGGAGCATTAATTATCAAAGAAATTTCAGGAAAAAGTGACAGAGAAACAGTAGAACAAATAAAAGAGAACCCTTATTTACAGTACTTTATAGGAATGGAAAGCTATAGTAGCAAAGAAGCATTTAATGCGTCAATGATGGTTCATTTTCGTAAAAAAATAGGAATGGAATTAATAAATAAAATTAATAAAGAAATAGAAAAAAAAGCGACGGGTGTAGCGTCAGAAAAAAAAGAAAATGAAGGAAAGTTATTGTTAGATGCGACTTGTACACCAGCAGATATAAAATATCCAACGGATATAGGAATATTGAATGATGCCAGAGAAAAAACAGAAAAAATAATAGATAAGCTGTATGAAGAAATAAAAGAGAAAAGGAAAGAAAAGCCGAGGACTTATAGGGAAGTGGCAAGAAAAGAGTACTTAGCCATAGCAAAAAAACGTCGTGTGTCAAAAAAAGAAAGAAGAAAAGGAACAAAAAAACAACTAGGATATATAAAAAGAAACTTGTCTGATATAGAAAAAATGATAGAAGAGGGAGCAAAGTTAGAAAAACTAACGAAAAAAGAGCAAGAAGAGCTTGTAACGATAGGAAAAGTGTATGAGCAACAGTTAGAAATGTATGAAAAAAAGACAAATAAAGTAGAAAACAGAATTGTGAGTGTAAGCCAACCTCACGTGCGTCCAATAGTGCGTGGAAAAGCGGGAAAAGCAGTAGAGTTTGGAGCTAAAATATCGGCAAGTAATGTGAATGGCTTTGTCTTCTTAGACAAATTAAGTTGGGATAATTACAACGAATCGGGAGATTTACAAGCGCGAATAGAAGAATATAAAAGGGAAACAGGATGTTATCCGGAATCGGTTCATGTGGATAAAATCTATCGAACAAAAGCGAATCGAGCTTATTGTAAAGAAAGGGATATAAGAATGAGTGGTCCCCGATTGGGAAGACCGCCGAAAGAGGTGAGCAAAGAAAAAAAGAAAGAGGCACGCTCAGATGAAAGAGTGCGTAATGCCATTGAGGGTAAATTCGGACAGGGAAAGAGGAAATTTAGTCTTGGTCGAGTGATGGCCAAACTACCTGAGACCTCGGAAACGGTAATTGCGATGAACTTTTTGGTAATGCATCTTTCTACTCTACTTCAGAAGACAAAAAGTAAAAAGTTGTAGAGTCGTTTTTCTTGTGAAAAATGGTGTTAATTTTCCTCTCTTTTGTGAGGAGTGATTTGTGTTGACCTTTTTAGACAGAAAGGAACAATAGATTAAACAAAATCTGTATTTTGATTTGTTTCCATAAGGATAAGTTATCTATGCTTTTTCAGTCCATACTTCCCTAACCCACATTTCTTTCGTTTTTTGACTTTTTCAGCAAGCCCTACATAGTATAGACTCCGAAACACCATCTCTACTGAGATTTTTTCTTTCGGTTGATTTAGAGCAATCGCCACTTCCCCTACCAATTGATTTAAGACCGTATAGAAAATCAAAGTGCAAATAATCTGGATTTGGACACCATTCTTATTCCCTACCCATAAATAGGCTAGTCCTAAAAGTCTTTTCGTTAATAAAAAGGCTTCTTCGATTGTCCATCGTCTTCGATATAAATCACAGACCTCTTCGGCGGACAGTTGTTCGGGAGACAACACATTTGTTAAATACTGATACCAGATTGTTCCCCATAATACTGAGACTAATCTCACCGGATGCTTGCAAGGATTAGAACGGTAATTTCCCATAATGATAATCTCATCTCTGTAATGACTACCTTGAGACAATACTTGTTTGGTTTTGTAAGATGTACCCGCTCTAAATCTGGTTAGAAAAAACTTTTTAGCTTCTGTTAACAAATCAAACCACACAAAGCTAAAAAATCCCATATCTACGAGAATTAAACCATTTTCTGGTAATTTAGCTGCCAATTCTTCACACCATATTTTATCATTTGATTTATCATTTTCTGTGTACCATAAAGTAACGGGTCTTTGGGTAAAGGCTTCCACTACCATCATTATTTTACCCCCCAATTTACTCTTTTCTTCTTTACTTATTTTCATATTTTTCCTTATCTGCTCTAGCGTTGAGCCATCTGCTATCCACACTGCACTAAACTTTTCTCTTATTTTTTCCCATTTTTCTTCTACTTGGAGCTTCTTCCCTTTTTCGGCTGCTTTTTCTAACACTCCTTTTAGTAATATTGCAAATATTTCGGCTGGCACATTCATCATTCTTTTTGATACTGCCTGTTTGCTTACTTTTAATGATGCTACCCATAGCAATCCCTCTTCCTCTAACAGTCTTACCGCTTCACTTATACCCGCTATTTGACGATACACTATACTTAACACTAATGCCACCATTACTGGTAAATTTAGCACCCTATCTCTCATCATTTTCTCATGAGTTCCCTGTAAATATTTTAATGGTGTAAACATTGTGGGTTCTAGTAATTCAAACAACTCTTTTGTTATTTCAGGGATTTCTACCCCTGGCTGATTTGTCTTACGACGTAAGTCTGGGTTTCCTTTTCTCCGAGGATGTTGTCTTGCCATTTGTTTTTTGCTCACTTTTTTATATACTAACCTTTTTTTCAGCCTACTCTTACTTCCGCCTGCTTTTAGGCTAATCTTTTGTGAGTAGGCATTTTGGCTTAAGTTGACACCAATGAAACTAGGGCTGTCCTCAATAACAAGCTCGATTTCATTTCTCTGGGTATTAATGGTTGCAATCCAGCTTCTGCTCTGCTTTTTGGATTGATACTTACATTTGAGTAAGTGCATGAGCAACACAATTAATCGGCTTTTGATTTCTCGCTTGTTGTTGCTGCCCATTGATTCAATTTCTTCAATTAGGTTGGTTAGGTCTAGAGCTTGAAAGTTACCGTCTTTCAGGCTTTGGGCAGTTTCGTCAATCCATCGGTTGAAATCGGTTTCATAGAGAGTGTTTGACATAGGGACATTTCTCCTTGAAGGAACTAATCTATGAAAGGGTTGGGTTCAATAAAACATATTCAACATAACCTGCGGAATGTAGGTTAAAACCCACATTCCGCAGGTTGTCGAAGAGGAACACTAGTTCACGCGAGCTAGTATCGGTACTTGTGCATTGATTTCGGGCAAGGATAAAAAATGTCAATAAAGTTCTAAAATGGAGTCTTGTCTTAGATAGAATCAACAGTAAAAATGAATAACCTAAATAGGGCTTGCTGAAAAAAGCTGAAACCTTTACGGAGAAAAATAGTAGGCGAATTAAGAACTGCTAGAATGCACGAAAATAGGGTAGAATGCCTCAAAACCATTGCATTAAGAAGAGAGAAAGCAGATGTACCGAAAGCAACAGTACTCAATTGAAACACCAGAAAACTTGAAAAATCTGTTCGGCGGGCAGTTAGACGAAGAAAATCGTTGGATAGAAATGTCAAAAATGATTCCCTGGGAAGAATATGAGGAAGAATATGCAAAAAACTTCACAGAAAAAAAAGGAGCCCCAGCCAAATCATTTAGAATGGCATTAGGAGCATTAATAATCAAAGAAATGTTAGGAATAAGTGATAGAGAAACAGTAGAACAAATAAAAGAGAACTCTTATTTACAGTACTTTATAGGAATGGAGAGCTATAGTAGCGAGGCGGCATTTAATGCGTCAACGATGGTTCATTTTCGTAAAAAAATACGAATGGAATTAATAAATAAAATTAATAAAGAAATAGTAAAAAATGTGGAGGATGTAGTGTCAGAAAAAAAGAAAATGAAGGAAAGTTATTGTTAGATGCGACTTGTACACCAGCAGATATAAAATATCCAACGGATATAGAAATATTGAATGAGGCAAGAGAAAAAACAGAAAAAATAATAGATAAGCTGTATGAAGAAATAGAAGAAAAAAAGGAAAAAAAGGAAAAAAAGCCGAGGACGTATAGAAAAGTGGCAAGAAAAGATTACTTAGGCATAGCGAAAAAACGTCGTGTGTCAAACAAAGCAAGAAGAAAAGGAATAAAAAAACAACTGCAATATATAAAAAGAAACTTGTCTCATATAGAAAAAATGATAGAAGAGGGAGCAAAGTTAGAAAAACTAACGAGAAAGGAGCAAGAAGAGCTTATAACGATAGGACAAGTGTATGAGCAACAGTTAGAAATGTATGAAAAAAAGACAAATAAAGTAGAAAACAGAATCGTGAGTGTAAGCCAACCTCACGTTCGTCTAATAGTGCGTGGAAAAGCGGGAAAAGCAGTAGAGTTTGGAACTAAAATATCGGCAAGTAATGTGAATGGCTTTGTCTTCTTAGACAAATTAAGTTGGGATAATTACAACGAATCGGGAGATTTACAAGAGCGAATAGAAGAATACAAAAGGGAAACAGGATGTTATCCGAAATCGGTTCATGTGGATAAAATCTATCGAACAAAAGCGAATCGAGCTTATTGTAAAGAAAGGGGTATAAGAATGAGTGGTCCCCCATTGGGAAGACCGCCGAAAGAGGTGAGCAAAGAAAAAAAGCAAGAGGCACGCTCAGATGAAAGAGTGCGTAATGCGATTGAGGGTAAATTCGGACAGGGGGTCGTGTTCTAAACCTGTGGAAAAGAGTAATAATAAATAAATGTAAATCTTAAAATTGGTGTGCCATGCTATTCAAAGCAATTGTTTGCCCAAGTTGTCAAAGTACGGATATTGTGAAACACGGCCCCTCTGGGGAGGGGAAAGAGCGTTACAGATGTCGTAATACAGAATGTAAGCGTTGCACATTTATCTTAAACTATACTTATAAAGGTTATTTGCCAGAAGTAAAGGAAAAGATTGCCGAAATGGCAATGAATGGTAGTGGCATAAGGGATACAGCCCGTGTGCTGAGGATTAGTCCATCAACAGTGATTAGTGAACTAAAAAAAAGAGTCTAGTTTAGTATTCGTCAACGAAAAAAAACTAGCAGAACTGGAACCCAGTCAGAGTATTGTAACGCTCTGCCAATGGAATGACGTGGAAGCAGAACTCGACGAAATGTGGGGTTTTGTGAAGAGCAAAAAAGAGCAAAGATGGTTATGGCACGCTATTGATCATAAGACAGGTGAGATATTAGCTTATGTTTTGTCTGGTCACAAAGACGAAGCATTTCTAAGGCTAAAAGAGTTGTTAAGCTGTCATCACTCTAAGTGGATATAAGGTAGAATATATAGACTTACTTTTTTGTATGACTATGCTGACGTTAAACTTCTTAGACCAAAAGACCAAGAAAGAGCTACAAAAAGCCCTTAAAACGGAAGAGCACGCAGTTACAAGAGAGAGAATATTGATTATGTTACTGAGAAATGAAGGAAAAACGTATGATGAAATATCAGGGTTATTAGGATGTTGCAAACGACAAGTGTGGTACTGGTGCAATAATGGAAATCCGAAAGAGATAGAAAGCTTAAGAGACAAAAGAAAAAAAGGAAATCACAGGAAAGTAACAGAAGAATACATAGAGAAATTGACGGAGATAATAATCAAAGAGCCTGAAGAGTTTGGATATGAATTTGGACGTTGGACAGTAGCAAGACTATCAACTCATATGGAAAAAGAAACGGGTATATTGTTAGGAAATACACAACTTAGAAATATGCTTAAAAAAAGCGATTTGTCTACATCTGGGCAAAATATAGTCTAGAAGATAAAAAAGATGAGCAAAAAAGAGAGGAATTTACAAAGAAAGTTGAAGAGTACAAGAAGCTTTTGAAAGAAAAGCCAGAATCAATCCAGATATGGTTTTGGGATGAAAGTGGCTTCAGCTTAAGAGTAATACGGAGAAAACATTGGACAAAAAAAGGAAAGCGTAAAAAAGTGAGGGGAGATAGAAGAAAAGGAAGAGTCAATGTAATGGGTGGTATTAGATATACTGACAAAAAACGGTGGGTTGATTTGATTCCCACTGGTAACTCTCAGAACTTCAAGAGTGTATTATTAAAATTTTACAAAGACATACAAAGAGAATGGATAGAACAAGGAAATAAAAAAGAAGACTTTGAAAAGAATGGTCCGAAGATTGTGATTATTTTAGATAATGCGAGCTTCCACAAAAAGCAAGAAATTCTAGACGAGAGCACGGAAGAAATGCCAAACATTATTTTGGAGTTTTTACCCCCCTATAGTCCCGATTATAATTTAATGGAATTGGTATGGCATTCAGCAAAAGAATATATTGCAAATAAATTATTCAAATCAATTGAAGAATTAGAATCTCTCATCCATAAACTTCTTAATGAAGGTGGATTGACAATATGTTGGGGACGTAAAATCAAAAACAAGGGCTCAAGTATTATTGCAAGTTAAACTGATGACAGCTTAGAACCTTTTGGTATTACTCAATATTATACAGATGGATGGGGGGCTTACGAACGACATATTGAGCCAGCATTGCATGAGGTGGGTAAGTATAATACTCAAAAAATCGAACGAAAGCACTTGACATTGAGAACTCGAATAAAGAGATTAGCGAGAAAAACGATTTGTTTCTCCAAATCTATTGTGATGCACGATATTGTCCTTGGATTATTTATCAATCGCTTTGAATTTGGATGTCTTATTTAGATGTGCTTCCACAGATTCAGAACACTACCCGGATAGGGAAAGAGAAGATTTAGTCTTGGTCGAGTGATGGCTAAACTTCCTGAAACCTCGGAAACGGTAATTGCGATGAACTTTTTGGTAATGAATCTTTCTAGTCTACTTCGGGCTTGCTGAAAAAGTCAAAAAACGAAAGAAATGTGGGTTAGGGAAGTATGGACTGAAAAAGCATAGATAACTTATCCTTATGGAAACAAATCAAAATACAGATTTTGTTTAATCTATTGTTCCTTTCTGTCTAAAAAGGTCAACACAAATCACTCCTCACAAAAGAGAGGAAAATTAACACCATTTTTCACAAGAAAAACGACTCTACAACTTTTTACTTTTTGTCTTCTGAAGTAGAGTAGAAAGATTCATTACCAAAAAGTTCATCGCAATTACCGTTTCCGAGGTCTCAGGTAGTTTGGCCATCACTCGACCAAGACTAAATTTCCTCTTTCCCTGTCCGAATTTACCCTCAATGGCATTACGCACTCTTTCATCTGAGCGTGCCTCTTTCTTTTTTTCTTTGCTCACCTCTTTCGGCGGTCTTCCCAATCGGGGACCACTCATTCTTATATCCCTTTCTTTACAATAAGCTCGATTCGCTTTTGTTCGATAGATTTTATCCACATGAACCGATTCCGGATAACATCCTGTTTCCCTTTTATATTCTTCTATTCGCGCTTGTAAATCTCCCGATTCGTTGTAATTATCCCAACTTAATTTGTCTAAGAAGACAAAGCCATTCACATTACTTGCCGATATTTTAGCTCCAAACTCTACTGCTTTTCCCGCTTTTTCACGCACTATTGGACGCACGTGAGGTTGGCTTACACTCACAATTCTGTTTTCTACTTTATTTGTCTTTTTTTCATACATTTCTAACTGTTGCTCATACACTTTTCCTATCGTTACAAGCTCTTCTTGCTCTTTTTTCGTTAGTTTTTCTAACTTTGCTCCCTCTTCTATCATTTTTTCTATATCAGACAAGTTTCTTTTTATATATCCTAGTTGTTTTTTTGTTCCTTTTCTTCTTTCTTTTTTTGACACACGACGTTTTTTTGCTATGGCTAAGTACTCTTTTCTTGCCACTTCCCTATAAGTCCTCGGCTTTTCTTTCCTTTTCTCTTTTATTTCTTCATACAGCTTATCTATTATTTTTTCTGTTTTTTCTCTGGCATCATTCAATATTCCTATATCCGTTGGATATTTTATATCTGCTGGTGTACAAGTCGCATCTAACAATAACTTTCCTTCATTTTCTTTTTTTTCTGACGCTACACCCGTCGCTTTTTTTTCTATTTCTTTATTAATTTTATTTATTAATTCCATTCCTATTTTTTTACGAAAATGAACCATCATTGACGCATTAAATGCTTCTTTGCTACTATAGCTTTCCATTCCTATAAAGTACTGTAAATAAGGGTTCTCTTTTATTTGTTCTACTGTTTCTCTGTCACTTTTTCCTGAAATTTCTTTGATAATTAATGCTCCTAATGCCATTCTAAATGATTTGGCTGGGGCTCCTTTTTTTTCTGTGAAGTTTTTTGCATATTCTTCCTCATATTCTTCCCAAAGAATCATTTTTGACATTTCTATCCAACGATTTTCTTCGTCTAACTGCCCGCCGAACAGATTTTTCAAGTTTTCTGGTGTTTCAATTGAGTACTGTTGCTTTCGGTACATCTGCTTTCTCTCTTCTTAATGCAATGGTTTTGAGGCATTCTACCCTATTTTCGTGCATTCTAGCGGTTCTTAATTCGCCTACTATTTTTCTCCGTAAAGGTTTCAGCTTTTTTCAGCAAGCCCTATTTATACCCCACATTCCGCAGGTAAGTCAAGAGACAAAGTAGTAGTTTTGACATGAAGAGCCAAGAAAGGAAAGAATATGTTTGTGTTTGGAGGTCAAATTAACGATAGTTTGAATGCCGTCAATCTCTAACCAACGGATAAACAGAAAAGACTGAAAGACCCAAAGCAGAGTGGGAATGGCGGTCGGTTTACCCTTTTGATTAGGAATAGTCTGATGGGCAAGAGCCAAAGCCTGTCGTAGGCGACGTTGTGCCAAAGTATAAACCAATAAAGAGACAACCATAATCATCATCAAAGCCATAATGCGTTGAGGATTCTTGAGAAAAAGAGCAGAGGCAAAAAAGAAAGGGTCTTTGAGAAAGCGAAAGCCGCGCTCGGTGTTTTGTTGAGCCTTATATTCAGCCAACATCTGGTCGGGACTCAAAACCTGAGAATCAAGAACATTAGTAGCTAAAATAAAACGTCCAGCCCGTTTAGATGCGGCTTCCAAGCAAGAGGAATCAAGGCTTAATTGCCCAGTTAAGCGGTAATGAAAACCGAGAGGGGTAGCCCCTTGTTTCGGTCTTCCTCCCTTGGCATAGTAAGGAATAGTCTGAACCTCAACTTGACTGAGTTGATGATAAGTCAAGGTTTTTGGCCAGAGTTGAGCCTCAGTAAGAGCATCGGCCTCACAAGCAAAATTCTGTCCACAAAGTTTCTGCCATTCTTTTTTGACAACTTTATCGGCTTTCTCAATTTTTTGACTTATAGCTTTATTATCGGACTGGAGACGTTGAGCACTTTCGACCACAAGCCATCGTTGCTGTTCACCCCCATATTCCGAAGCCCTCACTTGCCAACGATAACCGTCCTGTTCACCCTGCTGCCATTGGTCTTCTGATATATTTGCCAAAGTCTCAGTGGCTTCTTTCAGAGGGACACGACTTAACCATTGAATTGACCTCGCCATGCCCACATTTTCCGCCGTATAAAAAGCTCCATCCATCACCGATAAACCTTCCATATTCAACCTTTCTTGACAGTCTTTGATTATCTGGGGAAACACCTTTTTATCCGATTCATTGCCATCTCCTAATTGCATAAAGAGAGGGACACCACCATCTCCACTACATATCATATTTAACATAAACTGTTTTAGGTCTGGTCGTTTATCTCTGGAATAACCAAATTTTATTTTTATGGCTTTTGTCTGCTCGTCTTCCTCATCTTCTATCCTTTCCTTATACTTCCCTTGTACAGACATTGAGGTTGAGTCTAAATGCTTTGACTTTTGTTCTATTCCAAAGATTGCTGCCGCTTTTAGGACTATTTTCGTGAACCGGTTTTTTACCCCCACTCCAAATACCTTATCCAATGACCTTCCTAGCTTGTCATCATTTAAATCTTCTGCTTTTATTCCTTCTCCTAATAGGTGTTCTAATGCTTTTCCTTTAAAAAACTCACTCAACAAATATAACGGAGCATTGATACCTCCTAAGCAGTTTAATATCATTGCTTTTACTATTGTACCTACACTGAGCTTTTCTTGAGGATGAGTTCCCACTTCCTCATCGATAATTTCTACTAAACCCATTTCATCTATAAATTCCCGCTACGATTCCTAAGTGGTCGAGGTCTTTAATATTTAGGTTATTCATTTTTACTGTTGATTCTATCTAAGACAAGACTCCATTTTAGAACTTTATTGACATTTTTTATCCTTGCCCGAAATCAATGCACAAGTACCGGTACTAGCTCGCGTGAACTAGTGCTCCTCTTCGACAACCTGCGGAATGTGGGTTATACCATTTGAATTTGGAATTGCTGCTGCCACCACTACTATCGAATCAATACCCTTAACCCGAACTGACGTTAATTTAGTCTGATAGCAACGATACTGGCCGGAGTCGAACCGGCGGCCTAGTGCTTAGGAGGCACTCGCTCTATCCGTCTGAGCTACAGTATCTTTGTGAACTAGTTATTTATGATAGCACTCCTATTTTGAGACGCAAGGGAGCAGACCCATAAAAAAACAGATTGGCGATCACAGTCATGCCGTAAGAATACAGAAACAAAACCTCAAAGCCAGGAATACTAAACGCCAACTTTTTCTAAAATGGTATAATTGCCCTAATAAGCTTACGAATTTTCAAGAGAAAAATTAGATTGCGGATCTTAGGATTCAGTTCGGGGGGGTTAGGATTGTTGGCAAAGCGTTGCTGCAATTCCTGATATTGGGCTGCTGTCAAGGGTTTACCATCAATGGGCGATCGCGCTTCGGTGATGATTTCGGCTCTTAAAATTTCTTCGGGAATATCATCGGGCGGCGGTAGGGTAAGAGCGAATGGAACACTACTATGCCAAAACCATCCTGCCACCATTAAAGTACTACAGGCTTTGTACCTAAACATCATGCGTGACCCAGAAAAAATTCTTGCTGTAAATTTTTCGTTGATTATGTCTGATGTTATCCAGCAATTCCAAATTCAAACGGTAACATAAGATACAGACACTATCTCGCTTTTATGGTGTCAAGAGAGATTTCGCTGATTTCTGACGTTTTTTGTACTTCCTCCTCGAATCTTAGCCTCTTGGAGAGTCAGCAACCTGCAAACAAACTTGATCAATCACTAAATAGAGCATTACGCTGATTCCACATATTGAAACAAAACCCCTTGACCGTAAGCACTTCAAGACTTTTGTATCTTGGACTACATTCTGAATTTGGAATTGCTGGATGTTATCACGGAAGTCTTATCATCTTTTTTGACCTACTGTGTACACACATCTATTGGCCAGCAATTCTAAATTTGAAAAATCAGGAGGAATTAGTGGCGGGCAGAGAGTCAAATGGCTCAAGCATAAAATCAAGAAGGTGTTGCCAGCTATCAAAGACAAAATAGGTAGTAAGAGTGCGTAAATGGGAAAAAAAGCATCTTCGAGTCCCTAAAAGTAGTCGGATACGTTGGTAGGACTCATCTAAAAGCTGTAAAACGGTGTGAAACAAGAAAGCCAGTAAATTTAAGGTGAGCAAAAAGGTAGCAAGATGGTGGTCACCATGTCCAAAATTGTGTTCTAGATGGTAGCCCTGAGTCTTAAGAGTATTATGGTTCTCATTTTCGGTTTTCCAACGAGAGCGAGCGACACTGACTAACTCAACAATGTTATCGGCTTGGGGAAAAAGGTCGGTAATCCAATCGTTGTGAAAGAGAACCTGACCATCAGAACGGCGAGTAACAGTGACCTCAAACCAATGAGTATTGAGGGCGGCGGAACCATCTCTTAGGGGCAAGTGATAAGTCCAACGATAATGATAGTCATGCCAATCGCGACCATGACGACGACGCTCATGGAAAGAGTAAACTTCCCCAATCTTCTCGGCATAGTCCAAAAACTCATAGAGAGTAGGGTGAGATTCAGGCAAACGACAAAGAGATAGTGAAAGTGGTTTTGAAGAGCCTCTTCGCACATCGGTTGACGACTATAGAGGTCATCCCCCAATCATAGTAACGCTAAACGGGTCAAAGAATTCTCGATGTCTGTGGAGCCAACGTTTTGCCGCCGCTACCTCACAGTCCTGTTTCTCGTGACTATCTTGAGGAGTAATAAATTCAGGGTCAAGACTAATCACTGCTTTTTGCTGAGGTGAGACAATTACCGGTAAAATTGCCGAATGAAAGTAAGTCACTGTCCCGTTTTTATGGGTTCGATGGGAACATTGCTCACAGTGGATATTTTGGGAGGAGAAATACTCTGTGCCATCTAGCGGAATTAGTAATTGCTTGTCTAACACCTCATACCGAGTCAATATTCCTCTGGTCTTTAGTAGTTGATAAATGTCACTAAACACCACAAATAACGAATTGGCTTTGATTTTATCCAGGATATTGCGGATTTGATTGTCACTAGGTATTTTGATGGCACCGAATAGAGTTTGAAGATTATCCCTACCGTTGCGACTATGCAGTTGTCTTTGATGTTCTAGGAATGATTCACATTGCATTAGAAACAGGCTGAAACCACCTAGTACCGCATCTTTTAGGCTGTAGGTTGTATTTGGACTGGGTTGGCGAGGGTCTTTCATTTTCTCTATACTTGCTACCAAGTACGCTATCAGACCAGTCATACTGATTATTCCTTGCATCTTTTCTTCCTCTCTGGCTACCTTGTTGTCCTTTCCCATTATCCTTTTTTTCTACAACCCTTACCCACAGGGTAATCGCATATTAGTAGAGTGGAATCAAAAAAGAAATCTAGCTTAAAAATAGACTATATCAAAAACTAAAAAGAGAAGAAAATCAACTTAAACTCTAAAAGATTAAGTAATTTCGCTAATTCATAATTGTTGGTGTCAATATTTTGCCAATCCTCCTATTTGAAGCTAAATATACTCATGAATATCACTCCCGTGAACTAGCTGCTAAAACCTGTAGAAGAAAATTGTTGTCCATCGCCGCCAAATAACGCTTCATCTTCAAGCTTTTTTGAGATGGCTCATGTTTAAGCAAATTAATACTTAAACGACGGAGCAAGCCCAAATTATCAGCCGCATTACCTTGACGCACTCGACTCGCATCCTCATTAAAAGTGACATCTAAAACCCAATGCAGACTATTTTCAATACTCCAGTGAGAACGAATCACATGGCTATGACGTTCGGCATCCGTAGGAAGACTGCTAATATAATAGCGAAACGTCTCTGTTGTTTTATGACCGAATTGAGTTTTACTTTTAACCATCACAGCAGTTGCTAAACCGACCCACTGATTTTGGCGATGCAATGCGGAAAGCTGATTGATTGACACTGTCCAGACTTGACGAGTTTCTAAACGGTAATGTCCTTTTTCTGTCTTCTCATGATAACTGTATTCAATTCCTTGCCAGTTCTGAGCGACCGCTTGTTTAAACCAATCCCTAACTTGTTTATTAAGTTTGCCCTGATTTCCTTTGAGAGCCAATACATAGTCACCTTCACCTTGCTTTATTTGTTTTGCGATTTCTGTCTGCGTTCCCATTGCATCTAGGGTTACTACTGCCCCCTTGATGTTAAGTAACTTCAGTAACAAGGGGACTGCTTTTATTTCATTAGATTTACTATCTACTTTCTTTTGCGCTAACATCAGTCCCCGCTCACTACTCCACGCACTTATGCTGTGTAACGCATTTAGTCCTTTTTCCCTATCATAAGAACCTCTTTTCGTTTTTCCATCTATCTGTATCAGCTCTATGTCCATTTTCTCCGTTAGACTGCTTATCCAGCTCAGAAAACTTTTTTCTAGTTCTTCTGTTTCCAACATTCCAAATACTCTTCCAAAGGTATCGTGAGAGGGAATTCCCTTTGGTAACTCTAGAAACATTTCTAGCCATTCTCGTTTGGCTTTGCCATAGGCTTCAATTGCTACAAAGCCATCTGCCCCTGACAATACTGCCAATATTCCTATGGTGACAATTGCTGTTAAGTTATGGTCTTGCCTTCTCCCTGTTCTCGGTTCTTTTAGGCACTGAAAATGTTTCAGTATGCTTCTTTTGATAATTTTGACTTCTTTTTCTTGTTGTGGGGTTAGAACTCTTGCGCCGAAGCCTTTTGCCATCTTTGACCTCACTCACTTACTTTTTTTAAATAATAGCCTTTTCTTCTCTTAGATGACTGCTTCTTTTTTACACTATATTTCTCTCTTTTTGTCTGTATTTTTTGTAACAAATAAGATGCGATTACCCTGCCCTTACCCATCCTTAAATTTAGAATTGCTGTCTATTGGCCAGCAATTCCAAATTCAAACGGTAACATAGGATACAGACACGATCTTGTTTTGATGAATATGAGAGATATTAACCTAATCTCCGAGTTTTTTGCATTCCCTCCTCGAATCTCGGTCTCTTAGAGAGCCAGTAACCATCCGTGTCAACTTAAAGGAATGGGTTCCCAAATTTGTTGATTGAGAGCGGCCTTTTCTCGATGTCGCTTTCTCTCAGCTTTGACCAAACCAAATAACTTAGCACGTTCAGCCAGATAGGTTACTGTATCAGGCTTTTCTCCTCTAGCAATAGCCTTCGCTACATAGTATAGACTCCGAAACACCATCTCTACTGAGATTTTTTCTTTCGGTTGATTTAGAGCAATCGCCACTTCCCCTACCAATTGATTTAAGACCGTATAGAAAATCAAAGTGCAAATAATCTGGATTTGGACACCATTCTTATTCCCTACCCATAAATAGGCTAGTCCTAAAAGTCTTTTCGTTAATAAAAAGGCTTCTTCGATTGTCCATCGTCTTCGATATAAATCACAGACCTCTTCGGCGGACAGTTGTTCGGGAGACAACACATTTGTTAAATACTGATACCAGATTGTTCCCCATAATACTGAGACTAATCTCACCGGATGCTTGCAAGGATTAGAACGGTAATTTCCCATAATGATAATCTCATCTCTGTAATGACTACCTTGAGACAATACTTGTTTGGTTTTGTAAGATGTACCCGCTCTAAATCTGGTTAGAAAAAACTTTTTAGCTTCTGTTAACAAATCAAACCACACAAAGCTAAAAAATCCCATATCTACGAGAATTAAACCATTTTCTGGTAATTTAGCTGCCAATTCTTCACACCATATTTTATCATTTGATTTATCATTTTCTGTGTACCATAAAGTAACGGGTCTTTGGGTAAAGGCTTCCACTACCATCATTATTTTACCCCCCAATTTACTCTTTTCTTCTTTACTTATTTTCATATTTTTCCTTACCTGCTCTAGCGTTTAGCCATCTGCTATCCACACTGCACTAAACTTTTCTCTTATTTTTTCCCATTTTTCTCCTACTTGGAGCTTCTTCCCTTTTTCGGCTGCTTTTTCTAACACTTCTTTTAGTAATATTGCAAATATTTCGGCTGGCACATTCATCATTCTTTTTGATACTGCCTGTTTGCTTACTTTTAATGATGCTACCCATAGCAATCCCTCTTCCTCTAACAGTCTTACCGCTTCACTTATACCCGCTATTTGACGATACACTATACTTAACACTAATGCCACCATTACTGGTAAATTTAATACCCTATCTCTCATCATTTTCTCATGAGTTCCCTGTAAATATTTTAATGGTGTAAACATTGTGGGTTCTAGTAATTCAAACAACTCTTTTGTTATTTCAGGGATTTCTACCCCTGGCTGATTTGTCTTACGACGTAAGTCTGGGTTTCCTTTTCTCCGAGGATGTTGTCTTGCCATTTGTTTTTTGCTCACTTTTTTATATACTAACCTTTTTTTCAGCCTACTCTTACTTCCGCCTGCTTTTAGGCTAATCTTTTGTGAGTAGGCATTTTGGCTTAAGTTGACACCAATGGCCAGTAACCTGCAAACTGCAAACTGCAAACAAACTTGATCAATCACTAAATAGAGCATTACATTGATTCTAAATAGGGCTTGCTGGCACTGGTATCGTCTAGCTAGAAGCTACAAACGTTGCAATACGAGAGGTTCAAGAAATCAGGCGAATTTGGAGTAAGTCCTCCCAAGTTAACCCTTTTTCAATTATACCGAGAGCTACAGCAGGAACTTCTCTAGTCGTAAAATGGCTGCGAACAAAGTTATGAACCATCCAGAAAATATCTAGGACTCGCTGTAATCCCACAACAGATTTAGCATAAGTATTTGTACGACGACGAAAGGCGGCTAAATAGCGTCGGATAGCACTATTAAATGCCTCAACGTGGTTGGCATGGACGTCCTTTTCTTCTGGTTTTTCTGTTGTCTCTGGATGTTCTGGTTTCGGAGTTTCTACTTTCTTTAGTTTACCCTCAGAATCTCGACGTTTACTACTCTTATTTTTTAGTCTTACCACAAGACCCTTCGGTAATACTTTGGTGGGACGACCTCGCTTTCCAGTCTTTAATACTTCGTGACAAATATTAAATAGCAGTTGACTATATCGCTTTTCTCCATCTGTAAATAACTGGAGAGATTCTGCACTCCTTTCAAATAATTCCGCTATTGTTATCATTGCTTCTAGAAATAATTTCTGCTCTTTTCGACCACATTTTAAATGCCAAATAAAGCGGCTAGCCCTGTCCATGAGCACGATTGTCCACCCCTCAGAGGCACTTGCTTCTTTATTTTTTCCAACTTTTGTGTATAGTTCATCCCCTTCTATTACTAATTTAACAAATTCATTCATTAAGGCGTATAAAAATAATGTCTCTTGTAATCCTGATAATTTCTTTTCCCAATTCAATATTGTTGTTTTCGCGTAGCCGAATACTCGGGCTGCTGCATTTAATCCTATTCCTTCCATTCTGGCTTTTAATACTTTTACAATTTCACTTAATGGGGTTTCTAAGCCAGCGATTACGCTACCATAAGTCTCAGCAAAACAAGAACCACATTCTTGACAGATGAACATTTTACGTTCCCCGTTACCTTTCGTTTGATAATGAGAATGTATTTTTACGTTTTCACTATAGCAATGAGGACAGTTTTTCTGAAATAAGGCATCCTCTTTCTCTTGGCACAAGCCAACATCATTTAGGACTTCCATAGAGCTTTTCTTTAATATTGACATTGTTTTCTGTTTCCTTCTTCTTTGATATAATGACAATAATAATAGTATAATAAAAACGGGCCGATGTCTAGTCTTAAACTATTTTTCTATTTTCTCAAACTCTTACACCATAACTTTTTCCAACTTTAATCAGACGATACCAGTTCCAGCCAAACCCATTGGCGATTTATTATAAAGACTGACCCAAACCCATTGGCGATAGAACAACCCATTTATTACAAAGACTTACCCGAACCCATTGGTGATCGCCAGGCTGATTTCATTGTAGAAGATAAAATTTTAAAAGAATCACCCAGTTAATCAAGCAAACCCAGGAAATTTTTTATGAATGACCCAACCTTACAAACCCTTTATGATAGCGACTTCTAAAGCTGGTTAGAAAAGACGATTGACTGTTTAGAGAAGCAACAATTTAACCGTTTAGATACTCAACATTTAATTGAGGAGTTGACGGATTTGGGACACTCAGATAGAAAAGCATTAGAAAGTAACTTAATGATTCTGATCGCCCATTTATTAAAGCTAAAAATCCAAAACAATGTTCCCGAAGCAATGAAAGGCAGTTGGTATGATTCAGTAGTCGAACATCGTCAACGGATTTATAAAAGTTTGCGAGATACCCCCTCTTTAAAAAATCACCTAGAAACCGCTATTCAATCAGCTTATCCTGATGCCAGAAAAGTAGCGATTAAGGCGGGAAAACTGGCAAGGTTTTGGGTTTCCATTCCGCCCGAAACTGCCTATCCGATGACTTGTCCCTTTACATCAGAACAACTCTTAGATGAGGATTTTATGGGAGTATAATATGATTAGTTGAATTAGTGTAATCCCTTCATGTTCCAGGTGAATGAATGAATGGCGGCTTAAAATATGATACTTTGCCAAGTTTGAGCTTCAATAAAACGGCTTAAATGATTAACATTCGTGGTTGCACAAATAAGACTCTGACCAGGATAATCTTGTATTAAAAACTGACATTGAGCGGCGATAATAACATCCGCATCTAAGGTTTTGGGGTCTGCGGTCGGTTGCCCCTGACGACGAGAATTTGCCCATAGATAAGCAGCATGATTTAGGACTTGGCTAGTAACAGGAAAAAAGTCAATCAATGATTGAAGCTCATCCAACTTTTTGATACTTTTCTCGTTATCATATTTAAAAGATTCTAAAATTAAACTTCTTCTGAGTTCATAATCACAAATATCTGAACTGACACAGTAAGTCCCTCTAATCGTTAAAGAATAGAGCCATTGTTGACAGTCTCTAACCTCTTATTTGTCGTTGGGAGAAGCCAAAACGCCAAGAACACCAGTGTCCAAAAAAATAATCATTTTTCGCTAAAAAGTTTATGACCTTCGGGACGAAAACTATCTAGGGTTAGTTTGAGACTTTTTAATTTTTCATGGTTAACTTGAGCCTCTTCTTCAGTAATTTCGACTTCTAGTTCTTGTTTTAACCATTCCATAAGTGGTTGATTTTTTTTAATTTGTTCCTCAAGAGTTGTTCCAAGATGCTTCATGTTGTCAGCAAAAATTGATTTCAATGGTTGCATTGAGGACTCTCCAATAAGTTTTAGGTTACAATCTCAGTCTAGCAATCATTTCAGAAAATAAAACAACTCTTTTTGCCTGTGGCGTAAATACTTCACTGCGATCGCGTAAAAGATGAACCATTTACCCAGTCCCAAACCCCTTTTGCAAGTGGCGTAAATACTTCACGGCGATCGCCCTACAATAAAATCACGATCAAAATCTGGAGCTACAATGTCTTCCCCTGAGTCTTCACTTTTAGATACTGCTTTGAGCGATTATGAATCGGTGTTGAGTAGTTGGCAAAATAGCGAAACGCCTAATGGTGAGCAGGCAGTCAATATTTTAACCGCGAGAGACAAAGTTCAAAAAGCTTTAGGGGCTGAAAACCCAGTAACAGCAAATCTTTTAGAAAGATTAGTGGTATTAGACAATCGACTCCAAGAAAATGCGGCTTTAATCTCCCAAATTTTGGATTTAGCGACCTATCGCAATTCTCTTTCTGTCACGCCCCAGGAATGGTGGTGGAACCTAGATTCGACGGTTGAATCTGACTCTTCCGACAAATTTGCTTGGTTATGGAAGGGGGCAAGGCTGAGCGTATGGACAATGAATTTAGGTTTATTGGGAACTTTAGCAACTCGCTTTTTTAGCGGTGCTTCTGGATTAACCGAGGTATTAACCATTGCCTTGCCAAGTATTTTAGTTTTATTGCAGGCAAATAACGAATTAACTTCTTCGGGTCAAGAAGGGTTTAACCGACTGTTCAATCGGCTCAAAATTCCGCCCTATCTCTATGAGCAGGCAAAATTTATTCCTACGGCCTCTTTATTTGGCTTTTTACTAATTATTTGGTTTCTACAACCTCAATTTTCTCAAGAAATTAATCGAGAAGGCCGTCGAGCGGAAGAAAAAGGTCAGTTAACAAATGCAGAGCGAAATTATTTAAAGGCGATCGCCTTAGATGGTAATAATTTGGATGCGACGTATAATCTAGGAAATCTTTATGAAGAATTGCAAAATTTTGACAATGCCCGTAAATATTACATCATTGCAGCTAAGGGAGGTGTTCCCGATGCTTATAATAATTTAGCACGTTTGTATATTTTAGAAAATAAATACTCAGAGGCTGTTCTGTTATTAAAAGATGGTTTGGCATTGATGGAGCAAAAAGAACAACAAGAAGCAAATGTATCTAATGACTTAAATGCTGTTAAATATAGTATGTTCAAAAATTTAGGCTGGGCGAAACTTAAGCAAGCAAACTATCAAGAAGCTCAGGGATTTTTAGATACGGCGATCGGTATTGCTCGTATTCCAGAAATTCAGTCCTATATTCTCAATCCAGGGGCGGCTAATTGTCTCTTGGCCCAAGTCCTAGAGGCACAAAAATCATCGGGCGCAGTTGAACAGTGGCGACAATGCTATGATTTAGTCAATAAGCGGTTAGCAGCCAGAAATGTTCGTAACGCTGAGGAGGAAACCTGGTTTTCCCTCGCTAAACAAAAATTAAATCTCGAAAAAAAATCTACTCCATGATACCCAAAAAACAGTTAGTCGCATCCGTATTGATTGCAGGTGGGATAGTCATCGGTTTGTCTGAATTGAGTTTAAGCGAATCAACGGGCATTAATATTTTAATCGTCAATAAAGGCGAAGTCAAAATTAAGAAGGAGAACTGGAAAGCTTTCCAAAAAGCTAGTACTGGTTCGCTTTTACGTCCCAATGACTACTTACAAATGGGTTCAAATGCCTCTGCATTTCTCTTGTGTAGTAACACAGAACGCTGGCAACCCACTGCGGGTAAACAATTTAGAGTCTCTGAGGGTTGTCCGAGGGGAACCGCTTCCCGTCCCCGTAAGGTTGCTCGTGGCCAAACCCGTGGGCAAAATGCGCTGACTCCTTACATTATCAGTCCTCGCAATACGGAGCTTTTAAGCGATCGCCCTTTGTTAAAGTGGAATCCTGTGAAGGGAGCAACTCGTTATCAGGTGCAGTTAGAGGGCGGCGGCTTAGATTGGCAAACAGAAACTAAGGAGACCCAGGTACTTTATGGAGGGCAAGAACCCTTGAAGTCGGGAGTAAAGTATTTGTTGACGGTAACGACGGATAAGGGGGTATCGTCTAGGCAGGAAGTAGGGGCCAATTTGATGTTTGGGCTGATGGCTACGGAGAAGGCAAAGGTTGTTGAGGAGGAGGCGACGAGTCTTAAAAAACAGGGTTTGTCTCCAGAAGTGGAAACTTTGTCCCTAGCCTATCTCTATGAAGGGAATAACCTTAAGGCAGAAGCGATCGCCCTTTTGCAGCCTCTCAGTCAACAGAAAAGCCAAAATCGGGTGGTTTATAGCTTATTGGGGGATTTGTTGCTACAGACGGGTTTAAATCAACAGGCCCAGCAGGCTTACCAGCAGGCCTTAGCCCTTGCCCAAAAATCGGGAGATCAAGAGGGTGAAGCGGAAGCTCAATCGGGGTTAGGAGAGGCCAGTTTTGGACTAGGGAAGAAGGAGGAGGCTCTTTCTTGGTTGAAAAAGGCTCAGGCTAGTTATGCTGTTTTGGGGGATGAGTCCCAGGTGAAGCTATTGGCACAACGGATCGAGGAAATTCAAAAACGGTTAAAAAACAGTTAAAGATTATTTTTCTCCCTTTTAAAAGCTACTGCACAAAAGTAGGGGTTTGGTTTCCAAATCCTGAGAGTGCAAGACTTGGAGACCAAGCCTCTACCTTTAATTTATCTGTTTTTTCCCTTTCAAAGCGGCATCTCTACTACAGGCGATCGCTAAATTGAAAGTAGCATTATCGCTATAATTGGATTTAAAGTTTTCCTATGGGGTAAAAACAGCGATGGTTCAAGTAACAGAACATCTTTATATTGTTAGAGATGATCGCATTCTTAAAGGGGAGCCGATTATTAAGGGAACCCGCACACCTGTCAGGGCGATTGTTGAGACCTGGCGTACAGGTATTGCCCCTGAAGAAATACCTACGGGGATGCCTCATTTAACATTGGCACAAGTATTTGATGCGTTAAGTTACTATAGTGACCATCAGAATGAGATTAATAATTACATCGAATTTAACTGCATTCCTGATGAATTGATTGATCCATTGGTCAAAGATTTATGAGTAATGTTTTTATCCGTCTATATCTTGATGAGGATGTCAATGTGATGATAGCAGACTTATTAAAAGCTAGGGGGTTTGATAGTCTTACGGTAAGGGATGCGGGAAGACTTTCGGCGAGTGATGAAGAGCAGCTTGCTTATGCTGTTAGCCAAAAAAGAACATTGGTTACGCACAATCGAACTGACTTTGAAGAACTAACGCAAATTTATTTTAATACTGAGCAAATGCACTATGGTGTTATTTTCGCTGTCCGTCGTCCGCCCCAAGAAATTGCACAACGATTATTGGTTGTTGTAAATCAAGTGACAGCAGATGAGATGGAAAACCATGTTCGGTATATTTGATGCTGGTATCCTAGTCCCCTTTTTTAAGGCTACTGTCTGTGTACACTCATCATGATTAGAAAAAATGACTGAAACTGTCACCTTGGAACTGCCTGAAGCCTTAGCCCAACAAGCCAAGCAAATTGCAACACTCACCCATAGACGGCTGGAAGAAATCTTAGTCGAGTGGATTGATTATGCTATTAGTGAACTCCCTATCGAATCTTTGTCAGATAACCAGATTTTAGCTCTTTGCGATCTCCAGATGGAAGACGCACAGCAAGAGATATTTAGCGGTCTGTTAGCCCAAAGTCGAGAAGGAGAACTTAATGAAGCTGGTGTTAGCCGACTAGATGGACTGATGCAAGTTTATCGGCGGGGTTTAATTCATAAAGCTCGTGCTTTAAAAGTGGCTGTTGAACGGGGTTTACGCCCTGCTTTGAGTGATGGCACGTCCCTATATCCCAATTGAAGTTGAGCGTCGGGTTCGCGCTAAAGCTCGTTATCGCTGCGGTTATTGTTTGAGTCCTCAGCACTTGGTGATGGCTCGTTTGGAGATTGAACACATCATTCCGCTTGCCAAAAAAGGGAGTAGTGATGAGTCTAATTTATGGTTGGCTTGTCCTTTGTGTAATCGTTACAAAAGCGACAAAACGACGGGCATTGACCCTGAAACTGGTGAAAGAGTCCCACTTTTTAATCCAGCGACTCAAATTTGGTCTAAACACTTCCGATGGGCTGAAGACGGTATTATTATTGTTGGGTTGACATCCATTGGTAGGGCAACTGTTTCTGCACTTCATCTGAGTGATGATGCAGACGCTTTGATAGTTCGTAGCTATTGGGTGCAGGCTGGCTGGCATCCTCCGAGTGATTAGGCAAAATTTACGGGCTTTCTTATGACCCACATTCCGCAAACGCTACAGATAGCGTATAAATACAAATAGATGCTCTTTCTACATGGCGTTAATTTGTTTTAATACACTATGAATAGAGTAGTTTAAATTAATTACTCTATGGGTGGCGGCAACCTGCGGAATGTCGGTTATGAAGTTTAACTTCCCTCCTGCTCCTATGACTTATTCTTCTAAAGTTTTGATAGTTGGCATTTTGTTGCTTGCTGGGGGACTGTCTCCCCTAGTAACGGCAACAGAAGCGGTCATTGCCCAAACAACTGTTGCTCAATCCTCCACGACAGATCCAGTAATACAAACTCAAAACCAATCTCCTCCAAAAAGCACCGACCCTAACCGTATTGCGGCAGAGAAAGCAGAAGCAGAAGCCAGAAAATTACTGCAAGAAGACGCGCCCCTTGCGACCCAGGTGATTCCCAAATGGATTGAAGCGTTAAAGTACTGGCAATTAACGGGCGATCGCCTTGAGGTAGCAAAAAGACTCGATGTCATCGCTAAATTCTACTGGTTGCGAGGAGAATATCCAAAAGCATTAGAGTATGCCCAGCAAGCGGCATCGGCTTGTGAAGCATTGAATGATCGAGTATGTAAGGGACTCGCCGTTACTTCCTTGTCTTTAATTTATAAGGAGATAGGGCAATATCAGAAGGCGATCGATTATTTTCAACAACTTCCTTCATTATTTCCTGATACTCCCGAAATGACATCGAGTGCCTTAACAAGCATTGGACAGAGTTATGGTGAATTAGGACAAAACCAGAAAGCATTTGATTACTATAACCAAGCCCTTTCTTTCTGGCGAACCAGAGGTGATGTTGTTGAACAAGCTAGAAGACTTGACTTTATTGCCTCTTTTTATCTTGTTAACTTGGGAGAAAACCAAAAAGCCATAGATTCTCTAAAACAAGCTAACGCGCTCGATCCTGAATATAATAGAAAGATTGCTGACCTAAATTACGATTTATTGTCAACATTTAGCTGTTCTGATCAAATTGCAACATTGCAAAAACCACCTTCCCCAGAACCATCGGCTAATGTACCGAATTCACCTGAATCTGCTTCTGAACCTGCTACTAACAATATCGAAAGCTTCCAACAATCTGTCCAAAAATATCGCAAGCAAGAAAATATCAGGGCAGAAGCTCAATTTTTAAGGTTACTAGGCTTGGAGTATGTCAGAGTCGGACAATATCCCCAGGCTCTTGATACTTATCAACAAGAATTAAAACTTTGGCAATTCATGGGAGCTAAACCAGAAGAAGCAAGAGTCTTAGAAGACATTGCCTCTATTCTCAATGATCAAGGGAAAAAGCAAGAGGCAATTAATACCTTAAATCAATCTTTAGAGATTCGACGACAGCTTAATATCCTCCCTAGCGAAGCCAATACCTTATCAACCCTTGGCCGCATCTACCTCTCTCTGGGAGCCTATGATTCTAGTCTCGACACCTATCAGAAAGCCTTGTCTATTTTTCGGGATACAGGTATGAGATCTGATGAAATTACCGCCCTACAAGACATGGGATCTGTTTACAAAAAGTTAAAAAATTATCCCGAAGCCCTAAAACTCTATCAGCAAGCTTTTTTGATCGCTGAAACGACTGGCAATTGCCTACACGCCGCTCAATCTAAATACCGTATCAGTCAAGTTTATCTAGATACAGGCAAGGATCAGCAGGCGATCATCAGTAGTCATGAAACATTGGCGATCGCTGAGAAAATAGATTTGATTGAAATGAAGTTCGTTACCCAAGCCAAAATTAACAATGTTCTTGCTAAAGCTAAATTAAAGCAGGAAAATTATCCTGAAGCCCTCGAATATGCCCAAAAAGCCCAAAGCCTAGCTCAACAATCTCAGTATCGGACATTAGAAGCCGCTATGTTCACGAGTCTTGCTGAAGTCTATGTCGCTCTCAAACAACCCCAAAAAGCGATCCAAACCTATCGAGATCAACTTGCTCTCTACCAAGCCCTTAGTTGGCAACCAGAGAAATCGCAAACCCTCTACGATCTGGCTAAATTAGAACGAAAAGAGGGCGATCTAAAAGCCGCCTTAAGCTCCATCAGTGAAGCCATAGATATTGTTGAAAATATTCGTCAAGAGATTGTCAATCCCGAACTGAAAACTAGCTTTTTTGCCACCAAACAAGATTACTATGCCTTAAAAATTGATATTTTGATGGATTTACACCAACAAGATCCTACCCAAGGCTATAACGCCCAAGCTTTTGATACCAGTGAACGTAGTCGTGCTAGAACACTGCTGGAACTGCTCAACGAATCCAATGCCGATATTCGCCAAGGTGTTGATCCCAAACTGGTAGATCAAGAAAATGCTCTTAAAGATAAAACTACCGCCCTTGAAAAACAATGGAGCGAGCTTATTAATAAAAATCCTACCGAGCAACAAAAAGCCTTTTTTCAACAAGAACGCAAGAATTTACTGGCCCAATATCAGGCAATTCAAGATACAATCCGTGCCAAATCCCCCAAATACGCCGCCCTTAAATATCCCCAACCTCTGACCCTAGCCCAAGTCCAACAGCAAATTCTCGATCCCGACACCGCCCTTCTGCAATATTCCCTCGGCGAAGAGAAAAGCTACCTCTGGATCATCACCAAAAACGGATTCACCTCCCACATTCTCCCCGCCCAAAAAGAAATCGAAACCGCCGCACGAGAACTCCTGAATGCCATTCAATACGGCAAAGATGACACAGCCAATATTAGCCAAGCCGCCAACCAACTCAGCCAACTTGTCCTCACTCCCGCCGCTCAATTGAAGCAAAAACGTTTAGTTATCGTTCCCGATGGCGTGCTGAGTTACGTCCCCTTTGCTACCCTCACCCTTAACGATAAACCCCTGATTAACCAATATGAACTGGTTAACCTGCCCTCCAGTTCCAGTATTGCCCTGATTCGCCAAGAAACCCAAAACCGCAAACCCGCCCCCAAAACCTTGGCCATCCTCGCCGACCCCATTTTTAGTGCAGACGATCCACGCCTCAAAACTCCTCAAAAACAACCCATTTCCCCAACCAACCCCGACCTAAACCAATTAGCCCTCAACCGTGTCACAAAAACGCTTAAAAAAAGCCGTGCAGTAGGAGACAATAACCAATTTACGCGACTTCCTGGTACTCGCCAAGAAGCCCAAGCTATCCTCGCCCTACTCCCCAAAACCGAAACTGCCGCCGCCTTCGACGACCGAGCCAGCCTTAATTTGGCCATCAATCCCCAACTCAGCCAATATCGCATCATCCATCTAGCGACTCACGGCGTTTTTAATGGAGAAGAACCCACCGATTCTGGCATCATTCTCTCCTTAGTAGATGCCAAAGGAACACCGATCAATGGCTTCCTACGGCTTAACGAAATCTTTAACCTTAATTTACCTGCGGAATTAGTGGTACTGAGTGCCTGCGAAACTGGCCTAGGCCAAGAAATCAAAGGGGAAGGCTTAGTAGGACTGACCAGAGGCTTTATGTATGCAGGTACACCAAGAGTATTAGTTAGCCTCTGGCAAGTAGATGACCAAGCAACGGCAGAATTGATGACCCGATTTTATAAGTTAGTTTTAGAGAAAAAACTTCCTCCCGCCCAAGCTCTACGGGAAGCACAATTGCAAATGCAAAAAGAAACTGAGTGGAAATCTCCTTATTACTGGTCTGCCTTTGTTCTTCAGGGGGAATGGCGTTAGATTTGTATCTAGCAGCTTAATCATACTGATATACCTATAAAATTTGATTCCATTCTCCCATGCTCTTCTTTTAGATTGTCCTATGCCTATAAAGCTAAACCCTTTTCACTTTCTGTTGCCATTAGCGATCGCCTTACCGAGTAGCCTGATTCCGTCCTTATCTCTTGCTCAAACCCCGCCAGTCAGTCCCAATCTCGACCCTAACCGTATTGCGGCAGAGAAAGCAGACACAGAAGCCAGAAAATTAATGGGAGAAGACGCGCCCCTGGCGACCCAGGTGATTCCTAAACAACTTGAATCGTTAAAGTACTGGCAATTAACGGGCGATCGCCTTCAAGTAGCAAAAAAACTCGACTACATCGCTAAACTCTACTGGTTTCGAGGAGAATATGCAAAAGCATTAGAGTATGCCCAGCAAGCGGCATCGGCTTGTGAAGCATTGAATGATCGAGAATGTCAGGGAGCAGCCGTTGGTTCCTTGTCTTTAATTTATAAGGATATAGGGCAATATCAGAAGGCGATCGATTATTCTCAACAAGTTCCGTCCCTGTTTCCTGATACTCCCGAAGTGACACCGACTACCTTAACAAGCATTGGACAGACTTACAGTCAAAATTTAGGACAAAACCAGAAAGGACTTGATTACTATAACCAAGCTCTATCTTTCTGGCGAGCTAGAGGTGATGTTGTTAAACAAGCTGAAACACTTGATTTTATTACCGGGTTTTATCTTATTAGTTTGGGAGAAGTCAAAAAAGCCATAGAGTCTCTAAAGCAAGCTAACGCGCTCGATCCTGAATTTAAAAGAGATAGAAGCATTTTTGACCTAATTTACGCCTCATTGTCAACATCTAGCTGTTCTGATCAAATTGCAACATTACAAAAACCATCTTCCCCAGAACCATCGGCTAATGTACCGAATTCATCCGAACCTGCTTCTGAACCTGCTACTAACACTATCGAAAGCTTCCAACAATTTGTCCAAAAATATCGCAAGCAAGAAAATATCAAGACAGAAGCTGATTTTTTAGGTATGTTAGCAAGCTTGGAGTCTGCCAGACTCGGACAATATCCCCAAGCTCTTGATACTTATCAACAACAATTAAAACTCTTGCAATTCATGGGAGCTAAGCCGCAAGAAGCAGAAGCCTTAGAAAGCATTGCCGATATTCTCAATCGTCAAGGGAAAAAGCAAGAGGCAATTAATACCTTAAATCAATCTTTAGAGATTCGACGACAGCTTAATATCCGCCCTGACGAAGCCGATACCTTATCAACCCTCGGTTACATCTACTTCTCTCTGGGGGCCTATGATTCTAGCCTCGATACCTATCAGAAAGCCCTGTCTATTTTTCAGGATATGGGTAAGCGATCTGAAGAAATTACTGCCCTACAAGACATGGGAACTGTTTACCGAAAGTTAAAAAATTATCCCGAATCCCTAAAACTCTATCAGCAAGCTTTTTTGATCGCTGAAACGACTGGCAATTGCCTACAGGCCGCTCGCTCTAAATTCCGCATCAGTCAAGTTTATCTAGATACAAGCAACGAGCAGCAGGTGATCGCCAGTAGTAATGAAGCATTAGCGATCGCGGAAAAATTGGAAGTAATTGAAACAAAGCTACTCATGCAAGCCACAGTTAATAACGTCCTTGCTAAAGCTAAATTAAAGCAGAAAAATTATCCTGAAGCCCTCGAATATGCCCAAAAAGCCCAGAGCCTAGCTCAACAGTCTCAGTTTCCGACAGTAGAAGCCATTGTTTTTACGACTCTTGCTGAAGTCTATATCGCTCTCAAACAACCTCAAAAAGCGATCCAAACCTATCGAGATCAACTTGCCCTCTACCAAGACCTTAGTTTTCAACCAGAGAAATCGCAAACCCTCTACGATCTCGCTAAATTAGAACGAAAAGAGGGCGATCTAAAAGCCGCCTTAAGTTCCATCAGTGAAGCCATAGACATTGTTGAAAATATTCGTCAAGAGATTGTCAATCCTGAACTGAAAACTAGCTTTTTTGCTACCAAACAAGATTACTATGCCTTGAAAATTGATATTTTGATGGATTTACACCAACAAGATTCTACCCAAGGCTATAATGCCCAAGCTTTTGATACCAGTGAACGTAGTCGTGCTAGAACCCTGCTGGAACTGCTCAACGAATCTAATGCCGATATTCGCCAGGGTGTTAATCCCAAGCTGTTAGATCAAGAAAATGCTCTTAAAGATAAAACTACCGCCCTTGAAAAACAATGGAGCGAGCTTATTAATAAAAATCCTACCGACCAACAAAAAGCCTTTTTTCAACAAGAACGCAAAAATTTACTTGCCCAATATCAAGCTATTCAAGACACAATCCGCGTCAAATCCCCCAAATACGCCGCTCTCAAATATCCCCAACCTCTTACCCAAGCCCAAGTCCAACAGCAAACTCTCGACCCCGAAACCGCCCTTCTGCAATACTCCCTCGGCGAAGAGAAAAGCTACCTCTGGATCATTACCAAAAACGGATTCACCTCCCACATTCTCCCCGCCCAAAAAGAAATTGAAACCGCCGCACGAGAACTCCTGAATGCCATTCAATTCGGCAAAGATGACACCGCAAATATTAGCCAAGCCGCCAACCAACTCAGCCAACTTGTCCTCACTCCCGCCGCTAAACTAAATCAAAAACGCTTAATTATCGTTCCCGATGGTGTATTGAATTACATCCCTTTTTCTATCTTCACCCTCAACGACAAACCTCTGATTAACCAACACGAACTGGTTAACCTGCCCTCCAGTTCTAGTATTGCCCTCATTCGCCAAGACACCCAAAACCGCAAACCCGCCCCCAAAACCCTTGCCATTCTTGCTGACCCAATTTTCAGTGCAGACGATCAACGCCTTAAAGCACCTCAAAAACAACCCATTTCCCCAACCAACCCCGACTTAAACCAATTAGCTATCAACCGTGTCACAAAAACCCTTAAAAAAAGCCGTGCAGTAGGAGACAATAACCAATTTACGCGACTCCCTGGCACTCGCCAAGAAGCCCAAGCCATCCTCGCGCTACTCCCCAAAACCGAAACCAACGCCGCCTTTGATGACCGAGCTAACCTTAATTTGGCCATCAATCCCCAACTCAGTCAGTATCGCATCATCCATCTAGCGACTCACGGTGTTTTTAATGGAGAAGAACCCACCGATTCTGGCATCATTCTCTCCTTAGTAGATGCCAAAGGAACACCGATCAATGGCTTCCTACGCCTCAACGAAATCTTTAACCTTAATCTGCCTGCGGAATTAGTGGTACTGAGTGCCTGCGAAACGGGCTTAGGCCAAGAAATCAAAGGGGAAGGCTTAGTCGGCTTAACAAGAGGATTTATGTATGCAGGGACACCAAGAGTATTAGTTAGCCTCTGGCAAGTAGATGACCAAGCAACGGCGGAATTGATGACCCGATTTTATAAGTTAATTTTAGAGAAAAAACTTCCCCCCGTCCAAGCCCTACGGGAAGCGCAATTGCAAATGCAAAACGAAACTGAATGGAAATCGCCCTATTACTGGTCAGCCTTTGTCCTTCAGGGGGAATGGCGTTAAAGCAAATAAGCAAAAATCAGTGAAAGCCTTGCTGTAAATCGATTACGTTCTCCTGATGCCGCAGTGGTTGCTGAAATTATTGCGGATATTCGAGAGTTGGGGACTTGGGGATGATGGGGTAGAAGTTTAAGGCTTGAAACCATTTATTGACACAGTAAGATTGGTCGGTAATCATTAGAGTAAAACAGGATAAACATGCTCACTGGTTAAAAGGAGTTCATCATTGCCGAAAAAACAATTTCGCAAATCCGTCAAGAGCTTGCGTTATCAAATCTCCAGACATCACCAAAAAATTGCCGATGAACAACAAAAGGAATCTCCCGATTTTAACCTTATCCACTACTGGAGACGAGAAATCTCTGGACTCGAAAAAAGTTTAGTCAGAGCCGAAAAACGATTAAAAAGAGGTCATTAAATGCTTCTCCAAACAAAAAACTCATCAATTCTTAATCCTACTTTAGAAACTTTATTATCAGAATTAGAAGAAGAATGCAATACAGTTTTAACCCTTCTTCATCAACTTAGATTATCTAATCTTAGCAATGATCAAAAAGGCGATATTTTAGCCGAATTAGTTGGCTCGATTAGTCATTTACACGTTCACACAGAAAATCTGCCCGACTTAATTGGCGATGAATTATTACAACTACCCGATTAAAAATAAAAGAACCTGGCGGCGATCGCGTTATTATTCAGTTTTAAGTATTATTAAAAACGTCTCCATTAATGAGGTCTATCAATGGCTCAAGCAATTCGTCAAACAAAGTCTTCGGCTGAAGCCTTAGCGATTCAAAGACTAGGATACTTAGACAATCCCAACCAACTGGTAACGGTGATTGGTGCAGATCAAGACATTGACGAAGTATTTTTGCAAGAATGGGTAGAGGGAAAAAACGAAAAAAGGCAAATCAAGTGCATATAACCGTCAGATTTGTCTCCCAATTCTCTTATAATCCTATGTTATTCCAAAAACTTATCCCCAATGACCTTGCTGCCCCAACTGCCCAAAATTCCCTCTGCTGCCTGGCAACGTGCGATCGCCAAAGGTTGGGAAAAACCCTACACCGTCCGTTATGCCAGTAATTTGGATGATGGCCCCTGGCATGGGATGCCCCTCGGTGGTTTTGGTGCAGGTTGTATCGGGCGATCGCCGCGAGGAGATTTTAATCTCTGGCATTTGGACGGGGGGGAACACGTTTTTCGCAGTTTAGCCGCCTGTCAATTCAGCATTTTTGAGCAACCAGAAGGAGAACAGGCTCAAGCCTATGCGTTAAGTACAGAAGCTCCCGAAGATGGCAGTTTATCCCGTTGGCAATGGTATCCGAAGGAAAAAGGAACCTATTCGGCGTTATATCCCCGCAGTTGGTATGAATATCAAGGCGTTTTTAAAAGTCAAATTATTTGTGAACAATTTTCTCCCATTTGGGCTAATAATTATCAAGAAAGTAGTTATCCTGTCGGTATTTTTAACTGGAGTTTTCATAATCCTACCGATAAACCGATTACCCTTAGCTTGTTAGTAACCTGGCAAAATGTTGTCGGTTGGTTTACCAATGCCATTAAATCTCCGACCGTCAAATTGCGCGACGATGGCAGTCCTGTCTATGAATATCAACCCCGTTGGGGCGACAGTACGGGTAATTTTAATCAGTGGATTGAAGATAATTTTCGGGTCGGTTGTTTATTTAATCGTATTCAACTGCGGGATCAAATAGAAGAAGGGGAAGGACAAATCTGTATTGCCAGTGTGCGAAACCCTAGTTTAGAAGCCTTTTATCATAGTCGTTGGAATCCTCAAGGCGATGGTTCCGAGGTTTGGGATTGGTTTGCAGCCAACGGTTCTTTGCCCGATATTCAAGATGAAACTCCTGCCGATCCTGGGGAACAAATTGCGGGGGCGATCGCCTTACGTTTTACGATTCGTCCAGGTAAAACCCGTCAAATTCCAGTCATTGTGGCTTGGGATTTTCCCATTACGGAATTTAAGGAAGGGGTTAAATATTATCGCCGTTATACTGACTTTTATGGTCGCAATGGCCAGAATGTTTGGGCTATGATTCGCACCGCTTTAAAACATGGTGATACCTGGCGTGAAAACGTCGAAGCTTGGCAAAATCCGATCCTACAAAACCCCGATCTAGCTAACTGGTTGAAAATGGCTTTATTTAATGAGTTATACCTTTTAGCCCAAGGGGGAACGCTCTGGACAGCCGCCACAGAAACCGATCCTGTGGGTCAATTTGGGGTCTGCGAGTGCATGGATTATCGTTGGTATGAAAGTCTAGATGTGCGTCTTTATGGCTCTTTTGGGTTAATGATGAACTGGCCAAAATTAGATAAAGCCATTTTAATCGCCTTTGCTCGTGGCATTTTTGAAGAGGATAAAAGTGAGCGTACCATTGGTTATAACCTGGTTTCTGCGGCGCGTAAAATTAAGGGAGCGACTCCCCACGATCTCGGTGCGCCCAATGAACATCCCTGGCAACAAACTAATTACACGGCCTATCAAGATTGCAATTTGTGGAAAGATTTAGGCAGCGATTTTGTTCTGCAAGTTTATCGAGATTTTCTCTTATTACCCGAAAAAGATTATGAGTTTTTAGGGGAATGTTGGCCCAGTATTGTGGAAACTTTAGCTTATTTAAAAACTTTTGATTTAGATAATGATGGTATTCCCGAAAACTCTGGCGCACCCGACCAAACCTTTGATGATTGGCAGTTAAAAGGGATTAGTGCCTATTGTGGAGCTTTATGGATTGCCGCCCTCGAAGCCGCGATCGCGATCGCCAATTTACTCCTAGAAAATCCACCCACAGAAACAGCATTAAAACCGAAAGAAATAGGAGAAAGTTTGCAAACCTATCAAGATTGGTTAGCTCAGTCCCGTGCAATTTTCCATCCAACCTTATGGAATGGCGAATTTTATAAACTGGATAGTGAAAGTGGTTCAGAAGTGGTCATGGCCGATCAACTTTGCGGTCAATTTTATGCGCGTTTATTGGGTTTGCCTGATGTCGTAGAAAATGAGTATGCAGAGAAAGCTTTGAAAAAAGTTTATGACACCTGTTTTCTGAAATTTGCTGACGGAAAGTTTGGGGCAGCTAATGGTTTGATGCCCGATGGTAAACCCGAAAATCCTGATGCGACCCATCCCCTGGAAGTCTGGACAGGAATTAACTTTGGTTTGGCTTCTTTCTTAATTCAAATGGGCATGAAAGAGGAGGCTTTGCGCTTAACAGAAGCTGTCGTCAAACAAGTTTATGAGAATGGATTACAGTTTCGGACTCCTGAAGCCATCACCACAGTCGGTACTTTTCGCGCTAGTCATTATTTACGAGCCATGGCCATTTGGGGCGTTTACGGTTTATTAGTGGGTTTTAATGCTTAATCAAACCAACCGATATCTTCATTAGATAGATGGGTATCGGGTTGACCAGGGGCCACATAACGAGTCGGTAGAACCAAAGCAAAAGCGTTATTGGCAGGAATAGGATCAGGAGGAGTTGCCTGGGCCTTTTCTAAAGTAGTTTGTAAGGTTTGGATTTCTGCGTAAAGTTTATTGATTAAGATTTGTTGAGATTCCAAATCTTGCTTGAGGGGTTCTAGCAATTTAATTTGTTGGTTGAGATCCTGAATTTTTTGCTGGGCGACTTCTAGGGACTGTTGATGTTTATTCGCCTGACTTAAGTCTGTGGTTAGCGTTTTGACCAAGGCTTTTTGTTCAGTTAGTTGTTCTTGCAGTTGGCTAACCTGAGCTTTTTCCTGGGATAGTTCCTGATTTAAACGATCAATACTGGCTTCAATTTGCGGTAAGTTCGATTCCTCGGCGATCGCTGATGTGCTTGGAAGCTCAGGTGATGGGGTTGGAAGAGCGGGGGCAAGCGGTTCGGTTTCTGCTGGCGTGGGCAATTCGCCTGGGGAAGGTACAGAAAGTTCCTCCTTCTGAGGTTTGACTTCTTCGCGTAATAGATCTGATATCCGTTTTCTAGTCATTTGTTCAAGTTATTTTAGGGAAATTATAGAAAGATTAGAGAGAGCTTTACTGGGTTCTATCTTAATCATGCCCGATTTCTGAACACCATCGTTGAAAATAGTCCAAAAACTGTCTTAGGGTAGAACTTTTGTTAAGATAAGATCGGTATCAAGGTAAATTAAAACTTTTTATATTGATAGGATTTCATGCGCTTTCATCGTGTTTTGGCTTGGGGCAGTGGCTTATTAATCACGGTTTGGGTTTCTGCTGGCAGTTCGGAGAAAATGTTACGGATGCCGTCGGTTTTAGCCCAGACCTATCAGGCTACTCTCAATCAAAAAATGGCGAATTTAAAGAAAACTGAAGATCGTTGGATTGAAATAAATCTCTCCACACAACGCCTCACCGCCTGGGAAGGTTCTAAACCCGTTTACGCGATCCTAATTTCAACGGGCAAAAAAAAGACACCCACTATCCCAGGCATGTTTACGATCCAGAGCAAACGCCGCATTGATCGCATGAAAGGGGATGGTTACGACATTGACGATGTACCCTATGCTCAGTATTACAGTGGTGGCTATGCCATTCATGGAGCCTACTGGCACAAAAGCTTTGGAACCCCTGTCAGTCACGGCTGCACGAATTTGGCGGTCAATCATGCTAAGTGGCTGTTTAACTGGTCAAAAGTAGGAACACCTGTTGTTATTCACCCCTAAATGCTTCGGGTCAACGCGAGTCAATATTACAAACTGTAAACAGGTCATCTAAATTCGAGAGAAGGTGTGATAGATTCTACAGTGGCTTGTTCAATGCTGCTCTTGGGAAGGAAACTCACTGTGCCCACTCTCTCTGCTAAACCCAATCTGAATCGCGAAGATATCCGTGAATATGTAGCCGAGCTACAGCTACACATGGCCCTCCAAGCCCGTAATTTGACTCCCACGTTTGCCCATACGGGTGATAGCCGTCAGCAACTGGTTCATGAGAGCCAGGCGATGATAGAAAAGTTAGTCTCCCGTCAAAGTTTCTAGATTGTCTTGGGTTTACTCAACGATCGCCAGGATAACCCATTTAAGTTTGTTATGGTCTATGTTAAAAGGGACTTTTCGGGGGTGCGACCTTTAGTTGATAAAAGATGGTGTAGTCAGAGGCATGATAGAAATCTAATATCTGTTCTTCCGTCTGCTTTTCTAAAAACTTCCAATTTGATTCTGCACCATCTGCTATACCGACCAATTTTGCATCTGGATAACGGTTTTTCGCTCGCTCAATTTCTCTTTCCAATCTTTCTAGAAAACTCTTTTTTCCATACTCTGGTGCCGCACCTAGACAGATTGTATGTTGACGTTCTCCCTCACTATCGTAAGTGATCATGCAAAATTAATTACATACTCAGTCCCGAAGCCTTCAAGCACTTTTGTGAGGTAATTGCGTAAACTCTTTTTGCTTTCATACGCACTTACTTCTACTCATTCATATTTTATGAATTTCCATAGTATTTCAATTAAATTTAACTTTGGTGAATAAGCTGGCAACCAAAATATTTCTAGATTTTTCTCTTTCCACTCTTCTATTTTTTCCATTATTTTGTCGCTTGTGTGTATTGTTGCTTGATCCATCAACAATACTGTTTTCTTCTCTATCTTTTCACTAAATTTATCAATAAAACTAATTATCATTTCACTGTTAATATTTTTTTCAAAGAAATCCAGACAGTCCATGCCCTTAAAATATCAATGTCAACAGCCGTTGTGTGACAATACTTTCGAGCATTATAGCCGTTGATGATTGCCCATTTCCCAAAAACGCCTAGCGGGCCATTTGCATTTATTGCAATACCCCTTACAATCAATGAAGCGAATAATCGCATTATTGTGTTGTGAGAGAGGATCAGACCATGAGTCTCCCGTCGGTTAAATCAGAAAAAACTCCCTTATTACAGCGAGGATTGGGGGTATTGGGTAGTTTGGCCTTATTGAGTAATCCCTTAGTGGTTGCTCCGACGATAGCCCAGGAAACCCTCGTCATTCCTGATGTCCCTGCTCCCATTGCTCCTGCGGCTCCAGCCGTTCGAGAGGCTCCAGCCATTCAACCCGTTGAAGCACCGCAACCTCAAAGAGTCCGTTCCTTCGAGTCAGTTCGGGTTCGTTCCCCTCGGCAAGCTTTTCGTTCTGAGCGATCGCGGACTGTCCATTCCCAACTGTCGGCCCCTAGAATTTCTCTCTCGCGTGAATCTAACACTTTACCAAACGCATCAGACAACCTTCAAGGCAAGAACAGTTATATTGACAATACATCCTATAAGGGCGAGTCACAGCAACCAACGGTTGTCCTAACGGAAAGAAGCAGTGGTTGTCAAATAGTCGTCCAAAATGGTTCATTAAATCGGGGCTGTGGGGTCACGGCTAGTTCTGCTCGTCGAACCTCGATCTCGACTTCCATGACCAGAGAAGCGATCGCCAATAACAGAGCTTTTATTCCTCGCTATCAACGGTTGGCCAGCCGTCCTAGAGTATCGGCCCAAAGCCTAATCAGCCAGAATTCTGGTTTTGCTCCGATCCGACCGATCGCGCTCCGTCAGCACAATTATCAACCCTATCGTGCCAATCAAGAAGTTAATTCGAGTCAGGTTGTTAGCCTAGAACCGATTATTCGTCGTGGGTTAGCGATCGCTTTGGCTCCCATGCCGGAATATAGCCGTGCCACCTCTCTCTATGCCCCCACTGCACCCCAGGGAGAAAGTCGAACTGACTTACTTTTCCCCTTGCCTGTTGTTGCCCCCATTACCTCCGCTTTTGGTTGGCGGATTCACCCCATTGCGGGTACTGGCCGAATGCACTCAGGAACGGACATTGGTGCGCCCTTGGGAACACCAGTATTGGCGGCCTATCAAGGAGAAGTGGCTGTAGCGGATTGGTTAGGGGGTTATGGCATGACGGTCATTATTCGCCACCTCGAAGGGACTCAAGAATCGCGCTATGGACACTTGTCTGAGATTTTCGTGAAACCTGGTCAAGCAGTACAACAGGGTGAAGTCATTGGTCGTGTGGGTAGTACTGGCTTTTCTACCGGGCCTCACCTCCATTTTGAATGGCGACACTTAACTAAGGAAGGCTGGGTTGCAGTGGATGCCGGGCCTCACCTGGAATACGCTCTAGGAAATCTGATTCGGACTCAACAGTTAGCCAATGCTACTCTGGTTAAACCCCAAGGCTAAAGTAGATACAATATACAGTACCTTCTGTCGGTAGATTAGTGTTTTTCTTCGCTTCCCCCCTTAAGCAAACTGGGCTTATTCAAGGGGGGATTCAATGTTCGCAGCTAAAACTTAACAGCGATCGCGGTGGGCCAGAATAAGAAACTTAAAGTTGACCGGAATTAGTAATCGTTACAGGAACTTTAGTCTTACCACTGTCACTACCTTGAGCTTCGAGCAATTTCAGCACTTCGAGTCCTTCCACCACCTCGCCAAAGACAACGTGTTTACCGTCTAGCCAGGGCGTTTCCACAAAGGTTAGAAAAAATTGGGAACCATTGGTATCGGGGCCAGCATTAGCCATCGAGAGTAAACCAGGTTTATCGTGTTTCTTTTTAAAATTCTCGTCGGCAAACTTTTCGCCGTAGATGGATTCTCCACCCGTTCCATTGCCACGAGTAAAATCTCCCCCTTGGGCCATAAAATTAGGAATAATCCGATGGAAGAGAGAGCCTTTAAAATGGAGAGGTTTACCGGCTTTACCCACTCCCTTTTCTCCCGTACAAAGAGCGCGGAAGTTTTCGGCCGTTGTAGGAGTTACATCATCAAATAATTCCATCACAATGCGGCGATCGGGTTCGCTACCAATAGCGATATCAAAATAAACTTTGGTCATGGAGATTTTCTTCTAGCAGTTTGCAAAACACAACAATCATAGCCTATCTCTTTTTAAAGCAGTTTCTAATCGCCTAGTTAAGATGGCAAAAAGCCAAGGGACTCTTTAACCCGACTTAAGGTTTGATTGGCCACTGCTGCCGCTTTTTCCTGACCCTCGCGCAAGACCGATTGTAAATAACCCGATTCTGAGCGGATGGCCTGATATTTTTCCTGAATGGGTTGTAAAGCGGCGATGGTGGTTTCCGTTAAAAGGGGTTTAAATTGACCCCAGCCCATTTCTCGACATTCTTCCGCGACGAGAGCTTTAGATTTTCCTGAGAGTAGGCTATAAATGGTTAGGAGATTATGGCATTCAGGGCGATCGCGATCGTCAAAAGTCAGACCTTTAATAGGATCAGTTTTGCATTTTTTGATCTTTTTCTGAATCAGATCGGGGGGGTCTAGGACATTGATCCGACTGAGTTCAGATTCATCGGATTTAGACATTTTTTTCGTGCCATCTAATAAGCTCATCACCCTGGCTCCTTCTTGACGAATTAAGGGTTCTGGTAATTTTAAAATGGGGCGATCCGTACTGCCAAATTTGTCGTTAACGCGGATCACAATATCCCTGGTTAACTCTAGATGTTGCTTCTGGTCTTCTCCCACAGGAACCTTATCGGCATCGTAGAGCAAAATATCTGCTGCCATGAGAATGGGATAGTCCAGCAGTCCCACACTGACATTTTCCCCTTGTTTAAGAGCCTTTTCCTTGAATTGAATCATGCGCTCTAGCCAATTGAGGGGGGTAATACAATTTAGCAACCAAGCCAGTTCGCTGTGGGCCGTGACCTGGGATTGCACAAAAATGGTAGAGTACTGAAGATCAATACCACAGGCTAAGTACAAAGCCGCGATCGTGTAGGTATCTTCTGCTAGGGTTTTGGGATTGTGGGGAACCGTGATGGCGTGTAGATCTACCACACAGAAAAAATTATTGTAGTCCGCTTGATTTTCGACCCAGTTACGGATCGCACCTAAATAGTTGCCGAGGTGAAGATTGCCTGTCGGTTGTACACCGGAAAGAATTCGTTGTTTGCCCATGCTGGTTAAAAATAGCGGTTTTCGGGGAAGTTCTTGATCTTTTTTTGAACCCGATATTGTTTAGGTTACTGCAAATTCACACCATAAATTCATACAATACAACGATTGTGATAGATGAGTAATGAGAATCAATCTCCTCACATTGATATCAATCCCCTTTAACATGAGAAAAAACTGATTAGTCTCAGAAGCTATGTGATGGCATCTCAGGCAACTCTGGTTTTGGTACGGGAACCTTACTGTTAACCACCAGTGCCACGTCTTATCAACCTCTACAATCCTTGCTGTATAAGGCTTTCGGTGAAAACTGTCAGTTAATTTGGCATGAATTAAGTGTAAAAACAAGGAAACCCTTTCCTGGCAAGGGTTCTGGAGTAGATAACCTCATATTTAGCATAATAAGTACCTAAGAACCTTTTTTGTAAGTTGCTTCATCGACTGAGAAACCGTTGGTTGGGTCAGAAAAAGTTCTTCATTGGTACTACTAGATCCGATGCGCTAAGTGATCGACGCAAAAACTTATCGTTACGGCGACTAACCTAGCATCTGTGTCAACTTAATGTGTAACTCTTGCTAATTAAGGCTTTGGAACCGTTTGATGACGAGCCGTTGAGCCTTATTTCGGAGGATTAGAAACTATAACGCTTGATTAATCGTTGATTGATGATGGGTTAGGATCGCATAATCCATCCTACGATCCTTATTTAGTAAGGCTTTTGGCTTAAGTTGACACCAATGCTAACCTAGAAACACCTTGAATATCAATAGACAAAGCCTATCGTATAAATAAAATATTGGGTATTTATCTATCTTAGATTTCCTTTATGATTAAATTCAACGAATTGAGGAAATCACGATGACAGATTTAATTATCTACGGTTTTACAGGTTACTTTGCTTTACTGGTCTTACTCTTCGGGCTGAAATCCCTGCTCTTCCCTAACCCCGATACTCTCAATTGATCCCCATTTTAAAATAGCTTCTCTCTATTACTATTCCCCATGAATTCATTTAATCGCCGCAAATTTTTAATCACCGCAGGGATGGTGGCCAGCAGTTCCATCTTCTTAAAAGGCTGCTTGGGCAATCCTCCCGAACCCCAAGGAAACAGTGGGACTACAACTACTGCCACTACTCAAGCGACAAACCTAACCCCTGAAACCACCCCTGAAACCACCAAGGTTAAACTCGGTTTTATGCCTATTTTTGAGGCGGCCCCGTTAATTATTGCCAAGGAAAAAGGCTTTTTTGCTAAGTACGGCATGACTGATGCGGAAGTGTCTAAGCAAGCCAACTGGGGAGCCGCTAGAGATAACGTCGAAATTGGTTCGGCGGGGGGCGGTATTGATGGTGGTCAGTGGCAAATGCCTATGCCTTACCTAATTTCCGAGGGTTTAATTACTAAAAATCCCAGTGGGATTCCGATGTATGTGTTGGCCATGTTAAACACCCAGGGTAATGGTATTGCGATCTCCAAAAGTCAAATGGGCAAAAATATTAGCCTCGATATGTCCAAAGCCAAGGACTATATCCAGGGATTAGCAAAAGAAGGCAAAAAATTTAGAGCCGCCTATACTTTTCCGAAAGCAAATCAAGACTTTTGGATTCGTTATTGGTTGGCCGCCGGGGGAATTGATCCCGACAAAGATGTTAGTTTGTTGACTGTTCCTGCCGCCCAAACTGTTGCCAATATGAAAACGGGAACAATGGAAGGATTTAGCACGGGCGATCCTTGGCCAGGACGTTTAATTAAAGATGACATTGGTTTTGTTGCGGCTTTAACGGCTCAAATTTGGCCTTCTCATCCTGAAGAATATTTAGGAATGCGAGCCGATTGGGTTGATAAAAATCCCAAGGCAACTAAAGCAATTTTAAAAGCGGTAATGGAAGCCCAGCAATGGTGTGACAAACAGGAAAACCGTAAAGAATTGGCTCAAATTGTTGCTAAAGCGAGTTACTTTAATGTTCCTGCGGCAACCTTAGAACCAATGTTTATGGGCAAATATGTGATGGGAGATGGTCAGCCCGATATTGATGATTTTAATATGGCTGTCCGTTATTGGAAAACCGACAAAGGTGTTATTTCCTATCCCTATAAGAGCCTTGATCTTTGGTTTTTAACGGAAAGTGTACGTTGGGGTTTCTTGCCTAAAACCTATCTGGAAGGCTCTAAGAATTTGATTGATAAAGTCAATCGTTCTGATATTTGGAAAGAAGCGGCTAAAGAAGCTGGTATTCCCGCCGCCGACATTCCTACAGGGGATTCTCGTGGAGTTGAAAAATTCTTTGATGGCAAAGTTTTTGATCCTGCAAATCCGCAAGCCTATCTTAATAGCTTGGCAATTAAAGTTAATTGATAATGGATAATTGACAATTAATAATGAAGCATCGTTTTTTGTCACTTAGTTAACTCCTAATTATCAATTATAAACTGTCCATCATCAACTAATTTCCAACTACTAATTATCAACTATCCATTGTCAATTATCAATTCAATTGAGGAGCTTTACATTATGGCAACCACTTTAAAAACGAATCGTCCTAGCCCGAATCCTTTAGCGAAATTCTGGCACAAAAATTCCCAAAATATCTTACCCCCCATTGTCGGAATTTTAGGATTTCTGATTGTCTGGCAAATCTGTTCGATGACAGGACTGATTAAATTACCCCCTCCAACGGATTTAATTACTAATGAACGGACTCGCATTTATTTGATGTATCCTTTCTTTAATCGCGGTGGCACGGATGTGGGTTTGTTCTGGCAAGCAATGGCCAGTCTGCAACGGGTTTTAATTGGTTATTCTCTCGCGGCTGTTGTGGGTATTTCTGTTGGTATTGTCATTGGTTTAAATTCTTTTTGGAATAAAGCCTTAGATCCTCTTTTTCAATTTTTAAGAACTGTTCCCCCTTTGGCTTGGGTTCCCTTAGCATTAGCGGCTTTACAACAAAATCAACCTGCGGCGTTATTCGTGATTTTTATTACCTCGGTTTGGCCAATTTTAATTAATACTGCGGTTGGCGTTCAACAAATTCCCCAGGATTACATTAATGTCCGTAAAGTGTTACAACTCGCACCTCAAAAGTTCTTTTTGAAAATTCTGATTCCTTCGGCTTTACCTTACATTTTCACTGGACTACGGATTGCGATCGGGTTGGCTTGGTTAGCGATTATTGCGGCGGAGATTGTGATGTCGGGGATTGTCGGGATTGGTTTCTTTATCTGGGATTCTTACCAAAATAATTACATCAGTGACATTATCTTGGCTCTCGTTTATATCGGCGCGATCGGTTTAATTTTGGATAAGTTAATGGCTTTTGTTCAGACCTTGATTGTCAAGGAGTAGATCTTTTCTACGTTTTCATAAAATTTGATCCCCCCTACCCCCCTTGATAAGGGGGACAAATGCTAAACCTTGTAATTGTTCATTATCAATTATCCATTTTCAATTATCCTCTATTCACTTTTCTCTATTCCCTATTAACTATCATGAGTGTTTTTGTTGCTGTTGATAACATTGATAAAGTTTTTCCCCTCTCTGGTGGTGGTGAGTATATCGCCCTCAAGGGAATTAATCTAGAAATAAAAAAGGGTGAATTTATTTCTCTGATTGGTCACTCTGGTTGTGGTAAATCTACGCTTTTAAATATGATTGCGGGTTTAGATTTACCGACGGAAGGAGTCGTTACTCTAGAGGGTCAACGCATTAAACAACCTGGCCCCGATCGCATGGTGGTTTTTCAAAATTATTCCCTGTTGCCTTGGTTAACGGTGCGTCAAAATATTGCCTTAGCCGTTGAAGAAGTGATGGCGGGAAGTTCTGCCCAAGAACAAAATGAGGTTATTGAACAGCATATTGATCTGGTTGGTTTGCGTCATGCGGTAGAGAAATTACCCAAGGAATTATCGGGGGGGATGCGTCAACGGGTGGCGATCGCCCGCGCTTTAGCAATACGTCCTAAAGTGTTGCTATTAGATGAACCGTTTGGAGCCTTAGATGCCCTGACTCGCGGTAATTTGCAAGAACAATTAATGAAGATTTGCGAGGAATATCAAGTAACTTCGGTAATGGTGACTCACGATGTAGATGAAGCGGTTTTATTGTCTGATCGCATCGTCATGTTAACTAATGGCCCCTCCTCTAAAATTGGCGGCATTTTAGAAGTAGATATTCCCCGTCCTCGCAAACGAATGGAAGTCGTTAATCATCCCAGTTATTACAGTTTGAGAAGTGAAATTATTTACTTTTTAAATCAACAGAAACGGATTAAAAAATTACGCGCTCAAAAAGTTACCACTATTGCCCGTCATGGCTTAGAAAAAATCAATTTAGAACTGGGTTATGTGCCTTTAACCGCTTGTGCTCCCTTGGTAATTGCTAAAGAAAAAGGCTTTTTTGTCAAACATGGTTTGGATGAGGTCAACCTAGTACGGGAAACCAGTTGGCGCGGAATTGTGGACGGCATTGCAGGAGGGTATCTGGATGCGGCTCAAATGCCTTCGGGAATGCCCACTTGGTTAACGGCTGGCGGCCATCAAGAACAATCTTTGCCCGTTGTAACGGCTCTAACCATGACTCGCAATGGTAACGGTGTCACCCTCAGTAAGGAGTTATACGAAAAGGGCGTTTATACTGCCGCCGATTTTAAAAAGTTATTGCTGGAATCCGAGGGGGAAAATCATACCCTTGGCATGGTACACCCTTCTTCAATGCACAATCTGCTGTTGCGCTACTGGTTAGCGGCTAATGGCATTGATCCCGATCACGATGTGAACCTAAAAACCATTCCTCCCGCTCAGATGGTCGCGGATTTGAAAGCGGGAACCATTGACGGTTATTGTGTCGGTGAGCCTTGGAATCTACGGGCGGCGATCGAAGGGGCTGGCTTCACCATTGCGACGGATTTAGAAATTTGGCAGGGTCATCCAGGTAAGGTACTAGGAGTACGGGAAGATTGGGCGATCAAATATCCCAATAGCCATATTGCTTTAGTGAAAGCCTTGTTAGAAGCCTGCGAATATTGTGCTAATCCTCAGCATGAACAGGAAATACGCGAAATTTTAGCGGGTCGCAATTATCTGAGTACTTCTATCGAGTACATTCAACTGGGCGATCCTAATCAATACACCTGTGATGTAAATAAGCCAGTAGAGTATGCCCATCACCTCTTTTACGGCGTGAATGTCAATCGTCCCAGTCGGACGGAACATCTCTGGATGATGACCCAGATGGCCCGTTGGGGTGAAATTCCTTTCCCTCGTAATTGGGTAGAAATTTTAGAACGGGTTTGTCGCGTAGGTGTCTTTAGTACCGCCGCCAGGGAGTTAGGCATGGATGTGAATTATCAACGGCAACCGATCGCCCTATTTGATGGCATTGAATTTAACGCCGATGATCCCATTTCTTACCTCACCCATTTAGAGATTCATCGCAATTTTACGATGGCAGAAGTGCATTTAGATGGTCAGCGATTAGTTTCAGCCTGATCTTTTCCCCTGAAAAAGCTGCTGTTATAAAATCCCCCCTAGCCCCCCTTTGAAAGGGGGGAACCAGACAAATTAACGGTTTGAAGTCCCCCTTACCAAGGGGGATTTAGGGGGATAAAACCTAAAAGCTTAGGCAGAAAAACTTGTGTTGCATCGTTGGCTGTAATTTCACTAATTGTCAATTATCAATTGTCAACTATCAATATTATGCAAAACTTAGAGCTTCTCGACAAACCTATGAACGCAACTCTCACTGCTACTGAACCATTTTTAAGCATCGAAAATGTTTCCAAAGTTTATCAAACGCCTCGCGGCCCCTACACCGTTTTAGAAGATGTTAACTTAACCGTTAATGAAGGCGAATTTATCTGCGTAATCGGTCACTCTGGTTGCGGTAAATCTACTTTATTAAACATGGTTTCAGGCTTTGCCCATCCCACAGAAGGTTCCGTTCGAGTCGGTGGAAAACAAATTGTGGAACCTGGCCCCGATCGCATGGTAGTTTTCCAAGGTTATGCTCTCTTGCCCTGGTTAACGGCCTTAGAAAATGTTTATTTAGCGGTAGATTCGGTCTATCCCAACAAATCCGAAGCCGAGAAAAAAGCGATCGCTAAAGACCATTTAGCAATGGTGGGTTTAACGGAAGCAATGGACAAGAAACCAACGCAAATTTCGGGAGGAATGAAACAACGGGTTTCGATTGCTAGAGCCTTAGCCATTCGTCCCCAGGTCTTAATTTTAGATGAACCGTTTGGGGCGTTAGATGCCATTACCAAAGAGGAATTACAGGAAGAATTATTGCAAATTTGGAACGGTCGCCAAGGGCGCACCGAAGGTGAACATCGCTGTACGGTGTTGATGATTACCCACGATATTGATGAAGCCTTATTTCTGGCTGATCGCCTAGTAATGATGACCAATGGCCCACACGCTAAAATCGGGGAAATTATGACCATTCCGTTTTCGCGCCCCCGCGATCGCGATCGTATTATGGAAGACCCAGAGTATTACAAATTGCGTAACTATGCTCTGGACTTCTTGTATAACCGTTTTGCCCACGATGATGATGCGGCTTAAAGCAGAGTGATCAAGCAACAAAAATAGACCTCTTGCAAATTCAAAAAAGTCCCCCTTTTTAAGGGGGATTTAGCGATTATCTTGTTTGTCAAGGCCTTGATAGGATCGCTCATCAAATAAAATTAGTCAAAACAAACAACTCATCCTCATACAACTCGTCAGAGAATGAGTTATGTTAACTCTTTCAACCAATATCAGAGAATTAGCACGCTTGCAGTTTTTCCTCCTTTATCTCAATATTCTCTGGACATCGCCAAGGTTTTTGACTCTTGACTATAGCATGAAGAAATCCCAATAGCTTATGAGCGCAGGCAATTAAAGCTACTTTTTTGGCCTTACCTGCCTGGAGCAATTTTTGATAAAACGCCTTAATTAGGGCTTGCTGAATAAGTCTGCAAATCGAACCTAGATGCCACAGGGCGCGAAAAATGGTGACTTCAGAAATCAGTTTCCGATTTTAACCCACAATTTTCTAGCAAAGTGCATGGATTTTGAGCCTTCAAATGCCATAAGCTTGCACCTAATCGTGTTCAAAATGGCTGAAAAGCTTATCTGATAAAGGTTCTGCCTTTATTCGGCAAACCCTAATTACCGGATTGTGTTGTATTGCCACTAGGGCTGACATATACAGCACGGCACGCACCCTTGCTCGTCCACCGATAATACGTCGTTTTCCTCGCATTTGCCCACTGTCACAGTTCATGGGAGCAATTCCCACTAGACTCGACAGTTTCTTCAATGGTAGCTCTCCTAATTCTGGCAACATTGATAGCAAGGTCACGGCCGTTACTCTGCCCACTCCAGGTACACTGGTTAATAGCTCATACTGCTTTTTACTCTCTTCGTTGTCTTGCCGCAGTTGGTCTATCTGCTCATCCATTCCTTTTATCCTTTGTTTGAGCCATTGAATATTAGTCTCAATGTCAGCTTTCGCCGTGCTACTACGAACACTGTGCGCTCGTTTTTGTTCACTGTTTAGCATTTCCACTAACTGACTACGACGATTGACCAAATCGGATAAAGCTACTTGAGATTCTGATGCTAACGGTTTTGGGCTTGGTTGCAAGGCTTCTCCAAAATGGGCTAATACCTCGGCATCTATTTTGTCCGTTTTCGCTAGACGACCTGATGCCTTGGCAAAATCTCTGGCTCTTTTGGGATTAATCACTGCTACCTTGAATTCCTCTTTTTGCAGCTTGTGAGCCACTCCTCTTTCCATTCCTCCTGTTGATTCGATGATGATTAACTCAATTTTGTATTTTTTGAGTTGTTCGCTTAATTCCTGCCAGCCTGACTCTTGATTGGTTACTTGCAAAACCTTATTCGCTGGACGTAAAGCTATGTCCAACTTGGCTTTGCTGACGTCTATACCAACCCATTGGCTTGCTACTTGAGTTTCCATGCTTTTACCCCTTTACTTTGAGTTTTTATCTTCATTACTCGACCTTGTTCACTACGGGTTCGTGACCCTCTCGATTTTTCGAGTTTTTGAAGGATTGATGAGTGGCGACCTAGACTAAATCTCGGCTTTTATAACCAAGGGGGAATCGGTCTACCACTCTTCCTTTAAGATACAAGGGGGATCAAACGCTATTTTGCGATCGCCCCTCACAACTCCTCACAATTTACTGGAAAAATAAAGTCATGTTGTCCCGCATCTCAGAGAAACAGATGCATCGTCTGCGGTGGATTTTAACCTCTGGTTGGTTGTTGCTCATTGCCTCCCTTTTCTACGATCCTTTCTCCCCGCTCATCACCTCGCCCGAACAAACCTGGAGTCCCTTTCGCATTCGACCAGAAGAATGTATTACTGTCCAAAACAGTTGCCTTGAACTCAAACCCTATGCCCTCGGCGCACCGATTTTTTGGGGGATCATCGTACCGAGCGGAATTTTTATTTTGTTGGTATTTGGGCATGAAATGTGGCGGCGTATTTGTCCCCTATCGTTTTTATCGCAAATCCCACGCGCTCTCGGTTGGCAACGGAAATTCAAGCGAACAGATGCGAAATCAGGTAAAGTCCGTTACGAAATCCCGAAAATCAAGCCTAATTCTTGGCTCGGTCGCAATTATATTTATTTACAATTTGGTTTGCTCTTTTTAGGATTATGTTTTCGCATTTTATTTATTAATGGCGATCGCCTGGCTCTAGGAATTTGGCTAAGTACAACCATTATTGCTGCCATTGCTGTCGGCTATTTCTATGGCGGCAAAACCTGGTGCAATTACTTTTGTCCGATGGCTCCTGTCCAAAAAATTTATGCTGAACCAGGGGGACTTTTTACCAGCAAAGCTCACATGAGCGATACACCCCTGACCCAATCCATGTGCCGTACTGTTGATAACGGCCAAGAAAAAAGTGCCTGTGTTGCCTGTCAAACACCCTGCATTGATATTGATGCCGAAGGTTCCTATTGGGAAGGAGTCGAAAAAACCCAAACTCAATTCATTTATTACTGTTATTTTGGTTTAGTCGTCGGTTACTTCTTCTATTACTATCTCTACGCAGGAAACTGGGATTACTATTTTTCTGGTGCCTGGGCAATGGAAGCCAATACCCTACAAACATTGCTATCTCCTGGTTGGTATCTCTACGGTAAAGCGATTACCATTCCTAAACTTTTAGCAGTACCGATCACCTTGACTTTGTTTACCCTTTGGGGCTATTTATTGGGTCTAACTGCCGAACGTTTATATCGCACTTATCTAACCTCAACTAAACGAACCAATCATTTACGCTTAATTCGACACCGTTTATTTAGTGTTTGTACCTTTCTTGCCTTCAACCTATTTTTTATTTTTGGCGGTCGTCCTTTTATTCGTTTATTGCCCCTTTTTTTCCAAGAAAGCATAGATGTTTTAATCGTTCTCCTCAGTACATTTTGGTTAGCTCGTAGCCTAAGACGGGAACCTGAATTATATGCTCGTGAAGGTTTAGCGGGGAGATTTCGTAAACAATTAATTAAGATGAAATTTCCCATCGAACGCTATTTTACAGGACGAAAAATTGATGACTTAAATCCCCATGAGATTTATGTTGTTGCCAAAGTTTTACCTGGTTTTAACAAACAAAAGCGGGATGAAGCCTATAAAGGAGTACTGCGAGAAGCCTTAGAGGAAGGTTACGCTAATTCGGCTAGTAGTTTAGAGATTCTTCGTCAATTACGAATAGAATTGGATATTGACAACCACGATCATGAACAATTACTGACAGAATTAGGTGTAGAAGACCCCACCCTACTTGATCCTAGCCGTCAACGTAAGCTCGAAAATTTGGTGCGAATTTCTGGCTATCGTCAATCCTTAGAACGGTTAATAAATCTGCAACAGCTTACCGAAGAAGCTTTAGAAAGATTTTCTCCTGTTGACTCCCTTTCCTGGGACAAAGAAGAGGACATCAAAGATGATTCAGACTCTCCTACAGATATTAAAAAACAGGCCTATTTTTATCTAGAACGGTTGGAGCATTTACTCAATTTCTATTATGTTTTAAATCAACCTTTTTTGCTAGAACATCGTCTCGTTGTTGCCCTTTTATTAGGGGTTATTCGCCAGAAAAAACAATTTTTAGTCATTGCTATTTTGTCTCGAATTGAAAAATTAGGCATGATAGAGGGAGCAGAGATTATTAACCAATTAGCAAAATTATCTCCCACCGTATTACAAGATATTTTAGATAATCCCTATTCAGAATGGCATCAACGTCTGGGAACGGGATTAGTTGAACAATTACAAAGAACAGTCGAACCATCCGCTTGCTCTTTAGAACTGCCAATCAATAATTTATTAGAAACAGTTGATATTTTATTGACAGAACCCGATGTTTTAATTCAGACAATTTGTCTCTATTTATTACAGCAATTTGATCAGGAACGGAGCTACAATTTGTCAAGGAATATGGCTGCTGATCGTCATCCTTTATTAGGGGAAATTATCCCCCTTCTCTTAACAGCAAAGGAGAAATCATCTATTACTTTAAAAGATTTACCGATTTTAGAGCGTATTGTTTATCTGTTTAATAGTGACTTTTTCCAATCCTTAGACAGTGAGACTTTGATTGAATTAGCCTATCGTGCAGAGGTTAAATCCTTTGTCTTAGATGAGCAGATAACAGAAGCGGGAGATACCTGTCGGGAACTGTTATTACTAATGGAAGGCAATGTGGAAATTCAGATCCAAAGAGCAGATGGCAACGTATTTATATCGAGTTTAGCCCTAGGAAAAATGCTTGATGAGTTAGAAGTTTTAACCCATACCCATTTGATGGGAACAATTGTGGCCAAAGCACCGTTAACTCGTGTTTTAGCGATTCCAGTCGAAGCTTTTGATGATCTCTTAGTGCGCGATCGCCATTTAGCAATGAAGGTGCTAGAACTCGAAAGTATTCGCCTGAAAAGTTTATTGGAAGCAAGATAACTCAAAAACAGAAATGAATATTTGTGGCGATCGCATTAATCGCACGATGGAAGACCCAGAGTAATATAAACTCCGCAACTATGCTCTGGACTTCTCTTATAACAGGTTTGCCCACGATGATGTGGTCTAAAAGTTGGGAATAGATGGTACTCGTTTAGATTCATTTCTAGGCGAGTTTTTTTTATTTTTATAAGAGTTAATATTTTTTACTGAATTTAACTGATTTAACCCATTTTCTATTATCAATCTGGGGACGACGATCGCGTTTTTGAAAATTAGTTATTAATGAAATAATCAGTTTGAAAAAGTTGATTGAGGGAAGCGGCGATCGCCTTATTCGTATTTATTCGCCAAATAATCTACATAATCAGCTAAAGACATTTCTGAATAAGCTTGAATAATACCTATTAAATTTTTCGTCCAGGGATCGAGGCTTGTCCACTGTTGGCTATTCTGCTTACGATCTTTTCCCCTAGCAACAACAGTTATTTTAGTAAAATCATACTCAGGACGTAAATCATCATTTATCTCAAAGGTCTGACTCATAAGCTTAAATGCTTTTTTGTTCGTAAGGGAGACAACAGTTATAATGATTCTATCGTAATTGACAATTAACTTTTTCTCATGAGTCAACAACTAACCTTAGAACTTAGTGATGAGATTTACAATGCTTTACAACATCAAGCTGATGCGATCGGTTTATCTGTCACAGATTGGATAATTACAAAACTCGGCAACTCTGATAGCGTTGAAAATCTACCAAATAATACGCAACAAGAACCAGCAAGGCGAGGTTTTAAAAGTCATGCAGGTAGTATCAGTCTAGGCTATGCCACTGGTATAGATAATGCCTCAATTGATCATGATATAATTTCTTCGCTTGAGCAAGATTCCCTAGAAAGCCAAAGTTGGGAAGTTTTTGCCTTAAATAATCTAAATCAGTGCTATTCGGAAGATGAACCGATTTATGATTTAACTCATATTAAGGAATATAATTCTGATTATGAAAGAAGGTAATATTGTCTTAACTCCGATCCCTCAATCAAATCAGGAAATTAAGAATCGTCCTGCTCTAATTTTACGAATTATGCCAAAGTATCAGGATTTTTTGATCTGTGGTATTAGCAGTCAACTAAAACAATATATCAGGGATTTTGATGAAATTATTACAAGTGAAGATAATGATTTTGAAGCGAGTGGTTTAATAAAAATTTCAGTGATTCGACTTGGCTTTTTGACAGTGATTCCTTCTCGGCAAATTATTGGTTCTATTGGCTCTATTTCAACAACAAGGCATCGTAGATTATTGCAAAATCTTAGTCAATATTTATCTCTTGAAAACAATTAATAAAAAATGGGGTTGCTTTTCGTTAACTGGACAGTGGGAAGTTCTCGAGCAGGGTAAGTGAGAAAAGAAAATCGGACATGCGATACCCAAGAGTGCCGTTATGTCCGAAACTGGCTGATATAGAAAATCGATAGCCAGTGCTATCTATCAATTATGCAACTATGTCAGCGACTAGAGCAAATCCTAGAGAATCTCCGTCCCGCCTTTAGCCGAGAAGCAACGTACCAATGGTTTATCCTATTAGCCTGGGGAGTAGTGCTCAACAGCCAACCGAGCGCAATAACAAGCTATGTCAATGCCTTAGGGTTAACAGAGAGCTACTACCATCAGGCACTACATTGGTTTGAATCCAAGGCATTTAACGTCAAAGGACTGACCTTGGGATGGTCGAAGTGGGTAAGTCAGCATGAAAATCTATATCGAATCAAGGAAAAACGAGTGTATGTGGGGGATGGAATCAAAGTGGGGAAAGAAGGGCGCAAGATGCCAGGGGTAAAACGACTACACCAAGAATCCGGAAATGTGGCGAAGCCAGAATGGATAAGGGGGCATTACTTCAATGCCTTGAGTGTTTTGGTGGGAGCAGGAAAAGCCTGCTTTGCCTTGCCCTTAGTGTTGCGGCTAGACGATGGCATCAAGTCCAAAGCAACGGCAAAGGAAGGGAAAAAAGGCAGCAAAAAAGAGAAGACTACTCTAGTCACGAAAATGGGGGAGCTTTGCACTACCTACGCAGAGGCGGGAAGCTATGTGATTTTGGATGCTTACTTCGCTTGTGGAGCAGTGCTCAAAAGTTTTCGCCAAAATGCCTTGCATCTCATCACCCGAGTGCGTTGCTCTACAGTGGCATATGCTCCCTTTTCTTCCGTTCCGACCTTGAGGGGGAAAGGACGACCACGGCTTTGGGGGAGTTCAATAAAACTAGAAAGCCTGTTTGCTCTTGTGGAGGATTTTCCCACCGCTAAAGTCTGGCTCTATGGTCAACAAGTCTCCGTTTCTTATCAGTGCTTTGAGTTCCACTGGGATAGTCCCCATCAGCTCGTTAAGTTTGTCCTCACCCAATTGCCCAACGGACAAAGACTGATTCTGCTTTCTACTGACCTCTGTTTGACTGGACCTGAGATTATTGCCGCTTACGGTCTCCGATTTAAGATTGAAGTCACTTTTCGTCAATTAATCCATCTTTTGGGCGGCTTTGCCTATCGTTTTTGGCTTAAGGCTCTTCCTACTTTACCGACCTGGCCTAGCAATCTTATCCTCCCTGACTATCCCCAAACTGTTCAGACTCAGATTTTAAACAAAGTAGAAGCCTTTGAGCGTTTTGTTAATCTTCATGTCATTGTTCTCGGCTTACTTCAAATTCTTTCCTTAGAGTTACCCCAGGGGATTTGGGCTAATTTCCCTCGCTGGTTTCGGACTCTACCCTCCCATGGCTATCCTAGTGAACGCATTGCTCAACTAGCCATCCAACATCAAGCCCCAATGATTTTTCCTCAAAGTCCACCTAGTCTGCTTTTGCCTAAATTCCTTGCCGCTAAACTTGACCCTTTTCCAAGTCCTGATAGACTTACTTTGGCCGCATAGTCATTACCTTCTCTGCCATCCATAAACTTCCCACTGTCCAGTTCGTTAAGTTAATTTAAAAAGCAGCGATCGCGCTAAGGCCAATTAGAAGATTACACAGAATTACGAGATTAAGAACGGTTATGCTATAATGATAGACATTATTGTTACAGTAAAGACAAGTATTACTTAAAAAGAAGTTGTATGATTACTTTTCAAGAAATTATTGATTCCATTGAAGTTCTGTCAACAGAAGATCAAGACCAATTATTTGAGTTAATCCGTAAGCGGCGGATTCAGGCTCGACGATCTCAAATTGCGGCTAATGCTCAGGAAGTGCTTAAGGCTGTAGAAATGGGAACTGCTAAACGGGGAAATTTTGAAGATTTGAAGTCTTATTTGTTAGAGGATGACGATGAATGATTTTAACAACAGATAGCAAGTTCAAGAAAAGTTTTAAGCAATTAATCAGGAAAAATCCTCAGTTAGAAGCCAAAATATTAGCAGCTTTAGAGTTATTGAGTAACGATCCTTTTACGACTTCTTTAAAATCTCATAAGTTAACAGATTAATTGGATGAAGTTTACTAATGAAATATAAGGCGATCGCCCTTCGTTAGAGTTCCAAGAAGAACTGCGATCACGTTTCAAAAAATTAGTTAGTAATGAAATAATAAATTTTAAAAAGTTGATTGATGGGAGCGGTGATCACACTTTATAGCCAAGGATTTTCGTATATTGTACGTCTCAGCACCCTTGCTGCAAAAAATGCCATTTTTTCTAGTTCAGTCTCTTTGCCCTCTGGATCTTCCAACAAAGACTCGTCATCCCAAGGATCATCAACATGTACCCATCTGTTTCGATATTGACGAAGTGTATGAATATCCTTAGTCAGTTCAGGGTCTAAGGATGCTTTTTTGATCAAATCTATCAGTCGTTCTCTAGATTTCTCTCCATACTCAGAACGTAGGTAAGTTTCTATGCCAGAGACAGATGTAAGGATAGATGCCAAATAGGCACTACTAGCAAAGGCAAGGTCAGCTTCTCGTACAATGAAGCTACACCACTCCGACAGAATAACACCACCTTTTAGTAATTCTTCATCAAGTTCCACTAAATAAGCCCAACGTTCTTCTTCAGTCATATTTTTTAGGAGTTAACGAGGGATTATACAAAAACTTCCTGCATATTACCTCAAATACGGAGCCTATTCAGAAACTTTCTGTATCTTGCCATCAAACAGTACGGAGCGACGAAGCGCAAGATGGCTTCCATATAATCTGTCTAAAAAGCGTATTACACCGATCAGCAGACCCTTTTACGAACTCCTTAACCCTGCGATCGCCCCTGAGAACAGCATTAAAATGAGGTCGGCGAGCGTTTCGGACAAGGAAACAGATTAATCGGCGATCGCATTATGGAGGACCCAGAGTATTACAAACTCCGCAACTATGCTCTGGACTTCTTATATAACCGTTTTGCCCACGATGATGCGGCCTAAAAGTTCAGAATAGATGATACTCGCTTAGATTTTTCGCTAGGCGGGTTTTTTTATCTTTATAAAAGTTCATATTTTTTTACCCAATTAAATATACGATGTTCTTGACGTACGACAAAAAGCAATGTACAATAAAAACATCGTATAAAAACTGCGCTTTGGAGGTGGGTCATGGTTCGAGTTAATCTGGGTGGACAACTAAGTCTTATTGAAATACTGGGTAGTGAAGGCTCGACTGCTCGTATTGAGCAAAGTTTGACTAAGCAGGGGGAGCAGTTACTCACAACGACTTCGGATAGTAAACCGTTATTAACTACGATTACTGATGGCATTTTGCATGATCAAGGGGCGATCCTGATCGTCTCCAGTGCGTTGGCTACGTCAATCGTGATTATCGCTGGAGCCAAAGCCGCCGCCGAAATTATTACTGCTTGTCGAAAAAAATAGGGCTTTTCTGCTCTCTAAATCTCCTACTGCTGAGGGAATTATTGGCATATTTTTGTGGAAAATTATCTAAATATTCCACATATTAACATTATTTAAATTAGGGTTTAAATTAATGAAAGGTTTTCTGTCTCACTATACACCAAGTCTGATGAATCCAGAAGATTTAGACGCAATTTTTGTGCAACGTCAGCCACTTTTAACAGATTTATTAGAAAATATTGAAAGGAGTGTTTTAACGGAAGCAAAACATCATGCTTTATTAATTGGGCCGCGAGGGATTGGTAAAACCCATTTAATCTCTATGATTTATCATCGGGTGTCGGCAAATAAAGTTTTTAAAGACAAATTAAAAATTGCTTGGCTACGCGAAGAGGAATGGGGCGTTGCAACTTTTTTGGATTTATTAGTGAGAATTTTAAATGCTTTAATAGAAGAATATAAAGATCCTAATTTAGAGGAACAGGTTAAGGGTTTATACAGTGTTTCAACGGAGCAGGCCGAACAATTAGCGGGACATATTCTGAAGCAATATTGTCAGGATAAAACCCTATTATTGTTAATGGAAAATCTGGATGAAATTTTTAAGGGTTTGGATAAATTAGGACAGCAAGCTTTTCGTGCCTATTTACAGAATTATGGTTTTATTACCATTGTTGCGACTTCTCAAAGTTTATTTAGTGGGGTTAAGTCCCGTAATTTACCCTTTTATGGCTTTTTTAGTCTGACTCATTTGAAGCCTTTAGTTTTAGAAGAAGCCATAGAATTATTAGCCAATATTGCAAAATGGCGAGGCGATCAAGATTTGGCTGATTTATTAATAACTCCCCTGGGAAAATCTCGGATTCGAGCTATTCACCATTTAGCGGGGGGAAATCATCGTATTTATATAATTTTTTCGCAGTTTTTAACGAATGATTCTTTGGATACTTTGGTAAAACCGTTTATGCAAACGTTGGATGATCTGACCCCCTTTTACCAGTCCCGAATGCAGTTTATTTCGCCGCAACAACGCAAAATCATTGAATATCTTTGTGATCAACGAGGAAAGATCGCAGTTAAACAGATTGCCCAACATTGTTTTATTTCTCAGCAAACAGCTTCTTCTCAGTTAAAACAATTACGAGAGATGGGTTATGTCTATTCTGAGTCTGAGGGACGGGAATCATTTTATGAGTTACAGGAACCTTTGATGCGAATTTGTTTAGAGGCGAAAAAACGCAGGGGAACGCCGAATCAATTATTTATTAGTTTTTTGCGGGTTCGGTTTTCCCGTAAGGAGTTAGAAAATCGTTTAGAAATTTTGCCATTAGAAGCTATTTTTGATCGAGAATGTACGCTTCAAGCTTTGGCAGAAATGGAAGTTTCTGATGATCCTAAAATTGTAGCTTTATTAAGGGATTGGAATGATGCTTGGAAAAATTCTAAGTATGAGAAAATGTTAGAGATTTCAGAAGAATTAATTCTTATTCGTGGATCAGGATTGGATTGGATTAAAAAAGCACAGGCACACTACTTTATAGGTGAGTTTAATAAAGCTATTCAATATCTCAATCAGGCTATTAAGATAGAACCTGACAATCCAGATGTCTGGAGCCTACGAGGTAATGAGTTATATGATATGAGATTGTTTTCTGAGGCTTCAATTTCCTATGGAAAATCTATTCAATTAGATGCCCAAAATGCTCACACATGGAGTAAAAAAGCTCTAGCAGAGTCGATATCTAATCAAAAAGAAAAATCTTTATTCTCTATAAAAAAAGCTTTAGAAATTGATTCAGATAATATTTATGTCTTAGGTAATGCCTCATTGGTATATGAGCGACTAGAAGATATTAAAAAAGCTATTTTGTATATCAATAAAGTGATAGAAATTAATCCTGACGAAGATAGAGCTTGGCGAGAGAAAGCAGGAATACTTACAAAAATTGATATAGAAGAATCTTTAAGATGTGCAGAAATATCTGTGCAACTTAATCCAAATTCTAGTGAAAATTTTAAGAGACTTGCAATGATTCAATATCTTAAAGGTGATTATCAACTAGTAATAAATTCAATTAATTACAGTATCAAATTATATCAATATGATGATTTTTCATGGATGCTAAAGGCAATTTCACTTATAAACATAGGATTGATAATTGAGGGAATTGAATGCCTTGATAAATCTGTTGATTTGTACAGTTCCAATTCAGTAATACAAAGAAAAGTTTCAGCCAAAGATGGAATAAAATCTCTTGCTCAAAATATTATTATTTATATTCTTAAAAAAGGTACAATCAAAAATTGGATAAAAGATGGTCAGTTTGTGTTAGAGATTTACAATAAACACAATTTATTAGATGATCTCAGTAGTGGATTAGTTGAAAGTATTAAAGACATTAATGAACTTAATACTAGCAATAGTACTGCTCAGGCATGGTTAGAAATGTGGCAAAACCTTGCAGGGAACTATGATGAATTTAAAGTTGCCCTTAATCTGCTAAAAGTTGCAGTCGAATACAAGGTAAACCGCGATCGCCGTGTCTTATTACAACTTCCCCAGGAAGAACGCCAAATTTTAGAAGAATTACTAAATCCTGAAAGCCCTTAGAAACGCGATCGCCAAGCTATAATAAGTCAGCCATCTTTTTTCAGGAGAAAAATCTATGAGTTTTAAAGAATTAATTAAAGCAGAACTAGAATTGATTCCAGAACAGGAACTTCAAAAACTTTATGACATTATTAAGGATTGGCCTAAACACAATCAAGAATATCAAGATGACTTAGGAGCCTTGTTAGCTAATTGTGAAATGAGTACGGGAATTGCCGATCTTTCCTATCAACATGATCATTATTTACACGGCACTCCAAAACGAGAAATAGAGTAAATAAAAAAAGTCTTTGTTGATACGGCTGCTTGGATTGCCCTGCTTAATGTTGATGATATTTGGCATCAGCAAGCAAAACAAACACGTTTAGAGTTAGTTGAACAAAATTATGTTTTTATCACAACAGAATTTATTTTGTTAGAAGTCGGAGATGCTTTATGTTCTCAAAGTTTAAGACAAAATACTGCTAATTTTTTGCAGAATATCTATCAATTAAAATCCACTAAAATTATCACATTTAGTCAGAATTTATTACAATCAGGTCTCAACTTATACGAACAGAGATCAGACAAAGATTGGAGCTTAACAGATTGCATTAGCTTTGTTGTAATGCAGAGAGAACAAATTCAAGAAGCTTTTACTTCAGATAAACATTTTGAACAAGCAGGTTTTATTCGTTTACTTCACAAAAATTAAGAGTTTAGACATGAAGAATTATTAAATTCTGAAACCGTTTAGAAACGCGATCGCTTTCTAAAAAATAAACTACAATTATTGTAATCTTGCTCCTAGTAACTTAGATTTATTATGGCTATCTCTACCGAAATCCGTCAAAAAGCTCTATCTCTATTAGAACAATTACCCCAACAATCTCTAAATAAAGCCGTTGAATATTTAGAAATACTTTCTCAAAATGCTCAACAGGAAACCATTAATTTAACAAGCTTAAGTAACGAAACTCAACTAATAAAAATCATCCAATTTCATTTATCTTCCGACGAACAAAAACGCTTAGAATATCTGCGTCAACAACACGAAACGGGTAAAATTAGCAATCTAGAACATCAAGAATTACTGAATTATGTTGACCAAATTGAACAAGAAGATGCAAAACGTGCCGAAGCCTTAATCCAACTGGCCCAACTTCGTCAGGTTGATCTAAAAATAATTATTGATGAATTTCTCCCGAATAAAAGTGTCTAATGTCAGAGCGTATTCCAAAATCCGTAAGGCTAATTGTCGCAACTCGTGCCAATAATATTTGTGAATATTGCCGTTGCTTAGAACAATTTTCAACTCAAAGCTTTACCGTTGATCATATCAAACCTAGAAAAGTAGGTGGCGAAACTATTTTAGAAAATCTTGCCTGGAGTTGTTTCGGTTGTAACGCTTATAAGCATACTAAAATAGAAGGTATTGATCCGGAAACAAACCAAAAAATTTCCCTTTTTAATCCTCGCAAACAATCTTGGCAGGATCATTTTAAATGGTCTGATAACAAAATAGAAATGATTGGAAAAACCGCTTGTGGTAGGGCAACCATTTTTGCCTTATCTTTGAATCGTTTGGGCATAGTTAATCTACGGCATTTATTAATTACAGTGAACTTACATCCTCCTTAAACTGAGAGTATTAGAAAAACTTTTTATGACCCAAGTTTATAAAAGGCGATCGCCGTGTCTTATTACAACTTCCCCAGGAAGAACGTCAAATCCTAGAAGAATGATTAAATCCTAATGTAACCTAGAAAAAACAAATTTTGTACCATGAAGTAGATCCCTACGCGATCGCTGAAGGAAGGTCTGATAAACGTTGAGAATTTCCATGAAGAGATAGGGAAAGCAAGGGTAAAAAATATTCTAGGTTTATGCTCAATTTTAGTTATCATAGAGTCAGGAGAGTTTTAACATTATTAATTAACGCCTATGCCATCCGCTCTTATGTATGAAGAAAATATGTTTGTTGTTCTAGAAGCGGATAAACCGGAAGTCTTTTTGACTGCTGAAGAATTATTAGCTAAACTCCAGGATATCTTAGAACATTACACGGAAGAATTACCGCGTAACTTGCAACGATTTAGTTCCCTCGCAGAACAAGCCCGCTCTCTACGGGATAACTTTTGTGAGTTGGATATGGGGGATAACAGCTATTTACAATGGTATGCAGTTCGTCTGGAAAAATAAACCTCGTGAGTCCTAACTGTTGATCTATGGGTCGTACTTTCCAAATGACGGGCATTATTCTCAAGGGAACACCGTTGGGAGAAGCCGATCGCCTGTTAACCATTTTGTCACCAGAAGTGGGTTTAATGCGGGCTGTGGCTCCAGGGGCGAGAAAACCGAAATCGTTTTTACGGGGTCGCTGTGAACTGTTTGTCATTAACCAATATCTGATCAATCAAGGGCGATCGCTGCCCAGAATTACCCAGGCGGAAACCCTAGAATCCTATCCTGGTCTTAGTCAGTCGGTAGAAAAATTAGCGGCGGGGCAATACTTGGCAGAAGTGGTTCTTGGTCTTGCTCTCAGTGACCAACCCCAACCGGATTTATACAGCCTGTTTAATGAACATCTACGACGCTTAATCACCCCAGCAACTGACCTGGCCATTCAAGCTTATCTGGCTCAAGCTCTTTTCCATCTTCTTGCCCTGAGCGGTTTCGCGCCTCAAGTTCATCACTGTTGTCTGAGCCATTTACCCATTCAACCGAACTTTACCGATCCCCGTTGGCAGTTAGGGTTTAGTTTTGAGGCCGGTGGCTTAATGATTCAGCCAGCTACTCAGCCAGCACCCCATTCTCATCGTTCTGTTTTTCGCAAAGTCAATGGAATCGATGTGGCCTTATTGCAACAACTGAGTTATCCAGACTTACCTGTTCTCGCCGATGTTTTACCCGCGATCGCCCTCAAATCTTTGCGAGTGGGTGACTGGGTCAGATTAGAACATTTACTGCGAGACTATGCCCAATTTCATTTAGGACGTACCTTTCGGGCCGCAACCTTGGTGGATAGTTTAACGGTTTTAGACTTTTAAGCGATAGATTTCAGGTAACATTTTTAAGAGGGAAGAGCTTCGGGAAGGTATCGTTAAGGCAAACTGAACCTTTGGGCAACGGCCGAGATTCTCCCTGAACGCTAAATCCTGTACTCTAGACCCTAAATCCTTTTTTTGTCCTCTTACTCTAGGTCACTTCCTTTGCTGTCCTCTAATCAAGGCTTTGGCCCTGTTCTTCGCAATCAACGCTTTCTCGCGCTTTGGGTCGGACAAATTTTCTCCCAAATGGCGGATAAATTCTATTTAGTTTTAATGATTGCCCTGATTGCTAATCATTACCAGGGTGCAAACCAATCTATTAGTGGCTGGGTATCGGCGATTATGATTGCGAATACTATTCCAGCCGTATTATTTGGCTCCTTAGCAGGGGTTTATGTGGATCGCTGGACGAAAAAAGAGGTGTTGGTGATCTCTAATTTTATTCGCGGTCTCTTGGTTTTCAGTATTCCTCCCTTGTTGTGGCTGACTCGACAACAAAGTTTAGCGATTTCCGTGGCTTGGTTGCCCAATTTTTTACGGCGTTGGCGTTCCGTAGAACATGATGCCTTTAATCTGCCCCTGGGTTTTGCCATTCTCTTGGGCGTTACCTTTTTGGTTTCTACCCTTACCCAGTTTTTTGCACCTGCCGAACAATCAGTATTGCCCTTGGTGGTGCGTCGTCGTAATCTGTTGGCTGCCAATTCCCTCAATACCTTAACGAGTATGGCGGTTTTAATTGTAGGTTTTGCGATCGGTGAGCCGCTTTTGGCCTTGGCGGATGAATGGCTAGGCCATGTGGATGGAACCTGGGATTTGGGAAAAGTGGCCGTTGTTGGTGGTTCTTATTTAATAGCCGGTTTTATTCTGCTGTGGTTACGAACGGGGGAAATTTATACTAAGCCAACGGGCAATGAACCCCATGTTTTTACGGATATTGCCGATGGTATTCGCTATCTTCAGGGCAATCATCGGGTACGCAACGCGCTTATTCAATTACTGATTCTGTTCTCAATTTTTGCCGCTTTGTCCGTTTTAGCGGTGAGTATGGCAGCCCATATTCCTAACCTCAAGGCTTCCCAATTTGGCTTTTTATTGGCTGCTGGGGGTGTGGGCATGGCGATCGGAGCAGTTAGTTTAGGCCATTGGGGACAAGGCTTTTCTCAAATTCAATTAGGACTTTGGGGATCGTTAGGCATGGGTGTTTGTTTAATGGGTTTAGCCATTTTTAACAGTAGTTTGATCTTAAGTTTGTTAATTATCTTGACCCTGGGCATTTTTGCAGCTTTAGTGGGAGTGCCGATGCAAACTTTGATCCAAGTGGAAACCCCCCCAGAAATGCACGGTAAGGTTTTTGGTTTGGAAAATAATGCGAATAATATTGCTTTGTCCTTACCCTTGGCTCTAGCCGGTGTGGCGGAAAGTCTTTTTGGTTTGCGTCCTGTGATGTTGTTTCTGGCAGCTATGGCGATCGCCGGAGGCATTTTAACTTGGTACATTAGCCGCAACACCCATCAGGGTGTTAAATATTAACCACTTCCCAGGTATCGCAACGACGCAGGGGAATACGACGAATTTGTTCTAGGTTAGCGGCATTGCTACAAAAGGCTGCAATTTTCAGTTCCTCTACCAAGGCCTGACATTTTTGATAGACCTGTTCTTCGTCGAAAATCGCTGAGGCCAGAATGGGAGCTGCACTCCCCACTAAAGTGGCTCCTAAAATAAGGGCTTTGGCTGCATCAATACCATTGCGAATACCGCCACTTGCAAAAATTGGAATTTGGGGTACAGTTCGGGAAACTTCGATTAAACTCAGGGCCGTGGGAATTCCCCAATCAGCAAAGGCATGGGCAATATGACGCAGTTTCGGATCGGTTTGACGATGGGCTTCTACTTCACTCCAACTGGTTCCTCCCGCCCCGGCCACATCGATCGCCGCTACACCACAATCCACCAAACGACGGGCTAAGGCTCCACTAATCCCATTGCCCACTTCTTTGGCAATCACAGGAACCGCTAATTTTTGAGTTAACTGTTCAATTTTCGGTGATAGTCCTTGCCAACTGCGATCGCCTCCTGGTTGAACCGCTTCCTGAAGAGGATTCAGGTGCAAAATGAGTGCATCAGCCTCAATCATCTCCACCGCCCGTTTGGCCTCTTCCAAACCGTAACCATAATTAAGCTGTACGGCTCCTAAATTAGCAAACAATAAAATATCAGGAGCCACTTTTCGGACTTGGTAGGTTGCCACTAATTCAGGCTTTTCAATCGCTGCTCGTTGAGAACCAACCCCCATGGCTAGTCCCAAAGATTGAGCCACCGCCGCCAGATGTAGGTTGATTTTTAAGGCAATATCTGTTCCTCCTGTCATACTACTGATTAACAAGGGAGCTTTAAGGGATTTTTGCCATAGTGTTAAGCTTAGATCAATCTCTTCAAGGTTGAGATCGGGCAAAGCGCAGTGTTCCAAGAAAAAACGCTCAAATCCGGTGGTCACTCCCTTAGCGGCCACATCCTTTTCCAAGACAATTTCAATGTGATCTGCTTTACGATGTTCGGTAGAACCTGACATAACTTAGCAAGGTAAAATCCAGGGTGCAGGAGTTGAACCTGCCTTGGGCGAATTATGAGTTCGCTGCCTCAACCGCTCGGCCAACCCTGGTGGAATGGTAATCTGTTAACCAATTATAGCTTTTTCAAGACTTTCTGGGTATGGTTGAGCTTGGATTTGGTGTCCGGTTTTACATTAGCGGCCTATGCCATTCCGGTTGCCCTGGCCTACTCTGCCTTAGCCGGTTTACCATCTTAGGTAGGTTTGTATTGTTATATGTTGGGCGCGATCGCCACTTCCCCTTCACTCCCCAATAATCGCCGTCTCCAATCTTATCCCCTCAAAAAGCGATCGCCATTCATCAGAAAAAGTAATCGTAGTGACTTGACAATTAGCCAAAAACATAGTTACAATGCCTCGACAAGATCGGTGATCAAACTTGAGTCGGTACGCAGTAACCCACAATGAGGTTATTATTTCCCCTAGTTGGGCTGTGTTCTTTAACCCAGCCTACAGATCAGCGATCGCACTCCAATTAGATATACTCTAAACGGCTAAGAAATGGACTTCTCGACAAAAGGGCTGAAATCCTTATCTGATAAAGATTTTACGCATTTTCAAAAGGTTAAGCTCCAACCCGTTCAGAGTATAAACAAGAAGAGTTGGAACGCCCAGCCAGATTTAAACGTTAAGGTTAAAAAGGAGAACAACAATTATGTCTATGCTTGAAGCGTCTTTAGAAATTCTAAGAGGACTGTTTGGTGACAAACCAGAAGCTCTTAAAGTTTTTGATTTACAAAGTTTGGAGTCGCAGTATCTCAAGGAAAAACTCAGAGATAACGGTGAACTGTTTGCCGATGCGATCAATCTATGGGTAACTGGACGAACAGGTGCAGGAAAAACCTCTTTAGGAAACAGCCTACTGGATTCAGATGTCATGAAATCGAATGGATTTCAAGATTGTACCGATTTTCTTGGTTATTTTCGGCTAACAAGTAACTTGAGATTCTGGGATACTCCTGGAATTGGTAGCAATATCAACTATGAGAATATAAATCGGGCTGCTTTGATGATGGAGCAGCTTGCAGGAAACAAATTTTCTCGCCCTCCTGTTGTTCCTCTCAAAGATAGTGATTACTTGCTTATTAAGGATTTCTCTAAATGTCTTTCTCCAGGAGTTGAGCCAGAAAAAGAAAATGTAAAAGTTGGGAAATGGCGTTTGGAGATGCAGGAAGATATCCAGCCAGACGTGATTCTTTATGTTTTGGCTCCTCACATGAAATTTCTCGATCCAGATCGGCAGTATTTGGGAGAATTATTAGAAACTTGGAAGAATTTGAAAAATTCAGGAAAATGTATAATCATCCCCATACTCAATGTCTTTAGAAAAGATGATGGGACAGTTGTTCCTACCTCACAAGAGATGACTTATGCCAAACGCGAAATACCTGAAGTTTACAAAGCTGCCTTTGAGACTGACGATTTTCCACCAGTTATTGAAATCAACTCAAAAACTGGTGAAGGCATTCCTAAAATCACAGAGATGATCTGTCAAATTCTACCCCCTGAAAAGATTGGTAGTTTGGGGAAAGTTTTGAAAGATGATCTTAAGGGTTATGCTGAACAAGAGCGGGTTCGTCGTTACTATCAAACACTCAGTCTAATCTCTGGTCGTTTGGGAAGATATACAGTTGATAAAAAGATTGAAGGGCAAAGCCTTTTTCAGGCAGCCGCATCAGCAATTTGTGCTTATGGTGTTATGACTTTCAAGAGTTTAGATGCCATTGCAGACATTAAAACTGAGTTTGACTCTGTGGTTGACCAGGTTGAGCAAGTTGAAGGGGCAAGGCGCGAGAACATAACCACTAAAGAGAATGTGATGGGTACTAAAGATATTACCCGCATCAAACCTAAAGAAGGGCAAGTAGAAGTAAATTATACTGACTGGCGACCTGAAAAAAGAACAGAGACGGTTGAAGAAGAAATTTATGTGCCTGTAAGTAAAACTAAGAACTTGAAGAAGACCGTACTTCTCCCAGGAAAAGTAAAAGAAACCAAGGAAAGAAGTGGGTGGGGTAAATTCTGGACAGGTGAAGATTATTACACCGAAGAAGTAGATGGATATGTTGAGCGTACTGTCAGTGAAGAGGTTGAAGTTGTTGAGTCTGAAAGTAGAACTGTCAGGAAAGATGTGACAACAACTGAATGGGTTCAAGAAACCAAGACAAAACTTGAAACTCGTGTTGTCGGCTATGAAGAAGAGGTAGTTGACACAGTTCAGGTCGTTGTAGCACAAGTCGACAAAGTTGTTGGCACTAAGCACCTTGCAGGAGGTTATCCCGCAATTAAGTTCTTGCTAGGCTTAGGCTTGGGTATTCAAAACTATTGCAGTAATGCAAACGCAGCATGGTCACTAAGTGTACAACAAGGAGAGTTGTTGGCAGAGCGAAAGTTGATGCCCTACAAATCACGAATTGAACAGTTAGTAGATGATCCGCATGGCGAAGAAAAATTAATTCAAATTTTGGAAAACGCTCTAATTTAGCTAATTTCAGGAGTAAAAAAGTATGTTTTTTAAGCTTGATTCCCCGTCAATATCATCTATTCGGGCTAAGTTTCTAATTGAAAAGCTAAACGAGCTTTCAAACTGCTTCACTTCAATCAATCTCTGTGCTACAGGAAGAACAGGAAGCGGAAAAACAACTCTAGGCAATCGACTTATTGGAGTTGATTATTTCATGCCGTCTACAGGAGAACAAGATTGTACCGATGAAGTCAATCTTGTTGAATTTCCTAATGGGTTAAAGTACTTCGATCTTCCAGGTGTTGCTAGTAAAGGAAAGTTGGAAAACTATAATCGTGCTGCTCTTGGTATTGAGCAGAGAGGGAAGCTTCAGAAAGTAGATGATTTAATTCTTTCACAATATAGCATCGGTAGTGAACCTATTAAAAACACCTTTACTGTCTCAGAATTTAGACATAGGCAAATACTTGAGCCTGACTTAATTCTGTATCTGATTGCCCCAGATAAGCAGTTCTTAGACGTGGACTGTCTCTATCTTGGAGACTTACTAAGTCGATACAGTCAGATTATTTATGTGTTCAATATATTTGCTGACAAACAAACTGGCACTATATATGCAACCGAACAAAATATCAAAGATGTTGCTACGAGAATTAAAGAAGTCCATAATTTTGTTCTTGGTGAAGATAACCAGCCAATCATTATTCCTGTTAGTTGCTGGACAGGTGAAGTTATTTCAGATCTAGTATTATATTCCTGCGAGGTGCTAGGTAATGAGAAGGGAGAATTATTTAAGGGGTTAATTAGTTATCAACAGCAAAAAACTCCAAACGAATATGTTCATCAGGTTAAAAAAATGCTTGTTGATGTATTTGCTTATGCAAGTTGTCAGAAGCCAGAAGATAGTTATACCTGCGATCAGTCTATTCATGAAGCCTGTTATAATCTTTTAGAATTTCTTGTAGATCTAAAATTTCAATCTAACAATTTATCTAATCAAACGCATAGCTGGATTAAAAGAACAATTGATGGGGTGCGACCTTTAGTTGATAAAAGCTGTTGTAATCAGGGTTCTACAGGGAACCCATATTGATCAAGTTTTGCCCAAAATTGACTCCATCGTTCCTTGGTCAATACCAAAGCTCGTAGGCTCAAAATAATTCCTGCTCCTTTTTCCTTCCATCGCATCCCTGAACAACATAATCGTTGTTTGACCAACGTCTTACAAGCTGCTTCCGTAACACCTGAACCAATCGGATACTTTTTCTCTATGTATTCAGCATAATCCATTTGATGCTGATGATTCTCGTAATAAGTAATCGCCGCTTGTAGTTTCTCGGTAAGATTCTTAGAATGACTTTTTTCTTCTTTGACTTCTTTCATCAGATTTAGCAGTTCTCCTGCTTTTCCTTTTTCATGCTTGAGTTCTCGACAATTTTCAGTCAACCATTCTTTTTGTTTTGACACGGTATTCGGATGCAACGCTTCTGCCAAGGCACCTAAGTAACCAGAGGCATGATAGAAATCTAATATCTGTTCTTCCGTTTGCTTTTCTAAAAACTTCCAATTTGATTCTGCCCCGTCTGCTATCCCGACCAATGTTGCCTCTGGATAACGGTTTTTCGCTCGCTCAATTTCTCTTTCTAATCTTTCTAGAAAACTCTTTTTTCCATACTCTGGTGCCGCACCTAGATAGATTGTATGTTGACGTTCGCCTTCACTATCGTATAGGGAAACGGTTCCCACCATTGCTTCACGGTAGCCATCCTCACACATCAGCATACAGGTTCCATCTAATCCTATTCCCACTGTTGCAATTTGGCTATCCTCCTTGGGCGGGGCATAACTCCACGCTTCTTCTTTTGCCTGTACCACACTTCCTACTGCTTCACTCAATCTTTGGATATAGGATAGCGCTACTTTTCTACCATGATTTTCTAATAAATCATTTTTCACCTCTTTGCCTGCCATCCCTGACATTTTTGAGGATACCTGTTTTGCCAATAATGGCGTTGATGTTATGATTATCCTTGCTTCTCTTTCTAAGGGGCAATACGTTTTTCCTCAAAGGTGAACGCTGATATACATGACGATTCACTATAACCTCACCATAAGGTGTTTGATATTCTTTCGGTTGCTCTCCCTTACTCTTCCAGATTTCTTCACCGATTTTTAAGGGTGAACCATCTGTATCTAAATATTTCAAGGCTTCTTTGCTGGCGATGCAACCTACTTCGTTTAAGCCTTTTTGAATATTTATTTCTGTATCCAACATTGAACGACTGAGTTCTAATGTTAGTTCTATTTTTATCTTTGAACCCTCTACATTAATTAGTTTTGCTGTCATCATTGTTTCCTCTTTGTCACTTTTCATCCCATGTTAACACTTTTCTTTTCCTTCATCAACTAAAGGTCACACCCAATTGATGGGGTGCGACCTTTAGTTGATAAAAGCTGTTGTAATCAGGGTTCTACAGGGAACCCATATTGATCAAGTTTTGCCCAAAATTGACTCCATCGTTCCTTGGTCAATACCAAAGCTCGTAGGCTCAAAATAATTCCTGCTCCTTTTTCCTTCCATCGCATCCCTGAACAACATAATCGTTGTTTGACCAACGTCTTACAAGCTGCTTCCGTAACACCTGAACCAATCGGATACTTTTTCTCTAAGTATTCAGCATAATCCATTTGATGCTGATGATTCTCGTAATAAGTAATCGCCGCTTGTAGTTTCTCGGTAAGATTCTTAGAATGACTTTTTTCTTCTTTGACTTCTTTCATCAGATTTAGCAGTTCTCCTGCTTTTCCTTTTTCATGCTTGAGTTCTCGACAATTTTCAGTCAACCATTCTTTTTGTTTTGACACTGTATTCGGATGCAACGCTTCTGCCAAGGCACCTAAGTAACCAGAGGCATGATAGAAATCTAATATCTGTTCTTCCGTTTGCTTTTCTAAAAACTTCCAATTTGATTCTGCCCCGTCTGCTATCCCGACCAATGTTGCCTCTGGATAACGTTTTTTCGCTCGCTCAATTTCTCTTTCTAATCTTTCTAGAAAACTCTTTTTTCCATACTCTGGTGCCGCACCTAGATAGATTGTATGTTGACGTTCTCCCTCACTATCGTATAGGGAAACGGTTCCCACCATTGCTTCACGGTAGCCATCCTCACACATCAGCATACAGGTTCCATCTAATCCTATTCCCACTGTTGCAATTTGGCTATCCTCCTTGGGCGGGGCATAACTCCACGCTTCTTCTTTTGCCTGTACCACACTTCCTACTGCTTCACTCAATCTTTGGATATAGGATAGCGCTACTTTTCTACCATGATTTTCTAATAAATCATTTTTCACCTCTTTGCCTGCCATCCCTGACATTTTTGAGGATACCTGTTTTGCCAATAATGGCGTTGATGTTATGATTATCCTTGCTTCTCTTTCTAAGGGGCAATACGTTTTTCCTCCTACTGAACGCTGATATACATGACGATTCACTATAACCTCACCATAAGGTGTTTGATATTCTTTCGGTTGCTCTCCCTTACTCTTCCAGATTTCTTCACCGATTTTTAAGGGTGAACCATCTGTATCTAAATATTTCAAGGCTTCTTTGCTGGCGATGCAACCTACTTCGTTTAAGCCTTTTTGAATATTTATTTCTGTATCCAACATTGAACGACTTAGTTCTAATGTTAGTTCTATTTTTATCTTTGAACCCTCTACATTAATTAGTTTTGCTGTCATCATTGTTTCCTCTTTGTCACTTTTCATCTCATGTTAACACTTTTCTTTTCCTTCATCAACTAAAAGTCGCACCCCTCTGGTGCCGCACCTAGATAGATTGTATGTTGACGTTCGCCTTCACTATCGTATAGGGAAACGGTTCCCACCATTGCTTCACGGTAGCCATCCTCACACATCAGCATACAGGTTCCATCTAATCCTATTCCCACTGTTGCAATTTGGCTATCCTCCTTGGGCGGGGCATAACTCCACGCTTCTTCTTTTGCCTGTACCACACTTCCTACTGCTTCACTCAATCTTTGGATATAGGATAGCGCTACTTTTCTACCATGATTTTCTAATAAATCATTTTTCACCTCTTTGCCTGCCATCCCTGACATTTTTGAGGATACCTGTTTTGCCAATAATGGCGTTGATGTTATGATTATCCTTGCTTCTCTTTCTAAGGGGCAATACGTTTTTCCTCAAAGGTGAACGCTGATATACATGACGATTCACTATAACCTCACCATAAGGTGTTTGATATTCTTTCGGTTGCTCTCCCTTACTCTTCCAGATTTCTTCACCGATTTTTAAGGGTGAACCATCTGTATCTAAATATTTCAAGGCTTCTTTGCTGGCGATGCAACCTACTTCGTTTAAGCCTTTTTGAATATTTATTTCTGTATCCAACATTGAACGACTGAGTTCTAATGTTAGTTCTATTTTTATCTTTGAACCCTCTACATTAATTAGTTTTGCTGTCATCATTGTTTCCTCTTTGTCACTTTTCATCCCATGTTAACACTTTTCTTTTCCTTCATCAACTAAAGGTCACACCCCAGCCAATTCAAATTCAGCGCAAGTTACAAGCTGGCTAGAGTCCAGAATGGAGCAATTACTTCCCACTTCGTTTGATGAAATTTTCAAAAGTTTGACTCTGTAGTACAATCGCCGATCTCGTAGTGCGATCGCCGATCTGTAGTTTGGGTTAAGGAACGTAAACCCACTAGGGGAAATGATAACCTCATTGTGGGTTACTGTGTGCCAACTCAAGTTCTATCACCGATCTTGCAATAGAATTGTAACTCTATTTTTGGCTAATTTGTCGAGTTACTGAGATCGCTTTCTCTGATGAAGTGCGATCGCACTGTTTCCCTCGAACATTATCTGAGTTTAGCCTGATTGATTCAGTCAGTTGAGAGGAAAGTTGTTCTTTCGCTTATCAAACAACTATTCTATTTCTGCTTCGCTTTCTAACACTTCCTGTAGTTGTGGTACTAAGCTTGGTAAATCTTCTTGAATTGTTGCCCAAACTCTACTTAAATTAACTTGAAAATATTCGTGAGTTGCAATATTTCTCATTCCTCCCATCAAACGCCAAGGAATAAGAGGATAGCGAGATTGAATTTCCTGCGATACATTTCTAGTTGCTTCTCCAATAATTATGAAATCATAGAGAACCGCTTTGACAGTTGTTTGATTCCTAGCAAATTGCTCAAACGTTATTCCCTTTGTACATTGTTCAATTTCACTGATAGATTCTAAAACATCTTGAAGGCGAAGTCGCCAATCTCTAGAAGGCATTGATGACATCCTCCAACACAGGTTCTCGTAAATGTTCTCTTAAGGCATCCTGAGTTCCTAAATCCACAGAACACCCCAGAATATCTTCTAAATAATACTGTACTTGCAGAAGTTGAAAAAAACCACCTTGTTGATTAAATTCCACTAACAAATCCACATCACTATCGGGACTAGCTTCATCCCGTGCCACTGAACCAAATAAAGTAAGAGATTTTACTCCCCGTCTCTGCAACGCTTCTCGGTGTGCCGCTAGAATTGCCAGTACCTCATCTCGTTTCATCGGATGTTTCCTTGAACCTGATGTCAATATTATAGCCCTGTAGGTGAAATCCTCAAGCGCAAACTAAAATCTCCTACAAACCATCAATGAAAAAAGAGCGATCGCCCCTTAATTCACTCAGTTGAAAGGACAATTTTTCTCCCTCGCTTATCAAGTCAACTATTCTATCTTTACTTCGCCATCTAATACTTCTTGTAGTTGTGGCACTAAGGTAGGTAAATCTTCTTGAATTGTTGCCCAAACTCTACTTAAATTAATTTGAAAATATTCGTGAGTTGCAATATTTCTCATTCCCCCCATCAAACGCCAAGGAATAAGAGGATAGCGAGATTGAATTTCCTTCGATACATTTCTAGTGGCTTCTCCAATAATGATGAAATCATAGAGAACCGCTTTGACAGTTGTTTGATTCCTAGCAAATTGCTCAAACGTTATTCCCTTTGTACGTTGTTCAATTTCACTGATAGATTCTAAAATATCTCTTGCTGTAAAATTTTCGTTGATTACATCTGACGCGAGCTCGAAAGCCCTATCGTACCGTTTCACAGGATAATCTATCAACGAATTATTTACAGGTAGAAAGACTTTAGGATCAAGAGGATTTAAGCTGTAAGGCTTGATCAATTTGTTGATACAATGACTCCAAATCCCCTGAATTATCTAAAATGACATCGGCTTTTGCCATCTTTTCTGCTAAGGGAAGCTGATTATGAATGCGCGCGATCGCCTGCTCAGTGGTTAACTGATTGCGACTCATCAGACGTTGTTTTTGCTGATCAAGAGAACAATAAACGACCCAAATTTCTGTGACTAAATGGGTTAAGTCCACTTCAAATAAGAGGGGAATAGCAAGAATTATTGTCGGATCTCGATAGTATAATAAAAATTTCTCAAACTGTTGCCCCACATAGGGATGGATCTGGGCTTCTAACCAGGCTTTTTCCGTCGCATCTTGAAAAATAATCTCTCCTAACTTACCGCGATCTAATTCCCCATTACTTTGTAAAATAGCAGGACTATAGCGGGCTACTATCTGAGCTAAGATGGGCGAATCTTTTAGTACAGCTTCCTTGGCATAAACATCTGCATCCAAAATCGGGAATTGATAGGTTTGGGCTAGATAGTGGGAAACCGTACTTTTGCCGGTGGCAATTCCCCCTGTTAGACCAATTAGCCGTCGTTTTTGGTTCACTTACACCTCTTAACTCGCTAAAATATAAAAATAGAACAAGATTTAAGATTAGAGGATTGTGGGAATTTTCCCTAGTTGAAGATGGCTCTCTTTTATCATTTTCCGTCCTCTGGTTAATTTACATAACTATAATTCTGCAATAACAACGCGATCGCCGTTCAACTTCCTAAACATAAAAAGCGATCGCCGTTTAACCTCTTTACCCACAAAAAGCGATCGCCGTTCAACTTCCTAAACATAAAAAGCGATCGCCGTTCAACTTCCTAAACATAAAAAGCGATCGCCGTTTAACTTTTCTCCCCAGAAAAAGCGATCGCACCTTCAACTTTTAACACCAGAATTACTCCAAAGTCCTTCAAAATTGGGGGATTTAGGGGGCTTTCCCCCAGAATTGGGAAATTCAGAGGGCATTACTTTTGCAAAGGCTTGGCAAATTTCCGTTTAGCCCAAAGCCCCAAACCAAAAAGAACGGTGCTACCAATAACAGGAAGAGCATCCGTTTCCCAAGGAACAGCAACAACAGAACTAGGAACACTATTAATGGCTTCCCTTGCATTCACTGGCACGCCGTTAATAGTTGCCGCAAATGATGTTACGGAACCCAACGAACCAGAAACAGGAAAGCTACCTTGTACAAGGGATGTGACATCTGTTGATGTTCCTGTTAAGGAAGTCACGAAACTCAAGCGAACGAATTGGTAATTATCGGTATTAAAATCTGAGCCGTTGAGTGCCAATATTAGTTGACTCGCGTCGGAGATTAGTCCCGATGAACCACTTATGGAAACAAAGCTTGAAGTAGTGTCGTAAGTTTTATTAAACGTTGTATTTAGTGAGTTTGCAATGCTAATATTCCAGTTGGTGTAAGTGTTAGGGTTATAATCAAACGAACCAGTGAGATTACCACCATCAGCTAATTTTCCAGTAACATTGTACAAAATAGCCTGGGCAGGTTGGGAAAGCAGGTTCAGTCCCATAAGCATTACCCCCCCCATTGCTGACGTTTTGATAAGTTTCGCTAATGCCATGATGGGTTCCTCAATTTGTACATAGCTTTTGAAGTCGAACTTTATAAGTATTATAAAATATTTTCCTGTTCTGTCAATGGAGTTTATGGATTTATAATTGCCATTATCGAAAACTTCCAGTAAGTTTAGAATGATAATGATCGCCTTTCTTTGTGATTAACTTAAACATTCACTTTCAATATTCAGGTAAAGACAGGTTATTCCCAGATTTTTTGAGTCAGCAATAAGTTTATTTTTGCGGAAAAAACATATTCGTCTGGAAAAAGAGAATTGTACTCAATCCGAACATTTTCTAATGCTTCTTGATAACAGTTAGGAATGATCTCTAACAAATAGGAATGTAAGCTAGGAGAATCATCTAAAATATCCTGTAACTTAGATTGGGTGCGTTTAATCGTCAGCTCCCATCCTCGATAACACTCATTGAGTGGCACATAGCGACGTTTGAGGGCGTGTTCAAAGAGAGTAATGAGACGATGTTTGATTTCACGGCGATCGCTACGGGTCAAGCCTTCTATTTCCTCAATCAGATGTTCCCAGTCCAAGTTTTCCGTGTTTTTTGCCTTTAGTTTTTGAACTGTATCCTTCACCCACAGGGAAAAATCCTGTTCGTAGAGAGTTTGAGTAATGCTCTGATTCATAGTATTTATTCTATGCAAGAATAGGTTTTGAGGTTGAATCTTGCAAGATTGCAAATCATTTTTCCGTCCTCTGATTAATTTTAACAAAAATGCGATCGCCGTTTAACCTGAGAAAAAAAGCGATCGGCGAAGAATGTCTGCCAAAACAGAAAACCCAATTAGCTATTCCGACTTACGGGCTGCGGGGGGGGCGGGTAGGCCATTATCATTGCTCACTGAAGGGGAAGAGGATTGAGCACTTGACTGATGACGACGAGAACGACGAGGGGAAGAAGAATCATTGCTGGCAGTCTCTACTGAACGGCGACGGCGACGACGAGTACTACTAGAGTTATTATTATTGCTATTACTATCAGCATTGGCTGTCTCAAGAGAACGACGACGACGGGAACGACGACGGGAACGACTAGTATCGTCCGTGCTATTCAACTGACTAGTATTACCTGACGGGGCTGAAGGAATAGCCAGGGCGATAATCTTATGTCCTTTCAATGGTTCAGCTTTAATCGTTGGTTTACGATTCTCTAGGTTTTTAGGCAGAGGGGGAAAATACTTAACGGGCATACCTTTAACTGCCTCTCGCATAAAATTCCCCCAGATGAGAGCCGAGGTTGCACTGGCCCCTTTGGTGGGCTGACCATTATCATTCCCAAGCCATACCCCTGTTACCAACTGAGGAATATAGCCGATAAACCATAGATCTCTCGCTTTGTCTGAAGTCCCTGTTTTACCAGCAACCTGGCGATCGCTGAGTTGGGCTGGCCGGCCAGTTCCCGATGTCACCACACTTCGCATCAACGAGATCATAATCGCAGTACTATCTGGATCAAGGGCCACTTGGGATTGGAGTTTGTTTTGGTAAATGACCGATCCTTTAGCATCTAAAACTTGCTGAATCGCAAACGGTCTAACATGAACTCCCTTATTCGGAAAAGTTGTATAGGCACTGGTCATTTCTAAGGGGGTGACTTCCCAGGCTCCCAGGGCAAGAGAATAGGTTGGCTCTAACTTAGACTCAATTCCCATTTTGCGAGCTAAATTAATAACGGGATTCCAACCCACATCCATGAGCAATCTAACCGCGACCACATTGACCGAATTGGTGAGGGCCTGCCGCAAGGACATTTGCTCGCCTGTGTATTTGTCGCCATAGTTTTCGGGAGTGTAACCGCGAATGGTAAAAGGAGCATTGAGGTAGGTCTTGTTAGGAGAAATCCCAGAGGCGATCGCGGCGGAATAAAGGATTGGTTTAAAAGTAGAACCTGGTTGACGTTTGGCCTGGGTAACGCGATTAAATTGATTTTTTTCGTAGTCTTTACCACCCACCATCGCTTTAATAGCCCCAGTTTTCGGATCAATGGAGACCAAGGCCGCTTGAGAAAAGCGTTGCCACTGACCTGAATTCTTCACTTCCTCCGTTAAAATGCGTTGGGCTGCCTGCTGCCAGGGATAATTAAGGGTGGTGATCACCGTTACCCCTCCTTTTTTCAGATCCGCTTCGGAAATATGCTTGGGTAATTGTTGGAGAATATAGTCTGTAAAGTAGGGCGCATTCCGTTCAAAGCGTTTGAGCGGACTGGGTTTAACCACTAACGGTTCGGCGATCGCCTTGTCCATTTGGGCCTGGGTAATAAAGCCCACATCCTGCATTTTCCGCAGAACTTCATTGCGGCGTTGGGTGGCGGTCTCTTTATTTTCAAGGGGAGAATACAAACTAGGAGCCGGAACCACACCCGCTAAAGTGGCGACCTGGGTCAGGGTAAGTTGATCAGGTGTTTTACTAAAGTAGGCCCAAGCCGCATCGGCCACCCCATAGGCTCCAGACCCTAAATAAACCAAGTTTAAATATCGTTCTAGAATTTGTTCTTTGGAGAATTTTTCTTCAATTTTTTGAGCCAGTCGGAGTTCTCGGATCTTGCGCCCAAAGTTACGATCTTGATTTAAAAAGACTTGACGGGCTAACTGTTGGGTAATGGTACTGCCCCCTTCCCTAACCTCTCCCGCTTGCAAGTTAGAAAACAACGCTCTGGTAATACCTTGTAAATCAACGCCTCGGTGTTCATTAAAACGACGGTCTTCGCTGGCAATAAAGGCTTGTTTGACCAAGAGGGGAATAGCCCCCACTTTTAACTGATCATGACTGACGGGCCCAATTTCTTGCAGTACTTTGCCATCTTTGGCCTTGATGGTTAATGTCCCTGGTTGAGCATAGGTCAGAACATTGTCAATATTTTCCTGGGTATTTTTCTCTAGACTATAAATTCCCCAACTAAGGGCGATCGCGCCGCTACTAGCTCCCAGACCCATACCGACTAGCAACCAGAAACGCGGATGTTGTCGAACTTGCTGTAACCCTGAACCGATGGGAGCAAGAGCCGTTGATACTTTATTCAGTAGAGCATTGGGCTGAGGAGAACGTCTGCGTCTTCTACTTCTAGGGGATTTACTGGGACTGACAGGCGTAGTCGGCTCAGTTGGTGAGGAACTAGGCTCCGTCGTTAAAATCACCCTGGGTTCGGTGGGAATGTCTTGAGGCGATACCGTCACCATCACCCTGCGTCGAGACCCTTCTCCTTCTGCTTCACCATAGGTAAGATTTTGGATAATCACTTGACCCGTTGTCGGATTGGCTGATGTCAGACTGGGGTCTATCTTCTCCTCCGTTATATCTGGAGAATGCTCAGTTTCATCTGCAACGTTGGCATCGGGGGGAGTTTGATCAAGCTGCTCCGCCAGAGAACGGAGAACTTGACTCGTTTTTCGCTTCAGTTGACGGGTGAACTGTTTAAACACGGGTACTTTATGACTACAACTTCAGGGCAAGGATTAAAGTCCTAGGATACACCCCAGACTATCTTTTTTTCTAAATAGTTTCATTGTAGAAGAGGAGTCTAAGAAAATGGCTTGCGGAGAGGAATGTATCAACGAAGGTGAATGTCTGAGAAAAAAAATGTTGAAAAGCCGTTCTGGGTTGCCTATGATTTAATGTAATTACCTGGCGTTTTGTGATTGTTTTCTGTATTGTTGCAAGTTTAAAAAAGAGAAACTGACTTAATAAGCAAGATTTTAGCCAATTTTACTAAAAACCATGCAATTACTCACCCACAAATTTACGACCGAACAGTTCCACCAAATGGGGGAAGCTCAAATCTTTCCGCCGAGCGATCGCCTAGAACTCATCGAAGGAGAAGTGATTACCATGTCGCCCATTGGTTTTCGTCATGCTTTTGTTATTAACTATTTGGGTAATTGGTTCCCGCGTCAACTGGGTGAACGAGCCATTATCAGTATTCAAAATCCTATCCGGCTAGATCCTCATTCGGAGCCCCAACCCGATTTAGTAATACTTAAACCCCGTGAAGATTTCTATGCTCATCAACTGCCTCAAGCTCAGGATGTCTTACTTTTGATCGAAGTGGCTGATTCTAGCCTCAGTTATGATCGAGAAATTAAAGTTCCGCTTTACGCCAAACATCGTATTAATGAAGTCTGGCTCTTCAACTTGAATCAAGCTCAGTTAGAAGTCTATCGCTCTCCTCAAGAGGGCTACTATCAAGATCAGACTATTTTGATTGCACCCCAAACCCTCACTCCTCTTGCTTTTCCCGAATTAGAGATTACCTTAACCCGTATTTTGAACTAAAAAATATTGCCGCGATCGTCTTTCTCTCCTACCCCAAAAATCATGCAATTACTCACCCACAAATTTACGACCGAACAGTTCCACCAAATGGGGGAAGCTCAGATCTTTCCGCCGAGCGATCGCCTAGAACTCATCGAAGGAGAAGTGATTACCATGTCACCCATTGGTTTTCGTCATGCGGCAACGATTAACCGTTTATTGGATCAGTTTTTGACTCTCCAACTCCAAAAAAGAACAATTATTAGTATTCAAAATTCTCTGCGGCTAGCTCCTCATTCTGAACCCCAACCCGATTTAGTGTTGCTTAAACCTCGTGAAGACTTTTATGCTCATCAACTGCCCCAAGCCCAGGATGTCTTGCTTTTGATCGAAGTGGCTGATTCTAGCCTCAGTTATGATCGAGAAATTAAAATTCCGCTTTACGCTAAGCATCGTATTAATGAAGTCTGGCTCGTCAATTTGAATCAAGCTCAGTTAGAAGTCTATCACTCTCCTCAAGAGGGCTACTATCAAGATCAGACTATTTTGACTGCACCCCAAACCCTCACTTCCCTCGCTTTTCCCGAATTAGAGATTACCTTAACCCGTATTTTGAACTAAAAAATATTGCCGCGATCGCCGTTGCCATCAAAATCTGAAGGGAGAAGGAGGAAGCAAGGCAGATCCTCTCCTTGAGAAAAAGAAATAATAAAAATTAGGAGATACTCTAAAAGTACCTCCTGGTGAGAAAATAAATAGCCTAGATGATAGTCTGTCTAGACCTAATCCTCCTCACCGTCAACACCAATCTGTTTGAGATGAATATGCTTATAACCGAGTTTAATCTCGAACTCATCCCCTGAGACCAAGCCCATTTGCTCTGTATAGGTAGAGCCAATGACAATTTGACCATTTTTATGGACACTCACACGGAATGTCGGTTCACGTCCCCGACCATCTTTGATGCCACCTGGATCGAGGGGAACTCCCTTTGCTGCAAGGACAGCATCATAGAAGTCTGTCAAATTGACACGGACTTGTCCGTCTTTTGAAGTTGAGTAATAACCACAGCTTCTTGCGGTTTCACGGCGGGGTAATTGTGATAGCTCTTTCACTTTTTGTAAGAGAGCTTTGCCAGTTAATGGGGTAGTTTGCTCGAACATAAGGCTCAAATCTTCCTAGCTTTTTAGAGAGGGATTTTCAAATCCATCGAAAATTGATCTTGATCAAAATATAGCACTAAATCTTAACGACAAACCATTTTTTGATCAAAAATTTAGGAAGATAAGATTCTGTCTGGGAAGCAACAAATAATGTGGAAGTCTAACTTTCAGGACTTTTTGGGAGGGGATGATTGGCCGTGATTATCACTTTTGGGTCGCTGAATTTGCGTTTAAGATCGGAGAAAATTGACCCTTACCTCGTTAACCTCTAGGGATTAAGTATTTGTACGAACCCTGATCCTCCCTAAGAATACTTAAACGGTTATCCTTTCTTCTTTACAGCGCGATCGCGTCGCCTTATTTTATAATCGTCAGTTGATCGTTGGTTTTCTGGGGAGCAAGATTTACTCTCTGCTTTCGTCCTAGTCGCTAGACAGTGCTTTAGACTATTAATAGATATACAGTCCTGTTCTCCGTCATCGATTGTCATGCAAGTTCAACTTAAGGTTTTACGCCAGAGCCATCATGGTCATCCCTACAGCCAAACCTATCTCTTAGAGGTAGAAGCAGGAACCACCCTCCTGGACTGTCTCAATCGCATTAAATGGGAACAGGATGGAACCTTGACCTTTCGGAAAAATTGTCGTAACACCATCTGTGGCAGTTGTAGCGTTCGCATTAATGGTCGTTCGGCTCTTGCCTGTAAGGAAAATGTTGGCAATGAGTTAAAACAATTTGGGCATCAATCAGAAAATGGTATCCCTGTGATTACAATCGCCCCTTTAGGAAACTTGCCCGTTGTCAAAGATTTAGTCGTCGATATGCAGCCCTTTTGGGATGATCTAGAAGCGGTTGATCCCTACGTGAGCAGTCAAGGGCGGGCTATTCCTGAGCGAGAATTTTTACAAACGGTGGCAGAACGGGAACAACTTAATCAGATGGGCAATTGTATTTTGTGTGGGGCCTGCTATTCCGAATGTAATGGGAAGGTTGCTAATCCCAATTTTGTTGGCCCCCATGCCCTGGCCAAGGCTCAACGTCTATTAGGCGATTCACGGGATAGCCAAACTGAAGAGCGTTTAGAGCATTATACAGACGGAACCCAGGGAGTCTGGGGTTGTACCCGTTGCTATCTCTGCAACACGGTTTGTCCGATGGAGGTGGCTCCGATGGATCAGATTGGCAAAATTAAACAGCAAATTCTAGACCGCAAGGATGCCCAAAGCAGTCGTTCTATTCGTCACCGCAAAGTTCTCATCGATTTGGTTAAAGCCGGTGGTTGGGTAGATGAACGCAAGTTTGGTATCTACGTTGTGGGTAATTATTTTCGGGATCTCAAGGGCATTAGCAGTATTTTGCCCCTGGGTTTGCGGATGTTAACCAGTCGCAAGTTTCCCACTTCCTTTGAACCTTCAGACGGTACAGCCCAGGTGCGATCGCTGATCGAAGCCGTACAAGCCGATACTCATGGCCAGGTTTAAAATTTATCTTGCTGTAAATTTTCCGTTGATTATGCCTGATGTTATCGCAGAAGTCTTATCATCCCTTTTCACAGGAAAAGCTATCAAAGAATTATTTACCAGAAAAATGGGTAAAAGCCTCGCCCTTCTAGGGCGACTTCCAGATCAACTTAATGTTTTATCTGCAATCTTTTGTGATAAACTAGGGGAATGATAGTCAGAGAAGCCAAACTACTGAACGGAGCAAAAGAGCAATACCAGTCTCTTGATGAAGCTATCCGTACCGCGCAATTTATCAGGAATAAAGCGGTCGGGTATTGGATGGATAATCAAGGGGTAGGTAAAGCCGATTTGTATGTGCTATGCAAAGAATTAGCCAAGGAATTTCCTTTTGCGAAGAAGTTAAATTCGGCGGCTAGACAGGCTAGTGCGGAACGGGCTTGGGCTTCTATCTCTAGCTTCTACAGTCGTTGCAGAAAAGGAGAAAAGAAGAAAGGCTATCCCCAGTTTAAAAAACATTGTCGCTCTGTAGAATATAAAGTCTCAGGATGGAAACTATCTGATGATTGCATGAAAATTGCTTTCACTGATGGTTTTAATGCTGGTTCCTTTTCCCTATATTGCAACAAAGAAACGAGAGAAGACCTGTTTCGGCTAAAGATTAATCGAGTTCGAGTAGTCAGAAGAGCAGATGGGTATTATGCTCAGTTCTGCTTTGACGCTGACCGCAAAGAACAAGGGGAATATACCGGTAATGTTGTTGGTTTGGATTTGGGATTAAAATATTTCACCAAAGACCAAAACGATAATGCTGTAATCTATCCCCAGTTCTTAAGAAAATCTGAGCGTAAACTAAAAAAGGCTCAGAAACGATTAAGCAAAAAATTCGTGAAAGGGGCTAAACCCCAATCCAATAACTACCATAAAGCACGAAAAAGACTGGGTAAAACCCATCTTAAAATTCAACGCCAACGGAAAGATTGGGCAATTAAGCAAGCCCGAAACGTGGTGGCATCTAACGATGTCGTGGTGTATGAAGATTTAAAGGTGTCGAATATGGTCAAGAATCATTCTTTGGCTAAGTCAATTTCTGATGCTAGTTGGTATCAATTCACCCAATGGTTAGACTACTACGGGAAAATCTGGGACAAAGCAGTGGTGGCGGTTTCACCTCACTACACTTCTCAAGATTGTTCTAATTGTGGTCATCGGGCGAAAAAGTCATTGAGTACCAGGACTCATTCTTGTCCCAATTGTGGAATAGAGATTTGTCGTGATACAAATGCGGCAATTAATATCCTCAAAAAAGGGATGGGGATTTTGGGAAGGTCATGGCAAAACAGTACCTTTGGGCAAAAGGAATCTGCCTCGGAAGAGGGAAAGCATAGGGAGAGAACCACCTCTATCATTGAAGGGAAACCAACAATCGTAAGTGGATCTCTGTGAACTATGAATAAGAATCCCCCGTCGTTCACGCAGGGGAGTATGTCAACTATACCCGATAAAGATTAAAAGGCAAAGACTGTCCGAATGGTTCCTAACACCAAAGTGCCATTGCGATCATCATTATTCGCATTGGTCACCACAACAATACCAGGCGTAATTTGAATATGGTCATTAATAACATACTGATAGAAGGCTTCAAAGTGCCAGGAAGTATTTTGATCCTGAGCCGCAAGTCCATTGCCCAAAATTACATTAGAACTGGCAACCCAGGGCTGCATTCCAACTACAATTCCCGCTAAATTCCCTTCCTTAAATAAATCAGGAAAGCCCAAGGTCACAGCCCAATTCCAAATATCTAGTCCGCCTCGACTTACCTGAGCCTCTAAGTTACCTAAAACCTGGGCATTGGTATAACCCCCCCAGCCGCCGAGGACAAACTGGTCTGCGAGGGGCCAACTAAAGACCAGACCGTAGGAATTGTCTGAGACAGGAACCGCCTCTCCAAACTCCGCTTCAGTAAAAGCCCGGAAATTGGCGCGATCGCTGCCTGTAAAAGTATCAACAGTATTGTAACCATGACGATAAACCAAGGCTATACCGCCCTTGCCGTCCTGGGGAACATAACCCACCTGGGTGATCGCCCCATAACTACCATTAAATAACCCCTCCCCCGAACTAGGACTGTTAGAAGTTGGGGCCAAATAACCGCCGCTAAATTGCAAATCCCCCCAATTTCCTTGTAAACCAATACCGCCTCCTTCCGCACCGTAATAGATGGGGCTACGGGTGGCAAACTTCGATAAAGCTCCAAAATTACCGTCTCCATCTAGGACATTAAGAGTGTTATTAAAATCATCTAAAGCCCCAAAGCCCTCTACCCAAACCGTGAGATTTTCAGCAGCAGGAAAACGGTAATAAACCTGTTCAACTCCCACTTCATTATTTTGGGGTTGAGCAAAACCCAAAGTTGCCTGAAATGTACCTGTCTCTTCGAGAAAATCCGATTGATTGCCTGTTGATAATCGTGTAAACAGCAAATCTTCCCCTGTAAAACTGGTATTAAATTCTAAGCGGGTGCGATAGCCCAGGGCGGGGACTTGGGGAATAGCTTCGGTGCCGTTGTTTTTATCTCCCGATGCGATGCCTGTTAACCCTAAAACCGTTGCTCCTGTTAATTTAGTCGTCGTCGAAAAACGATGGTCTTCTAAATAAGCCGTACGAGCTTCCAAGTTATCTACCCTGGCCCCCAAACCAGCTAATTCTTGTTCAAAATTTTGAGCCAAAGCCTTAAGTTTATTTAGGTCTTCCCGCAAAACCGCCACATTTTCCTGTAGTAATCTTTCAATGGTATTCAAACAGGCATTTAATCCTGCTGCAAATTCCCAACGACTTAAAGCACGGTTGCCGCGAAAGGTGCGATCGGGATAACCGACAATACAGCCATATCGTTCCACTAAACTTTTCAAGCTCTCGTAGGCCCAATCTGCCGGTTGCACGTCTCGCAATTCAGAAACGTTGGTCACTTGGGATAATCCCTGATTCGACGATTGATTATCCAGTATTCCATCTAGGCCAGGTTTAGCCACAAGAATGGGTTTTTTAAGGGTTTGGGCCTGTAGCGTTGGGACAGGAAATATCCCGAAAGAAAGAGCGATCGCCAAACTTGCTTGGATAAAAATTCTCATGATTATTTCTTCCTCAATCAAAGCTATTTTTAAAAGTAGGGTAATCGTAATCAATATTAAGATTTCTGACCACAGACGTTCGGTCAAAGCCAACCCTAATATTTTGTTTTTATACTTTAGAAATAGAGTGGTTCCGATTAACTACTCTATGGGTGGCGGCAATCCGCGGAATGTAGGCTAAATTCTTATCTAAAACCTTTGCCTCGCATTTGCTGTTTCCACATCAACAGTTCTCCCTGCTGTCCAGCCGTTATTAGGGCAGTTCCCTGATGATTCCATGCCAGAGCAGAAAAACCTTTGGACACCCCTTGAAGTCTTTGAGCAAGCCTATTTGCCTGATGCCACAGAAAGATCCAGCCATCATCAGAGGCAGAAGCCAATAAACGGGAACCTGGCTGAAAGGCGATCGCTGTCACTGTGCCATAATGTTGCTCAAGTACAGTGGCACTCCAGTCAATGGATGAATTAGCCTCCCTCCGCCAGATGACAACTCCATCTGCGCTAGTAGATGCCAGAATCGGTCTATCTCTTGTTGATGCTGGTGTTGACCAGGCAAGCTGACGAACTTTACCAGGAAACCCCTGCATTCGCCAGGGATAGGGATTTCCCGATTCCCAGACCAATAAGGAGCGATCATTATTTCCAGATGCCAAATAAATGCCATCGGGGGACCAGGTGATCGCCTCACTCGCACCTCCCGTTTCCCGAAGTGTCGGATCATCATCCCAGTTTTGTCGATGCCAGGTTTTCACATTTTGGTTGCCACTCACTGTCAGAAGCTCACCGTTAGGATGCCATGTTAGATCTAAGACAGAAGAATTTTCAAAGTTGAGGGTGGTGACGATGGTTTGGCTTAAAGCATCCCACACCTGGACATGGCGACCGAAACTAAAGGCCAACTCTGGATATTTAGGATTCCATTGCAGGCGATCAAGCCATGCGTGGGGATAGGTCAATTGACTGATAACCCGGAGAGATCTCTCCCCAATTTGCCAGATCATTATTGTTCCTGATTGTCCCGCTGCTGCTAAAAAATTACCGTCAGGGGAAATCGATAGGGCATCTACAGATTGTCCCCAGGCAGGCTGTAGGACAGTAGGAGTGCCAGTATTGGCATTGTATAGCACCACTTCCCCCGCCGCAGAACCAGCCGCCAAGCGATTGTCGTCGGGAGTCCAAGCGAGTACGGTAACATAGTCCGAAAGCATCCCCTGCCATGAAAGGTGCAGTAAATCTTGTGTTCTAGCTCTTGGCATTGCTCTCATTCCAGGATTTATGCTGTCACTAAACAGGCTCTAAAGCTTTCTGCTAAGTCCATCTGATCTAGATTGCGACCGATAAACACCAATTCATTTTTGCGGGTTTCATTGGGCCGCCAAGGACGATCCTGGTTGCCATCAAAGAGCATATGAACACCCTGAAAAACAAAGCGACAATCTTCGCCTGCCATATTAAGGATGCCTTTCATGCGAAAAATATCGCTACCCTGGTTCCGCAAGAGTTCGCCAAGCCATTGATTGAGTTTCTCGCCGTCTAGAGCCCCTGCCTCTACTAGAGCAATGGAGCGGACGGTTTGATCGTGCTCATGGGCGATTTCATTGAGAAAATCAGGGTCAATTTGCAAAGCATTATTCAGGTCAAAGGCTTGGATACCCAAAATGGCATCCATTTCGATTTGGGCATCTCGGGTGCGATAGAGCTTGGCGATCGCATTTATGCTGCGGATGCGCTGTTCGAGTTCTCTTAGTTCTGCTTCCTTTACTAGATCGATCTTGTTTAACAAAATCACATCGGCAAAGGCAATCTGCTCGAGGGCTTCATCAGCCTCCCAATGCCGCCAAATATGGTGGGCATCCACTACCGTTACCACCGCATCCAAATGGGTTTGAGTCTGCACCTCATCATCCACAAAAAAGGTCTGAATCACGGGAGCAGGGTCTGCTAGTCCCGTGGTTTCAATCACCAGGTGATCAAATTTATCCCGACGCTTCATCAGGTTGGCGATAATCCGAATCAAATCCCCGCGCACGGTACAGCAAATGCAGCCGTTGTTCATCTCAAAAATTTCTTCGTCGGCATCTACCACCAACTGGTTGTCAATGCCTACTTCGCCAAATTCATTGACAATTACTGCAACCTTCTTGCCGTGTTCGTGGGTGAGGATTCGGTTTAACAGGGTAGTCTTTCCAGCCCCCAAGTACCCCGTCAGTACGGTAACGGGTACCGTTAAGCAATCGACAGTGGCAACCATAAATAACTTCCGAAGATTATTTTTAGAATGATAATCATTATCATAATGAATTAAGCTTTTTAATGCAATCCTTTATTCCTTTTCGAGCAATCCATTCATGAATGATTCCACACCCATGCGATCATCCCTCAGGCCGTCAGCATTGCCTCCGCTAGTTGATATTGCCATTGTGGGGGCCGGCCCCCAAGCCCTAACCCTAGTGACCCACCTGCTACAAAAGAAAAAATCCATGCGAGACCGTTTTGTCGTGCTGGATCCATCGGGAGATTGGCTACAGCAATGGCAGCACCAGTTTGCAGCCCATGAGATTCTCCATTTGAGATCGCCGGCGGTGCATCATCACCGATCCCAATCCCCATGCCCTTCTGAGTTTTGCCGAGTCGCGCTCTCAGCAACTATTTCCCCCCTACGACCTGCCGAGGACGCAGCTATTTCAAGACTTTTGCTGGGATGTCATTCGTCGTTGGAAGTTGCAGGAGCGGGTGATTGCTACACAGGTACAGAAGATCGAACCGTTCTATCACCAGTGTTTGCGGAGGTTTGGAAGGACATCGTTATCGTGAGTCGATGCTCTTGATCAAATCCATATTGGGAAAGTTGTTAGCTAATATTATGTGCTTCACAGATGGCCAGTTAGTGGCGAATTTTCTCTGGATTGATCTCTCGCCTAATCACTAGGTGTTGTCAGATAAGAAGATGAAGGATGAATTGTAACATAGTGAAAACCTTGCTATCAAAGCGTTTTCGCTTATATGCTGATTTAGCTCCTCTTTAATTTTGACAACGCCGATAGATTCCATGTAATGAAACAAGTGAACGAGGAATTAGATGAAAAAAGAAAAGAAGTAAAAAATGAAAACTAAACCACTCTGCACTTTCAGTGCAGAGGTTTAATGAGGACTGAAAGTCCTTTACTCCAACATAAAGTCTTCGCTCCCCTTGTTCGATGAGTTTTGATGGTGTTCTAAGTATTATTCCACCATTTTTTCACTCATATTTTCTGTACTCTATGCTCCATATCCTATTGCCCAAAAATGTTTTCCCCAATATTGTTTTTTCAATTCTGGATATTACTGCTGTAACAATCTTGATGTTCTTCCTTTCATCCTTTTCACTAGTTCACTCACTGATTTTGAAGGAGGATACTCTATTAACATATGAACATGGTCTTTACTCACTGCTCCTTTGATAATTCTCACGTCTTCCGCGTTGCAAATCTGTATAATCAGTTCCCGACAACGCTTCTGAATTTCTCCTTTTAATACCTTATAACGGTATTTCGTTACCCATACTATGTGAACTGTTAGACGAGTAATTGTATGACTTCCGTGACGATTTTCTTCCATACACTCTCTGAATTTATACTCTTTCCTTATTTTATACTCTCTTGTAAAGTGTGTAGCAGCTAAAGCCTTGCACTGAAAGTGCATAGTTTTGGACTAGCGTGTTTAGGATAATAAAAAAGGCAAAAGAAAAAATATTAACCCACAGTAAATATGGTTTACTAAAACAATGAAAAAGAATTAACAAAAAAAGGAAGAAAAGTTAAAAGAAGTAAAAGAAAATTTTCCAGAAACAGAAAGAATACACAAGCTGAAAGAAGAATTTAGAGAAATCTATAAAACAGTAAAAAGCTGGGAAGAAGGAGTAAAAAAAATCAATAGTTGGGTAGAAAAAGCAAAAAACTTATTACCAAAAAGTACGGCAACAATTAGTCGATAGCGAAGAGAAACTACTGCTTATTTTGATAGGAGGAGGACGAATGGAAGGTTCGAGGGTATTAATAATAAACTAAAAGTTAATAAAAAGAAGAGGTTTTGGGTTCAGAAATTGTAGTAATTTTTTAGTGAGATGTATGCTTTCTTGGTATTTTGATAAGCTTGTTGCATAATACCTACCGAAGAACCATTTTGTCAATGCGTAACTTCTAAAATTCTTGACTGGCCATAGCCTAAGTTAAGGTTTTCATATTTTGATTAAGCTGAATAAATTGTAACAATCGTTCAAAAGTTAAACTATAGGTTAGAATCGGTTTCTCATAGCCTTTTAGCTCAGCTAAATGCTCGGTAAAGTATTGATTGAGATCACTAAAATTTTCTAGATAACTATAGGTTTTTTGTCCGATCGCAATGTCAAAGCCTAGCACTTTAGTAGCAGATTCCAGACGAAACGTTGCATTCACCGTATCCCCGATCGCCGTATAGTCGGGATGATCACCACTACCCGTATTACCGACCATAGCATAACCCGTATTCAAACCCACTCCAATCCGAAGAGGAAAGGGTAAGGGGTACTGCTTGGCTAATTTTTGGGTCATTTGGTTGAGGTAACTAATAACCTCAAGAATTCTCAGAATTTCCTCGATCGTTACCGCCTCTTCGCCATGAAACCAGATGGCCATGACCGCATCGCCAATATATTTATCAACCCAACTGCCCGCCTGCCGTAGAATTTGACCCGATTGACGAAACCAGTTCCCAATCAAGGCCGAGAGAATTTTTTCATCCAATTGCCGTGACAATCCTGTAAAGTTTCGCATATCTGCCACCATTACCGTCATCAAACGACGCTCATGGACAATACTCGTTTGGGTATCTCGTTCTGAAAGAATTAAGGTATGGTTAGGATGGCTATCGGTGAGAGAATGAAATTCGACCTGGGTTTTGCCAAAGTTGACTTGATCCCGATTTTGTAGTGTGACTGGAATGCTCACTCGTCTGTCATTGACAAAAGTACCATTACGACTCCCTAGATCAATCAGCAAAAATTCACCCCCTTCCGTTGCCTGTAAAATGGCATGGTTTCGGGAGATGGTGTGATCGGTGATAACAATATCGTTTTCCTGATTACGGCCAATTGTCCAATAACTTCTGTCCATCAATGGGAATTTTTGATCCCCTTTAACGGTACGCCATAATAGATAAGAGTAGTTTTCGAGTTTTTCCACAGGAAAGCGGGTGGGATCAGTGAGCAAGGAGTGCAGCCAGCCAAAATACGCTATCCACTAAGATTGTACTCAACACTGCTCCAGCAAAAGCCCACCAGTGGGATTCGTTTTTTTGCAAAGCCCAAGTTCCTAGACCCAAGAGCAGGCTAACTAAAACTATAGCCCAACTTACTCCGACCTGGTTTTGAATTTGAGCGATCGCCGACTGAAAAATAGAAGCCACCAAATCCGGCTCAACGGCCATCACCTGTCGCCAGTAGGGAATGAGACCTGTTAAGTAAAAATAGCTATCAGTAATCGCTGTCCCCAGTAGAGAGCCAAGATAAAAAAAGTGACCAACCAACCCCCAGCGTTGACGTACACCCCAGAGCGCGAAGGGTAAACCGATCGCCTCAATCGGTAAATGGATGAGAGGTTCCCAGCGAAACCAACCCCAATAGATAGCTCCAGCTAACCAACTCCAGCTAAAACCGAGACAGAGATCACCCCAAATTGCCGTCTTTGGCCATTTTTTTAACCCCATAGCCAAACCGACCCATCCAATTGTTAATAGCAAGGTCAGCCAGGGAAAGGAGCGCACCAAGGGAGCTTGGATAAAAACGGGGACTGATACTAAAAAGCCCGACCATAACAATATTCCCCAGGCTTGTTGACGATGGGATGAAGGAGTCCAAAGCGTCAGGGTTTCCCTCGGCCAAACGCGAGCATAGTGGGCAACAACGGTGGAAAGAAGAGGAATCAAAGGATTTTAGCTAAAAAATAAGGGTGTTAAAAAAAGTTTTAAGTTTTGTTACCGACTTCTAAGGTATCTCAAGACGGGATCACGATGCAATGCTCTAGACAAGATATGGTAAGTTACTGATCGCGGTTGGAACCAGGAATCTATGTCTGATATTGCTCATCTTATTCAGCAAGTGCGTCAAGAGGCGGAAAGAGAACCCTTTCCCATTGATGTTGATATCTACACGGCTGCCCGTAAGGATCCCCTGGCTCCAGTTCTGTATGCCGGTAACTTGAAAAGTCAACTTTGCTTTTTTGGTCGAGATCTAGGACGAGATGAGGTTTTCGCTGGCCAGCCTTTGATTGGAGCCGCCGGAACTTTAGTGCGAGACGGTTTTTACCAAGCTTGGCAAGGTCATAAGGCTAAATCGAAGCAAGAGTTACACCGAGTCTGCGATCGCCTTTTATTAACTAATACGGTTCCCTACAAACCCCCCGGCAATAAAGCCTACTCGCCAGAGGTAAAAGAACGTTTTCGCCCCTTCATTGAACGCTTATTAGTTCTCCATTGGCAAGGTAAACAAATTATTCCCCTAGGAACAGAAGCTTTCAAATGGTTTATTCCCTACGGACGCAAAGGGGAAGTCAATAATTTTTTTCTGGGCGGCGATCGCTTTTCTTCCCATTTAACGGTTACGCTAACAGCTACTGACGAACAGGGCCTAAATCATCAGCGTCAAGTTAGCCTCATGCCCTTACCCCATCCCTCTCCCCTCAATCAAAAATATTACGCCCAATTTCCCCGCCTCTTGCAAGAACGTCTTAATGAAGTTGCTTTTTAGTACACAAAGGCAACTCGGCAAAAGGGAACTAGTCAAGAAATACAGTTACTTGGTTATATTTTGTTAAGTATTATAAAGAATATGCTTTATTCATCTAAAATCAATATTATCATCAGAAAACAGTATTTTGGTGGGCCAAAGTGACAGACTTAAATTCTCCCATTAATAGCTTAACTCAGGAAATTGAAACTAAGTTTCAGGCGATCAAGGCGGCTAAAGAGTCGGAACTTGCTCCTAAGTTAAATTTGGCAAAGACAAGTACAGATAATTTGCAGGGCAGGATTCAAGGTAAGGTTGATGATCCAGAGCTAAATAGCGCGATCGCAAAGACGACTAAGGTACTAGTAATCGACAAAACAATTGTTAAAGAAGAAATAGAAGCACTCAAACGAGAAAATGAGGCTCTAGCTTCTGCCCTTCCAGATAAATTACAACAACTTAATCTGCCAGAGTCAGACTTATCGGAATTAAAAACAGCTATTCAGGGCTGGCTTAACAAGATTAACAAAATCCTTGAAGAATTGGGATCGATCTTAGATTTCAATCAAACAACCGATTTTATTTTAGTGGACATTAAAGATAAACTTACTCAGCTTTCCCCAATTCTTGAATCAGAGGGAACATTGGAAACGCTGTTTCGTGAGATTAAAGCTGAGGTTAAAAAAGTCATTGAGGAACCAGGTTTAGCTGATTTTTCAAAAAAAATTGATGATTTGGTGACAGAACAGAAACTAATTGATCTCATACTAGAGCTTAATCTTCGTATTGACAAATTAATTCAAGATACAAGGACTAATACTCCTGTATCTCCCTCTAAATTGGATTTGGATATAGAAATGCAATCGGAACTAGGAGCTTTAATTAAAGAGCTTAATCTTCGTATTGACAAATTAATTCAAGATACAAGGCTTAAAGTTACCACACTTCTTCCTGAATTAGATAGAGAAGTGCAATCAGAACTAGGCGCATTAATTAAACTGGTAGGAATGGCTCAAGTTGAACTTGAAAAGACCCAAGTTCAAAAGGTTCAAATCCAAAAGGCTCAAGTTCAAGAGGATCCATCTAATGTTAAACATGATATTTGGAAGCAAATTACTCAATTTATCTATCCAGATAAAAAAGAGTCTAATTCTAATCGAGTTGCTCAAGTTAAAGCCATTGTAGAGTATTTAGAAATTGCAATCGATTCTTTAACAGGCAAGCCTAACCTTCTTCTTGCTCAAAAATTACGCTATGCCTCAAAGACAAGATTACGAAAAATAAAAGGCGTGTCATGGGCAGATCCTCGTAACTATGCTGATGATTTTTTTCATGGCATTAAAACACCAACCAAAGTTTTACTCGGAGTAATATCAGCCTTTCCTATCAATTGGTTCATAATTTATGGAATGCATATTAATTGGCCAATATTAGTAAATTTCACCTCTCCTGTTCAAGATGTACTAAAAGCCCTTCCTTTGCCAGAGGTTCCTCGCGCTAATCAAGCTTACAATCAGGAAAAGGTATTTATTCCCATTATTAGTAGCAGTCAAAATAAAAACCAAGATACACTTAATTTTATGATTGCATTATTGATGACAGGAACTTTAGGGGGAGGGCTTAGTATTCTCATTCGTATTAAAGATTTTGACAGTCCATCCGCACAAAAATACGAAGATGACTTTCTTCCTTTTTTTATTGGACTGATTAAACCTATCTTAGGAGCAGGTTTTGCATTCTTTATTTTTTTATTACTTAACTCTAGTATCTCTCCTATATCTCTCAAGGACAAAGGAACTAGTGATTATTATTATGGCTTGCTAGCTCTAGCTTTTATTGGTGGGTTTAGTGAACGCTTTGTACCCGATCTTATTACTCAAACTACAAATAATCTTACTGCTAATGATTCTAATAAGCCAAGCGTTCAAGGACTTCCTGGTACTGGGTTGACAATAGATCCACCAACTGCGCTACTAAACTATGGAAAAACACAGTTATTTACTCTCAGTAACGCATCATTGTCTGGTGATGATTACGACATTACTCTAAGCCCTGTAATTGGCACATATATAAAAAACTTAACTCCTGCATTTGTCTATGTAGCCCCCACCACCAAAGGAGATGGAGTAACACAATCAACCGTAACAATTATCGTTAAAACAAAAACCAACCCTATACAATCTGCAATAGCGACTGTTACTCTAATTTAGGTAATTGCTTACGAAATTTATACCAGCAAGTCCCCTAGAATTGCGTGGATTTAAGGGTCTCGATAAGAGTATTTTCTTTACTTGATCGGGGTAGCAGCGTAAAACGGGACACTTTGTTCTGGGTCTTGCCTAGGGAAAATGGCTGCAAGGCTTACTCTGTAGGAGGAAAGCTAAAACCCTTTCAGGGTAAGCTGTCCCGCCTTAAGTTGATACCCTTTCGACACAAGTAAATATCATTCAATAATGATTTTGAGCAGATTCTTGTTGTAACCTAAAGCGATCGCACTTTACCACAATACAAACGCGATCGCCATTCTAAAAAGATCAACCATTGCAATGCGATCGCCATTCTCAAAACGATCATCCACCAAAAAACGATCGCCATTTTTAAAAAACAAACTCTTGCAACGCGATCGCCACTTTACAAAACAATCGATTCCTGAAACGCGATCACCCTTCCAAATCTCATCCCCACAAAACGCGATCGCTCCCTTCTCCTCTTACAAGCGATCGCCCTACTCAGGATTAGCAAGCTCTTATGACAAGGGGACTGACCGTATTTTGTTATCATTTAGCAAAATCCCATACTTCTCGGCTTAGTCAGTTACAGAGAACATATCCCGATGGTAAACCAAGCAGTAGAAACCGCCGTAGCGATCGCTCTTCCCCGCACCAGTGAATCAGAAGACCTGAAAAAAATTCGCCATACCACCTCCCATGTCTTGGCCATGGCCGTCCAAAAACTATTTCCTAAAGCTCAAGTAACCATTGGCCCCTGGACAGAAACGGGTTTCTACTACGACTTTGACAATGAACAGCCTTTTACCGAACAAGACTTAAAGGCCATCAAAAAAGAGATGACAAAGATCATCAACCAAAAATTGCCAGTCATTCGCGAAGAAATCAGCCGCAGTGAAGCTGAACAACGGATTCGGGCCATCAATGAACCCTATAAACTCGAAATCTTAGCCAGTATCCAGGAGCCTATTACCCTCTATCATCTGGGGGAACAATGGTGGGATCTCTGTGCTGGCCCCCACGTAGAAAATACCTCAGCCTTAAACCCCAAAGCGATCGAATTAGAAAGTGTGGCTGGGGCCTATTGGCGAGGTGATTCCAACAAAGCGCAGTTACAACGCATCTATGGCACAGCCTGGCAAACTCCAGAACAGTTAGCAGAATATAAACGCCGCAAAGAAGAAGCCCTGAAACGCGATCATCGCAAGTTAGGTAAACAATTAGGTCTCTTTCTCTTTGCCGATGAAGTCGGGCCCGGCTTACCCCTCTGGACTCCCAAGGGAACTATTCTGCGATCGCTGCTAGAAGATTTTTTGAAACAGGAACAACTGAAACGGGGCTATTTATCCGTCGTCACCCCCCACATTGCCAGGGTGGATTTATTTAAAACCTCTGGTCATTGGCAGAAATACAAAGAAGATATGTTCCCGATGATGGCCGAGGATGAAGCCGCCGTGACCTTGGAACAGGGATTTGTCCTGAAACCGATGAACTGTCCTTTCCATATTCAAATTTATAAAAATGAATTGCGTTCCTATCGGGACTTACCGATTCGTTTGGCTGAATTTGGCACTGTCTATCGCTACGAACAATCGGGAGAATTGGGCGGCTTAACCCGTGTGCGCGGCTTTACGGTGGATGATTCCCACTTATTTGTAATGCCAGAACAATTGGATGGGGAATTTTTAAGGGTTGTGGATCTGATTTTGGCCGTCTTTAAAAGTCTGCAACTCAAAAAATTCAAAGCCCGTTTATCCTTCCGCGATCCTGAATCCGACAAATATATTGGTTCCGATGAGGCTTGGGAAAAGGCCCAGGGCGCGATTCGTCGGGCGGTACAACAGTTAGGTATGGATTATTTTGAAGCTCCTGGTGAAGCGGCCTTCTATGGCCCCAAACTGGATTTCATTTTCCAAGATGCCCTAGAACGGGAATGGCAACTGGGAACAGTACAAGTAGATTACAATTTGCCGGAACGCTTTGATCTCGAATATACGGCCTCCGATGGTTCTCGCCAACGCCCTGTCATGATTCACCGTGCCCCCTTTGGCTCTTTGGAACGGTTGATTGGTATTCTAATTGAGGAATATGCGGGAGATTTTCCCCTCTGGCTGGCCCCCATTCAAGCGCGGTTATTACCCGTCAGTGATGAGCAGTTAGACTATGCTAAAACTGTTGTGGCCCAGATGCAGGCGGTGGGCATTCGAGCCGAAGTAGATAGCAGTGGAGAACGCTTAGGCAAAATGATTCGCAATGCTGAAACTCAAAAAATTCCAGTGATGGCGGTGATTGGGGCCAAGGAGGTGGAATCCCAGGGCTTAAGTGTACGTACCCGTGCTTCGGGAGAATTGGGAATGCTCTTAGTGACAGAAGCGATCGCTAAAATGCAAACGGCTATTACTGATCATGGCTATTTTTAAGGATTTTCCTGGGCATTTAGTCAACTAAAATTAAGGAGGTAGCCCGCGTTAAGCTGTTCACTATCTAAAACGCATATAGGCAAGGGGCTTAAGCCCCTTGTTACAGGACTTTCAACAAAATCGTTATGCAATTTAAATTCGTAACAGCTTATCTCCATTAAGTAGCTGGTTGCAATTAAAGATAAAACGTGGGATGGGCATCCTGCCCGTCCACAGGCTAGAAGCCTGTTCCACCATCTAACAATTAATTAAGCCCACTTACTTAAGTCCAATTCTGAAGGGTATCGTTATATGAACACTCTAAGCCCAACCCTCTACGACATCGATTTCAATTTATGGATAGAACAAACTATCAATCAACTCAAAAACGGTAATTTAAAAGACCTGGACATTAAAAATCTGGTTGAAGAAATTGAATCAATGGGACGTAGCGACAAACGGGAAATCTACAGCCGCTTAAAAGTGTTACTCATACACTTACTTAAGTGGAAATACCAACCTTCTAAAAAAACAAGCAGTTGGATTGCTACTATCAATGAACAACGCACTCAGATTAATTTAATCCTCAAAGATAGTCCTAGTCTAAAACCCTACCTCAGAGATAATTGGGAAGATTGCTATCAAGACGCACGCATTGATGCCGCCACTGAAACGTTTCTTCCCCTGGAGACCTTTCCCTGGGAATGTCCCTTTACTCCAGATCAGATTTTAACCCCTGGTTTTATCCCTTAATCAAAGCATCAATAACCTGTTATCACTTCTAAATTAGTTACCATCCATTCTTGAATTTGAACGATCAAAATCTAACTCCACTTTTCTCGCGTCAGAAATTTCTGCGCTATGGGGCCCTTGGGATAGCGTTGGCGATGATGGGCAATAGTTGTCATGAAAATGAAAAATCTCTCCCCCTGCATATTGGTATTAATGATTGGGTTGGCTACCAAATTATTCGCTATGCTCAACAATCACAGCTGCTGAAAAAAAGACAGATTTCCCTCGATTTAATCTACTTTAGTAATTTGCAAGATGCCACTAGGGCGATGTTGAATGGAGCTTTAGATGCAACTTTTACCACTCTCTGGGATTTGATGCAGCCGAGTCCCTATCATGAGAGAGTGAAACCCATGATTCTCTGGATCGTGGATATTTCTCACGGTAGCGATGGTATTGTGGCTCGTCCCCCTGTTCAAAGCTTGGCGGATTTAAAGGGTAAAAAAGTTGGCGTTAAGTTTGGAACAATTAATCAATTAATTTTATTAGAGGCGATCGCCCTTAATCACCTTTCTGCCAGGGATCTAATCTGGATAAATCTTGTCGATGATGTCGCCGTTGATCATATTACCCAGGGCGCGATCGATGCAACAGTGATTTGGCAGCCCCGTTTAGGAGAAGTGGCCCACCGGATTGGCGGCAAGATTATTTATACGACGGCCCAGACCCGAAGTTTAGTGATTGATCTGATTGCAACTCGTCAATCTCTTTTTGCAGAAAAACAGGATCGCTTTCGCCGTTTATTTTGGGTTTGGTTAGATATCATCAATGTGTTGGAGAAATCGCCTGATACCCTTTTTTCGGTTTTAGGTCAGACCTTACAGCGATCGCCCCAGTCTATGGCCACCGATTATCAAGGGTTAACACCCGGCGATCAACGTCTGAATCGAGAAATTTTGGGTTCACCCACCGCGATCGCCTCAGCAATTGAGAAAATAACCGAATTGATGAATACCAGTTATTATAATCACAAAAAACTTTATACCGACTTAGGATACGATGCGCATTTTATTAATAGCAGTCTAGATTTATGGACACCCCTCCCGTAAAGTCGAAATTAACCCATTATCTTTCCCTTGTTGTTGGCTCTGTTCTACTTCTGACAACGACGGGAACTTTAATCATCAATGGCCGCATTTCTCAAATCCAACTCGATAGCTTAGTCTCTCAACGTGCCGATACCATTGCTCATGGTATTGAATATGCCACTGAAAATTTAGTCGATTCCCAACAAACTGCCGTCGTTCAGCGTATTATTCAAAACTATGCAACCCTGCCGGAAATTCTCCAAATTGAGCTACTAACTCCTGACGGTGAAGTTCTTGCCAGTAGCCCTAATGATAGTCAAAGCCAAGCCTTTTGGCAACCCGTTCGTCAACAAATAATAACCCAGTTTAATCAGGCTTCTCAACAGGGTAAAGAGCTAGATATTTTACTAACCAAAACATCCCATCCTTTGTTTGTTAAAGTTCTCCCTTTTAGCAGTGTTCTCTTTAGCAATCAAGAGCACTTTGGACTTATTATTGTGGTTGTCAATTTAGAACCTATACAACAGCAATCGACTCATTTTTTAATTGCCAATGCTAGTTTATCAATCGCGGGGATTGTCTTAGCTTTAGGGGTTGCCTATTGGGCTATTCGACAGCGTTTGCTCATTCCACTTCAGCAACTTCAAAGCGCGGTTCAAAATCAGGTTCAAGGCGAAATAATCGAGTTGCCACCGTTACGGGAGGATGAAATTGGCTTTTTGGCTAAAACCCTGCAACAAAAATGGTTAGAATTAGCGATACTCACCCAAACCTTAGAACAAAAAGTCAGCGATCGCACCGAAGAATGGCGGCAATCTCAAGATTTTTTACAGAGCCTTTTAGACTATTTACCTGTCGCCCTATTTGTGAAAGATGCCAATGTTGATCATTTTGGTGAAATAGTGCTTTGGAATCCCAAAAGTGAACAATTATTTGGGCTAACGAATCAGGAGGTGATCGGTAAAACGGTTTTTGATCTTCATTCTTTAGAACAAGCTAAATTGTTTGATCAGGCTGATCGAGAATGCGTAGCCAGTAAAACTTTAATTAATATCGCAGAAGAAACAATTGATTCCTATCTCAATGGCCGTATTTATTTGCATACCATTAAAGTTCCTCTCTTGAATCAGCAAGGAGAACCGGAATATTTACTCTGTATTTCTGAGGATATCACCGCCAGAAAAATTGCCGAAGATAATTTATTTGCCCTTAATCAAGAGTTAGAAGTTCGTATTGAAGAAAGAACCAGTGCCTTGCAAAGTAGTGAGAATCGTTATCGTGCTTTATTAGAAGGAGCTAGTGATGCGCTCTTAATTGCTAATCTGGCTGGCAAGATTTTAGAGGTGAATCAAAAGGCCATAGAACTTTTTGGTTATGACCGTCAGACCTTCACAAATTTGCATTTTTCCCAACTTCATCCCCCCCAGGAATCAGAACGTACCCAACGACAATTTATCGATATTATTAGTCAAGGTCAGGGACAGTTACTAGATACCTTAATTTGTCATCAGCAAGGCTATACAATTCCTGTGGATATTACGGGGAGTGTTGTGGAATACGAAGATCAGCGTATTGTGATTGGTAGTTTTCGCGATATTACGGAACAAAAACAGGCGATCGCCGAACGGAATCGGTTTTTATATATTATCGAAGCCAGCTTTAACGAAATTTATATTTTTGATGTGGCAAGATTACAATTTGTTAATTTAGGCGCAGTTCGCAATCTCGGTTATAGCAAAGAAACGCTATTAAAGATGAGCTTTTTTAACCTGGCTCCTTCCTTTGATCAAGCTTCCTTTTCAGAATTATTGATGCCTCTAGGTCAACACCAGCAAAATCATTTGGTCTATGAAACCGAGCATCAACGGGCCGATAAGACCTGTTATCCTGTGGAAATTCATCTTCAACGTATTGACTATCGACATGATCAACTTTTTCTCGCCATTGGTAAGGATATCAGCGATCGCAAAAAAGCAGAGCAGGAAATTCAAAAAGCCCTCGAACAGGAGCGAGAATTGGCCCAATTAAAAAGTCAATTTATTGATGTTGCCTCCCATGAATTTAGAACCCCCTTAACGATTATTCTCAGTGCTGCCGAATTTTTACTCAAATACAATGCCAAATTAACGAAAGAGCGGAAAACTCATTACCTGCATCAAGTTTATAATGCGGGGATTAGGATGAAAGATATGATTGAAGATGTTTTAGTCTTGAGTCGTCTCGATGCCGGTAAAGTTCAACTTCACTGCACCCAATTCGATTTAAGGGAATTTTGTTCTATGCTAATCGAGGAAATTTATACTCAATTTCAGGAGAGTCATAGTATTAATTTTATATTTAACTCCTCTCTTCAAGCTCGAACCGAAACCAATGTTTTTTTACTGTCCGATAATGTTTATTTAGATCGCCGCATTCTGCATCACGTTCTCTCTAATTTACTGAGTAATGCGGTTAAATATTCTCCCCTTTGTGCCGACATTGATTTTAAAGTTGATCTTGATGAGCAGCAAATTCGTTTTCAAGTCAGCGATCGCGGTATTGGCATTCCAGCCGAAGACATCCCCTATATTTTTGACTCCTTTCATCGTGCCAATAATGTGGGCAATATTTCAGGAACCGGATTAGGCTTACACATTGTTCAACGCTATGTAGCCATTCATGGAGGCACGGTGAGCTTAAGCAGTGAAGTCGATCAAGGCTCAATTTTTACCGTTATTATTCCCTATCTACCACCGCCCAGTTTAACCGCAGCATCTGAACCTGAGTTATCTAAGGGCGATCGCTATCAAATTGGCTAACATGGCTAACCGTTGAGCATCTAAACTATCCCAAGACCGAGGCGATTGACTATGAACCGCTAAAAGTCCCACCACCTGACCATTTTTTAATAAAGGTGCATTCATTAAAGCTTGACAATTGAGAGCATTCAAGATCGCCATTTCCGAAGTTGCCAAGGGACTGGTGGCTAAATGATCTAAACGGAGTATTTGCCCTGTTAAATAATAGTTTTCGTAGGAACTTAAAAACGCTAAATCCGCAAAAGCCAGATTGCGAGCCGAGGCCATCATCGGAACCACCACCTCTAGAAACAAGGACTGATCGGGATAGCTCAAAACAATCCGTGAACTTTGCAGAATCGTTTGTAAATAGTTAAGGGTCGATTGCAACAGGGGAAATAAGGCACGCGCCTGGCTGAACTGCTGAAGGGTATCTTGAAAAAGGGTTTCCCAAATTTGCTGTTTGCGAAGTTGTTCCTGAGCTTCTTTGGCCGTATCTAGGGCCCGTTGGGACTGAAGTAATCGCCGTACTCGTTGAGATAAAACGCCCCAGTGAATGGGTTTAGTAATATAGTCCGTTGCCCCCGCCGCAAAAGCCTGATCCACTGACTCCTGATCATCGAGGAACGTAATCATCAGAATGGGAGTAGTTGTACCACGCGAGAAACCTTGCAGTTTTTGACAACAGGTAAAGCCATCCATTTCCGGCATCATGGCATCTAATAACACAATATCTGGCTGTAAACGCTCAAATTTAGCCAGGGCCTCCTGCCCATTGGTGGCATCATCGGTGCGATAACCTTCCCCCTGCATGGCTAACCGCAGTAGCGTCCGCAAAGAATTATCATCATCAACAATCAGAATCAAAGGGGCTGGGGACGAAGACGCAATCGAATCAACCATGAGTACATTCACTTTGCAACGCTATTTTTACTTTCTCATACTCTGTCACCAAGCCTTGTCCCTGCTCTTTTGCCAGACTTAAATCCTCTGCACGGGCGAGATTTTCCAAGACTTTGCACTGTTTGGCAAAGTTAACGGCTCCGAGATTAGCACTACTTGACCCCAGAGAATGGGTGGACTGTCTCAGTTGATTCGCATCCCTAGCGGTAATCGCTTTTTGAATTTCCTCTAAGAGGAGAGGGGCAGTGTTTAAATAATCTTGGATAATGCCTTGAAGAATCATCTGCCCTTGAGAGCCTCCCAGTTTACGAATGGAATCTAGGACTTTAGCCTCAATGATCCTTTCCGCCTCTGTTATGGGAGGAGTGGTAGGCATAGAGGTTGTTGTTGCTGCCGGAACGTTTTCAGATGGCTTTTCAGTTCCTAATCCTAGTTGCTGCGTTGCCTGACTGAGGGCATCTTCTAATTCCTTGATCCGAATCGGCTTGCTAATGTAGTCATTCATGCCGTTTTCTAAACACCGTTCGCGATCGCCGAGCATAGAATAGGCCGTTACTGCGACAATCCAGGGGCGTTGGGTGTGAGGATACTTAGTGCGAATAGCTTGGGTTGCTGATAAACCATCCATTTCCGGCATTTCCACATCCATTAAAATGAGATCGTAATCAGCTTGCTCTAGGGCATCTAAAACTTCCTTGCCATTACTGACCACATCAGCCCGATAACCCAATTTCTTGAGCAACAGTAGGGCCACTTGCTGATTAATCGTATTGTCCTCGGCCAACAAAATCCGAATCGACCCAGAAGTCTGGTAGTTACTGGGACTACCTGTATTGGATTCCCGACGGACTGGCTCTCGCTGTCGAAGAGATGAGGCATCGGTCTGATTAAAGATTTGGATAAAGGTTTGATAGAGTTGGTGTGCTCTAATCGGATTCTGTAACCAAGCAGCAAATTGCACCGAGGTCTGGCCCCGTTGCTCTGTAGGAGATAGATAAACACCCGTTAACATAATGAGCGGTAAATCCCGTTGGGTCGGTAAAGCGCGAATCGCCTCGGCCAAACTAATACCATCCATCTCTGGCATTTTCAGATCTAAAATGGCGGCATCAAAATGTTCTTCAGCTGGGTGTGACCTTTAGTTGATGAAGGAAAAGAAAAGTGTTAACATGGGATGAAAAGTGACAAAGAGGAAACAATGATGACAGCAAAACTAATTAATGTAGAGGGTTCAAAGATAAAAATAGAACTAACATTAGAACTCAGTCGTTCAATGTTGGATACAGAAATAAATATTCAAAAAGGCTTAAACGAAGTAGGTTGCATCGCCAGCAAAGAAGCCTTGAAATATTTAGATACAGATGGTTCACCCTTAAAAATCGGTGAAGAAATCTGGAAGAGTAAGGGAGAGCAACCGAAAGAATATCAAACACCTTATGGTGAGGTTATAGTGAATCGTCATGTATATCAGCGTTCACCTTTGAGGAAAAACGTATTGCCCCTTAGAAAGAGAAGCAAGGATAATCATAACATCAACGCCATTATTGGCAAAACAGGTATCCTCAAAAATGTCAGGGATGGCAGGCAAAGAGGTGAAAAATGATTTATTAGAAAATCATGGTAGAAAAGTAGCGCTATCCTATATCCAAAGATTGAGTGAAGCAGTAGGAAGTGTGGTACAGGCAAAAGAAGAAGCGTGGAGTTATGCCCCGCCCAAGGAGGATAGCCAAATTGCAACAGTGGGAATAGGATTAGATGGAACCTGTATGCTGATGTGTGAGGATGGCTACCGTGAAGCAATGGTGGGAACCGTTTCCCTATACGATAGTGAAGGCGAACGTCAACATACAATCTATCTAGGTGCGGCACCAGAGTATGGAAAAAAGAGTTTTCTAGAAAGATTAGAAAGAGAAATTGAGCGAGCGAAAAACCGTTATCCAGAGGCAACATTGGTCGGGATAGCAGACGGGGCAGAATCAAATTGGAAGTTTTTAGAAAAGCAAACGGAAGAACAGATATTAGATTTCTATCATGCCTCTGGTTACTTAGGTGCCTTGGCAGAAGCGTTGCATCCGAATACCGTGTCAAAACAAAAAGAATGGTTGACTGAAAATTGTCGAGAACTCAAGCATGAAAAAGGAAAAGCAGGAGAACTGCTAAATCTGATGAAAGAAGTCAAAGAAGAAAAAAGTCATTCTAAGAATCTTACCGAGAAACTACAAGCGGCGATTACTTATTACGAGAATCATCAGCATCAAATGGATTATGCTGAATACATAGAGAAAAAGTATCCGATTGGTTCAGGTGTTACGGAAGCAGCTTGTAAGACGTTGGTCAAACAACGATTATGTTGTTCAGGGATGCGATGGAAGGAAAAAGGAGCAGGAATTATTTTGAGCCTACGAGCTTTGGTATTGACCAAGGAACGATGGAGTCAATTTTGGGCAAAACTTGATCAATATGGGTTCCCTGTAGAACCCTGATTACAACAGCTTTTATCAACTAAAGGTCGCACCCCTTCAGCTTCTAAACAATGTAAAGCCTCTAGCGGGGACAAGCTCACCTGGGGAATTAAGCCCCATTTCTCCAAAAGAGCCTGTAAAAATTGACAATTATTAAAACTATCATCCACGATTAAAACTTTCCGCCCTTCCAGGGAAGGAGTTTCTAAGGGATGGGGCACTCCCTCCTCTGGAATCACCGCTTGCACCTTGGCAGTAAAGTAAAAAGTTGTTCCGGTTGTGTTGTCCCCTTGACCTGTTTGCCAATCGTCAGGAACATTGCCCGTTGCTCCTCCTTGACTCTCGACCCAAATCCCGCCCCCCATCATTTTCGTCAAGCGAGCACAGATAGCTAAACCTAAACCGGTACCCCCATAGCGACGAGTAATAGAAGTGTTGACTTGGCTAAACGCTTTAAAGAGAAAATCTTGTTGTGGTTTAGAAATACCAATGCCTGTATCTTGAACTGAAAAACGAAGATTATAGACATTATCCTCCACCAGGGCAGGTGTAGCCACTTCAACGGCCACGGTAACAGTGCCATGCTCCGTAAATTTAACGGCATTACTCAGGAGGTTGACTAAAACTTGTCGTAAGCGGGTGACATCTCCAATTATGCTTTGGGGAACAGCCGGATCAAAACGATAGACTAATTCCAATTTTTTCGCACTGGCCCTGGGAATGACTAAATCTAGAGCCTCTTCAATACATTGAGTCAGTTCAAAGGGATGTTCTTCCAGTTCCAGTTTGCCCGATTCAATTTTGGAAAAGTCGAGAATATCATTAATCAGAGTCAGGAGATTTTCACCACTATTGCGAATAATCTCTGTATAGTATTGCTGCTGAGAACTGAGGGTAGTATCCAATAATAATCCAGTCATGCCAATAATGGCATTCATGGGAGTACGAATTTCATGGCTCATGGTGGCCAGAAATTCACTTTTGGCTTGATTGGCCATTTCTGCGGCATGGGTGGCTAGGGATAATTCTTCATTTTGTTCCGCTAACTGTCGGCGAATTTTGCGTTCCTGTTCTAGGGATTTCGCTTGAGCCAGGGCAATACCCACTTGGGCCGCCACGGCTTCGAGCAATTCCACTTCATCCTCATGCCAATGACGATACTGGGTACAGTGGTGTAACACAACAATACCATTGGGTTTGCCTTGATAGGAGGTTCGCACCGCGATGAGGGATTTGACTCCCAGTTGGAGATACAGCGATCGCTCGGATTCCAGTAGTTCTTCGGTGTCAATATTTTCAGAAATGACAGCCTGGTCTTGGGTTAAAATCTTTTTCAGATGGGCACTATCCATCAAAGGGAGATCCATTTTCAGCATCGAATCCACCCCTTCGGTCAAATACTCGGCCACACACAGTAGGGGAGAGGCGGTTTGCTCCAGATAGGTGAGGATCACACAACGATTCACCTCAAAAGTGGCCCCGATTTGATTAACTGTCGTCTGAAAAATTTGCTGACTATCTAGACTGCCCCGAATTTCCTCGGTGATTTTTTTAAGTAAAACTGTCCACCGTAGTTTTTGCTCCAACATTTGCTCAGCCTGTTTGCGAGGTGTGATATCTCGATAAAGCCATAAATACCCAAAAGATTCATTGTTCATTTCAATGGGAACGTAGTCTCTCTCTAGGATTCGGCCATCTCGTAAATAGATTTCTTCATTGATTACCAGACGGGAAGGATGAACTAGATGATCTGAACGTGGGTCAAATTCATTCGGTTTTACCAGCAGGGTTTTAATCCGCAAAGTCAAGAGGGAGAAATCAACTCCGATCAAACTTTCTACTTTAGTTTGAATGCCAAAAAGACGGCAGAATTCTTGATTCGCTAAAACAATTTGGCCGACTTCATTTTCCACCAGAATGCCAGACCGTAAGTTGTGAATGAGGGCCGTAAGGCGAGTGGTGGTGGTGCGGAGCACATGATCTGCTTCCCTGATTTCTCTTTCCGCAGCCTGCTGCTCTAAAAGGGCCTGTTCTAGGCGATCGCGGGTATGTTTTAATTCCAAATGGGTTTTAACCCTGGCCAACAGTTCGGGCGGATTAAAGGGTTTCGTGACATAATCTACCGCTCCCTGTTCAAAGGCTTGGAGAAGGTGCATCGTCTCACTACTAGCGGTTAAGAAAATAATGGGAATATCAGAGGTTTCAGGATTTTCCTTGAGTTTGGCACAGACCTCTAGACCATCCATTTCTGGCATCATCAGATCCAAAAGGATCAAATCAGGATGGGCCAAATTGACTCGATCTAAGACATCCCGTCCAGAGGTAACAAAAGTCGTTGCATAGCCAATCGCCTCTAATAATTCGGTGATCAGATGAACGTTGGCGCGAATATCGTCAACAACCAAAACGAGAAATTTCTCTGGGGTGAAAGGTTCCATAGTTTGAATACCAAAGCTTAGGGGCCAGTAAAAACCGCAGATTCAATGTCTTGACGACTGAGCGAATACTTGAAACTTCGTGTCACTTCCGGTTGAGCTGTCTGAGAAAAATAACGAACAATCAATTCTTCCACTTCCAGACAAAGTTCCCCCTGCCAGGCAGGATATTGAATTTTCCAACAGTGAAGATTTTGACGATCCTGCTGACAGCCAAGTTCGGTTAACCAGGTTTCGATCGCTGGCAAGGGGTGATTATAAAGGGGAGTATCCGAGGACGGTAGAGACATAGGCAAAAGGCAAAATCGTCAAGGTTAGATATTGTATTTTAGGCAATAAATATTTCAGAAATAGAATAATTTAGAATAGTTTAACTTTCATTATTCAGGATCTCTGTTAAAACTGAGGTTATTTTCTCCTTGAATCTTCTCTTCCAGAGATTCTGTTCAATAACTCAAGCCCAAATTAGCCGTCAGTCCGAGAGCATCTCCCCGGAGCCAAGCCACCAGCAGGGCCAGTCCCAAACAGCCCACCAGGGTCAGCCCCAGCAGGCAGAGGGCAAAAATTTCTCCCGCCGATAGGGGACGATCATTGGGGTCAAGATAGGCAGTACGAGACAAGCCCTGATCATCCGTATCCATCGTTGAGGGTTCAAGGGGAACTTGAATCACATGATAACGGGAATAACCAATTTTGAGATCGTACAGCGATCGCCGTTCAGGATGACTGAGAATGGCATAGGCTTCATTTAATCGCTGAAATTTAAAGGTGGCCACTTCCGCCGCCAACAGAGTGGTATCAGGATGATAACGTTTACTCAGTTCCCGATAGGCACGGCGAATTTCAATGGCCGAGGCAGACGGATGCAGTCCTAAAATAGCATAATGACTATTGAGTAGTCGGGTTTGGGGGGGCAATTGTCGGGTTGCTGACTGACGAGTGTTCTGTTTTTGTTCCACAAAAGTTCTGCGTCCTAACCATTGTTTGCCCTATTTTAGCTAAATTTCCTGGATAAAATTCACGATCAAAGAAACGCAATATTAGAGGATCAGCATAGTTGCTGAGGAATCTTGCCTCTTTTTCGATCAATCCTATAATCAAAATGTTATCTGTGATATTTCTTCCCTATGAATTTCTTTAGAATCTGGGCGATCGCCGCTAATGGTTTTCGAGAAGTGATCCGCGATCGCATTTTGTATGTGATTGGTTTCTTTGCGATCCTGATGGCTCTGGCGCTGAGACTCTTGCCCGAAATTTCCGTTGGCGCAGACGGTAAAATCTTTCTGGATCTGGGTTTAGCTGCTACGTCTCTATTAGGTGCGATCATTGCTATTTTTGTTGGCACAGGTTTAATCAATAAGGAAATTGAAAAACGCACAGTTTTAGTACTTATTCCCAAGCCGATTAGTCGGACAGAATTTATTATCGGTAAACATTTAGGTTTATCAGCAGTTCTCGCCGTGATGATTGCGGCTATGACTATCATCTATTTGCTGATGTTACTCTGGGCGAAAATTCCCTTCTCCTTAACCAGTATTCTCATTTCCCAGACATTTTTGCTCTTGGAATTGGCGGTCTTAACGGCGGTGGCCATTCTCTTTGGCGTTTTTACCAGTTCGATTTTGGCCACTCTCTTTAGTTTTGGTGTTTACTTTATGGGTCACATTAGTCGAGATCTACTGAAACTCGGTGCCATTACCAAGAATGCCAATATTGAAACCTTGACGCGATCGCTATACTTGGTCTTACCGAATTTAGAACGATTTAACTTAAAAAATGATGCGGTTTATGGTCTTCTGCCCTCGACAACAGAATTGCTGAGTAGTGCTCTCTACGGCTTCTTATATATTGTCTTGTTACTAACCTTTGCCAATCTCATTTTTGCTCGACGACAATTTTAAGCGTGAAGGTCGTCAACACACCTGATCATGGAATAACGAAGTATAACGGGGTTAATCGGACCAAAAAGAATCTTGTCGATAAGAGAATTCCCTCCTTTTTTTGCTACAATCGTTATTAAGTTTCAAACCGCGTAGGTTGCGCGATTGTTGGAATTGACAAGTGTTGATACGTCACAACTCGATTCTCAGTTCGAGACTCTTAAAAAGGCTCGCGCTGGGGAGCAGTTTACCAGAGATAATGGGGTCGTATTGCACTCAAATACCAATGTTGCCGAAGGTATCCTGCAAGAATGGAGGATTTTGAACTCCCCGCCTCCTTGTTTTTTAAAAAACAAAGGAAATATTGCTAGAACGGACTCGGAAGTTTCCAGTAATTGATACCACAAGGAAGTTGATTATTGGAGGCGAAAACGGACAAAGGCAAGTCCCAGACCCTAGAACCAAGGAAGCGTAAGCCTCCATCGGTCAATCGGGGAGCGAATATAAAGCAGTTGACGCTGTTTAACTTCGGTTAACTCCGTTTTCTGTGTGCCTCCGCATCACCAAACTGCTCCCATCTATAAATAATTAGTTGATGGTTTCTCCTTGAGCACGGTACGCTAAGATTTTCATGATCGCATTTAGACCTAATCAACGAAAAATTTACAGCAAGACTTTTTTTATGTTTAGGAAGTTAAACAGCGATCGCTTTTTATGTTTAGGAAGTTGAACGGCGATCGCTTTTTATGTTTAGGAAGTTAAACGGCGAAAATTTTACAGCAAGCAAAATTCCAAAGACTCTCAAAAAACAAGTAATTTGCGTCGCATCGCTTCCATACAAAGGGCTACACGAGGACTGGTTTGATTCTCATCTAAATAGTCCACACTGAGTTTCACTTTCAAACGTTGCACACAGTTTTGGATGGTTTTCAAGGAAAGATTCATGGTTTCAGCGATCGCTTTATCGGTTAGGGATTGTTGGCAAAGTAAGGTTAGAATATCCAGTTCCCGTTCGGTAAGATTAATATCGTGACGAAGTTCTCTCGGCAAGGCCAGTTTACCCTCTAGAGCCTGTCTTGCACCTTCCAAAAACACTTTACGCCGCTCAAGTTTACTGACAACGACAAAACCGCCTTGATGGGAACCAATGCGCTGGGAAAGGGGCTTGAGATAGCTATACTCGCTGGTGTAGATGAGAATATTTAAGTCAGGATATTGTTCTAAAACTTGCTGTAAAAAAGCGAGGGCATTGTGGGCAGATTGTTCACCAGTCAAAGTACCCACTAACAAGTCAACGACAGTTAGGGCAATGGGTTGAAGATTAAGACGCTCAAAGGCTTCGGGATGGGTTGCTGCAATAGTACAAATTGCTGTAGAGTCTATTTCTTTGAGAAAGAGACAATTATTTTGGGCCACTTCGGGGTGGTCTTCAATGATCAAAAAAATAGGAACGCTGCTCTGCATTAACTTATGCCCGTTGAAACCTATACTTAATTAAAGCTCAAATTTTGGTTCCAAGTCAATTGTATCTGTAGTCCACCACTACTTAAAGGAATACGCTGGATTTTTCCATCGGGTAATTCGGCGGCGATCGTATCCATTAATTTTGTGCCGTAACCACCCTTTTGTCGTTGTTGGGCATTCGGTTCAAATATTTTCGGGTCAAGAAATGTACCGTCATTTTCAATGGTTAGCATGGCCTGATGATCTTGCTGTTTAAGGCTAACAATTACTTGAGTGGCTGATCCGTAAGGTGGTTGGGCATGGTGAATAACATTATGAATGGCTTCTTTAAAAAAGCGGTAAAGGTCTTCGCGGGCTTCGAGCCACAAACTATTGAGGATGGGTTCGGTCAGGGGTTGCAATTGTTGAATGACCTTGAGAGTGAGTTCTCCTGATTGGATCAAATTGTTGAGTTGGGTTTGGATGCCCTGGTCTAAACCATTGCGAAGTTCGGGCGTAATCTCCAAGGCGATCGCATTAGTTCGGCTGAGGTGTTGGCGCAGGTGAGTGCCGAGGGTAGCCAGTTGATCGAGGATGGGGTCAATGGGCGGTTCAGGGAATTGGCTCTGGAGGATTTCTAGGCGATCCATGATCACTTTTAGTTCTTGCAATGGCCCATCGTGAATATCGGAGGCGAGGCGGTGCATCAGTTTTCTAGCTTGGGAAATAACGGCGGCTTGTTCAACGGTTTGTAAGCGATCGATTTCGCATTGTTGTTGGTTAATCAGGTCTTGTTGAAGTCCCAACTGTAAACAGAAGAGGGTTGATAGTCCCGTTACTGTCCAGGTGATCAGGGGTAGGGCCAGAGGTAAAATCCAACCCTGGGCCAGAAATGCAAAGTGCAGCAATCCCAATCCGATTAAAGCCAAGAGAGGATAGAGCCAATAATGCAATCGTTTGATGGTGGGGCCATGCAGTGTTGTTTTGCGATCGCGCACACGAACCATCACCCAGTGGCTAACACCGATGCCTCCGATGAGAATGATAGCAAATTGCAATCCTTCCGGCAGGGTTTCTGGAGGTGGAATTCGAGCGAAATGGAGGTGAAGAAGAATAAGGTTCTGCCAACGATGGCGGTGGGGAATCAGAAACAGATCGGAGAAAATGGCACTCCAAAAGATGCTCCAGCCAATACCAAGCCAGAGGGCAGTGCGTGTCCAGGTTTTGCGGGGAATCATTTTAGGTTATGGGATTCGGCGATCGCTAGTGGTTGAGATTAATGTTAAGAAATATTTCATAAAATCACATTCTTATTGTTAAAATACAGTTACAAACAGTTATTTTTCTTAACACTAAATAACTTGTAGTCAACCCCTGAGTATAACGAGTTTTTGATGGCGATCAGATGCAGATAAACGTATTTTGTTTTGCGGTTTAACGCAATTTTCTTTGCGGCGATCGTTATGCAATCTAGAGACTGATGCAAGTTACCTTAATAGTAATTTCATCGATCAACCTACTTCATCCTTAGTCTTGATAAGTTGTTTCTCTTGACTAGAGAAGTTAGAAATGATGACAAGAGTTAAAGTTTGATCAAAGTAATTTTTTTGAATTGGTATTTAGGAGATCAGATAGAAATGAAACGCCGTCTTATTGTCTGTTGTGATGGCACTTGGCAGGATTTAGATCAAGGCTATCCCACCAATGTAGTCAAAATGGCTCAAGCTATTAAATTAGTTGATAATCAAGATATTCATCAGATCGTTTTTTACGATGAGGGACTAGGTACGAAACAAGTAGATGGGTCTTCTTTAATCGATAAATTAACCAAAATGATGGGAGGTGGATTGGGATTTGGAATTGACCACAAGATTCAGGATGCCTATCGTTTTCTCTGCATGAACTATGAACCAGGAGATGAAATCTATCTGTTTGGGTTTAGTCGTGGTGCTTACACAGTTCGTTGTTTAGCAGGACTAATCTATAACTCAGGCTTACCTCACCGAGAGTTTGTTCGTAAAATACCAGCAGCCTACGAAATTTACCGAGAAAAACAAGACCCTGATAATGCTCCTAACGGAAACAAGGCGATCGCTTTCCGTAAGCAATATGGGCCACAGGTTCCGATTAAAGCCTTATGTTGTTGGGATACGGTAGCTTCATTGGGGATTCCTGATATCATTCATTCTCTTAATTTCGATGCAAGGTTCAATGAACGGTATCGCTTTTTTGATGACAAAGTAAATCCCACTATCGAAAATGCGATTCATGCAGTGGCGATCGATGAGATTCGTAAGGTTTTTGATCTAACTCGTATGGAATCTAGTAAACCCAATCAGGTAACTCAAGTGTGGTTTCCTGGCGCGCATGGCTGTGTTGGTGGGGGTTCTAAAGAAGAACGTGGATTATCCGATGGTGCTTTACTTTGGATGATGGAACAGGTTAAAAAACTGGGATTAGCTTTAGATGCAACCCATGTTGAAGATGGGATTAATCCAAATTTTGAAGCACCTTTTGATAACACACCAAAATTTCCATTCAATATTGGAAAACCCAATATCCGTGAAGTGACGGGTACATTTGCTGATTTACACGAAAGCGTCAAGCAACGTTGGCAATCTCCCAATCTTCATCCTGCTTATCGTTCTGTAAATCTGATGAAGTTTCAGAGTCAACTCGATTCTTAGTTTGGATTATCTTCTATCTTTTTCAGATTTATGTCTTCTGCGATCGCGCTGTATAAATTCTAGAGCAACACGATCTCAGCAAGTTTCTCGTTAATTTTTTTAGAATCTATGGAGGTTCTATGACGGACTGTACTAACAAAACTCAACTCTTTATAATCGCAGGTCATCGAGTCTGGAAATGGAATGGACTATCAACTGTCTTTTACAAATCTGGGATGACCATTGATGCTGATGGCGCACCTAATGCCTATCATCCTAACAATATTGGATTAGATGATCTCAAAAATGCAGGTTATCCCGATAAATCTTGGTGGACAGATGTTCTTGTTCCCGATCCTCAACATCCTAGTCAGGCATACGAACAACCGTCTGGAAATTTTAAAGGATACTTTGTCTCGATGACTGCGCTACAAGATGGGTCTAAACTAAAAACCGATCCCAGTCGATATGTTGACTCTAGCAAGATTCCCTACATTGTCCTGCCTGGCAATCATAGTGCAGGGGCAAAATTAGGAGATTTTGCCGTTGTCTTTAATCATAAGAACGGTAAGATTGCTAACGCTATTTATGCTGATGTCGGCCCTTCTACCAAAATTGGCGAGGGATCAATTGCTTTAGCTAAAGCTTTAGCTATTCCTTCTAGTCCAAAGACGGGTGGAGTTGCTAATGATGTAATGTACATTGTCTTTCCTGGCTCTGGAAACGGTAAGCCGCGATCGCTTGACGACATTAACACTGTTGCAACCCAACATTTCAAAAATTGGGGTGGAATTGCAAGGATTAATGCTTGCTTTGATGAGTCTTAAGCTTTGGAAATACTACTACAAAGTAGTTTTCTAACCCAAATCAGTTTTAAACTTTCACACTTACTTTATCGAGGAATTTACAACTATGACTACTGCACAACAAGTTCTTCACATCGCGGCCAGTGAAATTGGTTACAAAGAAAACCCTCCAAATTCTAACCATAACAAATTTGGAGTTTGGTATGGCATGGATCATCAGCCTTGGTGTGCGATGTTTGTTTCTTATTGCTTCTATACTGCTGGTTTACCTTTGTCTGTTCCAGCACCGAAAGGTACACCAAAAGGTTTTGCTTTCTGTCCCTACGGAGTTGAGTGGTTCAAAAATAAAGGTTGGTGGCACACAACCCCTCAAGTTGGCGATGTCGTCTTTTACGATTGGCAAGGTGATGGAAAGTCTGATCACGTTGGCATTGTAGAAAAAGTTAATCCCAATGGCTCCATTGTTGCCATTGAAGGCAATACTTCTAAGGGGAATAATTCCAATGGCGGACAGGTTATGCGGCGTGATGATCGAACAAGCCAACAAATCAAAGGTTATGTTCGTCCTCCTTATGATGTGCCTCCCCAACCTCCTCATAATCCTGATGATTCTGATGTCGCTCCTCCTTGGCCAGAACGTTACATTTCTCTAACTAGCCCCAATATGGAAGGTCAGGATGTATCACTTTGGCAGCGGCAAATGATACGTCGTGGTTGGAATCTTGATGCAGATAATGTCTTTAGCGAACGAGATCATGAAGTCTTAATCAAATTTCAACAACAAAAAGGATTAGAAGTTGATGGCAAAATTGGCCCCATTTCATGGCGTATGGCATGGGAGAGTCCTATCACTCCTGACTAATTAATTGCGAAATCTGGTAGGTATTGCTCAATCTACAACTCACTTCCTGTCTTATCCGTGAAATAACACTGAGTAGGGTTTGGAAATTGAGTGATGCCTCATCTCATGAGCATTAAGTTTTGAAGATCAATCAAAAATCTCTGATATGATTTTTAGGAGAATTTAGTTTTATGACAACTGCACAACAAGTTCTACAAGTTGCAGCTAACGAAATTGGCTACAAAGAACAGCCTCTGGGATCTGATCATACTAAATATGGTGTTTGGTTTGGTATAGATCCTGCACCTTGGGCCGCAATGTTTGTTTCTTATTGCTTTTATATGGCTGGCTTACCTTTACCAATTACTACACCGAAAGGTTTCGCTTTCCATCCTTATGCAGCAAAATGGTTTAAAGAGCATGGATGGTGGGATACAGCGCCTCAAGTCGGTGATGTTGTCTTCTTTGACTGGCAAGCTGATGGTTCAGCCGATCATGTTGGCATTGTTGAAAAAGTTAACCCTGATAATTCAATCGTTGCGATTCGGGGAAATGTTGAAAATCAAGTTTGTCGGCGTAGTAGTAGTACAGGAATGATGGGTTACGGCAGACCACCTTATACATCCACAACCAATAACGAACCACATTAGTTAAGTACGATGCTGTATAGCCAGAAAATTCAAGTTGGTCTGCTTGTGTGTCTATTTTTTTCATTCCAGACACCAATTCTGTGGGCTTCCGAACACCCATCTCGAAAAACAAGTAATTCATTGAATCATTCAACTGGCAGCTTTGTTACTCCAAGCGGGAACATTTATTGTTCCCTTGTTAGCGAAAACAAAGACTCATTGCGCTGCGAAATACGGAGTATGTTAAAACCTCTACCACCTCAGCCTTATTCTGGCTACTGTGAATTTGATTGGGGTGCTGGTTTTCTACTCCGTCAGCAGGGCAAACCTGAAATTCTTTGCATTAGTGATACCATTGGCGGCAGTAAATATGAGCTTTCTTATGAAAATATTTGGAGAAGTTCAGGTTTTAAATGTATATCAAAAAGAACTGGATTAATATGTAGTAATCCCGATGGTCACGGTTTTTTTCTTAGTCGTGATAAATGGAATATTTTCTAGAGATTATTAATATAATGCTCTCATCTTAACTTACTAATTAGCATAAAGCTCAACAATTTTGTGGAAATACTTCCCAAAATATTAAATTGATCAAGAAGTATTTCCCATTTCAGCAAACCATTAGTTATTTTTAATCAGATTTTTCTGAAGGAGATTCCGATGTGCAACTCAGATATATGTCAACGAATTAAAGAATTTAACAGTAATCCAGGACGTGATCAAGAATTAGTTCAACTCAAGTATAAAAAAATGAAGGAAAATCCCTTTGTTTTCCTACGAGGAAGTTGTCACTTATTTTACGAAGATTGGCCGAGCGATTCTCCTCTTAATCAGGCTCCCCTAAGCTGGATTTGTGGTGATTTACATCTAGAAAATTTTGGTAGCTATAAAGGAGATAATCGCCTAACTTATTTCGATGTTAATGATTTTGACGAATCTGTTTTAGCTCCCTGCACTTTTGATGTTACTCGCCTCATCACCAGTCTTTTTTTAGCAGTTGATGAAATTAAACCTTGTTCTGCCGATCCGTTGGCATTAGCAACGCTTTTTTTAAACAGCTATACTACCACCCTAAGTGATGGAAAAGCCCGTTGGATTGAGCGGGACACGGCGGAAGGTTTAGTCGAAGCATTACTAAATGAGGTACACGACAAAGATCGAGCTAAATTTTTAGACAAAAAAGCACCTGTTAATGACAAAAATGTACGAAAAATTGAGATTAAACCAGACAAAACTTGCCCAGTTACTTCTCCAACTTTTAACGATGTCAAAACTGCATTACAAAAATTTGCTGAGAGTCAAGAAAATCCTGATTTTTTTAATGTAATTGATATTGTTTGGCGCATTGCAGGTACAGGCAGTTTAGGCTTAAAACGTTATCTCGTGCTTGTTGAGGGAAAAGGGTCTCCCGATGATAATTATTTGCTTGACTTAAAGCAATCAATTCCGTCAAGCCTTACCAGATTCATCTCATACTTTTCCCAATCACGATGGAATAATGAATCTCAACGAATTATCGCAAATCAGAAAAAAATGCAAGCGATCACACCGGCTTTGCTACATTCTTTAGAAATTAACGGAGAACATTTTGTGATGCGGGAATATCAACCCAATGAAGACAAGATTGATCTCTCCTCTGACAACCCAAATCTAGACCAACAATCCCTAGAGAAATTAATGAAAACGCTAGGTGATATTGTTGCCTGGTCTCACCTTCGTAGTAGTGGACGACAAGGAGCCGCTAATGCCGACGCATTGGTTGATTTTGCCCAAGATACTCAGTGGCATCAAGAAGTTCTAGGCTATGCTCAAAAGTATAGTCAAAAAGTCATAGCAAATCATCAAGAATTTAAAGACAGTGCGATCACCAATTCGTAGATTAGGTTGACGAAAGAAAACTCAGTTTTCTTGTGGGCAATGTTCAAAAATCAAAAAGCGATCGCCAACTCTAAAAATAGTCCTTGCTGTAAAATTTTCGTTGATTACATCTGACGCGAGCTCGAAAGCCCTATCGTACCGTTTCATAGGATAATCTATCAACGAATTATTTACAGGTAGGTTAATTTTAGGGATAGAAAGTTGAGTCCGTTACAGTATCTGCGGTACACTTTCGCCTCGTTTCACCCGCTTCTGTAAAGCGATCACTGTTCAGTTCAGTGAGGAATATTAATTTTAGGGATAGAAAGTTGAGTCCGTTCTGCCTGTAAATGATCTAAAACCGTTTGACGAATGTGGGGATCGGATTCCTGGCTTAATAACAGATTAAAGTAAATTTCTAATTCTTGCTTTTCCCCTGGGACTAAGACGGATTGATGAGCACGTTTGGTTAATTGTCGCACTGCAATCAGGCGTTTTAGGGGATCGGATTCAGTTAATTGTTGCAAAAGACGTTCAAATTGATTATCGCTCTGTTGTTTTTGCTGATGAAGAATATGCCAACTTAACAGACCAAGGGTTAATAACGTTCCTACCCCTTCAGCAATCATCCCCGTTGCTAACCAGCGATTGTCCGTATCTGCCCACAATTCCGCTGCAATGTAGGTACTCAAGGCCGCTAAACTGCCACTGCCCACCGCGAGGGTTAACTTTCCCTGGGAACCTTTGAAAAACCCTTGCCAAAGAAGCCAGTAACGTTGCCAATTTTCTCCAAGGGCCAGATAAACTAGGCCCATACTGCCCATACCGGCTGCCGTTGCCATAACCAATTTCCAATTCCATGACAACATGAGAACTGTGCCAAAGGATGCCAGGCTCCAACGCCCCCATTTACGGACTTCAGGACGGTTTAATAATTGCATTCCTGAGGAGGTTAGGTGAGTCGGTAAGATCGCTGGAAAAATAGCGGGAAAGTGTTTCCCCTTAAACGAAACCTGGGTCACAGCAAATTCCTATAGTATGTGATGATGACTATATCGCTCGTTTCGGGCTGCTAATCCACTATACCAAGAAGTTGACATGGAGATGTTTTGGACTGAGGTCTTGGAATTTTGTCAGGTTGCCACCACCGCGATCGCTACAGAATTGGTGACGAAATTTGCCAAAGTCGCGGCTACCCATAAGGCCGATGGTACTCTAGTGACTCAAGCAGATCAATGGACGGATCAAGAACTCCGCGATCGCCTAGCGGAACGTTTTCCTGAGCATGGTGTTTTAACCGAAGAAACCGAGCATATTTTTCCGGCCAATGATTGGTGTTGGATTATTGACCCCATTGATGGAACAACTAACTTTACCAGAGGCATTCCTATTTGGGGCATTTCCCTAGGATTACTCTATCGCGGTACTCCCGTCTATGGTTATGTTCATTTTCCCCTCTTAAATCAATCTTTTTGGGGTTATTGGCTGCAAGATTCGGGCTTAACGGGGCCAGAGGGAGCCTATTTGAATGGAGAATTAATTGAGACAAGTCAAGATGAACCAAGTTTAAATCATGTATTTACTCTCTGTTCGCGGAGTACGGACATTATGTCAAAGCCTTTTCCCTGTAAGTTTCGACTGGTGGGAGTGACCAGTTATAACATTCTCTTAGTTGCATCGGGAACGGCCTTGGGGGGAGTAGAAAAGACTCCTAAAATTTGGGATATTGCGGGGGCTTGGCCGATTTTACGGGCAGCCGGTGGGCTGTTTATTTTCCTTGATCCTCAAACCGAATTTCCCCTAACGATTGGCGAAAATTATGGGGATTGCCCATTTCCCTGTTTATCAGTTAGTCGTCCTGAATTGGTCGATGTTTTCAAACCATTAGTTAGCAAAGCGATCGCCTCTTCCGATGTTTGAAAAAAGCGATCGCTATTCTTGGATAAGTGCCAATCACCCTTTGAGCATCGTTACTCAGCCGGTAATGAGGTTCAATTATCCTATTCTGAGAATTCAGCATCAATGACATCATCGCCACCGCTACTGCCAGGGGTTGGGCCCGCACTACCACCAGGAGCCGCTCCCGTTCCTTCAGGGCCACCTGCTTGTTGATACATACTAGTTCCAATACTATAAAGTACCTGTTGTAATTCGGGCAGTAAGCTTTGAATCTTCTCATCGTTTTCGGCGGCGATCGCTTCTTTAAGATCCTTGATTAGACCCTCAGCTTTGGTTTTGTCGGCACTGGGAACCTTGTCACCCAATTCACTAATTTGTTTTTCGGCTTGATAAACGAGGGAATCAGCTTGGTTTTTGCGATCAATTTTGTCCCGACGTTCTTTATCTGCCGCTGCATTGGATTCGGCTTCTTTGACCATGCGTTCCACTTCCGTATCGGGTAGGGTAGAAGCACCGGTAATACTGATGGATTGCTCCTTGCCAGTACCGCGATCTTTAGCTGTGACATTGAGAATACCATTGGCATCAATATCAAAGGTTACTTCAATTTGAGGTACACCACGAGGAGCCGGAGGAATACCATCTAAACGGAAGGTTCCCAGACTCTTATTGTCGCGGGACATTTCTCGTTCCCCTTGCAACACATGGATTTCCACATTGGTTTGACCATCCACTGCGGTGGAGAAGGTTTCCGATTTCTTGGTGGGAATGGTGGTGTTACGGGGAATAATTTTAGTCATCACACCGCCCAGGGTTTCTACACCGAGGGACAGAGGTGAAACGTCAAGCAAGAGAATATCTTTGACTTCACCGGCTAAGACACCGCCTTGAATAGCAGCACCCACTGCCACCACTTCATCGGGGTTAACACTTTGGTTCGGGTCTTTGCCTAGTACCTTTTTCACCAGTTCTTGTACCGCAGGGATACGGGTCGAACCACCAACCAGAACCACTTCATCTAAAGCACTCTTGTCAATTTTGGCATCCCGGACAGCATTTTCCACAGGGATGCGGCAACGATCAATCAAATCAGAACAAAGTTCCTCAAATTTTGAGCGGCTGAGGGTGGTATCTAAATGTTTAGGGCCATCCTGGGTAGCAGTGATAAAGGGTAAGTTGATTTCGGTTTGGGTTACACCAGACAGTTCAATTTTGGCTTTTTCGGCTGCTTCGGTGAGACGTTGCAGAGCTTGTTTATCGGAACGAAGATCAATCCCTTCAACTTTTTTGAACTCTTCCGCTAGGAAGTCCACAATCTTTTTGTCAAAGTCATCGCCACCTAGGTGGGTATCACCGGAAGTTGCTAATACTTCAAAGACACCATCGCCTACTTCTAATACAGATACGTCAAAGGTTCCACCGCCCAAGTCAAAGACCAGAATGGTTTCATTGCTCTTTTTGTCTAAACCATAGGCCAGAGAAGCCGCCGTGGGTTCGTTGATAATCCGTAGCACTTCAATACCGGCAATTTTACCCGCGTCTTTGGTGGCTTGACGCTGGGAATCGTTAAAGTAAGCAGGAACCGTGATCACTGCCTGGGTAACGGTTTCTCCTAGATATTTGCTGGCATCATCAACTAATTTACGTAAAACTTGAGCCGAAATTTCTTCGGGAGCGAATTGTTTTTCTTGGGCAGGACAGTCTAATTTCACATTGCCCGTGCTATCCCGTAATGCTTTGTAGGATACTTCTGTTGCTTCATTTGTAATTTCGTCATATTTCCGTCCAATGAAGCGTTTGACGGAATAAAAGGTGTTGCCAGGGTTCATGACCGCTTGGCGTTTGGCAATTTGACCCACGAGGCGATCGCCGTTTTTAGCATAGGCTACGACAGAGGGAGTGGTACGAAACCCTTCGGCATTAGCAATAACGGTAGGTTTGCCGCCTTCCATCACAGCGACACAGGAGTTTGTCGTTCCTAAATCAATACCAACTACTTTTCCCATAATATCGGTTGCTCCGAAATAACTATAAGGACTACTTAAGGATCTGAACTGTATTAGTGTCTATAAACTAATCAAGTCTTTAGCAGTTCGAGAACTTATTTATAGTGTGCCTGGCAGAGGTGTATTTAAGGGAGTGTAGTTTTCCGAACCTGTTAGGGGGGTTAGAACGCTACCCAGGTCTTGATGGCCGCTATTTAGGAAGGGATCGCAAGAGCAAGATTTCGTTGAATGACGCTCCTCGCTCCCAGTCCCCCCACTTCCCGCTCTGATAACCGAACGCTTTAGGGCGGTATTTACATCCTTAGGAATTCTTAATTTAAATTTACATTTCGTTACAATTGGGACATATCGCTTCTCACCTGATTGGAGAGTTTGGCTTGAATAACAATCTGCGCCTTGGTACTTTATTTGGGATTCCTTTCTTTGTGAATCCGTCCTGGTTTCTAGTGCTAGGACTGGTGACGCTGACCTATGGGCAGGAATTGACAGTTTTTCCCCAGTTAACAGGGATTACTCCTTGGTTTTTAGGATTAGTGACTGCCTTGCTGCTATTTGCTTCCGTTGTTGCCCATGAATTGGGTCATAGCTTACTGGCGATCGCCCAGGGCATTGAAGTGAAATCGATTACCCTCTTTTTATTTGGAGGATTAGCCAATTTAGAAAAGGAATCGGAAACGCCTCTAGAAGCTTTTGCAGTGGCGATCGCCGGGCCATTGGTGAGTCTAATTCTATGTGGATTACTCACAATCCTGGGTGCAAACCTATCTTTACCGTTACCTTTGCAAGCGATCGTTGCCCTATTAGCGGCAATTAATTTGGCACTAGCCTTATTTAATCTCATTCCAGGTTTGCCCTTAGATGGTGGGAATATTCTCAAGGCCCTAGTTTGGCAAATCACTGGGAATCAAAATAAAGGTATTTTGTTAGCGAGTCGTGTGGGTCAAGTCTTTGGTTGGTTAGCGATTGGTGTAGGCAGTTTAGGGATTTTGCGCGTTCTACCAGTGGGTGATTTCTGGACAGTATTAGTCGGTTGGTTTTTGTTACAAAATGCTGGTTTTTCGGCCCGTAATGTCCAAGTGAAAGAAACGATGTCTGCTTATACTGCCCAGGATGCAATTATTCCCAACAGCCCGATTGTGGGAGAAGCGTTAAACTTACGGGAATTTGTTAATAACTATGTGATTGGTAAAACCCCTTGGCGTAAATTCTTAGTTACGAACGCGATCGGTCAATTAGTCGGCAGCCTAGAAGTCGATGCTCTCAAAAATATTCCGACTTCAGATTGGACACAGTTTTCTATTCATGATGTGATGCAAGCTCCTGATCAGCTAAAAACGGTCAATGCGACTGAATCTCTCTTTGAAGTTGCTCAACGTTTAGAAAAAGACAAAATTCCGCAATTAGCAGTGGTTAAAGACAGTGGTGAATTATTAGGATTACTCGAAAAAGCATCGATTATCCAATGTTTGTAAAAACCCTTAGCGGTTTAAATTCTATGCTTATTGTAAATTTTTCGTTGATTATGTCTGATGTTATCACGGAAGTCTTATCATACCTTTTCCCAGGAAAAGCTATCAACGAATTATTTACAGGTAGTAAAATTTGCTGATATTGTTTAAAATCGTCTCTAACTTGTGAAGGTAGAAGAGGAAAATCTTCAATATCAATTAGTTTGTGCAATTGAATCAGGTATTTAGTCTTCAGTCTTCATAGCCTCTTTACTCTAACCATTCTCTTAATTCCTTCTCATTAATTTCTTCTCCTTCTTGAATAGTCGTAATCCATTGACTAGGATCGTCTAAATCTTTAAATTCGTTCAATTGCCCTTTCTTCCGCCGAAAAAGTATGATCGCACATTGCCACTTTGCGATCGCTTATCCCTTTTTGAGCAATATAAGCGATTAGGTCTAAACATTCATTCCAAGTTAGGAGCTCAATCTGTTGTTTAACGTCTTGTAAAATTGATTGAGACATTTTTTGACATTGTTTATTGCTAGGGTAAATAATCTGTATTTAGAATATTTTCAATCGTATAAGGACATTGTTCAGGAAAAGTCGCGATCGCTAATTCGGTCTCATCGGCGGCTTGTAATCTGGCTTCTTGATAAGATTCTAACCAAATTTCGGATAGATAGGTTTTTAAACTGGGGCTAACTTTCGGATCATCTCGAATTTGGTAACGATGCCGCCGAATAGAGGCTTTGATCTCTCCTGATCGTTGTTCGGGTTGATATTGCCATTTTAACAAAAGTTTTAAAACGACGATTAAATTGGTTTCAATGACCTGTTTTTCGTTAAGTGCTAAGTCTTGAATTTCTTCAATTAGGTTATCAAGATCAATTTCTTGAAAGTTACGTTGCTCTGGGATTTTTACTGTTTCTTGTATCCATTGATAATAATCTTGGTTGTAAAGAGTTGAATTCATAGGATTTAATTTATAAATTGATTAAACAAAAGTAATAAAAAGAGAGCGACGGCTCTATGTTATTTGGATACCATTAGATTTACAAATAAAATGAATTAGTTTTTCAATCCATCCTTCTAATTTAATTTTAATAGAAGAATTAGTTATCTTTTCAAAATTTTCTTTTGAAACTGGATAAGATTTTACTAACTTTCTAGCAAGGTTTATTTTGTCAGCATTTGGACTTCTTTTGACTTTGCTACTTTTATATTTCCAAAAGTAACTGTATATCGTTTTGCCACTTATTTTGTCAACATTGCGATGATTTTGCTTGATGATTTCTTCAACGATATCAGGATTTAGATAATTTTCAACTTCTCGACCATCCGTAATCCAGTGAAAACCTTCAAATTCGGTATTTTCAAATTCTGCTTTAATTCTTTCAATGGCTGGCTTTAAAGAGTCATTTTTATTACTTTTATCGCTATCACACATAATTACGGTGTTACGATTAATTTTTAATAAAGAAATAAAGTCGGTCAAATCTTGTTCTAAGTCATCCTCATCTTCTGAATCAGATACCGATAAATGACTCAATAAGCCACCACCATAGAACATAATTGTATAATGAATTTTTTCTTTTAGTTCTGGTGAAAAACATTGAATCCAATAGTTTAAATAAATACGGTCTGATGGGCCTTCTACCCAAATAACGCAATTGGTTTGTAGTAAATCTGAGGGCTTGTATCCTAAATCAGATAACACCGTAGTTTTATGATTATCTGTTTCAACTCTGTTGACAATAGAGCAACCATTTTCATAACTAACATGAAATATTGATACGTCAGGGGTATCTAAAAAGTGAGCGGAATGGGTTGTAATAAAATATTGATTATTAGTTTTTTCTTGAAGATAGCTGATCAACTTTTTTTGTAAAAGTGGATGCAAATGTAATTCTGGCTCTTCCATACAAATCACTTGATTTTCTTTAATTGTTGCCGCCGCCGCCAAGATAATGACTTCATGAATTCCTGTTCCTAAAGATTGTAATGGTAGAATTTTTCCATCCATTTCTACTAATATTTTTGATTTATCATGAGGAATTTCTATCTTAGCTGATTCATTATCTGTGACAGTTCTTAAGAATTGATTGATTTTATTAAATTGTTCTTTTTTATGTTGCTCAGAATAATCAGGTTGTTGTAATTTTAGTAATCCATCAATTAAGCCCTGACCGTTAAATTCTTTTTTTTCATCAAAAGTCGTACCTGGATTTCCTATTTCCCTAATAGCAGGAATAAGACTTATTCCAAAGTCTTCTTTGAAATAACTTTTAAAATAGCCTGAATAATCTAGCATAAAATCACAAACATAACCAAAAATTTCTTTTAAGTATGATATTTTATTATCATTTTCTATTCTTTTATTTTCTTTTTCTTGATCAATTGGATGATCAAAACGAGAAGAATCGAAACTTTGTTTAATTGATTTAATTTCAGATTTTTTACTGTTTTCAGTTAAATTTTTCCATCCCTCTAATCCATTTTGTTTTAGATCGGAATGAAGTCCTTCTAAGTATTCTGTTGTAAATTGCTTATCTGAAGAAATTATTTTCTCAAAATCATTAATTTCTAAATTTTTAAACTCGAAATGACTACCTATTGAATATTGATGATTGGTTAGGCAAAAATAAGAATCTTCATTTTTAGATAACTGATCTGATTCTAGAATTTTCTGTAAAATTTCATTCTTAGGCTGATTTTCAAGTTTGTATCTGAAACTATTATTATTATTCTTTGGAATAGATTTATGTTTATTAATTAATTCTTCTTTCCAGCCTTTTCTAGCATAAAAGTAAAACTCTGTTTTGATCTCATTTTTCTGCAAAAGTGCAAAATCATGATAATCAACATTCTCAAATTCTATCTCTTCCCCGCGAAATATCGAAAGATAATGTTTGTATAAAAAATTTAATATATTGGATTTGCCAGAGTTATTGCGACCGATAAACAGATTAACTTTTTTAAAAGGATATATCTGTTGAATATCTTTAGGAAAGCTTCGATAAGAAGAAATACCCAAGCCATGAATATAAACACAATCATTGTTCATAAAGATAAAGCGTTTTTAAACCAAACAAAATTTTCAAAAATGCGGAAAATGGAGTAGATAAGTTTCTAAAATACTAACGTTGCTTTTAAGTAAGTTAGAAACTATTTTTCTAATCAATTAAGCTCAGAATTATTCACGTTTAAGCTTTAATTGGCACAAGCTGTACAAGAGTCCTCTGAGTCCTTGAAATTATCTTTCTGTACTGTACGAACATAATAGATCGCCTTGCAACCCATTTGCCAAGCCAGCACTAAAAGCTCAAAAATGTCCTTAGCGTTTAAACTGCGTTCTGGTTCTTCATGAAAATACACCCCATGATTGAGATTAAAGAGTAATTCCATCGAAATTCCCGTATCAATCCATTGCTGAATGGTAGCAACCGCCTTAACCACTTTGGTCTGATCTAAACTCTTATTCTCTGGATAAAACCAGAAACATTTATTGATGAAAGGAGGAGCAATGGGAACGGTTCCTTTAGCCCATTTATCATAGAAGAAACGACTATAAACGGGTAAAATACTGGCCGTACAACCTTGTACTAAAGATGATGAGGTGTTGGGCGCGATCGCCGTTATGTGAGAATTCCGAATACCATAGGTTTTAATATCTTCAGAAAGTTGTTGCCAGCGATCGCCCTGGGACGCATTTTCCAGAAACCATTCAACCGGCTTAGAACCAATTAATAGCCCCTTACTCCAATCACTACCGACAAAAGCTTGATAGGGTTTCCGTTCCTTAGCTAACTCCATTGAAGCCTGAGTACAGTAATACCCCATATCCTCAAATAAGTCACTAATTTTATCGAGGCGATCGTAGGTTAAATGACGTTTTGCTAACCAATCAGCTAACCCCATTGCCCCCACTCCAATCGTGCGATATTGATCATTATGATTTTTTGCTTCGGTAAAAGGAGGATGGGTTAACTCAATCGTATTGTCTAACATTCTGACCGCAATTTGACAGCATTCTGCCAGGTTTTTATCCTCGACATTGGCTAAATTTAAGCTAACTAAATTACAGCAATGACTTTCCTGCCCAGGGGTCACATTAGAAAATGACTCTGTACATTGTCCAGTCAAGATACCATTAAACATTCCTAAATGACGTTTAGGCTCAGAAAAACAATAAGTGTCATCGCGCCGACAAGTTAATTGAACTTCTTGAACCTGAATAAATTGACTCGCTGATCGTTGAGGTTCTTTTAAATTCCACTGTAAGCGATGAGTTTTCAGTCCTAGTTGACCTAATTGGAATAAACCAACTGAAGAAATAAGCAATCGATATTTAGACTGACAGAGATATTCTTGATAATTACCAATTCCGTTTGGCATTAACTGATAGCCAGCATCATCCATTAGAGTAACTTTTGAATCAACACCCAAGGTTTGTAACATCAGGCGAATATCGAGCAAAAATTGCTGATTAACAGAGGCTATCTGGAGAGACTCATTAGAGCCGTTACGGGCAACTGTTCCATCCGCATCCAGTAGTCCTGCTAACCAATCCAATCGAGATTTAATCGTGTAACCGTTAAGCGGCACTGTAAATTTAGCTGGAATATCTAGTGGCAACTTACAAATAATTCGATCCTGTTTAATATCATGATAAACAGCAACGATATTCGTTTCCTTCCGCCATTGTGTTCCGTTTTCTAGGGAGCCTCCCCCCCGATATTTATTACGAACAGCCAGAAAAGGAAGCAATTCTTTTTTCACGCCATAGAGATCAATTTCTGGTATTCCTTTGCCCCCATAACTGCCATCCCCACAAAAGAACCCTGATGTATAAGCATAGGGAAAATTAATATCGTTTTCCGACTGAACTAGAGGAAGTTGATATTTAATCAGTTTATCTCCCTGCTTTAAATCCTTGGCCTCTACAATCTCAACGGTTCCCTTGTAATTTTTTTGGATATGGAATTTGTGATAATAGGTACATTCTAGAGATTCGCCATTAGAAAAGTGGACTTTTAGCAAAGGTTGGTTTTCCCCCGTCTTTTTGACCAATACACCTGACCATTCAGAACCATTCCATACATTAACCTGTTCACCGACTAGATCGGCAATGGCAAATTGTCCCTTATCGGTCAGGATTCTGGTTTCTCCCGCAACGCAAAGGTTTACGCCAGGAATATAACCTGCGTGTTTATTAGGATTAGCGCGATTAATCGTATCTTTAAAAGCTAGATAGGGCATTCCCGTCTCTAACTGCGATCGCATAATTGTTTTAAACAATTCACGAGCATTCACCCGTTTATAGAGGGTAATTTTCCGGTCTAATTGACTCTCAATTAATTGATAAGCTCGTTCAAATTCTTCTCCCCATAATTCCGCTAATTCAATATCTAAATTTGTACGAACTTCATAGGGATCAATTAATATCCAATCCTGTTTATTAACGACCCGACGCATAAATTCATCAGGTAGGATTAATTGGGGAAAAACATCATACGCCTTACGACGTTGATCCGTTAATGTTCATCTTGATTCGCTACTCTCAAGACTGTCTTCCCAGTAACTCCATTTGTAGCCGTGTGCTTTTTGTCGCTGACCTTTACAACACATACAAATTTTTGAAGAAGAAGCCGCATTCACAAAGTTTGCTGCTTGAGTCATGGTTTCAAAAATCCGTAACACTTGATCGGTTTCGAGGCAAATCATGGCTACTTGTTTTTTCTTTAGGTGATAACTCGGCGCGCCTTTTTCGATTTCTAGAATTTTGTACATCGAAAGCCCCGTTTTGTTTTGAGCTTCTACCCTTGAAGTGTACATAATTCCATCAATTTCAATAGGCTTTTTACCGACCCTAAAACTTAAAACTTCTGCTAGAGTTACTTGGTCTCTTCCTAATTTTTGTCGGCATTGCAGGAGTTCATCTTTAGTCAAATGATACTTTTGGCAAGCTTCTTTATAGGAAGCAAATGTCTCATTATTAAATAGGACTACTTTTGGCGTTTTGACCAAATTGTCACGTTTGAGCGTTTCTTGATTATTATTTTCAGAAATTAGCCCAACCCATTCATAATCAATTAGATTTAGCTTAATTCTCCTATCTATCTGTGCCCTGGTATAGCCGAGGGCTAGAGCCGCTTCTGTAATCGTAGAATAGATACTTCCTTGAATTTTGATCGCTTTAGCGTTGGGCTTAACTTTAGGGGGTTTACCACCACCCAAACAAAGATTGTAAGTGTTTTTGCTTTTTACAAAATCTTCGTTAACGATTGTCGCTTCAGCCGCTAAGGCTTCTTTCTCAGAGTTAAAGGTTTGGAGAATCTCGAATCTTACATTGTCCTTTCCGTATTTTTGAATCGCGGCGGCGATCGCACTTCGGCTGACAGAAGATGGCTTACAGTGATGATTCCATCTTTGTTGCGGATTATCGGTAATGCCAATGTAAATCTTTTGATTAGGGGTTGTGATTTGGTAAAGGTAGAACCGAGACATTTGAGACAACTTACACTTTCATGTAAGACCAGACTATATCTTTATCCTACAGTTTAATTTATAGGATACCTCCTACTTCCACTCGCTTGAGTGTACTCCCTTTGGGATAGTCGTTGAACCCGATTCATTTTCACAAATCTCGGCTGCTGATGACCCATTGTTACATCTGTCTATTTTTAAACGTTCACACTGACTATTACTAGTTATGTTGTAGTTAGAGCAGCTTTAGGGTTTTCCAGCAATTCAGGAGGTGCATTTACACTATTGCTAATGTAAAGGGCTACAATTAACCATTTTCAGTCTGCATTTCTAAAAATTCTGGCACGTCTAAATGCCAAATATCAATGCCAACCGTTACTGCTCCTGCGCGGCGACCTCCCTGATTAACCGCGATCGCCGTATCATTTAACAATTTGATCCAGGGAATAACACCGCCCGACGCATTAGCTTTGTGCATTACCCAACTACCGGTTGCCCGAATACGACTTAGGTTTGCACCGACTCCACCCCCATTTTTAGAAATACGAGCCGCATTGGTAATCTCGTTAAAAATACTCTCTAAATTGTCGTCAATGCCAACAATAAAACAACTGGTTAAAGAACCATTAGGAACCCGTAAATTAGCTAAAATAGGCGTTGCTAAAGAAATTTGTCGAGAAGCGATCGCCTCATAGAATTTTTTAGCCCATTTAAGACGATTATGGGCCGATTCCACAGACGCTAACAGTAAAGAGCAGGTGAGCAGAGCTTCCTGGGGCAATTCATCGGGTAATAAATAACGACTCGTTAATAAAACGGCTCCTGCGTAGTCATAATCCGTATCCCAATCTGGACGAATCCAAGACCCAGCCTCTTGTAATTCTTCCGTTGAGTAAATTGCTAACCGATTATCGTAGCGATGGGCCGCTATTTTAGAGCGAACGGTTTCGGCGTAATTGCCGTACTGATAACCGCGACTCACTAAAGTATCTTTCCATAAACTCCAGATATGAAGCCGACCTGCCACATATCGCCAGTCTGGTTCGTCAGGACTGCACATTTCCAAAGCACAACCAATCAAATTATCCTGAATTTCTCGCGTACTAATACCATCGCGTAAACGAGTCGTTAACCCTGCCTCTAAGGCGATGGGATTAACCTCCAAGCCGCGACAGGCCCATTCAACGACAATCCGAATTTTGCTGATATTGAGACCAGTCGAGGAACCATCACGACGTATAACTTGAATCATTTTATGACTGGGGTTAGACAGGCCGAAGGGAGCGAAAGGGTGATCAGTTTTTGGGGCTGTTAACGTGGGGGACAGTGTTGGTTGCATAGAACAGGTTTAATGATGAAGATAACGGGTGAGGACGTTGCTTAATGAGGACGTTGCTTAGGGGTCACTCTGCCCTATTTATCTTAGCTTACACCACAGATATAGTGTAGTCAATCAAAATATAACTCTAAATATGGAATCGGCTCAGGGTAAGGGCTGCCCTCTTGGCTGTTATTTTTGCTACTTTTTGGGGCAAGTTGTGAAAAGTTAAGCGGCGATCGCGGATCGATCATTTGGTTATTATAGTTGGCATAAAAGTTGTTCAAGTTCCTTAATGACGTTAAATCGCCCCCGTAAAATCATTCACCGAGTACGCTCCTCCCTACCCTCCTTAATCCTCCCTAACCTCACCTTCAAAGGCCCGTTGAAACAGATTACCCCTTGGGCGATCGCTTATTTGACCCTTAATTTACTAACGGCTTGTGGTGGTTATCCCCGTTATCTTAATTTTCCTTTTGACTCAGGGGGTAGAGGATTAAATAGTCCTGCCGAAGAACTGACCCCACAGATAGCGTCTCCCTATGTGGTTTTTGTTTCCGATCGCAATAGTTCCCAGGCAGTCTATTTGTTCGATACTCAACGCCGCCGATTAGTGGATTTGCCAGGCCTAAACTCTCTGAATGAAATTGCCTCCCATCCTGCTATTACCGAAGACGGGCGTTATATTGTCTTTAGTGCCAGTCGTCAGGGTAAATCGGATATTTATTTGTATGATCGGGAAACCCAGCAAAAACGCAATTTAAGCGAGTCTCTCAATTTTGAAACCCGCAATCCTACCATTAGTGCCGATGGCGATAGAATTGCCTTTGAAGTCGCCCAAAATGGGCAGTGGGATATTATGGTGGTTGATCGTTCAGGAGCGGTTTTAAATAATCTATAAAACCCGTAAAACGCTAGGAATGGATTTAATCGAGGCTAATTCACTGATACTTTTTAAAGCATCACGGAAATTTCCTTCTCTAACATTATGGGTAACGACCACAATTTCGGCGGAATCTTGCTGAAGTCCAATTTGGACAACCGATTCTAAACTAACTCCATGCTCCCCAAAACTCATGCCTAAATGACCGATCACCTTGGGTACATCTCGACAAATAAAACGGGCATAAAAACGTGTCTCTAAAGCTTCAATCGGCGTTATTTGACAGTAATGTTGATGGGTGCAACAAAGTAACGGGTCGAGGGCAGGATTATCGTCGCTACTGGACAGAATACCCACGATATTAACCATATCGGAAATGACAGCACTAGCGGTAGGGCCAGCTCCGGCTCCTCGGCCATAGAACATCACTTGACCGAGAGGTTCCCCTGTCACCAAAATACCGTTATATACGCCGTTAATATTGGCTAAGGGATGCTCTTTGGGTAAGAGGGTCGGGTGAACTCGCAGTTGTAAGGCATCGGATTCTTCGCTTTGTAATGCTTCTGTGTGAGGCTCTGTCGCTGTTTCACAGATCGCTAATAACTTAATCACAAATCCTAATTTATCGGCGTAGGCAATATCTACTGCACTCACTTGACGAATACCTTCACAGTAAACATCTTCTCGCTTGACTCGTCCACCAAAACCGAGGGAGGCCAAAATGGCAATTTTATCGGCGGCATCCAAACCATCCACATCGGCGGAGGGATCGGCTTCGGCATAGCCCAATTTCTGCGCGATCGCCAACACATCTGCAAAATCTGCCCCTTCATGGGTCATTTGGGTGAGGATATAGTTAGTTGTACCATTGACAATCCCCATAATGCTTTGAATCCGATTGGCTCCTAGGGATTGCTTCAGGGGTTTGATAATCGGAATTCCCCCACCAACAGCCGCTTCTAGTAGGACATAGACTCCGGCAGCATTGGCCGCAGTATAAATTTCATCGCCATAACGAGCAATGACCGCTTTATTGGCCGTAACAATATGTTTTTTGTGGGCAATGGCTTTCAAGATCAGCGATCGCGCCGGTTCCAATCCCCCCAACAGTTCGACAATAATGGTAATTTCGGGATCAGTGACGATGCTTTCCAGGTCAGTGGTCAATAGATCGGCAGCCAGACTCACGCTTCGCACTTTTGTCAAGGAACGTACCCCCACCCGATGGATCTCAATTTCCCTAAGTAGAGGACTCCGACCCACTGGATCTTGGAGAATAGCAACGGTTCCAGACCCCACTGTCCCTAAGCCCAACAAACCAATCTTAAACGCCACAGTCACCTTTCCTTTTTCCTGGTCTTTTTCTAGATTAGCGGTTTCCTGTCCCAATTTCGAGCGGCTAACGGCGATCGCGGCTCAAAACCAGGCAGAATATGTTCTTAAGTAGAAATGCTTAACGAAATAGATGATGCTCCCCTGGCCAGGAAAACAATGAGAAAAAATATGTCATTTTGTAAATTTTTTGCTAATAATGTTTAAAGTAGATTATGACTTATAACTGCCCAAACCCCCACTAGCTAGGATTTTCCTGGCAAAATCCCCCTTTAAAAATAAGGTAATAGGCTAGGTCTTTTTGACGAATGCCTCTGGGATAGGATGAATCGCGTTGAGAAAACCGGATGCAGTTAAACTGAGCCAGTTTTCAAGGGTCTCGTCTTATAAGACAATGAGATTTAACGCGAAATACCCAATGTCCCCTTAAGAGATCTTGCCTTTGATTCCGATTCGGGCAAGAGGATTAAAATAAGCAAGAGGATTGAAATTATGACGATTGCTGTCGGACGCGCCCCAGCAGAACAGGGGTGGTTTGATGCCCTCGATGACTGGTTAAAGCGCGATCGCTTCGTATTCATTGGTTGGTCTGGGTTACTTCTATTTCCCTGTGCCTTCCTTGCCCTCGGTGGTTGGTTAACGGGAACCACCTTTGTTACCTCTTGGTACACTCACGGGTTAGCCAGTTCCTACCTCGAAGGTGCTAACTTCTTAACCGTTGCTGTTTCTTCTCCCGCCGACGCTTTCGGTCACTCCATTCTCTTTTTATGGGGCCCTGAAGCCCAAGGTAATTTTACTCGCTGGTGTCAAATCGGTGGTCTGTGGCCCTTTGTGGCTCTGCACGGTGCTTTTGGCTTGATCGGCTTTATGCTGCGTCAGTTTGAAATTTCCCGTCTGGTTGGCATTCGTCCCTATAACGCGATCGCCTTCTCTGGCCCCATTGCTGTCTTTGTCAGCGTCTTTTTAATGTACCCCTTGGGTCAATCTAGCTGGTTTTTTGCCCCTAGCTTTGGCGTAGCTGGAATTTTCCGCTTCATTCTCTTCCTACAAGGTTTCCACAACTGGACTCTCAACCCCTTCCACATGATGGGTGTTGCGGGAATTCTCGGTGGTGCTTTACTTTGCGCGATTCATGGTGCAACGGTAGAAAACACCTTGTTTGAAGATAGTGATCAAGCCAATACCTTCCGCGCTTTTGAACCGACTCAAGCCGAAGAAACCTATTCAATGGTGACAGCAAACCGTTTCTGGTCACAGATTTTCGGGATCGCTTTCTCCAACAAACGCTGGTTACACTTCTTCATGCTCTTTGTGCCGGTAACGGGCCTGTGGATGAGTGCCGTGGGTATCGTCGGTTTAGCTTTAAACCTGCGTGCCTATGACTTTGTTTCCCAAGAACTACGGGCTGCTGAAGACCCAGAGTTTGAAACGTTCTACACTAAGAATATCCTATTAAATGAGGGGATGCGAGCTTGGATGGCTCCGCAGGATCAACCCCACGAAAACTTTATTTTCCCTGAGGAGGTTCTTCCCCGTGGTAACGCTCTCTAATACTTCTATGGTCGGGGGGGGTCGTGACATTGACTCTACTGGATTTGCTTGGTGGTCGGGTAATGCCCGTCTGATCAACTTATCAGGTAAATTGCTCGGTGCTCACGTTGCCCACGCTGGTTTGATTGTCTTCTGGGCTGGGGCCATGACTATTTTTGAAGTGGCCCACTTCATTCCTGAAAAGCCCATGTACGAACAGGGTTTAATCTTACTACCTCACCTAGCTACCCTCGGTTGGGGCGTTGGCCCTGGTGGTGAAGTCATTGATACCTTCCCCTATTTTGTAGTGGGAGTATTGCACTTAATTTCTTCAGCCGTTTTAGGGTTAGGCGGAATCTACCACGCCATTCGCGGCCCCGAAACCCTCGAAGAATATTCCAGCTTCTTTGGTTATGACTGGAAAGATAAAAACCAAATGACGAACATCATTGGCTATCACCTGATTTTGTTGGGTTGTGGTGCCTTGTTGTTGGTGTTTAAAGCCATGTTCTTTGGTGGGGTTTATGATACCTGGGCGCCTGGTGGTGGTGATGTACGGATTATTACCAATCCGACCCTGAATCCCGCAACGATTTTTGGTTATTTGATCAAAGCTCCCTTTGGCGGTGAAGGTTGGATCATCAGTGTTAACAACATGGAAGATATCATCGGCGGTCACATTTGGATCGGCTTGATTTGTATCTTCGGTGGTATCTGGCACATTTTAACCAAACCTTTTGGTTGGGCGCGTCGTGCCTTAATCTGGTCGGGGGAAGCTTATCTTGCCTACAGTCTCGGTGCGTTGTCCTTAATGGGCTTTATCGCTTCGGTCTTCGTTTGGTTTAACAATACGGCTTATCCCAGTGAGTTCTTTGGCCCCACTGGCATGGAAGCTTCTCAGTCCCAAGCTTTTACCTTCCTAGTACGTGACCAACGGATGGGAGCTAATATTGCTTCTGCCCAAGGCCCCACTGGTTTAGGAAAATATTTAATGCGATCGCCGACTGGAGAAATTATCTTTGGTGGTGAAACCATGCGTTTCTGGGATTTCCGTGGCCCCTGGTTAGAGCCTCTGCGTGGCCCCAATGGTCTGGACTTAGACAAACTTCGTAATGATGTTCAACCTTGGCAAGTCCGTCGGGCGGCTGAATACATGACCCATGCTCCCCTCGGTTCTTTGAACTCAGTAGGTGGCGTTATTACAGACGTTAACTCGTTTAACTATGTGTCTCCCCGTGCTTGGTTAGCGACTTCTCACTTCGTTCTCGGTTTCTTCTTCCTAGTTGGACATCTCTGGCACGCTGGTCGTGCGCGGGCTGCTGCTGCTGGTTTTGAGAAAGGAATTGATCGTGAAAGTGAACCAACTCTCTTCATGCCTGATTTAGACTAATTAGATTGAGTCTTCAAATTTTTGAACTCCTGCCATTGTGGTGGGAGTTTTTGTCACTGATTCCAATCCTTGCAGACTACTTTATTTTGAGATGTTGGAGATTCAAGCAAAGTCAATGAAACGAGGCATTTATATTACAGCCAATGATCGAGCAACGGAGCAGGCGATCGCGCTTTTAAACAGCATTCGACTGCATGATTCTGAGATAGAAATTGTGCTGATTCCCTACGATGATCATTATCAACAGGTTGCGAGTATTTTACAAGAACGCTTTGGGGTCACTCTTTACGAAGATTTAGACCTGATTGAGCGACTTTCTCAGCAATTACAACAAACGTTTGGAGAGAAATTTTTTGCCAGGGCTAACCAATTTCGCAAACAGGCTTGTTGGTATGGTGCTTTCGAGGAATTTTTATACATTGATACCGATATTGTCGTTTTCGAGAAAATTATTGACAATCTAGATTATTTGAATGAGTACGATTTTCTAAGCTGTGATTATCAACACAAAGGAGGAATTGCTAATGTCTTTACCTCAAAAATTTTAGAGGCAGGTGTTTTGACAGAAGTAGAATGCCAAGATGTTTTTAATGGCGGTTTCTGGGCATCAAAAAGAAATTTAATCAGTGAAGCAGAGCTCTATCAAACATTTGCAGAATGCGCCGCTCATCCGGAGTACTTTGATTTTTCCCAAAAGACCTCTGATCAACCCATTCTTAATTATCTTATTTTGAAACGAATTCCACGCCGTTTTAATCTGGTTCGCAGACCGGGTAATGCTCCAGGTAATTGGGCAAAAAGTTCTCAATTTATTGAAAAAGACCATCTTTTGTATGATCCAAATCATCAGCAATTTTTACAATATTTACATTGGGCTGGAGTCCGCTTAGAACCAGGTTGCCCCTATTGGTCAATTTGGGAATATTATCGTTACTTACAGGAAGAAAAACCGTCTCGAACCACGCCCGCCTCTTTTCATTCATGGGCAGAAAAATTACGTCGTAAATTTAATTAGGGTTTGCTGAAGACAGCACTTTGCTTGATCACAGTGTAAAGACAAAAAGCTAAAATGCTTACTGAGCAAGGTTTCTAAAAAAACTGTGCGTCAATATCCTGATAAGGGCTGTATCAATCTGGAAAGGTAATGACCGTGCGAATCGATTTACCTTGGTGCATTAACTCAAACGCCTCATTAATCTGACTGAGAGGTAATACCTGAGTAATTAACTCATCAATCTTAATTTTTCCCTCCATATACCAATCCACAATTTTCGGCACATCCGTCCGTCCCCTGGCACCGCCAAAGGCCGATCCCTGCCAAACCCTTCCCGTGACCAATTGAAAAGGACGCGTAGCAATTTCTTCCCCAGCCCCTGCCACACCGATGACGGTAGAAACGCCCCAACCCTTATGACAACATTCCAAGGCCTGACGCATGAGATTGACATTACCAACACATTCAAAGCTATAGTCGGCTCCCCCCTTGGTTAACTCCACCAGATAGGCGACTAAATCTCCCTCAATGTCCTGGGGATTGACAAAATGGGTCATGCCAAACTTCTCTGCTAGTTCACGTCGATTAGTATTAATATCAATCCCGACAATCATTCTGGCTCCGACTAACTTGGCCCCTTGAATAACATTGAGTCCAATTCCTCCCAAACCAAAAACGACGACCGTAGAACCTGGCTCCACTTTTGCCGTATTAATTACCGCTCCAATGCCGGTCGTTACGCCGCAACCGATATAACAAACTTTGTCGAAGGGAGCATCTTCCCGAATTTTGGCTAGGGCGATTTCGGGTAATACGGTGTAGTTGGCAAAGGTAGAAGTGCCCATATAGTGGTGCAGTTTTTTGCCCTGATAGGAAAAACGACTAGTCCCATCCGGCATTAAGCCTCGACCCTGGGTAAGTCGAATCGCCTGGCAAAGATTGGTTTTAAAACTGAGACAATATTCACATTCTCGGCATTCAGGGATATAGAGCGGAATAACATGATCGCCTGGCTTTAAACTTTTGACCCCTTCTCCCACTTCTACGACCATACCAGCCCCCTCATGGCCCAAAATAGTCGGAAATAAACCCTCTGGATCTTTTCCTGACAGGGTATAGGCATCAGTATGACAAACCCCCGTGGCTTTAATTTCGACTAGAACTTCCCCTGCTTGAGGCCCTTCTAGCTGAACTGTTTCAATACTGAGAGGTTGACTCGCTTCCCAGGCCACTGCCGCTTTCACATCCATGACGATCGCTCCAAACTGTTACCTGGGATTGTATCGAAAAAGATCTTCATTGAATAGCCTAAAACGCCCAAAAATATCCAGCTTAAACCTGACTCACTTCAGGAGCCGCGATCGCCGTTGTTTCCAGCGTGGCAGGTTCTAGGGCGGCTTTAGGATAAACAATACGTTGATGATGAAACTGTTGCCAGACCCGGACAAACACCTCCGCAATCAGGGGCAGTTCTTCATATTTCAAGCCACTATCTTTGAGTTGATTATCACGCCATCGCGCCTTAAAAATACGGTGAACCATCACTAGAGCGGTATCCGTATTAGCCTCCTTGAGCGATCGCAGGGCTGCTTCGGCACTATCCGCTAACATCACAATCGCAGTTTCCCGTGACTGGGGAATCGGGCCATCATAGCGAAAATCCGCTTCGGCAATGGGAGGCTGTCCTGCTTTTTCAGCGGCTTCCTTGGCTTGATAATAAAAATAGGAAATCAGCAGAGTCCCTTGATGTTCGGGAATAAAGTCGCGCACCACCTGGGGCAAACCGTACTTCCGTCCCATTTCTAGCCCTTCACTAACGTGCTTTTTGATAATGGTCTTACTGGCGTAGGGATCATTGATCAGATCATGCTTGTTAACTTTCCCCATCTGATTTTCAATAAAACCGAGGGGATCGTGCATTTTACCAATGTCATGGTACAAAGTTCCCGTTCGCACTAACTCCACATTACAACGCAGTTCCCTCGCCGCCGATTCCGCCAGGCAAGCTACAAAGAGAGTATGCTGAAAGGTTCCTGGGGCCTCCTTGGCTAAACGTTGTAAGAGGGGACAGTTAGGATTAGCCAATTCCACTAACCGAATAGGAGTGACCACGTCAAATAAACGTTCCAGGTAGGGAGAAATGCCGATCGCCACAATTGTCCAGGCCGTTCCCAATAAACCATAGATAATCGCTCCAGGTAAAATGACGTACCATAGGGCGGGAACACTAGTGCTAAGTAAGAAATAGGAGAGCAAATAAAAGCCCCCTTGAACAACCCCTACTCCCAGACCCAGTACGGCCAAATCGTCCCGCGATCGCAGTTTATTGGCGATCAATCCGGCCACAATTCCCCCCGCCAAACCGGCCAACAGATATTCCCAGTTGATATTTTCAACCGCAAAACCAGACAAGCCCCCCACGAGGATCACCTGGGAAACGGCGAAAGTTGGGCCATAGAAACTGCCGACTAATAAACCCAGGGCGGGTAAATCCGTATAACGGGGATTCAATAGCGACATTAAGGGCGCGCTCACACTGAGCAGACAGAGCAGCAAATGATCGCGACGGCGTAAAGGACGATGAATCCGTTGCCCCAAAAGCAAAAAGATAATGACCGAACCACTCACTAAAACGGCTGTTAGTCCTAGCCCCTCCCAATTAATGCCCCGTTGACTGAGACCCAAGCCATCTAATAACACAAATTGCGATTGGTCAATGGTTTGCCCCGCTTTGACAATCACGGCTCCCTTTTGAATCGTAACCATCAAGGGTTCTACGCCCAACACCGCTTGTTCTGCCTGACGTTTGGTTTCTTCCTTATCAACCGTTAAATTGTATTGGTTATCCAACAGGGCAAATAAAACCTCTGTGGCCACTCGTTCTGACTGAGTGGGAAGGATATTGCGTAAATGTAGATCGATAGTTTCTCTGAGTAGGGTAGGAGAAATGCCGGGTGGTAGTCCCTGAACAAGGATGCGATCAAAAACTTGAATAATGACCTGCTGAGTTGTTTGCCAGGTTGGATCATTGAGTTGTAGGGCGGTGACAATGATCTCGGAGGAGAGACGATCTAGATTAACCTTGGATAGCTTGCTTAATACCTGTCGGTAGCGATCGCGGGCCGCATCAATTTTGGGAATAAGCTCTTTAATGGTTGTAACGCTTTGAGTTTGCAGACTTTTGGGCAGTTTTGAGCGTAAAGGATTTTTCTCTATTTCTAGATTGGATAAATTACTCAGGGTCAGAAGTTTTTCTCTAAGACTTTGCCATTCAGGTTCGGGACGACTACGCAGGTTTTGTTGCTCTAGTAAGGGAACAAGCTGGGGATTGAGAAAGGGAAAAGGGGCTCCAATTTTTCGCAGTTGATTAATCTGATCTAATAGCTGACCGCGATTTTGTTTGAGTTCCTGGGTCAGAGCCGTATCTCGCTTTAAACGAGGCACAATACCAGTCCGCACAGCCCTCCGTTTTTCCTCAGTTGTTTTTTCGTCGGGAAATTGAGCCTCGCGAGGGGCCACAATAGTCAGAGGAGAGGTGCTACCGACAGCGAGTTGAGGTTGATTATAAAAACGATAGCCCACAATACTGGTCAGGGAAATAACTGCAATACCAAACATCATGGGAGGATGAATCCGTTTTCCCATTTTAGAGCAGTGCAATTTTTCCCACCAAGAAGTTTGCGGCTCAGTTTGGCCGTTAATTGGCTGGGGCGATCGCCCTAAAGGGGTATTTAAGGAAACCCAGGGATGTTCACTGAAACGATGACGAAACATCTGGGTTTTTTGCCAATAGTCTTGTAGAGAATGATGCCAATCAGGAAAAGGTTTCATCTTGCCAAAGGCCAAGAAAAGTAACAGAAGCACTAAACGAACGAAAAACTCCTCACCTTTAAGACGAAATCGACTTATTGATACTCACACTGCGAAATTAATTTTAAACCAAGACGGCGTTGCATTACTAGAGGGGCCGTTGTCACTGGTTGGGGACGATTGAGATCGGGCGATTGTCCTCCAGACCAGCGATAGTATAAGTTCTGGCTTAGTTTGCCTAAGAGCGTTTCTAGGGGTTGAGACTCGAAGGTTAGAGATTCGTTCGCGGGCATTCCTACCCCTCCATTATAAGCCCCACTCAAAGTTCCGGTTAAAATGATCGCCAGAGGATTTTGCGTGACCTTCGCTCGTTGCCAACTGAGGCTAAAGTGATCGGGGCTATCTAGCCAACAATAGAGAGCTAGACCAGGGGCTTCTTGTTCTGATTGGGGTGGAAATAGAGATTGTCTTACCTGATAGAGAGAAAGGTGATCAGCGATCGCGGTGGTTAGCTTCTCTAGCATTGCTGATAACCAAAAGGCTTCACCGTTTTCAAAATCAAACTTCCAGAAATCGGACAGGCAGGCCAAATTACTGACTAAATCACGTCTCGGATCAAATCGTTCCCGTAAAATTAAGCTCATGATTTGAAAGATCAGGGCGATCGCCTCTGTTTCTGAGGGATTGAGCCATTGATTCATCTGTAAAAGCCGGAGTTGTTGATAAAAAGCGGCTGGACAGTCATGGTAAAAAAGCATTAAGGGAATGAGGACAACCCAAATTTGCTCAGGGGTCGTCAAGTCCTGCCAATCGGTGAGGGATAAAGATTTGCCAAAACTAAGATGGGGAGTCATGGCAGCGATCGCCTTGAGGGTATCAGGTTGGGCCGTTAAACAAGCCCCCTGCAAGCAATATTGGAAACGGTTCAGAAGAGAAAGTTTCATCGAAAAAAATGGGTCTGAAACCCCGTCCTTCTAGGACGGCTTTACAAGGTGTTAGAATCGAGGTGCTGAATACGAAAACCAAGTGGTCGGCATCACACCTTGAAAACTAGGCCTAGGGGGTTCTTGCTAGAAAGGCTTGGCAAGGTAAAAAGTCTAAGCAATAAGTACAAAAAGCATTTTGCTGAAACCGTACCGTGGGACACACGGAATCGGGCTTCTGAAATGGGGTAAAAGTCTGTGGACTCTGTGTAAGACAGTACATAGTTTTTAAAACTGTGGTATGCGACGGTGAATGAAGCAGAAACCTAAATCGTGAGGTTTAGGAATCTTCGCCGTTCTACGGCGGAGAGGATGTCAAGTTATGGCCTCGTCCTTAGTCGGGAGCACATGGCAGTGGTGTCGTCTAGCTCGAGACGAAAAGACTCCACCTGTAAATAATTAGTTGATGATGGTTCCTCAGTATTGATTACGCCAAATATGAGGTTATCTACTCCAGAACCCATGCCAAGAAAGGGATTCCTTGTCTTTACACTCAATTCATGCCAAGTCAACTGACAGTTTTAACTGAAAGCCTTATACAGCAAGGGTTTTATGAGTTGATAAAATGACTTAGCATAGTAACTACCGATGAACCTTGATGATTAGATACGTCTGATGTGAGTTAAAATAACCTAGTAGTCAGCAAGGGTTTTAGCCCCCCCTTTAATTAGAGAAAGCATCAATTAAACGAGTTTACGCCATTCCATGCTCCAACTCACATCAGGCGTTAGATAAAATGAAGAGAAAGCAAAAAATCAGATTATCTAAAAAAAAGGAGTAAAAAGGATGAAAGTAACGATAGAATTCGTAATTCGTGACGATAAAGGCAATATTTTCGGTCAAAATAGTCCATTGACCGGGTGCGACCTTTAGTTGATAAAAGCTGTTGTAATCAGGGTTCTACAGGGAACCCATATTGATCAAGTTTTGCCCAAAATTGACTCCATCGTTCCTTCGTCAATACCAAAGCTCGTAGGCTCAAAATAATTCCTGCTCCTTTTTCCTTCCATCGCATCCCTGAACAACATAATCGTTGTTTGACCAACGTCTTACAAGCTGCTTCCGTAACACCTGAACCAATCGGATACTTTTTCTCTAAGTATTCAGCATAATCCATTTGATGCTGATGATTCTCGTAATAAGTAATCGCCGCTTGTAGTTTCTCGGTAAGATTCTTAGAATGACTTTTTTCTTCTTTGACTTCTTTCATCAGATTTAGCAGTTCTCCTGCTTTTCCTTTTTCATGCTTGAGTTCTCGACAATTTTCAGTCAACCATTCTTTTTGTTTTGACACGGTATTCGGATGCAACGCTTCTGCCAACGCTCCTAAGTAACCAGAGGCATGATAGAAATCTAATATCTGTTCTTCCGTCTGCTTTTCTAAAAACTTCCAATTTGATTCTGCACCATCTGCTATACCGACAAATTTTGCCTCTGGATAACGGTTTTTCGCTCGCTCAATTTCTCTTTCCAATCTTTCTAGAAAACTCTTTTTTCCGTACTCTGGTGCCGCACCTAGATAGATTGTCTGTTGACGTTCTCCCGGGTGCATCCCACTTAAGATAATACATTGACACTCAAAAGAGGAGAGTGATTGAGATAAGCACATCGTAGCCGAAGAATACGAGAAACATTATGAAGATGCCAACGTGCTCCCGACAATTTAACCCTAGCTCCCACCTGTTTAATCTTAGACTCCACATCACCAGAACCAATCACAATACCAAGCTGTTGATAGTATTGGTAATCAGGGATACGCTGATAATGCTTCGTCAAATAGGCTTGAAAATTCTTTGCCCTCTTGCTTTTGACTCCATCAAACGCATCTATTGCCTTGTTCACAAAACCCCGCCACAGTAAATGCTCCACTGCTTCTAGCCGTTTGAGAGAGCCACCCACTTTGAACAGATTCTCCTTGAGATGATACCAATCCAACACCTCTCGTCGTATCAGCCACGATTGAGTGGCGAAACTCTCTACCGCATTCCAGATTCCGGGATGACCATCTCCCAAAAAGGTCACTATTGGGGACAAAGGTTGAACATTGCTCCAATTCTTTAAGCCCTCTGGGTCTTGGAAAAAGGCTTCACAGACATTGCCATGAAGACTCACCAGTTTATAATCTCGCCACTGTCCCCCTTCCTTCTCCGGGTGCGACCTTTAGTTGATAAAAGCTGTTGTAATCAGGGTTCTACAGGGAACCCATATTGATCAAGTTTTGCCCAAAATTGACTCCATCGTTCCTTGGTCAATACCAAAGCTCGTAGGCTCAAAATAATTCCTGCTCCTTTTTCCTTCCATCGCATCCCTGAACAACATAATCGTTGTTTGACCAACGTCTTACAAGCTGCTTCCGTAACACCTGAACCAATCGGATACTTTTTCTCTAAGTATTCAGCATAATCCATTTGATGCTGATGATTCTCGTAATAAGTAATCGCCGCTTGTAGTTTCTCGGTAAGATTCTTAGAATGACTTTTTTCTTCTTTGACTTCTTTCATCAGATTTAGCAGTTCTCCTGCTTTTCCTTTTTCATGCTTGAGTTCTCGACAATTTTCAGTCAACCATTCTTTTTGTTTTGACACGGTATTCGGATGCAACGCTTCTGCCAAGGCACCTAAGTAACCAGAGGCATGATAGAAATCTAATATCTGTTCTTCCGTTTGCTTTTCTAAAAACTTCCAATTTGATTCTGCCCCGTCTGCTATCCCGACCAATGTTGCCTCTGGATAACGGTTTTTCGCTCGCTCAATTTCTCTTTCTAATCTTTCTAGAAAACTCTTTTTTCCATACTCTGGTGCCGCACCTAGATAGATTGTATGTTGACGTTCGCCTTCACTATCGTATAGGGAAACGGTTCCCACCATTGCTTCACGGTAGCCATCCTCACACATCAGCATACAGGTTCCATCTAATCCTATTCCCACTGTTGCAATTTGGCTATCCTCCTTGGGCGGGGCATAACTCCACGCTTCTTCTTTTGCCTGTACCACACTTCCTACTGCTTCACTCAATCTTTGGATATAGGATAGCGCTACTTTTCTACCATGATTTTCTAATAAATCATTTTTCACCTCTTTGCCTGCCATCCCTGACATTTTTGAGGATACCTGTTTTGCCAATAATGGCGTTGATGTTATGATTATCCTTGCTTCTCTTTCTAAGGGGCAATACGTTTTTCCTCAAAGGTGAACGCTGATATACATGACGATTCACTATAACCTCACCATAAGGTGTTTGATATTCTTTCGGTTGCTCTCCCTTACTCTTCCAGATTTCTTCACCGATTTTTAAGGGTGAACCATCTGTATCTAAATATTTCAAGGCTTCTTTGCTGGCGATGCAACCTACTTCGTTTAAGCCTTTTTGAATATTTATTTCTGTATCCAACATTGAACGACTTAGTTCTAATGTTAGTTCTATTTTTATCTTTGAACCCTCTACATTAATTAGTTTTGCTGTCATCATTGTTTCCTCTTTGTCACTTTTCATCCCATGTTAACACTTTTCTTTTCCTTCATCAACTAAAGGTCACACCCCCTTCTCCTCGCCCCGCAGACAAATCTTTCCCCCATCTATACTGACCCCCGCACTCTCTGACTGAGCTTGAGCTAAGGGCAGTTCTGTCCGTTCTACCAAGCGATGTAAACTGCTATGTCCTACTTTTATCCCCATCAACTCCTCTATATCTTCTTCTGCTTGTTGGTAGGATGTTTTCGCACTGGCTCTTAGACAGCATTTCTCTAAACCTGGACTTAAGACGATTTTTGGCGACACCTTTAGTTTTCTGGCTTGTTTTTGGCTTATTTCCACTTCTCCGACTAGGGTTTTGATTTTTCGCTTGTTTCCAGACCGTTTTTTTCCCCCTTCTGAAAAAAAAACTCCCCCATTGTTGGCCCCACAATTTCTAACATCTGGGTTCTGACTTCTACTTCGATGCTTCCAAAGTCCTTCTGTTTCTCTGGTTCCGTATATTTGCGCAGGATACGGGCTGATTCGGTGAGATGCTGTTTTAACAGTGCTTTTTCTTCTGGGGGAATCGGTAACATACTTTTTTCGCTCATCAGTTTTTTTCCATTTTACCCCAGATTTTATGTACTACTTTATCCGGGATGTACCCCGTTCTCCCTCACTATCGTATAGGGAAACGGTTCCCACCATTGCTTCACGGTAGCCATCCTCACACATCAGCATACAGGTTCCATCTAATCCTATTCCCACTGTTGCAATTTGGCTATCCTCCTTGGGCGGGGCATAACTCCACGCTTCTTCTTTTGCCTGTACCACACTTCCTACTGCTTCACTCAATCTTTGGATATAGGATAGCGCTACTTTTCTACCATGATTTTCTAATAAATCATTTTTCACCTCTTTGCCTGCCATCCCTGACATTTTTGAGGATACCTGTTTTGCCAATAATGGCGTTGATGTTATGATTATCCTTGCTTCTCTTTCTAAGGGGCAATACGTTTTTCCTCAAAGGTGAACGCTGATATACATGACGATTCACTATAACCTCACCATAAGGTGTTTGATATTCTTTCGGTTGCTCTCCCTTACTCTTCCAGATTTCTTCACCGATTTTTAAGGGTGAACCATCTGTATCTAAATATTTCAAGGCTTCTTTGCTGGCGATGCAACCTACTTCGTTTAAGCCTTTTTGAATATTTATTTCTGTATCCAACATTGAACGACTTAGTTCTAATGTTAGTTCTATTTTTATCTTTGAACCCTCTACATTAATTAGTTTTGCTGTCATCATTGTTTCCTCTTTGTCACTTTTCATCTCATGTTAACACTTTTCTTTTCCTTCATCAACTAAAGGTCGCACCCCATTGACCTTGGAAATAGGAGCCCAAAGCTTACATGACATAGAAGGAGGTGTAGAACAGATGAAACAGAAAGTATTGCCTGAAATAGAGGCAACCTTGCTGACACAGGCACAAAACGAGTTCACGGAAAAAGTAAAAGAAGAACTAAACTTGTGGTGTAATGGTACGAGAAAAATCTGCATAAAAACATTACACGGTCAGTTTGAGTTTTATTTACAAAAGTATCAAAAGTATCAAAAGAATAAAAAAGAAAGCAACTATTTTCAGTTATCGGAGCAATTGCAGGAAAGGTTTGTGAGTCAGAGACTAGAGAAATTATGCGGTTATTACGCGAATCGGCTCAGTTATGAGAATGTAGCTGGTTTAGTAGAACGAGTAACAGGAGAAAACTTATTGAGTGACCAGACCATTTGGAAAATAGTGAAAGGGAAAGCCGAAACCTATAGTCAGCAAATCCGACAAACTGTACAAGAATCGTTAGAATCGACCACATCTGAGCAGATTCAGATAAAGCAAAACGTAGAGATTTATAACGTAGAGGAGTCAGAAATTCTCCTATTTGACGATGGTATTCAAGTCAAAGGACAAAAGCCTGAGCGTAATTCGCGTAATCAATCTACTGCCCATACTCCAAGTCCAGATACCACCAAGGATAAGACTCCCGCCGTCCTTACCGATGTGGCAATGTTGCAAACCCCCACAGGGGAATTTGAATATCTCGTTGCTTCTCTTGATACTGATGTAGAAGAACCGATAAGTCTTGCCACAGTCGTTAGAGCGAGAATTCTCGACCTCTATCAAAAGGAATCAAAACCGTTGAATATTGTTGCTATCACCGATGGGGCAAAAGTCATTCGCCATCGCCTCTTGGCTATCTTTGGTGTTTTACCTGTTGTCATTTTAGACTGGTATCACCTATGCAAAAAAGTGCGCAATCTGATGTCTATGATTGCTTTCAACAAAGAAGAAAAATCCAATCATATCAAGTTTTTACTCTCACAACTATGGCATGGTCAGACTGACATTGCCCTCAACTACTTGAAACATCAGGTTGTTGCACGCAATAACAAGGTCTTGTTAGAACTCATTGGTTATTTAGAGAAACATCACTCAGAAATCATCAACTACGAAGGTTGGCGAAAAGTCGGTAAAAGTATTGGTAGTGGTCGTATGGAAAAAGGGGTAGATTTGGTGGTTGGTCATCGTCAGAAAAAAAGGGTATAAGTTGGAGCATTAACGGTAGTAAGGCTTTAAGCTTGCTCAAGATAGCTGAACTTAATCATTGCTGGACTTCCCTTTGGTTTCCTGTTCAATCTTGTTAATCCTCAACTAATTAGGGCTTGCTGAAAAAGTCAACAAAACGAACCTAGATGCCACAGGGCGCGAAAAATGGTGACTTCAGAGATCAGTTTCCAGTTTTACCCCACATTTTTCCAGCAAAGTGCATGGATTTTGAGCCTCCAAATGCCATAACCTTGCATCTGATCGTTTGTAAAATGCCTGAAAGTATTGTCTAGCAAGGATTTTATCCTTATTCAGCAAGCCCTAATTATTTACAGGTAGAACAAACTTGATCAATAACTAAATAGAGCATTACGCTGATTCCACATATTGATACAAAACCCCTTGACCGTAAGCACTTCAAGACTTTTGTATCTTGAACTACATTCTGGATTTGGAATTGCTGAATTGATGACACGCCCTAACAATTGAACACTTTGTTAAATTTTTAAAAACCGTTAGGACTTATTGCGTTAAGATAAAAACGGAGAGCGATCCCTGGGTTGCCAAGGTGCCAAGAGATTGTTTTACCATCGTAAGTATTTTAGCCAATCTGTCCCATGTCGAAACCATAATTTGGAAGTTTCCATGAACTACGACCAATCTCTCCCCACTTTACCCGCTCCTTGTATTGTTGATACAGGTATCATTGTCAATAAAGAGGATATGCTTCGTTTACTAGATGATCTTGAACAAGTTCACTATATTTATACCCTAGATGGGGATTTACAAAGTGAAGGGGAAGGTTGGCTACTAGAAGTTTTTGCGGATAACTGCCAGGCAACGATTGTTACCAATCAATCACTTTATATTAATATTTCCAGTTTTGACTACTTGAGAATTAGCAGAGAAGAAACTCAAGCCATTATTGATCTCGTGCAAGAAAATCGCCAACTCCGTTTATTACCGATTTCTAGCCCTAACCAGATACTCAGTCAGGGAAGTTCCTTGGAGATGACCAACCTAGAAGCGATGGTAACTCAGGTTTTGTCAGCGAAATGGGATGTTCAGCTAGATGACGAAGATGATCTGTTTTGCCCTTAAAGTTCTTTCTCCTACTTTATTTGTTTTTTTCTAACAAGCTTTTTTTGAACCAGCCTTTTTGCCAGAAAAAGTACAGTTGAAAGATAGTAATGATCACCATGACGGATAGGCAAGCAACATAACCCCAACGCCAATTTAATTCCGGCATATTATAGGGAGATTTCTCGGTATTAAAGTTCATGCCGTAGATCCCTGCAATGAAAGTAAGAGGAATAAAAATGGTAGAAATAATGGTTAAAAACTTCATAATCTCATTCATTTTATGACCCATTGCGGACAGATAAACATCTGTTAAACCAGAGGCTAATTCTCGATAGGTTTCAATCACATCAATAATTTGGATCGTATGATCGTAGCAATCCCGAAAATAATTACGCACATTAGGGCTGATATAGTTATCCCCGTCCCGAATTAAAGTATTAAAAATTTCCCGTTGGGGCCAAATGACTCGACGAAAAGCTAACAATTCTCGCCGCATTTGATAAATTTTAGCCAGGGTACGATAGTTAGGATGACTAATGGCTTCTTCTTCTAGGTCTTCTAGGCGATCGCCGTAGATTTCTAGCACCGGAAAGAAGTTATCAATAATGGCATCGGTGAGAGAATAACAGAGATAATCACTTCCTAAGTGACGAATAAAACCAATATTTTGATGAAGTCGTTGTCGAACTGGCTCAAAAGGGTCGCGCCAAGGTTCTTCCTGAATAGTGACTAGATAATTTTTGCCCAAAATAAAACTAACTTGTTCAATCCAAAAACCATGACCTTTTTTGGGCATGATCATTTGCGTAGTAATTAATAAAAAGTCGGGATGATATTCGAGCTTAGGTCTTTGAGGGACATTGACAACATCTTCTAAAATTAAGGGAGGTAAGGAAAAAATTTCTCCTAATTTTCTGAGGGTACTTTCACTGCCTAAACCCTGAACATCAATCCAAGAAACAGATTTTTCATCTAAATAAGGACGGCATTCCTCTGGATCAAGGAAACAGGAAGAAGTCAAGGTCTCTGCCGTATAATCAATCAGAGTAATACCAGTGGGAGTGGCATCGGATTGGATTTTGAGCGTTCCAGGCATACTCCCTGGAGCATGGTAATAATAATCAAAAAGATCTTGCTCTTTATGCTGGGCAGAAGATGGGTCTTGAGAAGGGCTTGACATATACTGAAAGTTTGATAAAGGGTCTATTCTGCGAGATTAAATTGCCAACATTCTTGCGCGATCGCCCAATCTTCCTCGGTATGAATAACTAGGATGCGAATGGTAGAGTCTGGAGTCGCAATATCCTCATTTAGGGGAGACTGAGCATTTTTTTCTAAGTCTAGCTTTAAACCTAAAAAAGTAAATCCCGCACAAACTTTTTCTCGGACAATAGCCGAATTTTCTCCGACTCCGGCGGTAAAGACCAAAACATCTAAACCTCCCAGGGAGGCTAACATTTGCCCAACACAGGCCCGAAAACGATGAATATACATTTCAAAAGCCCGTTCTGCCTGTTCATTACCGTTTTTGATAGCTTGTAAGATAACCCGTAAATCCGTAGAAAGACCAGAAACGCCTTTCAATCCCGATTCTTTATTTAAGAGATGATTGAGTTGCTCGGCGGTAAATCCTTTCTCCTGCATCAAATAAATCAAAATCGCCGGATCAATTGAACCACTGCGACTCCCCATCATCAGACCTTCTAGGGGGGTAAATCCCATCGTGGTATCAATACTTAAGCCATTCTTGATGGCAGTTAAAGACGCTCCATTACCGATATGACAGGTAATGATCTTTAAATTCGCTAGGGATTGATGTAGAATTTTTGCCGTTTGTTGAGCACAAAATTTATGACTTGTGCCATGAAAACCATAACGATAAATACCCATTGCTGTCCAGGCTTGGGGAATGGGATAAAAGGCCGCCGCCGGAGGAATTGTGGTGTGAAAAGCGGTGTCAAATACTGCAATTTGAGGAACTGTCCCTAGAATTTTCTCGATCGCTTCTATGCCTTCTAAATGGGCGGGATTATGAGTAGGAGCGCGAGGAATCAGTTGTTTAATGACAGCTTTCACGGCTGGGGTAATTTGAGTGGCTTCGGAATAATAACTGCCGCCATATACCACTCGATGGCCGACCCGATCAATTTCTTGGAGCGTTTCTACAACTTGGGTATCTCCTGTTTGTAGGGTATTTAACATAGTGGTAATCCCTGCTAGGCGATCACCGTTAGAAAGTTGAATGGTCTGTTTAATCCCGTTAGCTTCAACCCTTAAAAGTCCTTGGCCTTCCTGGGCTGTCCAATCAATCATTGCCTCCCAAACGGGTTGGGGGAGATCTATGTCTAAGGTATTTCCTTCACGAGGATCAAGAAGATTATAAAGACAACTTTTTTGACTACTAGAGCCGGCATTTAAGACTAAAATTTTCATCGGATCATTAAAGTAGAATAAAGGTAAAAAAGAAGGGTACTGTCAATGACTATATTAAGTCTGTTTTGAATGAAAAGTGATGATTGCTAATTCCAGCAAGAATGGCAGAGAAGGTTGACAGTTTTATTTTAGAAGTGATTTATTCGCTAGGAAGTTAAGACTTTCTTAAGTTATGATTGTCTCCAGTTCCATGACCCAATTTTTTTGATAACCTTGATCCGTTTAATAATAATGAACAAGTCTCGCAATCGTTACGCTCTTTGGGGCATGGCATTCACAAGTACTTGTGTGTTGTTTTTCGCCAGTAGCCTTAGACATTTTCTGTATCAATCCACTGCCTGGGATTTAGGGATTTTTGATCAGGCTATTTTTTTAATTAGTCAGGATAAACCGCCAATTTCTTCCTTTTTAGATGCCCATATTCTCGGAGACCATGCCGCTCTAATTTTCTATCCTCTGGCTTTATTTTATAAAATTTATGCGTCAGTGTATTGGTTATTGATGATTCAGGCGATCACGCTTTCTTTGGGGGCGATTCCAATTTATCAATTAGCGAAACAGGCAAATATTAAAGATCAACTAGCTCTAACCTTAAGTGGTGTTTATTTACTTTATCCGCTCATTTTTAACCTTAACCTTTTTGACTTTCATCCTGATGTCATAGCCCTACCGGCCCTACTCTGGGCAATTTTTGCTGCGAAAAAACGCTCTTTAATCGGTTTTATAATCGCGTTGTTAATCGTTTGTAGTTGCAAAGGTATTCTAGGGTTAACGGTTGCTAGTTTAGGAATTTGGCTCTGGTTAGAAAAAAATTATCTCTACGGCGCGATCGCTTTTATTCTAGGTAGTAGTTGGTTTTTAATTGCCAGTAAAGTGATCATTCCTTTTTTTACCCATAATCCTGAATCCATTAATCGACATCTCTCTCGCTATAGTTATCTAGGCAATTCCTATCTAGAAATCTTTCAGAATTTCTGGTTAAAACCTGGACTATTAGGAGGGGGATTATTCAATGGCACGAACTTAGGTTATTTACTATTATTACTCATTCCTCTGATTTGGGGTCTTAAACCGCGTTATCTATTACCTTTGATCGCAGCATTACCGGCATTATTGATGAATTTACTGGCCAATGACGAAGGTCAAAAAGATTTATTACATCAATATTCTCTACCGATTTTACCTTTTTTATTATTAGTGGTCATTAATACTGTAGCAGCCCAAAAAAGTTGGCTTCAGCGTCCCCGTTGGATTCTCCTTTGGGCCTTAGTTTGCTTTTTTGCTTTGGCTAAAGTGGGCTATTTTACCAATCGTTATCTCTCTTCCTGGGATACCTGGCAGGCAACCAATCAGGCGATTGCTGCTATTACAACCGAGGGTGGGGTGTTAACTAGCGCGGAAATTGCCCCTCATCTTACTCACCGTCCTCTCGTTAAACTGGCTGTGAATGGCTCTGAAAATTTGGATCTAGGACAATTTGATTATATTTTGTTAAATCGTCGTCATCCAGGCTGGGAAAGTTCACCAGCGTTAGTTTCCTCTTTTTTAACCAAAGTAGAAGGCGATCGCCGTTTTCAAAAAATCTATGAACAAGAAGATGTTATTTTATTTCAAAAATAAAGTTCTAGAATTGATAAAGAAGAACCATTTTTATTCAACAGAAAAAATTTACTAACGATTGTCAATTTAAAGAAAATGATTAGGTATCTAGCTTCAGGTTATTTTTGAAAAATTATGTTATGATCGACACATTCGACAGGTCGTCAAACTTGTTGATTTTCTCAGTTAAAATTTTTAGAAAAATTCATGAAAAACTCATGGCCATCTGTTTCGAGAGTCAGTGTTTTGTGTCTCAGTCTCCTGACCCTATCTCCCCTACTATTGACTTCGATTACGCCTCTTCTGGCTCAAATGGCTCCTAAACCCCAACCGTCAGCGGGTTCTAACCACAGAGGGGGAATGGGCATGATGGACGATCAACACTTCATTATTATGATGATTCCTCACCACGAAAGCGCGATCTCCATGGCCGATTTAGCACTAACTCGTGCTCAACATCCCGAAATCAAGCAACTTGCTCAAAATATTAAAGTCAGTCAAAGTCAAGAAATTAAGCAAATGCAGGAGTGGTATAAACAGTGGTATGGAACCAGCGTTCCCAAGCCAAATAGTAATAATATGGGAGGCATGGGCGGTATGATGCACGGGGGTCATTCAGGTATGATGTCTAATATGAAGACAGATCTAACCGCATTAAGTAAGGCCAAGAATTTTGATCAAGTCTTTATTGAAGAAATGATTCCTCATCACCAAATGGCTGTCATGATGTCTCAACATTTACTGCTCAATAGTCAACATCCCGAAATGAAAAAATTGGCTCAGGCGATTATTGAGGCCCAGACCAAGGAAATTAATGAAATGGAGCAATGGTATCAAAAATGGTATCCTGTCTCACCTCAAAATTCGCCTTCTAAAAAGTAACTTTGCTGTGTTGAGAAACTTTCATTCGGTTCCCCAAAAGAGATGTTAAGTCAATGACTCCAATTACATTGTGATAATATCTTTTGTAACGCTAGTCATCACTATTGATTATGATTAATGATCGATCTTCCCAATTTTTGACCGAAACTGAATCAGGGGCGGTGGATAGGGCATTATTAACTCAACCAGAAAAGTTTCTCACTCGTTTAACCATTTCTTCCCTGCGTCTGTTAAAACTGATTGCCGAAGAGACCCAAACGCCCGTAGAAGACCTTACGCCGGATCAGATTATTGTCTGGTTTGAAAAGGATGCTAAAATTAAGCTGGAACAAGGGTTAGACTCTTCTGTCCTAAGGTGGTAAAAATTCTCCTTAACCTCGATAATTATCCCGAAAATAGACTTTTATGACGATTTCTTTGACGGTATCGAGTATTGCCTGTGAAGGTTGTGCCGAAGGTGTTACCAAAGCCATCCATAATCAAGACCCCAATGCTCTGGTCAAGGTAGATGTGGCGACTAAGTTAGTCACGGTGGACACCACGGCTGCCGAAACTGATATTAGAAATGCGATCGCCGATGCGGGCCATGAAGTTGCTGATTGAGTCAGCGAATTGCGCCAAGCGAAACAAAAACTTGCTAAGATAATCTGGGTCCAAACTTAAACTATATAGCTATTAACTCCATTATGTCCCAGACCTATAACGTTGAGATCTATCACGATCAAAATATTTATACCATTCAGGTTCCTGAAGATAAAACTATTTTAGCCGTGGCCCAGGATGCGGGCTTAGATTTACCGACCTCCTGTGGAGCCGGAGTTTGTACAACTTGCGCGGCCTTGATTTTAGAGGGAATCGTTGATCAAGCTGATGGCATGGGAATTTCTCCTGAACTTCAGGCAGAAGGTTATGTCCTGTTATGTGTTGCCTATCCTCGCTCCGATCTAAAAATTGAAACTGGAAAAGAAGACGAGGTTTATACCCGTCAATTTAAACAAGCTTAACCGTTTGGAGCTTACCCTCTAGGCAACCTCAAAATGAGTAGAAAGCGGTGATCGCTGTAAAAAATCCCCTACCTTGAGGGGATAATTGCTGTTTTAGGGACAATTTAGGTCAAAAATGATGTGTGAACTTTGAACTTAAGACCTAAGAGAGTAAAACCGCAGAAATCGCTAATAGGGCATTGATCAGGTAAAACATACCGACAATCTGAGTTTCTGCCCAACCACTGAGTTCTAAATGATGATGAAGGGGAGCCATTTTAAACAGACGTTTGCCTTTACCATCAGGGCCTTTAGTGGCTTTATAGTAACCAACCTGGGCAATAACCGATAGGGATTCAGCCAAGAAGATACCGCTTAATAGCAATAGACCCCAAAGATTACCGCTAATTAAGCCAACAGCCGCTAATCCTCCCCCTAAAGCCAGGGAACCTGTATCGCCCATAAACACTTTAGCGGGATTGCGATTGTGCTGGACAAAGCCTAAACAGCCTCCACTCACACAGGCACAAAAAATACCTAAGGCGGGTGAGTCACCAGAGACCAAAACCCCCAATCCCATAAAAGCGATCGCGGCGGTTCCAGCAGCCAAACCATCCACCCCATCCGTTAAATTGGTGGCATTGCTTTCGGCTACCAGGGTAAAACTCGCCAAGAACCAAAAGAAAAAACCGAGGGGAATGATTAGTCCAGGTAACTGCACCTGGGTAATCTCAGCCGATTGGCTAAAAAAGATCCAAACACAAAAGGCAACCGCGATCACAATTTGTAGGATTAATTTTTGGCGAGGGGTAAGACCCTTATTGGATTGTTGTCGAAGAATTTGCCAATCATCCACCCAACCGATCCCCATATAGGCCAAGGTCACTAAACCGACTGCTACCACGTCCAGATTAAACTTTGTCCAGAGAAAGGCAACGGCGATCGCAATAGGGACAAAAAAAATCCCTCCCATAGTCGGTGTACCGGCTTTCTTTAAATGGGATTGGGGGCCATCTTCCTGGATAACTTGCCCCGCCTTGAGTTGTCGTAGTAACGGTACAACCCCATAGCCCAGTAATCCACTCAACAGAGCCGTTACGCCCAGGGGCAACAATAAAGTTAGATCTGGAAAAGCCTGAAAATTACTATCTATGGGGCCTAGACCCACACTTAAGCCGAGGAGTAGCACGGTTAACAAAACCAACAATTGGATACCTGTCGGCTTTTTCAAGACATCTAAGGATGGAGACTTGGCATTCATAATGATTTTTCTTTTAGGCAATTTCCCACAAAAAATATACCAGTAAGTCCCCCTGTCTTGGGAGATTTAGGGGACAAAAAGGATATTCTCTTGGCTGGAAACATCCTCAAACCAGTCTTTGACTAACATCCTTAGTCTTCATCGCTCAAATCGAGATCATCTTCGACATCATCATAGAGGTGATCATCCACATCCATTAATTCTGAAATTTCAACATCATCGTTTAAAGGTTCTAACTGCGGATCTTCCTTTTCACGCGGGATCAAACGATGGGTCTCCTGTAACCAATCTAGTAGAGAGGTATCACGGGTAACGGGTAACACCGCCGCCGGTTCATAACGAGGTTCTTGACGGAGGGAGGGGTTATAGATTGTCATCAGTTTGTTTTAAGCCTCAATTCTTTTTGCAAATAATTACAATTAACGTTGGTCAGATACATCAAGTATATCAAGGATTTGGGGAATTTCAATTAGGTACACTCAGGCGCGATAGTACATAAAGTCTGGGGTAGAATGGAAAAAAACTGATGAGCGAGAAAAGTATGTCACCGATATCTCCAGAAGAAAAAGGACTGTTAAACCAGTATCTAACCGAGTCAGCCTGTATCCTGCGCCAATATACGGAAGCAGAGAAACTGAAGGACGTTGAAAGCATCGAAGTGGAAAGGCGATACAGTAAATTGTTGTTTGATATTTGCCATAAAACTTTGAAGACAGAGAAGCAAGGCCAGCAACTACCTCGTCCGCGTAAAGTATTACCAAAAGGATTAAGTGTGAGACTCACAAACAAAAGTAGTAAACGTCGAGATACGGGAGGTAAATTGGATAAGGTAGAAACTCCCAAACCTGAACATCCTGAGACAAGAGAAAAACCAGAGGAGAAGGAGGTACATACCAATCAGGTAGAGGCATTTAACAGTGCTATCAGACGCTATTTAGGGCTTGCTGAATACGAATGAAATCCTTGCTAGACAAGACTTTCAGGCATTTTGGAAACGATCAGGTGCAAGGTTATGGCATTTGGAAGCTCAAAATCCATGCACTTTGCTGGAAAGTTGCGGGGTAAAATTGGAAACTGATCTCTGAAGTCACCATTTTTCACGCCCTGTGGCATCTAGGTTCGTTTTGTAGACTTTTTCAGCAAGCCCTATTTAGCTGCCTTTCGCCGTCGTAAGAATATCTATGCTCAATCGGTCTCAGGATTGCAACGAGTTCTCGATATCTTCTGGATGTTTCATAACTTTATCCGTTATCATTTTACAACGAGAAAAGTTTCTGCTGTCACCATTGGTATTCTCCAAAAAGGTTTAACTTGGTAGGAATTACTTCAACTTTGTATTCTCTGCTAATCCCTTGCACGGCAAGCGTTTTAGCCCAACAACTACACTTAACCAGTGCCTTAACAAGGAATATGTTAAATATTTACGCCCTGCTCAAATGCCTCTTTCTGAATATTAGTGAACTCCTCCATTAGGCTTTTGTTCAAATTGATAAACTCAATTGTATCTGGATTAGTATTTTTTAAGCCTAAAAAAATTATCTGATTTTCTTCTGTCAAGTTGCTAAGTTTAACCTTTAATAACTGCAAATCAATAGCCCGTTGTCGGGATTTTGTCGGATCAAGAAATTGACCAATCGTACCAATTACAGAACCTGTTATTGCACCAAAAAGCCCTAGGGATCTACTAATATCACTTGTATTAACTTGCGTAATACCGGAAATACGATTAAGTATAGGAATAGGCCAAATCTCATTACTGGGAAGAGCAGCGATAGTAACTCCGATCAGTGCTGTTAGACCTCCCAAGATGCCATTTATCAATCGTCCTTTACGTTTAAATCCACTGGAGCGATTGGCTTCAAGCTCACAAGTTTTAGCAAATTCGGACATTTTTTTCAAACGAGTAGCGATCGCATTCTGTACAAACTGTTTCTGCTCATCGTGAATTTGTAATGGTTCTAGCTGCATATAAAATTCATCCTCATCCAAACAAATAAAAACACGTAGATTCAAGAGTCACGTAGTTATTATACAACAATTAAAATGACTTCCCTAGCAAGCTAAATCGAAGAGAGGCGATCACCAATTAGCCGATTCATTTAAGCACTAGAAAAGTGATTAATTTTAAGCTGAAGTAGCCGTTAAAAAGGCTAAATTAATTGTTTTTAAACTCAATGCTATCATAGATTTCTAAAAGAGAAATTTCACAGCCAATTGATACTAATTGTATACAATCTTCTGGGTTATTATATTCACTAAAAATCCATTGCTTAAAATTAGATTTTGAATAATGTTCGATATGTTGACTATATTGATCAATAAATAAATATTCTTTGAAACTAGGAATGGTTCGGTATGCTGAAAATTTTTCATCTTTATCATAGCTTCTAGTCGATTGAGAAAGTACTTCTGCAATTAAAATGGGATTTGTAACCGTATCTTTTCGACCTGTTTGCAATTGAATTGGGCATTGAATGATCATTACGTCAGGATAAGTATAAAGTTTTCTTTCTGAAATCCACAGTCTTTGATCCGCGATGAAAATACTATAGGGTTTTCCTCTAAGGTTAATTCTGAGGATGGCATTAAGAATACTAGCAATCTCATTATGTTCAGGTGTGCCCCCCGTCATAGAAATCATTTCTCCGTTAATATATTCATGTCTTGTCTCTGAGGCAATCTCGATCGCCAAATATTCATCGGGTGTATAAATGATTTTTGGCTGGACTTGCATAATCATTAGCTTATACCTCTTGTTTACAAGGACAGATTATTTTTATTATAATCAAGATAAGAGCGATCGCTGATTAGTTTCACTAGTAGAGATGTAATTGCTACTCTTCTAAAAGATTACAGCCCAGAAAAAATGAAGGAGGCGTATTACTATGGGGTCAGAGTGGTTCTTTAAGTGACCGAAACTGGAGTATACTAAACACGGTCACAGGTTGCGAATTCTAAAAATAAGAGATAATATAATAAAAATAGAAAAATTAGTCAAGAGGCTGAGAAATGATTAAGTTAGAATTTACAGAAGAAGACAAAAGACTGTTGTCTTACGGTCGGTTTAATCACCCGCATCCTAGAGTGCAGCTAAAGATGGAAGTTTTATGGCTAAAAAGTCAGGGATTGTCTCATCAAAAAATTGCTCAATTCGCAGGAGTTTCAGTAAATACGGTGACAAGCTATATCCGTGATTATCAAGAGGGCGGGATAGAAAAACTAAAAGAAATAAAATTTAATCGCCCGAAAAGTGAGTTAACAGAGCATCAAGGGACAATTGAGGCATATTTTGAGTCAAATCCACCAGCAACAATAAATGAAGCAGTAAAAAGAATAGAAGAATTAACAGGAATAAAAAGAAGTCCGACGCAAGTCAGAAAATTTTTAAAGTCAATAGGAATGAGGTGTCTAAAGGTGGGAACAATTCCATCAAAAGCAGATGTAGAAGCTCAGGATAGCTATAGAGAAAAAGAGCTAGAACCAAGGCTAGAAGAGGCAAAAGCAGGAAAAAGGGCAGTTTTCTTTGTAGATGCCTCTCATTTTGTAATGGGAGCATTTGTAAATTTTATATGGTGCTTCAAGAGGATTTTTATTAAGTCACCATCAGGGAGAAAACGTTTTAATGTGTTAGGAGCATTAAATGCAATTACCCATGAAGTAATTATGGTAACGAACAGTTCTTATATTACGGGAACTCAGGTTTGTGAACTCCTAGAAAAGATAGCAGAATTAGGACTATTAATACCGATTACGTTGGTATTAGACAATGCTCGTTATCAAAAATGCCGAATTGTGCAGGAGTTGGCAGAATCATTAGGAATAGAGTTACTGTACTTACCTCCTTATTCTCCTAACTTGAATTTAATTGAAAGACTGTGGAAGTTTGTGAAGAAGAAGTGTTTATACGCAAAATATTATGAAGATTTTACGCAGTTTTCTGCAGCAATTTCAGGATGTCTTGAGGATGCTAACGTAAAATATAAGGAGGAGCTTGATTCTCTGCTCACCTTACGATTTCAACGCTTTGATAAATCTCAGATTATGAACGTTTGAAGTATAATTTACTATCCCTCAAGAAGTATGCAAAATCCCTAGAAAATCAAACAATATTTGCTTCAAAGAACCAAGTTGAAAAAGTTATTAATGCCATTCGATCTGCCATTTATGAATTAACAAACTTAGAAAACGATAGTGTTGATAAACAAATAAAAAATCAGATTATTCAAAATTTGAAATTTGTTATAGAAGACATTCAGAGTGGTAAGTTTACTAATATCGAAGAAATAAAAAATGAAGTTTCTATTATCACTTGCGATCTCCTTCATAAACAGAAGAAGACTATTCCAGTGATGGAAAATACTTGCCTACTCTTGAGTATTTGTGTTAATTTATGGGATCAAGTAGATATTGCCCTACATATGCCCGGAAATTCTAACTCATAAAGCTCCATTTGGGATGGCATAGTGCCAGACTCTCTTTCCTCGCATTGTTCGGCGACAGATAATTAGTCACTGTACACTGCTAAATTGCCTGCTTGAATGGCAGTGATCACCACCGTATTGACAATATCTTCTACTGTACAGCCTCGGCTTAAATCATTAACAGGTTTTTTTAGACCTTGCAAAATAGGACCGATCGCGATCGCTTTAGTTTCCCGTTGAACGGCTTTATAGGTGTTATTGCCCGTATTCAGATCTGGAAAAATGAAGACATTGGCCTGACCTGCGACCAGGGAATGGGGCAATTTTTGGGCTGCGACAATGGGATCAACGGCTGCATCGTATTGAATTGGCCCTTCTAACAGAAGTTGAGGATTTCTGGCCTTCGCTAATTGAGTCGCTGTTCGGACTTTTTCCACCTCTTCACCTTGACCCGAACTGCCGGAGGAATAGGATAATAGAGCAACTTTGGGAATAATGCCAAAAATCTGGGCTGTTTCCGCAGAAGATAGGGCAATTTCTGCTAATTGTTCCGCCGTTGGATTAGGCTTGACAGCACAATCGCCATAGACTAAAACCCGATCTTCTAAACACATGAAAAAGACCGAGGAAACTAAAGAAAATCCAGGTTTAGTTTTAATGATTTGTAAGGCTGGACGAACGGTATGCTGAGTCGTATTAACGGAACCAGAAACCATGCCATCAGCATCTCCCAAATAGACCATCATTGTACCAAAATAGGAAATATCAGTTAAATTATCCCTGGCAGCATCTAGAGTTAACCCTTTATTTTTCCGTAATTCATAAAAAGTTTGCACATATCTCTCGAAGCAGTCAGCTTCTTGAGGATTAATAATAGTAACTTTATCAAGATCGAGAGGAATATTCTGTTTTTTGATAATCGCTTCAATTTCTGCTTTTTTACCTAATAGGGTTAGATTAACAATCTCTTGGGTTGATAAAATTGCGGCGGCTTTTAAAATGCGGGGTTCATGGCCTTCTGGCAAGACAATATGCTGTTTATGGCTCTTCGCTTGTTGAAGTAAACTATAAATAAAGAGTTTGGGGGTAATTCCTTTTACCTGAACTGTTTGGATGTTGTTTTCTAGTTTTTCTAGGTCAATATATTGCTCAAAGAGTTGAATACTACGATCAATTTTTTCTTGATCCTGAAGAGTTAAAGAGCTATAAATTTTACCTAAACTAGCGGTAGTATCATAGGTATTAGCATCAACCGTTAATAAAGGAGGACATTCAGGCAAACCTTCCAAAAGTTTTAAAATAGGAGGTGCGAGTTTAAAACCGGTGGTTAATAAAATTCCTGCAATTTGAGGATAATTAATAGATTGATGGGCTTGGATCATCCCTAAAATGGCATCTCCGCGATCGCCAGGCGTAATAATCAGAGTATTCTCTTCCGTTAGCCAATCTAGAGCGTGATCAACCTGCATGGCCACAATTAAATAATGAGCAACTAATTTATTAAGAAAATTCGCTCCTAAAATTACTTCTGTCTGCAATTTATCCCGAATTTCTGAAAGACGAGGACTACTCAGCCATGAATCAAAAGGAATAACTGACAGTAGATAACCGAACTTTCCGTAGTGTTGTTCTAAAGCTGATGTTAATGTCTCTATTAAGGTGGTTTTTACAGGGTAATCGCATCTTATTTGTTACAAAAAATACAGACAAAAAGAGAGAAATATAGTGTAAAAAAGAAGCAGTCATCTAAGAGAAGAAAAGGCTATTAAGCTGTCATCAGTTTAACTTGCAATAATACTTGAGCCCTTGTTTTTGATTTTACGTCCCCAACATATTGTCAATCCACCTTCATTAAGAAGTTTATGGATGAGAGATTCTAATTCTTCAATTGATTTGAATAATTTATTTGCAATATATTCTTTTGCTGAATGCCATACCAATTCCATTAAATTATAATCGGGACTATAGGGGGGTAAAAACTCCAAAATAATGTTTGGCATTTCTTCCGTGCTCTCGTCTAGAATTTCTTGCTTTTTGTGGAAGCTCGCATTATCTAAAATAATCACAATCTTCGGACCATTCTTTTCAAAGTCTTCTTTTTTATTTCCTTGTTCTATCCATTCTCTTTGTATGTCTTTGTAAAATTTTAATAATACACTCTTGAAGTTCTGAGAGTTACCAGTGGGAATCAAATCAACCCACCGTTTTTTGTCAGTATATCTAATACCACCCATTACATTGACTCTTCCTTTTCTTCTATCTCCCCTCACTTTTTTACGCTTTCCTTTTTTTGTCCAATGTTTTCTCCGTATTACTCTTAAGCTGAAGCCACTTTCATCCCAAAACCATATCTGGATTGATTCTGGCTTTTCTTTCAAAAGCTTCTTGTACTCTTCAACTTTCTTTCTAAATTCCTCTCTTTTTTGCTCATCTTTTTTATCTTCTAGACTATATTTTGCCCAGATGTAGACAAATCGCTTTTTTTTAAGCATATTTCTAAGTTGTGTATTTCCTAACAATATACCCGTTTCTTTTTCCATATGAGTTGATAGTCTTGCTACTGTCCAACGTCCAAATTCATATCCAAACTCTTCAGGCTCTTTGATTATTATCTCCGTCAATTTCTCTATGTATTCTTCTGTTACTTTCCTGTGATTTCCTTTTTTTCTTTTGTCTCTTAAGCTTTCTATCTCTTTCGGATTTCCATTATTGCACCAGTACCACACTTGTCGTTTGCAACATCCTAATAATCCTGATATTTCATCATACGTTTTTCCTTCATTTCTCAGTAACATAATCAATATTCTCTCTCTTGTAACTGCGTGCTCTTCCGTTTTAAGGGCTTTTTGTAGCTCTTTCTTGGTCTTTTGGTCTAAGAAGTTTAACGTCAGCATAGTCATACAAAAAAGTAAGTCTATATATTCTACCTTATATCCACTTAGAGTGATGACAGCTTATTATTTAAAAAAAGTAAGTGAGTGAGGTCAAAGATGGCAAAAGGCTTCGGCGCAAGAGTTCTAACCCCACAACAAGAAAAAGAAGTCAAAATTATCAAAAGAAGCATACTGAAACATTTTCAGTGCCTAAAAGAACCGAGAACAGGGAGAAGGCAAGACCATAACTTAACAGCAATTGTCACCATAGGAATATTGGCAGTATTGTCAGGGGCAGATGGCTTCGTAGCAATTGAAGCCTATGGCAAAGCCAAACGAGAATGGCTAGAAATGTTTCTAGAGTTACCAAAGGGAATTCCCTCTCACGATACCTTTGGAAGAGTATTTGGAATGTTGGAAACAGAAGAACTAGAAAAAAGTTTTCTGAGCTGGATAAGCAGTCTAACGGAGAAAATGGACATAGAGCTGATACAGATAGATGGAAAAACGAAAAGAGGTTCTTATGATAGGGAAAAAGGACTAAATGCGTTACACAGCATAAGTGCGTGGAGTAGTGAGCGGGGACTGATGTTAGCGCAAAAGAAAGTAGATAGTAAATCTAATGAAATAAAAGCAGTCCCCTTGTTACTGAAGTTACTTAACATCAAGGGGGCAGTAGTAACCCTAGATGCAATGGGAACGCAGACAGAAATCGCAAAACAAATAAAGCAAGGTGAAGGTGACTATGTATTGGCTCTCAAAGGAAATCAGGGCAAACTTAATAAACAAGTTAGGGATTGGTTTAAACAAGCGGTCGCTCAGAACTGGCAAGGAATTGAATACAGTTATCATGAGAAGACAGAAAAAGGACATTACCGTTTAGAAACTCGTCAAGTCTGGACAGTGTCAATCAATCAGCTTTCCGCATTGCATCGCCAAAATCAGTGGGTCGGTTTAGCAACTGTTGTGATGGTTAAAAGTAAAACTCAATTCGGTCATAAAACAACAGAGACGTTTCGCTATTATATTAGCAGTCTTCCTACGGATGCCGAACGTCATAGCCATGTGATTCGTTCTCACTGGAGTATTGAAAATAGTCTGCATTGGGTTTTAGATGTCACTTTTAATGAGGATGCGAGTCGAGTGCGTCAAGGTAATGCGGCTGATAATTTGGGCTTGCTCCGTCGTTTAAGTATTAATTTGCTTAAACATGAGCCATCTCAAAAAAGCTTGAAGATGAAGCGTTATTTGGCGGCGATGGACAACAATTTTCTTCTACAGGTTTTAGCAGCTAGTTCACTGGAGTGATATTCATGAGTATATTTAGCTTCAAATAGGGCTTGCTGAAAAAGTCCACAAAACGAACCTAGATGCCACAGGGCGCGAAAAATGGTGACTTCAGAGCTCAGTTTCCAGTTTTACCTCACATTTTTCCAGCAAAGTGCATGGATTTTGAGCCTCCAAATGCCATAACCTTGCATCTGATCGTTTGTAAAATGCCTGAAAGTATTGTCTAGCAAGGATTTCATCCTTATTCAGCAGGGTGTGACCTTTAGTTGATGAAGGAAAAGAAAAGTGTTAACATGAGATGAAAAGTGACAAAGAGGAAACAATGATGACAGCAAAACTAATTAGGGCTTGCTGAAAAAGTCAAAAAACGAAAGAAATGTGGGTTAGGGAAGTATGGACTGAAAAAGCATAGATAACTTATCCTTATGGAAACAAATCAAAATACAGATTTTGTTTAATCTATTGTTCCTTTCTGTCTAAAAAGGTCAACACAAATCACTCCTCACAAAAGAGAGGAAAATTAACACCATTTTTCACAAGAAAAACGACTCTACAACTTTTTACTTTTTGTCTTCTGAAGTAGAGTAGAAAGATTCATTACCAAAAAGTTCATCGCAATTACCGTTTCCGAGGTCTCAGGTAGTTTGGCCATCACTCGACCAAGACTAAATTTCCTCTTTCCCTGTCCGAATTTACCCTCAATGGCATTACGCACTCTTTCATCTGAGCGTGCCTCTTTCTTTTTTTCTTTGCTCACCTCTTTCGGCGGTCTTCCCAATCGGGGACCACTCATTCTTATATCCCTTTCTTTACAATAAGCTCGATTCGCTTTTGTTCGATAGATTTTATCCACATGAACCGATTCCGGATAACATCCTGTTTCCCTTTTATATTCTTCTATTCGCGCTTGTAAATCTCCCGATTCGTTGTAATTATCCCAACTTAATTTGTCTAAGAAGACAAAGCCATTCACATTACTTGCCGATATTTTAGCTCCAAACTCTACTGCTTTTCCCGCTTTTTCACGCACTATTGGACGCACGTGAGGTTGGCTTACACTCACAATTCTGTTTTCTACTTTATTTGTCTTTTTTTCATACATTTCTAACTGTTGCTCATACACTTTTCCTATCGTTACAAGCTCTTCTTGCTCTTTTTTCGTTAGTTTTTCTAACTTTGCTCCCTCTTCTATCATTTTTTCTATATGAGACAAGTTTCTTTTTATATATCCTAGTTGTTTTTTTGTTCCTTTTCTTCTTTCTTTTTTTGACACACGACGTTTTTTTGCTATGGCTAAGTACTCTTTTCTTGCCACTTCCCTATAAGTCCTCGGCTTTTCTTTCCTTTTCTCTTTTATTTCTTCATACAGCTTATCTATTATTTTTTCTGTTTTTTCTCTGGCATCATTCAATATTCCTATATCCGTTGGATATTTTATATCTGCTGGTGTACAAGTCGCATCTAACAATAACTTTCCTTCATTTTCTTTTTTTTCTGACGCTACACCCGTCGCTTTTTTTTCTATTTCTTTATTAATTTTATTTATTAATTCCATTCCTATTTTTTTACGAAAATGAACCATCATTGACGCATTAAATGCTTCTTTGCTACTATAGCTTTCCATTCCTATAAAGTACTGTAAATAAGGGTTCTCTTTTATTTGTTCTACTGTTTCTCTGTCACTTTTTCCTGAAATTTCTTTGATAATTAATGCTCCTAATGCCATTCTAAATGATTTGGCTGGGGCTCCTTTTTTTTCTGTGAAGTTTTTTGCATATTCTTCCTCATATTCTTCCCAGGGAATCATTTTTGACATTTCTATCCAACGATTTTCTTCGTCTAACTGCCCGCCGAACAGATTTTTCAAGTTTTCTGGTGTTTCAATTGAGTACTTTTGCTTTCGGTACATCTGCTTTCTCTCTTCTTAATGCAATGGTTTTGAGGCATTCTACCCTATTTTCGTGCATTCTAGCGGTTCTTAATTCGCCTACTATTTTTCTCCGTAAAGGTTTCAGCTTTTTTCAGCAAGCCCTATTTATCCCAACTTAATTTGTCTAAGAAGACAAAGCCATTCACATTACTTGCCGATATTTTAGCTCCAAACTCTACTGCTTTTCCCGCTTTTCCACGCACTATTGGACGCACGTGAGGTTGGCTTACACTCACAATTCTGTTTTCTACTTTATTTGTCTTTTTTTCATACATTTCTAACTGTTGCTCATACACTTTTCCTATCGTTACAAGCTCTTCTTGCTCTTTTTTCGTTAGTTTTTCTAACTTTGCTCCCTCTTCTATCATTTTTTCTATATGAGACAAGTTTCTTTTTATATATCCTAGTTGTTTTTTTGTTCCTTTTCTTCTTTCTTTTTTTGACACACGACGTTTTTTTGCTATGGCTAAGTACTCTTTTCTTGCCACTTCCCTATAAGTCCTCGGCTTTTCTTTCCTTTTCTCTTTTATTTCTTCATACAGCTTATCTATTATTTTTTCTGTTTTTTCTCTGGCATCATTCAATATTCCTATATCCGTTGGATATTTTATATCTGCTGGTGTACAAGTCGCATCTAACAATAACTTTCCTTCATTTTCTTTTTTTTCTGACGCTACACCCGTCGCTTTTTTTCTATTTCTTTATTAATTTTATTTATTAATTCCATTCCTATTTTTTTACGAAAATGAACCATCATTGACGCATTAAATGCTTCTTTGCTACTATAGCTTTCCATTCCTATAAAGTACTGTAAATAAGGGTTCTCTTTTATTTGTTCTACTGTTTCTCTGTCACTTTTTCCTGAAATTTCTTTGATAATTAATGCTCCTAATGCCATTCTAAATGATTTGGCTGGGGCTCCTTTTTTTTCTGTGAAGTTTTTTGCATATTCTTCCTCATATTCTTCCCAAAGAATCATTTTTGACATTTCTATCCAACGATTTTCTTCGTCTAACTGCCCGCCGAACAGATTTTTCAAGTTTTCTGGTGTTTCAATTGAGTACTGTTGCTTTCGGTACATCTGCTTTCTCTCTTCTTAATGCAATGGTTTTGAGGCATTCTACCCTATTTTCGTGCATTCTAGCGGTTCTTAATTCGCCTACTATTTTTCTCCGTAAAGGTTTCAGCTTTTTTCAGCAAGCCCTAATTAATGTAGAGGGTTCAAAGATAAAAATAGAACTAACATTAGAACTAAGTCGTTCAATGTTGGATACAGAAATAAATATTCAAAAAGGCTTAAACGAAGTAGGTTGCATCGCCAGCAAAGAAGCCTTGAAATATTTAGATACAGATGGTTCACCCTTAAAAATCGGTGAAGAAATCTGGAAGAGTAAGGGAGAGCAACCGAAAGAATATCAAACACCTTATGGTGAGGTTATAGTGAATCGTCATGTATATCAGCGTTCACCTTTGAGGAAAAACGTATTGCCCCTTAGAAAGAGAAGCAAGGATAATCATAACATCAACGCCATTATTGGCAAAACAGGTATCCTCAAAAATGTCAGGGATGGCAGGCAAAGAGGTGAAAAATGATTTATTAGAAAATCATGGTAGAAAAGTAGCGCTATCCTATATCCAAAGATTGAGTGAAGCAGTAGGAAGTGTGGTACAGGCAAAAGAAGAAGCGTGGAGTTATGCCCCGCCCAAGGAGGATAGCCAAATTGCAACAGTGGGAATAGGATTAGATGGAACCTGTATGCTGATGTGTGAGGATGGCTACCGTGAAGCAATGGTGGGAACCGTTTCCCTATACGATAGTGAAGGCGAACGTCAACATACAATCTATCTAGGTGCGGCACCAGAGTATGGAAAAAAGAGTTTTCTAGAAAGATTAGAAAGAGAAATTGAGCGAGCGAAAAACCGTTATCCAGAGGCAACATTGGTCGGGATAGCAGACGGGGCAGAATCAAATTGGAAGTTTTTAGAAAAGCAAACGGAAGAACAGATATTAGATTTCTATCATGCCTCTGGTTACTTAGGTGCCTTGGCAGAAGCGTTGCATCCGAATACCGTGTCAAAACAAAAAGAATGGTTGACTGAAAATTGTCGAGAACTCAAGCATGAAAAAGGAAAAGCAGGAGAACTGCTAAATCTGATGAAAGAAGTCAAAGAAGAAAAAAGTCATTCTAAGAATCTTACCGAGAAACTACAAGCGGCGATTACTTATTACGAGAATCATCAGCATCAAATGGATTATGCTGAATACTTAGAGAAAAAGTATCCGATTGGTTCAGGTGTTACGGAAGCAGCTTGTAAGACGTTGGTCAAACAACGATTATGTTGTTCAGGGATGCGATGGAAGGAAAAAGGAGCAGGAATTATTTTGAGCCTACGAGCTTTGGTATTGACCAAGGAACGATGGAGTCAATTTTGGGCAAAACTTGATCAATCAGGGTTCCCTGTAGAACCCTGATTACAACAGCTTTTATCAACTAAAGGTCGCACCCGTTAAAAGTAAAACTCAATTCGGTCATAAAACAACAGAGACGTTTCGCTATTATATTAGCAGTCTTCCTACGGATGCCGAACGTCATAGCCATGTGATTCGTTCTCACTGGAGTATTGAAAATAGTCTGCATTGGGTTTTAGATGTCACTTTTAATGAGGATGCGAGTCGAGTGCGTCAAGGTAATGCGGCTGATAATTTGGGCTTGCTCCGTCGTTTAAGTATTAATTTGCTTAAACATGAGCCATCTCAAAAAAGCTTGAAGATGAAGCGTTATTTGGCGGCGATGGATAACAATTTTCTTCTACAGGTTTTAGCAGCTAGTTCACGGGAGTGATATTCATGAGTATATTTAGCTTCAAATAGGGCTTGCTGAAAAAGTCCACAAAACGAACCTAGATGCCACAGGGTGCGAAAAATGGTGACTTCAGAGCTCAGTTTCCAGTTTTACCTCACATTTTTCCAGCAAAGTGCATGGATTTTGAGCCTCCAAATGCCATAACCTTGCATCTGATCGTTTGTAAAAGGGTGCGACCTCTAGTTGATATTAAATAAGGTTTTTAAAAAGTTTACTGGACATCGATTTTTCAATCAATCGTAACATACGATGTTCTGAAGTATCTACCGGCAAAAGGACTCATTAAACAAGGATTTATCAATTAGAGGTCACACCCTTGTAAAATGCCTGAAAGTATTGTCTAGCAAGGATTTCATCCTTATTCAGCAAGCCCCAAATAGGAGGATTGGCAAAATATTGACACCAACAATTATGAATTAGCGAAATTACTTAATCTTTTAGCAGCAATTCTAAATTTGCACTGTAGCAAGGGTTTCAGATTTTAGTTCGCGTAATACGGGGGAAAATTCAACGGGATTAACAAGTTCATTTTACGAGTCTTCAAGCTTTTAGGCACAATAGTACGCCTAGGATTGCCCCAAAAACCCCTTTAAAATGTTCTTTAAATCCCTAAAAGGCTTGCTGTGTCTAAAACTGAGAATTGCTGAAATTTAGAATTGCTGCTCTCTATGCCTTGCTGTTGCTTGTAGTGAACAAGCAGTTGTTCATCACTCCATGACTCTTTATCTAACTGGTTGGTCGCTAAGTAGCTGTACAAAATTAATTACACAAAAATCAGACTGAAAAGCTTGTATAACATCAAAGTCATGTGTAAATAATTTCGTCTCATTACTTAACACAAAACGTCCTGCTTGCCGTTGCGCTGTTTCCCGCATTTCTCACAAAAAGAATGAGTACGAAACCCAGAAACCTTACAGAGTATGGGTTTTGACGGGTTACTCGTCTTGGAGAAAAAAAGACAGTGTGTGATTAGGATTCAATCTAAGAACATCATCAATTAGAGATTGAAAAAAGGACGAATTTGGAGCGTATATTTTGGAGCTAATAAATTGATAAATCATCAATTTTAAGCAGAAAAGAGTTAAAAGCTTGCTATAATTTATTCATTACAATTATTTAAAGTATGTCAAGCTTATGACTCCTAGTTCAGCCCAGTCTGCACTCAATAAATTAAATTTTGGAAAACTCAATGGAACTGGAGGTGTGCGACCTTTAGTTGATAAAAGCTGTTGTAATCAGGGTTCTACAGGGAACCCATATTGATCAAGTTTTGCCCAAAATTGACTCCATCGTTCCTTGGTCAATACCAAAGCTCGTAGGCTCAAAATAATTCCTGCTCCTTTTTCCTTCCATCGCATCCCTGAACAACATAATCGTTGTTTGACCAACGTCTTACAAGCTGCTTCCGTAACACCTGAACCAATCGGATACTTTTTCTCTAAGTATTCAGCATAATCCATTTGATGCTGATGATTCTCGTAATAAGTAATCGCCGCTTGTAGTTTCTCGGTAAGATTCTTAGAATGACTTTTTTCTTCTTTGACTTCTTTCATCAGATTTAGCAGTTCTCCTGCTTTTCCTTTTTCATGCTTGAGTTCTCGACAATTTTCAGTCAACCATTCTTTTTGTTTTGACACGGTATTCGGATGCAACGCTTCTGCCAAGGCACCTAAGTAACCAGAGGCATGATAGAAATCTAATATCTGTTCTTCCGTTTGCTTTTCTAAAAACTTCCAATTTGATTCTGCCCCGTCTGCTATCCCGACCAATGTTGCCTCTGGATAACGGTTTTTCGCTCGCTCAATTTCTCTTTCTAATCTTTCTAGAAAACTCTTTTTTCCATACTCTGGTGCCGCACCTAGATAGATTGTATGTTGACGTTCGCCTTCACTATCGTATAGGGAAACGGTTCCCACCATTGCTTCACGGTAGCCATCCTCACACATCAGCATACAGGTTCCATCTAATCCTATTCCCACTGTTGCAATTTGGCTATCCTCCTTGGGCGGGGCATAACTCCACGCTTCTTCTTTTGCCTGTACCACACTTCCTACTGCTTCACTCAATCTTTGGATATAGGATAGCGCTACTTTTCTACCATGATTTTCTAATAAATCATTTTTCACCTCTTTGCCTGCCATCCCTGACATTTTTGAGGATACCTGTTTTGCCAATAATGGCGTTGATGTTATGATTATCCTTGCTTCTCTTTCTAAGGGGCAATACGTTTTTCCTCAAAGGTGAACGCTGATATACATGACGATTCACTATAACCTCACCATAAGGTGTTTGATATTCTTTCGGTTGCTCTCCCTTACTCTTCCAGATTTCTTCACCGATTTTTAAGGGTGAACCATCTGTATCTAAATATTTCAAGGCTTCTTTGCTGGCGATGCAACCTACTTCGTTTAAGCCTTTTTGAATATTTATTTCTGTATCCAACATTGAACGACTTAGTTCTAATGTTAGTTCTATTTTTATCTTTGAACCCTCTACATTAATTAGGGCTTGCTGAATAAGTATAGAACCCTTGCCAGATAATGCTTTCAAGCATTTTAAAAACGATCAGGTGCAAGGTTATGGCCTTTGGAGGCTCAAAGCCCATGCACGTCGTTGGAAAACTGGGGGTTGAAATTGGAAACTACTCTCTGAAGTCACCATTTTTCGCCTCCTGTGGCATCTAGGTTCGTTTTGTGGACTTTTTCAGCAGACCCTAATTAGTTTTGCTGTCATCATTGTTTCCTCTTTGTCACTTTTCATCGGGTACATCCCGGATAAAGTAGTACATAGAATCTGGGGTAAAATGGAAAAAAACTGATGAGCGAAAAAAGTATGTTACCGATTCCCCCAGAAGAAAAAGCACTGTTAAAACAGCATCTCACCGAATCAGCCCGTATCCTGCGCAAATATACGGAACCAGAGAAACAGAAGGACTTTGGAAGCATCGAAGTAGAAGTCAGAACCCAGATGTTAGAAATTGTGGGGCCAACAATGGGGGAGTTTTTTTTTCAGAAGGGGGAAAAAAACGGTCTGGAAACAAGCGAAAAATCAAAACCCTAGTCGGAGAAGTGGAAATAAGCCAAAAACAAGCCAGAAAACTAAAGGTGTCGCCAAAAATCGTCTTAAGTCCAGGTTTAGAGAAATGCTGTCTAAGAGCCAGTGCGAAAACATCCTACCAACAAGCAGAAGAAGATATAGAGGAGTTGATGGGGATAAAAGTAGGACATAGCAGTTTACATCGCTTGGTAGAACGGACAGAACTGCCCTTAGCTCAAGCTCAGTCAGAGAGTGCGGGGGTCAGTATAGATGGGGGAAAGATTTGTCTGCGGGGCGAGGAGAAGGAAGGGGGACAGTGGCGAGATTATAAACTGGTGAGTCTTCATGGCAATGTCTGTGAAGCCTTTTTCCAAGACCCAGAGGGCTTAAAGAATTGGAGCAATGTTCAACCTTTGTCCCCAATAGTGACCTTTTTGGGAGATGGTCATCCCGGAATCTGGAATGCGGTAGAGAGTTTCGCCACTCAATCGTGGCTGATACGACGAGAGGTGTTGGATTGGTATCATCTCAAGGAGAATCTGTTCAAAGTGGGTGGCTCTCTCAAACGGCTAGAAGCAGTGGAGCATTTACTGTGGCGGGGTTTTGTGAACAAGGCAAACAAGGCAATAGATGCGTTTGATGGAGTCAAAAGCAAGAGGGCAAAGAATTTTCAAGCCTATTTGACGAAGTATTATCAGCGTATCCCTGATTACCAATACTATCAACAGCTTGGTATTGTGATTGGTTCTGGTGATGTGGAGTCTAAGATTAAACAGGTGGGAGCTAGGGTTAAATTGTCGGGAGCACGTTGGCATCTTCATAATGTTTCTCGTATTCTTCGGCTACGATGTGCTTATCTCAATCACTCTCCTCTTTTGAGTGTCAATGTATTATCTTAAGTGGGATGCACCCCTTTTCATCTCATGTTAACACTTTTCTTTTCCTTCATCAACTAAAGGTCACACCCTTATGAGCGGGTGCGACCTTTAGTTGATAAAAGCTGTTGTAATCAGGGTTCTACAGGGAACCCATATTGATCAAGTTTTGCCCAAAATTGACTCCATCGTTCCTTGGTCAATACCAAAGCTCGTAGGCTCAAAATAATTCCTGCTCCTTTTTCCTTCCATCGCATCCCTGAACAACATAATCGTTGTTTGACCAACGTCTTACAAGCTGCTTCCGTAACACCTGAACCAATCGGATACTTTTTCTCTATGTATTCAGCATAATCCATTTGATGCTGATGATTCTCGTAATAAGTAATCGCCGCTTGTAGTTTCTCGGTAAGATTCTTAGAATGACTTTTTTCTTCTTTGACTTCTTTCATCAGATTTAGCAGTTCTCCTGCTTTTCCTTTTTCATGCTTGAGTTCTCGACAATTTTCAGTCAACCATTCTTTTTGTTTTGACACGGTATTCGGATGCAACGCTTCTGCCAAGGCACCTAAGTAACCAGAGGCATGATAGAAATCTAATATCTGTTCTTCCGTTTGCTTTTCTAAAAACTTCCAATTTGATTCTGCCCCGTCTGCTATCCCGACCAATGTTGCCTCTGGATAACGGTTTTTCGCTCGCTCAATTTCTCTTTCTAATCTTTCTAGAAAACTCTTTTTTCCATACTCTGGTGCCGCACCTAGATAGATTGTAGGTTGACGTTCGCCTTCACTATCGTATAGGGAAACGGTTCCCACCATTGCTTCACGGTAGCCATCCTCACACATCAGCATACAGGTTCCATCTAATCCTATTCCCACTGTTGCAATTTGGCTATCCTCCTTGGGCGGGGCATAACTCCACGCTTCTTCTTTTGCCTGTACCACACTTCCTACTGCTTCACTCAATCTTTGGATATAGGATAGCGCTACTTTTCTACCATGATTTTCTAATAAATCATTTTTCACCTCTTTGCCTGCCATCCCTGACATTTTTGAGGATACCTGTTTTGCCAATAATGGCGTTGATGTTATGATTATCCTTGCTTCTCTTTCTAAGGGGCAATACGTTTTTCCTCAAAGGTGAACGCTGATATACATGACGATTCACTATAACCTCACCATAAGGTGTTTGATATTCTTTCGGTTGCTCTCCCTTACTCTTCCAGATTTCTTCACCGATTTTTAAGGGTGAACCATCTGTATCTAAATATTTCAAGGCTTCTTTGCTGGCGATGCAACCTACTTCGTTTAAGCCTTTTTGAATATTTATTTCTGTATCCAACATTGAACGACTGAGTTCTAATGTTAGTTCTATTTTTATCTTTGAACCCTCTACATTAATTAGTTTTGCTGTCATCATTGTTTCCTCTTTGTCACTTTTCATCCCATGTTAACACTTTTCTTTTCCTTCATCAACTAAAGGTCACACCCTCACAAAAGTGCTTGAAGGCTTCGGGACTGAGTATGTAATTAATTTTGCATGATCACTTAAAGTCTTTGAACCGGTTGAGATATATTTGAATTCATGGGATTGATCGCCTGGCCAGGGCAGGAATGATATGACAGAACAAGTTTATTGGTACATTCTTAAAATAGACGGTGGGAACTGTGAGATACAAGCCTTAGATCCGGCTCAGATATCAGTTTATCCTAAGTATTGGGGGCCTTTTTCTTCACGGGAGGAGGCGATCGCCAAACGGATTGGTTTAATTAGAGCTGGAAAATGTCAACCGCAATAAATAGGTCATTATGGTATCAAGCTTATCTGTCACCTCGCCATCTCTTACCCATATTTTAGATAAAGCTTTGGCCCAACAAGAGCTAACTTGCTCAGAAGGCCTGTTTTTATTGACGACCCAAGAAACTGAAGCGATTCAAGCCATACAAATAGCTGCAGATCAACTGCGATCGCAATTGGTGGGGGACACCGTTACCTATGTCATCAATCGCAATATTAATTTTACCAATATCTGCGAACAGCATTGTAATTTCTGTGCTTTCCGTCGAGATGCAGAAACAGAAGGAGCTTTTTGGTTAGATAGTGAACAAATTTTGAGCAAGGCGGCGGAGGCTGTTGAACAGGGCGCAACGGAAATTTGTATGCAGGGCGGTTTGAATCCCCAGGCAAAGCTAAAGGGTTCGACTCTCGCTTATTACCGTCATTTGATCACCACCCTAAAAGCTCAATTTCCCCAACTCCATCTCCATGCTTTTTCACCTCAAGAAATTCAATTTATTGCTAGACAAGACCACCTATCCTATGAACAGGTGATTGCTAATCTCCAAGAAGCCGGATTAGATTCCATGCCCGGCACTGCTGCCGAAGTTTTGGTCGATTCTGTTCGCAAAATAATTTGTCCAGAGAAAATCTCTACCTCGACTTGGTTAGAAATTGTCAGTTTGGCCCACCGTTTAGGAATGCCGACCACTAGCACCATGCTTTCCGGTCATATTGAAACACCAGCGCAACAAATTCAACATCTAGATCATCTGCGATCGCTGCAAAAAACGGCTCAAGCAAAAAACTATCCGACTCGAATTAGCGAATTTGTGCTGTTGCCCTTTGTGGGAGAACAGGCTCCCTTAGCTCTCAGAAAACGGGTGGGGCATGATCAACCCCAGTTAGCTCCGACTCTGCTACTAACGGCTGTTGCTCGACTCTATCTTGGCCCTTGGATGCGTCATCATCAACCCAGTTGGGTCAAGTTAGGGTTAACGGGAGCAACGGCAGCCTTGCAGTGGGGCTGTGATGATTTAGGCGGAACCCTGATGGAGGAACATATTACGACAATGGCTGGAGCCAAGGGTGGAACGGGTCTAACGGTGTCTCAACTCCAAGGGGCGATTCAATCTCTGGGCAGACCCTATCGACAAAGAACGACTTTATATGAGCCGGTTTGAGTGATTTTAAGCAAGTAGCCAAGCCAAACCCATTGCCAATAAGGCTCCGATCAAGGTGTTAATGATATTTACCACTTCATTGGTTAACCAAGACCAACGACTCTGGAGCGTTGCACCGATCACACTTTCAATATTGGTCGCCACAAAGGCCGCGATCGCACAGAGGCCAATCCCCAAGAGGTTGATCATACCGAATCCCCAAGCTACCAGTGCCATTAAGAGAGAGGCCACAATACCGGCGATCGTACCTTCCAAACTCATTGCCCCTTCTGTTCCCCTGGGCACCGGTTGTAACGAGGTAATCAGAAAAGTTCTTTGCCCGTAGGCTTTGCCCACTTCACTGGCAGTAGTATCAGCTAATTTGGTACTAAAACTGGCGACATACCCCAGGATTAAGAAAGGATACCAGTCAGGCGTAAAAATTAGGGTTAATAAGGCACAGATTGTAGCCGTGAGTGCCGAGCCCCAAACATTTTCTGGCCCCCGTTGCCCTGACCGCTTTTCAGCAATCCCTTCTGCTTCCTTGCGTTCTAGGCCAATTTTGGTCACGCCTGAACCCACCAAGAAATAGAACATGACCACGCCATAGCCCTGCCATTCCAAACATCCCCAGACGATAACGCCTAAGAGCCAAGCATGGAGATAACCCAGGGGGGTCAGTAATTTTTTCGGGGCCAAAAAAGCGATCGCTAATAAAACGGTATTGAGGGCGATCGCCTGGAGCCAGAGATTAGTGAGCAAGAGAGAAATTGGCATCAGTTGAAGAGAGAAAAACTGTACGACCAATTTACCGAACTTTATTCCCCTTTTGTCGCTTTGGCTAAACGTCGTTTGAAAGATGCACCTAATCCCAAGGCTGTTGCCGATCCCAGAATTGTGAAAGGTTCAGGAACTGCCGAGCTAGAAGGGGGAGTAACCGTATCAGAAGGAGCGGAAGCTACGGTAGCCGGATTAGGATCACTTGTCGTCTTATAGGTATCATAGAAAACTGGTGAATCCGTTCCAGCAGGAGGTGTAGTACCTTTAGCAAAGGGGTTTCCGTAATAAAAACCATCACTTCGGCTATTGGCATAACCAATGATATGAGCAGCAACAATTAGATTATCGTTCTGAGTTAGACTGTTCAGAATATCGTTAAAGGTTTTGCCTGCACTCAAGTCAACCAATATTCCTAAAGTTTCCCCTGGTGAAATTGAGCTTTTATTTCCTCCAGATCCGGCCTTGTCAAAAGAGAAAGAGGTATTGAATCCAATGCTATTACCTTGAGATAAAGTGGCAGTTCCGTAGGCAAAATCTAAGCCACTAAGTGAACTGGTATTGGCCGCTGCATCACTAAAGGTTGTTGAAACTGAGGCGTTATATTTAGTGGTCGTAGTGGTCGTGGTCTTGCCATTCTTTGCTGTTGTTGTTGTTGTCGTCGTCGTCGTTGCAAATAATCCGCCCTTATCTTGAAAGTAAACTGTCGAAATGTAGTTAGCATCCGCTAAGGTATTCGATGAAAACTGAAACAGGGCCTTTCCCTTCTGTCCCACATCCTCGCCATCAGTTATTTTTAAAGTAAATTTACCATTATCCCCATCTCCAATTGTTTGAGGGCCAATGTTCGCCCACCGGCTGTAGGTAATTGAGGCGGCATTCGCAGGAGCGGAGCTTAAGAAGATTCTTGTCAGAGCAATAACGGCTACGGTACCGATAAGAGAGTTAATGTTGACTGAGTCGGTTTTAATTTTTAATTGGTTAAACATTAAATTCGCACTCTGAAATTTATGGCTGGGATTTTTAATCTATAGTCGGCAGACTTTCTGATGCCGATGCAAATAGCGTTTCAAAAATTCGATCTACAGGCTTGCAATAATACAAATGCTTTGCTCGTCGCTTGCCAGTGGTTAGGATTCATAGCGGAGTTGTTCTCTAGAACCTACTGTAAGTGCTTTCTCTTGCTTTCCAACTTTGTTGAAACTTTATTTTTTCTAGAAAATTTCCCCTACTAAGCAATAAATAGCTATCTAACTTTATTTTTTCTTTAAATAAATATTTGAGCTTTATTTTTTCTTTAAATAATTTTGGTGAGCAACTCCGATACGATCAAGTCTTTTTGTTCTTGTTTTTGCTGGCAAGTCCTACTTTGGATATTTGTTTTTGATTTTTCCTGCCTCTCATGGGGCGGAGAGAGTAGTTAATCGTTATACAATAACCCCTTTGAGGCAAATCAGTTCTTAAGTTCTTCGGTGCAATAAAGGAGTTTGTGATAGAACCAGTCCTAAAAAACTTACATAACCTTTAAAAACTGGCATCAAAGATCGCCCATCTTTATAGTCTCTTTACAAGAAAACTTCTTATACACAGACTTTACGTATTTACACTTAAAAATATACAAAAACATAGTGACAGAACTGTAAATCTTATGTATGATTATGTACATGAGCTTGAGATTTCTCAGTGCATCGCCCCAATAACCTCAGTATATTGACTTAAGTAGAGAAAATACACTGATAGCGAAACGCCTAGATTGAGAAGCTGCTTCGGTTTATACTTAATCGCCCCTATTTTAATTAGGAAATTTTAACAAAATGACAACTAGCATGAAAAACATTAAAAATAATATTCCCCAAGGACTTCTTTCCGTTGCTGGCGCGATCGCTTTAGCTACTATGTCTGCCCCGATGATGGCCGGTTCTGCCTCTGCTGCTACTGTTTCCTTCCAAGTCGGTACGGCTGCTACGGGTAGTGTGGATGTTGATTACGATGTCAAGATTTCAGACATCGCTGGCGGTGTTCAAATTGATGTCAATCAAGCCGCTACTTCTCCCAATTCTGCCGATATCTTAGGTCTATTTTTCAACGTACAGCCCGGCAATGCCAGCAATTTTGGGATCACCTCAGCTAGTCAATTTACGAAGCTGGCTGGCGATGCTATCACTCAAGTCTGTTTTAATGCCACAAGCTGTGGAAGTGGAAATAACATCAATGGTGGCACGATGCCTTCCTCCTTTGATATTGGCATGAAACTGGGTTCTACAGGTTCATCTGGCGGTTTAGTGAAATTTAGTTCCTTTACAATTGCCAGTGCTTCCCTCACAACTGCTAACTTCCTCAATCAAGCTTTTGCTGTTCGCGCTCAAACAGCAGGCTCGAATCCTACCACTGGTGGTTCTGGCAGTGTGAAAGAATTAGGTTTTGCACCTAGCACGGTTGATACGATTACTCCTCCTCCTCCCGGTGGTGGTGGTGGAACAGGTGCAGTACCTGAGCCTTTAACGATGCTGGGTGCGGGTGCGGCAGTCGCTTTTGGTAGTTATTTTAAAAAGCGTGCTAACAAAAATGACCGTAAAGCTTAAGACTTAAGTTCATTGAATATTTAGTATAGGGCGATCGCAGTTTATAATTAGATTCGGCGATCGCTTTGTCCTGGCATAGGTAAAAATAGGGAAAAGTGGAATTCAAAGAAACCCCATGACTTTTTATCTCGGTTGTGCAGTCTGGTCTTACGATGGTTGGCTTGGAACTTTTTATCCCCCTAAAACACCGAAAAAAGCTTTTTTAAGTTGCTATAGTCAACGCTTCCATACTGTTGAAGGAAATACCACTTTTTATGCCATGCCTTCAAGCGCAACGGTTCAACGCTGGCAAGAAGAAACCCCAAACTCTTTTAAGTTTTGCCTAAAATTTCCCCAGACGATTACCCATCAAGGAGCCTTAATTCCTAACCTAGCAGAAACCCAACAATTTATCGAACGGGTGCAAGTCCTTGATCATAAACTCGGCTGTATTTTTGCCCAATTGCCGCCCAGTTATGGCCCCAATTATCTAGAAGATTTACAACAATTTTTAGCGTCTCTTTTGTTCGCCAATATTCCCTTAGCAGTTGAAGTTCGTCATCTCGATTGGTGGCGATCGCCGTATCAAGAAAAGTTACATCAATGCTTACAAAACTTGAATGTTGCCCAGGTCATTTTAGATACCCGTCCCGTTTATCGTTGCTCAGATAATCCCCTGAGCCATTCCCAACGTCCTAAGCCGGATGTCCCCGTTAACTTTACCCTGACCGCAAACTTTGTCCTGATTCGTTTTATTAGTCATCCTCAGTTAGTCCTCAATGATCTTTACCTAAAAGAATGGGGACAGAAAATTCAAGATTGGCTAAATACAAATATCACTGTTTATTGTTTTATTCATTGCCCGATTGAAGATCATTCTCCCCAGATTGCCCGCTATTTTTATCAACAATTACAACAGGAGTGTATTGGTCTTGACCCTTTGCCCTGGGATAAACTTGCCCATCCCCCTCAACAATTAAGTCTCTTTTAAGCACACATGAGCACACAGCAGTAGAGATAAAAAGCGAAATCCAAAATGATATGATTGGAGCTATTCCTTACGCCTCAATCCTCGATTATGACTACTCAATCCTCGCCATCTTTGATCGATGTCACCCTGAACCAATTTCAAAGTTGGGCCCTACAACATCCCCAGAAAAAGCGTAGTCAATGGTTATTACCGATCATTAGTTTGGTGGAAGGTGTGTTAGCAAATAATCCTACCTATTTGGATCAGAAGCGGCGGGTATTGGGAGCTAATTTTTGCTGTGCCGGTCAGGTGGTTCTAGGGGATTTTACCCAAATTAGTCAGGCTCTCACCTCACCCCAGGCCCGTACTTGGCGTTTAGGGACTTCTATTTTATCGGCCCAGCGATCGCCGAATCAGGACGTGGGCGGACGGAATCTCTTTTTACTGTCCCTATCGGATCAAGAGGCTGGAGGAACAGGAGCCCATGAAGCCTTTCGTCAATGTATGCAGTTCTATTTATTAAATGAGCCAGCCCAAGCTCGACAACGGGATGGCACTGCCCAGGCTTTATTAGCCCAATTAGCCGAGGATTATCAGACCCTCTCTGGTGACAAAGATCAGGCTTTTTTTACCGATGATCAACGGGGTTGGATGGCTTTTTTAGTCAGATATTTGCATTATGTACTTTTTGGTCTTGATCCGAGTGATCGCGCCACTATGCAACGCCTCACCGAGTTGTATTACACCCGTAAGGGAACCCTGCATTATTTTGTCGGAGCGGGACTAATTCTGAAAATTTTGGATCGTCTTAAAGGGGAAAAGTTAGCTGACTTAATTGAAGAAGTGGCCACTATTTATGAACAATCCCCTGCCTTAGCCCATTTTCAACCGTCAGAAAACCAGTATCAAGCCATGACGCGACGGGAATTGGCCAAACTGATGACAGCGATTATGAATATTGCGGCTCTTCAGGGGCCCCTTCATCTTGGTTATACGGCCCTGGGTTATCGACCCCTACCGGCCTATACGGGCCAAAAAACGGCTGAGATCTCAATTACCGATCATTGGGATAGTTTGGATCTAGAAGATCGTCCCGCTATTCAACGTTATCTGTTAGAGTGTGCCCGTCTGTGGGCCCCTGTTAGTGCAACCCACCATGTGGCAACCTCTGATTTTACTGCCGCGATCGCTGGCCGTAACCTGACTTTTCCGACGGGAACAAAAATTTTAATTCCGATGATTTTAGGGTTACTGGATGAGACCGTTTGGGGGCCCAGCACCTACGAATTTAATGCGGAACGGGAAAATCTTTGTCCTTATCATTTAGGTTTCCATTCCGTCGGCGATCGCCATGCAGGCAGAATTTGTCCAGGCAAAGACATTGCGATCGAAATGCTGGTAGATGTGGTCAAGGTTGTTGGTCAAGCGCGTCGTAAGTAGCTGGTTGCAATTAAATATAAAACGTGGGATGGGCATCCTGCCCGTCCACAGGCTAGAAGCCTGTTCCACTATCTAACAATTAATTAAGCCCACTTACTTAGTCGCTAAAAGCTAAAGCAAAGGGTTTAAGGCAGAGGATAGACGAGGAGTAGAGGCTAATTCAGAGGAGGTTTGCTGAGTCCAATGGTGATAATCCTCTAACAGTTGAGTTAGCAGCCGTTGTTTGATGCGCCCTAAAACCCCCCTAAGCAAACCATTGGCTGCCATTTCCAGTAGGGGGGTGGGGGTTAACCAGAGGGCATGGGGAAGATCCACACTGACTTTTAAATCAGCTTTGCCCTGTAGAGAGGTTTGTTGATTTTGTTCGTAGGGAGCCAATTTACCCTTTAGTTGCAGGGAAAAACGATGGTTAATGTAGTCAATACCGCGAATCTCACAACTTTCCGATTCCAAATAGACAGTTCCGGTGCTTGTACTCCAGACTCGTAGCACCACCGTTGGCTGAAAATGGTATAAGTCCATAAAGCTTAAGGGACGCATCTTAAGACGAAAGCGGTTTTCCGACAATACTTCCATTAACTTCGGATCGGCGATCGCCTTTACCAAACGTTGAGGTTGTCGTAGATAATGCTGGAGCGAGGTGAGGGGATCGGTCAGAGTCAAAGCCAAAGATTCCGTCGCAGAGAAACAAACATTCATACTGTCTTTAAGGATTGGTCAAGGGATCGAAGCGGTTACGTTAATTTTACTTTACATTTCTTAAGAATTCTTAAGATTTATGGGGTAATTATACGGTTTTAGTGGTCAAGTTCTGACATAAACGCCCCAAGTCTCTATAAAACTTGACAAAATACGTTACGTTTCTTCACATTTATAGCGTGTTCAGATCAGGATGATGCTAGTTCCGCCCATAGACTTCTTTATTTCTCAAACCCCTAGCGAGTCAAGCTTGGGGCCTTTAACCAAGCTGAACCAGTACATAGAATAAAAAAGGATATTAGAATTAATATCCCTTAAACCTTGAGCTAGTTTAGATTTTCCTGAAAATATCGGAACAGAAAGTTAGCGACGACGGCTACTGCCAAAACTACGGGAACGGGAACCTGAACTGCTACCAAAACTACTCCGTCGCGGGCTGGAATAGGACGATCCTGAGGATTTCAGACGACTAGAACCAAAACCTGAACCACTGGACTTGGTGGAATTATAGGAGGGTTTACCATTGGCTTTATTGGCAGAGGAAGAAGGATATTGGCGTAAATTGCCCGTTGTGCGTAGGGTTTGGCGATTTTTCTCCACCGGAGGAGCCGAATTATAGCGACCGCGATAGGTATTTACTGCTTGGCCGTAGCTACGACCAGAACCACCATAGCCAGTCAAAGGGCCACCCGAATACATCGGTGGAACATAATATTGGGGACGAAACAGTAAGCTACCCAGAGCTTGACCCGCTAAAGCCCCTGCAAAGGGTGTCCAAAAGCTCGATTCTTGACGGACGACAACGGTTTCTTTTTGGCCTGTTTGGGGATTATTTTGAACTTCGGTGACGTTATGAACGTATTCAATTTTAAAATCTTCGGTTAGGTACAGTTCAGCTTGATCCCCATTGATCTGGACATAGGTTTTTTCTCCTTTTTTAATATCTTCATCGGTCAAGCGAGCCATTTGTAGAGCTTCCGTTTGATAGGTAGGAGATTTTCCGGCCGGAGTGCCCAGTAACATGAGGCGATAAACACCATTGCTATCATCGTAGGTTGCTTGTTGTACGGAATAACGTCCACTGGTAATTTGATTTTCAATTTTGGGAGCATTATTACCGGATTGGGATTGGTTCGATCCACTACCACAGGCCACTGTGGTTACGCTCAGGAGCAAGATGAGCAAGAGGCTAAGAAATCGACGCATAGGTTTTGATGGTACGCTTTAGGCGAATGATGCTACTTTCGTTGATCTTAGCAAGTTCGCTAACTTCAGGGAGATTTACGAGGCAGACCAGATGGGTTCTAAATTCAGCACAAATCCCTGGAGCACCTCTTCTCCTGACAAACTAGCTGGTGCATTAAGAATCTCTGGAGTTTGACCTAAACGATAAATTGCCACTCGTTTGCTTTCGGGATCGATGAGCCAACCCAAACGACAGCCATTATCCTGATATTCTTGCATTTTGGCTAAACCCTTAATCCAGGAATCGGTCGGCGATAAAAGCTCGATCGCAAAGTCGGGACATAGGGGTAAAAATTTCTTGCGCTGTTCGGGAGAGAGGGCATTCCATTTTTCCAGGGGTATCCAGGCGGCATCGGGCGATCGCTCAGAGCCTTGGGGAAGAGAAAATCCGCCAGAAGAGTCAAAGACTTTACCCGATCGCTGTTGGCGATTCCACATTCCTAAGTCAAGATTAATATCAGCATTCCAAGCACTCGTTTCACCACCAGTGGGGGACATAATGACAAGTTCTCCGTTGGCATTGCGTTCAAGTTTAAGGTCTGGATTAGCAGCACAGAGTTCGTAAAACTGTTCTTTATTCAGTTTCAAAATGGGATCAAGATTGATGGTATAAGCGGTCATTAGTTTTACTCCATCAAGAAAATCAGCACTCGTGAATTGTTAAATTGTATCGCGATCGCAACTTGAAAATTTACAACTTGATAGGCTTCCTCTGCACGATTTAAACGATACCTAATTAGTTGATCGTGAGGGGAAGTTTTACTCATAACATAATGGCTTCTTTGTTAACTGATTGCCAGAAAGGAGTAGTTTGTAATAAGGGATGTTCCCATTGATTTTTGCTGCGAACAATGGTACAAAGAACCTCTTCTGTTTCCCATTCGATTTCATAAATTTGACGACGGATTTGAGATGTTCGAGTGGGGTTAGTGATCCCATCAACTAACACTAATATATCCCAATCAGAGTCTGGTTGAGCATCGTTTCGCGCCCGTGAACCATAAAGGAATATTTGTGCTTGTGGCTCAATTGCTTGTACTGCTTGTTTAATTTTATTGAGTAATAGTTGTTTGTTCATGATTTTTCATTACCTTTTTTGCACTACAAAACAGTATTAACAATATAGTCCATCCCATAATCCCATCAATCACAGTTAAGACGATGGATGTTTTTGTAAATTTTCCCGAATCTGAACAGTATTAGGATGATTCTCCCCTAAAGCTTGCTCAGCAATTGCTAAAGCTTGTAAAAAGAGGGGTTCAGCTTCTTCGTACCTTCCTTGATAATAGTACAATAGTGCTAAATTATTAAGGGAGGTAGCTACATCGGGATGATTCTCTCCTAAAGCTTGCTCAGCAATTGCTAAAGCTTGTAAAAAGAGGGGTTCAGCTTCTTTGTACCTTCCTTGGGAATCGTACAATAATGCTAAATTGTTGAGGGAGGTAGCTACATCTGGGTGATTTTTTCCTAATAGTTGTTTTCTCAATTCCAAAGCTTGTAAATGGAGAGGTTCAGCTTCTTTGTATCTTTCTTTATAATAGTATAATTCTGCTAAATTATTAAGGGAGATAGCTACAGAGAGATGATTCTCCCCTAATAGTCGTTGCCTCAATTCTAAAGCTTGTAAATAGAGGGATTCAGCTTCTTCATACTTTCCTTGCAAACAGTATAATAATCCTAAATTGTTAAGGGATTGTGCTAAAAGGGGATGATTCTTTCCTAACAGTCTTTTCCTCAATTCTAAAGCTTGTAAATAGATAGGTTCAGCCTCTTTATATCTTCCTTGAAAATTGTACAATTCTGCTAAATTATTAAGGGAGGTAGCTACAGAGAGATGATTCTCCCCTAATAGTCGTTGATTCAATTCTAAAGCTTGTAAATAGAGGGGTTCAGCTTTTTCGTACCTTCCTTGGGATGCGTACAATAATGCTAAATTGTTGAGCAAAGTAGCGGCATTGGGATGATCCTCCCCTAATAGTCGTTGATCCAATTCTAAAGCTTGTAAATAGAGGGGTTCAGCTTCTTTGTATTTTCCTTGGGAACGGTATAATTCTGCTAAATTGTTGAGGGAAGTTGCTACATCGAGATGTTCTTCTCCCAAGCGGCGGCGAGTTACTTCTAGACATTGCTTATACCAAGGTTCAGCCTGTTCGTAAAATCCCTGCCCATAATAAAATATCTCCAATCCCTTAAAAGACGGAATTAAATCCTCATCCTCCAGCCATTGTTCTAACTCTGTCGCTGACTCCGCAATATGGAGAATAGATAGGGCGACGGCTTCTATTTGCTCCTTAGTTGGACTCTCAGGAATAGTATTTGCTTCCTCAACCATACCCCGACAAAAGGATCGTTTCAACTCATCCCCATCCTCTCGCAGTACTAACTTAGCTTGAAAAAACTGTCGCACCAAGGGATGAAACTGATAAACTTCTCCTTCCACTGCTTGCAACAGATGAAGATTGAGTAATTGCTCCTCTCTAATATATTCCAACTCCTCCTCATCTTCAGCAGACAAACACCTTTCTACCACCAACCGCCAAGGCATAGGAGCCAAAGCAAAGAGACTGAGGAAACACCCTAAATCTCTCGCTGACTGATTTAACTCCTCCCAACTCACCTCAAAAGCTGCCTCTACCCCTCTTTGCGCCGTCATATCTGCCGAAGGATTCTGCAAAGCTGACAACTGTAAGCCCTTATCTATCAACTGTTGCTGCATCCTCGCCAATGTCCAATTAGTACGCCGCTTGAGGAAACGCCCCACCAATTCCAAGCCCAAAGGCAAATACCCCAGCCAGGCACATAGCCCCTTCCCTACCTCTAATTCAGCTTGCAGACGCGACGCACCAATCAGAGATTCCAGTAAAGCAAGGGCGGCTGATTCGCTTAAAACGGGTAAGCGCAATTGCTCAAACGATGCGGCCAGCCAGTGTTGCCGAGTCGTAATCAATACCTTGAATCGTTGTTCTTGGGGAGGCAAATAATCTTGGATTTCCGTGTATTGATGCACATCATCTAAAACTAGCAGTACATCCCCTGGCGGTTGCCATCTCGCCCAACAATAATCCAATTGCCCCCGCAAATTCAAATCTTCAGGGGGAAATAAACCCAACAGCGACTTAGCAAAATCCAATAGTTGTACCCCTACTGTTTCACCTTGTACCCCGATCCAGCAAATACCGCCTGCATAAGTTGATTTTTCCCGATGATGTAGAGCATATTGGAGAGCTAATTCTGTCTTGCCCACTCCTGCCATTCCTGTAACGACGGCGGTAATCGCAATTCTTTCTTGTTGCTGTAACTGGTCGTGCAATTGTGTCATTGCGTCCTCACGCCCCACAAAATTAACTGCTCCAGTACGCGCCCGATTCAGATTATTGGGTAATTCTGCTGGTTTCTCAGCTTGGGGAATTGATAGCTGATTAAAATTTGTTTTCAGAAAAGCTTCTAAAACAGACTGTAACGTTTCATTATCTACCTGAAAGCGATCACCAATATAAGCGACTCCACCCTGTACTAAAGTTTGATAACCCCTAGCATTATCAGAATTGCTTTGCGTCATTCCTTGACGTAAACTTGTCGTTAACTCTACATCTACTTGTAAAGCTTGCTGTAATAAAGTCTCTAACTCTTCAGGTTTAGCCTCTGGATGCTGTTGCATCAACTCAGCCCCTAATCTACATAATTTCTCAATTACCTTTTCCATCTGACATTTCCTTAAGAGTCCTTCGATTGATTAATATGAATCTCCCCAATATAGGCAGTTCCCCCCTCAACTTTTGTCTGCCAACCCTTAGCATTATCAGAATTTTTTTGAATCATACTACTATTGTCCTGAATTTTACCTGCTTGGATCGTCTGCGCTAAAACTTTTAACTCTTTCGCAAAATCAGGGTCTTCATCTAAAATCACATCCAGATGTTTAGTCAAGGTTTCAACGGCTTTACTATCACCGCCTTCAACCTTTGCGATCGCTTCATTAACTTTCGCCGATCTTCCCATTAGTCGAGTTTTGATCTTTTCCCATAAAACAGGAATCTTAGCTAAAGCCTCAGCCGTAAACCGTTTCGCCAAATCCCCCGTCCCAGATTTAATAAATTCTTGTACCGCTAAAGTTACAAGCAAACCCGTCGTTAATGGTTCAGTCATTTTTAGATTCTCCTCAATTAAATTTCTCGCGGTAACAAGGGTTTAAGTTGATCCAGTAACTCAGGAATATCAACTATCACGACTTGCCAAACTACTGGAATTCTAACACGATCATATTGATGAATGACCTTATCACGCATTCCCGCGATCTCTTTCCAGGGAATTTCAGGATGATCCTCTCGAAACTCAGAAGAAAGACGCTTAACTGCTTCTCCCAAAACAGCAATTTCATACAGTACCGCCAGTTGAGTGGAACGACTATTCGCAAAAATCATTTCATCCATTCCCTTCGTTAAATCAAGAATTTCTTCGGCAAAACGAACAATATCTAGAAGCGTCGCTTGATCACGCAGCATAAATCACCTTTGCTGATCCAAGAATTGCTTGACGGCGTAACCAATTTGGACTTTGTTCAACCTCCTCTCGATCCAATAAATCCACAGGACGAGCCAGCAACAATTCTAACTCACTTTCCATCCGCACACGATCTAATAAACTCCAATGAGAAGACGGCTTAAACACTGCTAAAAAATCCACATCACTTTCATTTAGTTGAAAATCTTCACGCAAAACCGAACCAAAAACCGCCAACTCTTGAATTTGCCAATGCTGACAGAATAATTGTAAATTTTCTATTGGTAAAGAAATCGCTAAATTCATAAAAATTTGTAACCTTAAAAACTAAATTTTTAATCCTTATATCGTAGCGAATCAAGATAAAGGGTATCAGGGGAAATATCTTGTTCATGGGGCCAAACCACCGTCCCATCAATAACCTTAACTTGATTAAAATAATGGATATTTTGAAGTTCTTGAAACACCCCAAAATTCAATAAACTGGAACAATCATAAATGCCCCATTCTCTATTGGTAAATATGAGTTTAAACTTATAATTGGATAGCGGCGTAACTTGCTTAATTCTAGGATTCATAACCCTAACCTCACAAAACCAAAGAATTTTGATTGTGATTAATAGTCATATTCTCCAAAGAAAATTGTGCCGTTAATGGTAATTCAAATTGTATTTGAGATTCCAAACGTTTAGAGAAAAATAAAATCTCTAAATTTTCAATATTGCCACTCTCAGGATTAAAACGAGCGACAATTTCATCGCCAATCTCTTCAGATCTTTGTTCAGGATAGGGTGAACATTGATCCAGATAAAGAATGTCATCCATTTTATCATATCGAATCGCAAGATTGGAGTTCATAAGCCCCACATCATTTTAATAAACTTGGTCATGGCTGCCAACATCAATTAATAAAATAACCATTTCTAATAATTGACCGTCTTCGGAAATATCGAAAATAATTCTGCAATCATAGGCAACAGAACAAGACCATAAACCCTCCATGTGACCTGCTAATTTATGAGATTTTAAAGAAGGAGTAAAAGGATCAACCGCCAATAATTTTAAAGTCTCAATAATTTTGTCACTGAGTCGAGAATTTTTCTTGGTAATTTTTTTAAAGGATCGCTTAAATCCACTACTCCAAACAACTTTCATCGTCATCCTCTAATAAATCAGCGATTAAATCCTCCACTGTTCCAACTTTGGCTTTCCCTTCCTTAAAGGCTTGCCGAACCTCCTGAGCATTCGCTAAAATTTCAGCCCGACGCTCCTCGATCCGACGTTGATAAAGTATCTCGAACAATTGCTCCTTGTCGTCATCAGGTAAAAGCTCAATAGAACCGATAACTTCCTGTAAAGTTGACATAAAATAGCCTCCCTTAACTTGCAACAAAATTAACTAACTTACCAGGCACAACGATCGCCTTTTTAATCTCCTTCCCTTGTAGATACTTTTGGGCAATTTCAGAGCTAAGAGCATACTTTTCTAACTCCTCTTTAGTTGCACTGGCTGGAACCTGAATCGTTCCCCTAGTTTTACCCATAATTTGAATGACTAAAGTAATTTCATCTACTACTAACGCATCGGGATCAAAAGTTAACCAATTTTGCTGATGAATAGAACTTTGATGACCCAATAATTGCCACAATTCTTCGGTGATATGGGGCGCAAAAGGAGACATTAAAATTAATAGGGTTTCAATGCCTTCTCGATAAACAGAGGACTCCATACAAGTCGCCGAACTGAGGGCATTACTGAGTTTCATCATCTCGGAAATAGCCGTATTAAATTGATAATCCCCGTCTAAGTCTTCCGCAATTTCTTTAATCGCTTGGTGAATGGAACGACGTAAATCTTTTTCCACTTTACTTAAATTTTTGGCCGTCACAGGTTTAACCGCTTTTTCAGCATAGTCCGCTACTAATCGCCAGACCCGATTGAGAAAACGAAATTGACCTTCTACGTCTGCATCATCCCATTCTAAATCTTTTTCGGGAGGAGCTTTAAAGAGAATAAACATCCGCGCTGTGTCGGCTCCATATTTAGCTAAAACCTCTTGCGGATCAATGCCATTGTATTTAGATTTGGACATTTTCTCATAGAAAACTTGCAGTTTTTCCCCTGTTTCTGGGTCAGTGGGATTACTGGGATCAATTAATAATTTACCCGTTTCTAAGTCTTTAGCAATGACATATTTACCTGTCTTTGGATTCTTATAAGTTAGCCCCTGAACCATACCCTGGGTTAACAATTTATTGAAGGGTTCATCCACATTGACTAAACCCCGATCGCGGAGAACTTTGGTAAAGAAACGGGAATAAAGTAAATGTAAAATGGCGTGTTCAATACCGCCCACATATTGATCGACTCCCATCCAATGATTAACGCGATCGCGGTCAAAAACCTGTTGGGAATTCTGAGCATCGGTGTAACGCAAAAAGTACCAGGACGAGTCAATAAACGTGTCCATCGTATCCGTTTCCCGTTTAGCGGGCTGACCACAACAGGGACAAGGTACATCAACCCAATCGCTTAATTTTGCTAAAGGCGAAGGGCCACGACCGCTAAATTCCACTTGATCGGGCAATTTTACGGGCAAATCCGCATCGGGAACGGGAACTGTACCGCAAGTCTCGCAATGGATCACGGGAATGGGACAACCCCAATACCGTTGCCGCGAAATCAACCAATCCCGCAAACGATACTGTACTCGTGCTTTACCATAACCGTTCTTTTCTGCATACTCAATAATCGCCGTTTTTGCTTTGATAGAATCCATGCCCGTAAAGTCTGCGGAATTAACCATAATCCCTGCTTCCGTATAGGCTGCCTTTAGTTCTGTATCGGCATTCTCGTCAGGCAAAATCACCACCTGAATGGGCAAATCATTTTCCTTGGCAAACTTAAAATCGCGGACATCGTGGGCGGGAACCCCCATCACGGCTCCTGTTCCGTACTCATACAATACATAATCAGCAATCAAAATGGGAATTTCTTCGCCATTAAAAGGATTGACTGCGATTCCCCCCGTTAATACACCCCGCTTGGGTTTGTCTTCAGCAGTACGCTCAATCTCGCTTTCACTGGCTACTTCTTCAATAAAAGCTTCTACCGTTGCCTTTTGCGCGGCAGTCGTCACCAAAGCGGTGAGGGGATGTTCAGGAGCGAGTACCACATAGGTCACGCCATAGACGGTATCAGGACGGGTGGTAAAAACAGCGATTTTTTCCGTACTATCCTTGATCGGAAATTCCAAATAGGCTCCAACGGATTTCCCGATCCAATTGGCCTGCATGGTTTTGACGCGATCGGGCCAACCCGTTAATTTGTCTAAATCAGTCAATAATTGTTCGGCATAGTCGGTAATTTTGAAAAACCATTGACGCAATAATTTCCGTTCTACCTTCGCGCCCGATCGCCAGGAACGGCCTTCATTATCTACCTGTTCATTGGCTAAAACCGTTTGGTCAATGGGATCCCAATTCACCGCCGATTCTTTTTGGTAGGCTAAACCCGCTTCATAGAATTGCAAAAATAACCACTGTGTCCAACGGTAATAGTCAGAAGAGCAGGTCGCCACTTCCCGTTCCCAGTCCAAAGATAGCCCCAATTGTTGCAATTGTTCTTTCATCTGGGCAATATTTTGGTACGTCCACTGAGCCGGCGGTACACCGCGATCGATAGCGGCATTTTCGGCGGGCAAACCAAAGGCATCCCATCCCATCGGATGTAAGACTTGATACCCCTGCATTCGTTTAACACGGGCGATCACGTCGGTAATGGTGTAGTTGCGAACGTGACCCATGTGCAGACTGCCAGAGGGGTAGGGAAACATAGACAGCGCATAGTATTTCAGCTGATCGGAATCCGTCGGCGTTTGGTCTAGTCCCAACTCCGTCCAGGATTTTTGCCATTTTTGTTCGATGTCAGCAGCGTTATATTGAGATACCACGATGACCGATGCGCTCCTATGCCCAGTTGATTACAGGCTTGTTATTGTAACATTGTTGGTAAGGGATGGTTGAGAATGGATAATTGACAATGGATAATTGATAGTTAAAAGGATGATTAAAAAGGACGGTTAAAAAGGTGATTATAATTGTTAAAATCTTGCCAAGATTTTAACAACGGGATAAACTATGGTTATGAAATGGAATATTATTTTTGATCCCGATTTTAGAATCTGGTTTTATCAACAAGAGCGAGGATTGCAGAATGAAATTTTTGCCGTATTAACTGTTTTAGCTGAGTTTGTCCCTAATCTGGGAAGACCACGAGTTGATACCTTAGAAGGCTCCTCTTTTAAAAATATGAAGGAGATTCGTATTCAGCATCAAGGTAATCCTTGGCGCGTTCTATTTATTTTTGATCCTCAAAGACAGGCTATTTTACTTGTCGGGGGGAACAAATCAGGTAAAAAGCGATGGTATAAAGAAAATATTCCTATCGCGGAAAAACGCTATAAAAATTATTTGAAAACCCTTGAGGATCAAAGCTAATGGTAAAATATACAACTCTATCTGAAGAATTAAGTCAACTTTCAATGGAAAGACAAGAGGCTATTCGATTAAGGGCTTCCGAAATTTACTTGGAAGAAATTACCCTTGGACAAATCGGAGAGAAATTAGGTTTGTCTTCATCTGATTTAGCTACATTTCTTGATAGACAATTCGATCAAAAACAAAGCTTAGAGTTAAATTCACTTCGATTGATGGTTAAAGCTTTGGGAGGTACAATGGAAATTATTGTCAGGTTGCCAAATCAAGAACCGTTAATTATTGGCGATTAAGTTCTTTAACTGCGATCGCGCTATTTCATGTCTGAATAATTGTGTTACCATAGTCTAATTCTACAAATCATTAACATTTTATAATTTTAACCTTCTCAAAAAGAGAGGAAACTATGTCTAATCTTGTTTTAACGGATGAACAGGCAATTCAGTTAGTGGAGCAACTACCTCAACAACAACAGGCTAAACTTATGCGAGTTTTATTACAAAAATCTTGGAGTCAATGGCTTGAATTATCTCAATCTGGGCAGGTTAATATTCGGCAAATTGCGGCGGACAAAAATAAAAATTGGGATGAAATGAATAAGGATGAACAGAAAGTATTGATTGATGAAATTCTACGTGAGTAATCATAAATTAGCCCGAAATCCTTTATAATGCAACACATTAGACTTCTATAACAATGAGTAATAATCAAAAAAAATTAAGAAAAATAAGAAGTGTTGAAGCTGATCTAATCAAGAATGACGTGGCTTTTTATTTTGATTTTATGGAACAATTTTCAAAAAATAAATCAGCAAACATTCTTGTTTTTGGAATTATTCCATATATCTCATTATTTACAATTGAATCCTATAGATATATTCAAAAAATATTACCTCATTACGCGATCGAGTTACCGAAAGAACAAGAACTAATTATACGAGCTTCTAGAGTTCGTATTAAACTTTTTGATGATAGCAATAACAAGGTTAATGGAACTTTTGATTTACTGGATGAAATTGCTAAGTTTCATGAAGATTTGTACCGTGATAATTATTCAAATATGGGAATTTTCTTCTATGGGAATCATATTATTGGTTCTACACATACGGGACTATTTTTAAGTGGTCTAAGAAAAATAGAATTATTAGAGGATTTTGGAGATTCAATTGATAGAATTGGCCAAGTTTTACACACAGTCTCAAGAGAGCTTGGAAAATACTTGGGTTGGGTAAAGACACTTCCTGAATTTCAATCTGTACAAACTAATTGCTTTAAATACGATACCCAAGATTTTCAACTTTATTACCAAGATGTTAAATCAGAAAAATTTTTATCTTTAAGTTTTAATAAAACTGGTAATGAATCAATTAATTATACTCTTTTGTTATTTCTTTCAATGACTAACTTTATTGATCATCTATTTATAAGAGTAAAAATATCACACCATGCTTATAGCTTATTTAAAATAAAATTTATTATGCTCTATCATTTAGCATCTAGTTTAGAAAGGCTTCAAAATTATGGCTATCCCAAGAATATACTTTCAGATGATTCTAAAGTTTTTTTGAAAACTATTCTCAAAAATGAAGATTTAAAAATGATTAAATCAAAAACGACGTTGAGAAATATTTTTGTACACTACAAGATTGAAACTAAAATACTCCTTGATTTTGATTTTTCTTCTGATTTCAATTTTAAAAGCTTAGTAGAATATTTTTTTAATGGTTATAAATTTGAAGAAATAGATAATAAAGTAAATAGTCAAATAAAACGTATTTCTTTAATTTTAGAAGAATGGTTAAATTGGTCTTTAAATTCTTCCGAATACTCCCAATTTTAAACCTAATACACTAATATAATTTATGGTCGCTGTTTCTCTTCACATTTTATCAACTCAGCACAATCTCCTTTTTTGTAGATACCGATCAACAAATTCAAGTCGAATTAGTTTTAGGGGAAAAACGTGATCGCCTTTGTCAAACAGAATTGAGAAACGTGATCGCCCTATCAAAATCTAATCGAAAACCGCGATCACCTCTTTAAAAATGGGATGGAGAACTGTGATCGCCTCTTTAAAATGGCATGGTAAACTGTGATCGCCTTCAAAAATGAGAGTGGAAACTGCGATCGCCTTTAAAAATGGGACAGGGGACTGCGATCGCCCATGTAAAAATAGTTGAGAATTGCGATCGTCTTTAAAAATGGGTTAGAGAACTGCGATCGCTCTTTAAAAATAAGATTGAGAAACGCGATCACCTTTCAAAATGGGACAGAGCACTGTGATCGCTCTTTTAAAAATTAGATTGAGAATTGCGATCGCTTCTAAAAATAGGATTAACAACTGCGATCGCCCTTTAAAGCCATCATTGAAAACTGCGATCGCCCTTTGAAAATCTAGTTGAAACTGCGATCACCTCTTTAAAAGGTTAATTGAAACTGCGATCATCTTTTTAACATAGAGTTGGGAACTGCGATCGCCTCTTTAAAAATGGGATGAAGAACTGCGATCGCCTTTAAAAATGTTAGGGAGAACTGTGATCGCCCTTGAAAAATCAAGTTGAAACTGCGATCACCTTTAAAAACGTTAGAGGGAAATGCGATCACCTTTAAGAATTAGATTGAAACAGCGATCACTCTTTTAAAATGGGATGGAGAATTGCGATCACTCTTTAAAAGGTTAATGGAGACTGTGATCGCCCCTGTAAAACGTGATTGAAAACTGCGATCGCCCCTGTAAAAATATTTGAGAATTGCGATCATCCCTTGAAAATCGGATGGAGAAGTCCGATAACCATTGAAAAATCAAGTTGAAACTGCGATCGCCCATTGAAAACAGGATGGAGAACTGCGATCATCTCTGTAAAAAGTTTTGAGAACTGCGATCGCTCTTTCAACATGGGATAGAGAACTGCGATCGCTCCTTTAAAATGTTATAGAGAATTGCGATCACCATTGAAAACAGGATGGAGAACTGCGATCGCCTCTTTTAAATGGGGGTAAAGAACTGCGATCGCCTTTAAAAATGGAGTTGAGAACTGCGATCATCTCCGTTAGAAAAGTTTGAGAATTGCGATCGCCCTTTTAAAATATGATTGAAACTGCGATTACCTTTAAAAATGTTAGAGGAAACTGCGATCGCTCTTTTAAAAATTAGATTGAGAATTGCGATCGCCTCTTTTAAATGGGGGTAAAGAACTGCGATCGCCTTTAAAAATGGAGTTGAGAACTGCGATCATCTCCGTTAGAAAAGTTTGAGAATTGCGATCGCCCTTTTAAAATATGGGTGTGACCTTTAGTTGATGAAGGAAAAGAAAAGTGTTAACATGAGATGAAAAGTGACAAAGAGGAAACAATGATGACAGCAAAACTAATTAATGTAGAGGGTTCAAAGATAAAAATAGAACTAACATTAGAACTCAGTCGTTCAATGTTGGATACAGAAATAAATATTCAAAAAGGCTTAAACGAAGTAGGTTGCATCGCCAGCAAAGAAGCCTTGAAATATTTAGATACAGATGGTTCACCCTTAAAAATCGGTGAAGAAATCTGGAAGAGTAAGGGAGAGCAACCGAAAGAATATCAAACACCTTATGGTGAGGTTATAGTGAATCGTCATGTATATCAGCGTTCACCTTTGAGGAAAAACGTATTGCCCCTTAGAAAGAGAAGCAAGGATAATCATAACATCAACGCCATTATTGGCAAAACAGGTATCCTCAAAAATGTCAGGGATGGCAGGCAAAGAGGTGAAAAATGATTTATTAGAAAATCATGGTAGAAAAGTAGCGCTATCCTATATCCAAAGATTGAGTGAAGCAGTAGGAAGTGTGGTACAGGCAAAAGAAGAAGCGTGGAGTTATGCCCCGCCCAAGGAGGATAGCCAAATTGCAACAGTGGGAATAGGATTAGATGGAACCTGTATGCTGATGTGTGAGGATGGCTACCGTGAAGCAATGGTGGGAACCGTTTCCCTATACGATAGTGAAGGCGAACGTCAACCTACAATCTATCTAGGTGCGGCACCAGAGTATGGAAAAAAGAGTTTTCTAGAAAGATTAGAAAGAGAAATTGAGCGAGCGAAAAACCGTTATCCAGAGGCAACATTGGTCGGGATAGCAGACGGGGCAGAATCAAATTGGAAGTTTTTAGAAAAGCAAACGGAAGAACAGATATTAGATTTCTATCATGCCTCTGGTTACTTAGGTGCCTTGGCAGAAGCGTTGCATCCGAATACCGTGTCAAAACAAAAAGAATGGTTGACTGAAAATTGTCGAGAACTCAAGCATGAAAAAGGAAAAGCAGGAGAACTGCTAAATCTGATGAAAGAAGTCAAAGAAGAAAAAAGTCATTCTAAGAATCTTACCGAGAAACTACAAGCGGCGATTACTTATTACGAGAATCATCAGCATCAAATGGATTATGCTGAATACATAGAGAAAAAGTATCCGATTGGTTCAGGTGTTACGGAAGCAGCTTGTAAGACGTTGGTCAAACAACGATTATGTTGTTCAGGGATGCGATGGAAGGAAAAAGGAGCAGGAATTATTTTGAGCCTACGAGCTTTGGTATTGACCAAGGAACGATGGAGTCAATTTTGGGCAAAACTTGATCAATATGGGTTCCCTGTAGAACCCTGATTACAACAGCTTTTATCAACTAAAGGTCGCACCCTAAAATATGATTGAAACTGCGATTACCTTTAAAAATGTTAGAGGAAACTGCGATCGCCTTTAAAAATGGGACAGGGGACTGCGATCGCCCATGTAAAAATAGTTGAGAATTGCGATCGTCTTTAAAAATGGGTTAGAGAACTGCGATCGCTCTTTAAAAATTAGATTGAGAAACGCGATCACCTTTCAAAATGGGACAGATCACTGCGATCGCTCTTTTAAAAATTAGATTGAGAATTGCGATCGCTCTTTTAAAAATTAGATTGAGAATTGCGATCGCTTCTAAAAATAGGATTAACAACTGCGATCGCCCTTTAAAGCCATCATTGAAAACTGCGATCGCTCTTTGAAAATCTAGTTGAAACTGCGATCACCTCTTTAAAAGGTTAATTGAAACTGCGATCATCTTTTTAACATAGGGTTTGCCGAATAAAGGCAGAACCTTTATCAGATAAGCTTTTCAGCCATTTTGAACACGATTAGGTGCAAGCTTATGGCATTTGAAGGCTCAAAATCCATGCACTTTGCTAGAAAATTGTGGGTTAAAATCGGAAACTGATTTCTGAAGTCACCATTTTTCGCGCCCTGTGGCATCTAGGTTCGATTTGCAGACTTATTCAGCAAGCCCTAACATAGAGTTGGGAACTGCGATCGCCTCTTTAAAAATGGGATGAAGAACTGCGATCGCCCTTTTAAAATCTAGTTGAAACTGCGATCGCTTTAAGGGACAAATCTTGATCCTCGAATTAGCCAACCAATAGCACCACCTATCGTTCCACTCATTATTGAGCTAATCATTGCAGTTATAATAATTAAACCAACCTGTTTCCAGTTTTTAAGTTCTCCCACTTTTTCCACCAAATCAGGTACCTTTTAAAAATAAATTTGTTGAGTCTGTAAAGTTGCTTCTATCTTTCCGACACTAATTTTTAAATCAGTAATTTGAGTCTGAAAATCCGTAAACTGACTTTGAATATTCGCAATTTGAGCCGATTGGGCCGTAATTAAATCTTTAATTTCTTTAAGGTCATTTTCTGTTACAGTCGGCATCGGTCTAACTCCTCTAACTTAGAATAACTGGACAGTGGGAAGTTCTCGAGGCGTGTAAGTGGAGAAAAGAAAATCGGACATCCGATACAAAAGAGTGCCGTTATGTCCGAAACTGGCTGATATAAGAAAATCGAGGCTCTTCCCTTGTCTGTGTGTAATGTTATATTACGAGTTAAAGCAAGCTAACAATTTAAGCCGTAGATGCTCAAAATTAGCAAATCCATAACTTTTCCTTTTTATTAATTTAATTTTTGTATTCATCCCTTCCGTTAATCCATTAGTTGTATGGTTTTCAAAATAATTGCATATACCTGTCAAATGAGTTTCTAGCATACCCACACTTTTTTTATAGAATAGGCACGCTGTTCTCATCCATTTTTCAAATTTTCTCCTTGCACCATTTGTCGTTCTTGAATGCTCATAAATATCTCTAATCTCTTCCTTCATTTCATACGCTATTCCTAAACAAGGATACATTTTCAATATCTCTTCTAACTCTTCTCTTTTTTCTTCTTTTAACTCTTCTTTATTTTTCCATAATAGGTATGTTAAACCCTTTTTATGGATATTCATTTTCTTTCTCAATTTATTCAATTCTTCATTTATATTTTTCATTACATGAAATCTATCATAGACAATTTTAGCATTTACAAATAACTCCTTTATTGCTGACGTAAATCCCTCCCACATATCCACACTTACTTCCTTCACATTCTCTCTAACCCTTGCTGGCTGCACCTTTAGGGCTTCTATTATCTCTTCTTTTTTGTGTCCTTTTATTACTTCTAACAATTCCTTTTTATTTATATCTATCACTGTTGTAATAAAGTCTTTTTTTCCTTTTCTATTACTAAATTCGTCTAAACTTATCTTTTCTGGTAATTCCCATTCCTTCTTTTCTGCCTGCTTTGCATACTCTTCAAATATTGATTCCAATGTTCCCCAACTTATTTCTTCTTCTTGCCTTACCTCTTCTACATTTTTCTTTTTTACTTGCTCATAAATCTTTTCTTCATAACGAATTGTATAATGTTTTCTTAGCCGCATAAAGTCCAGTCTTTCTGTTATGTATTTCTGACATTTTTCACAATGGAACTGGCGGCGGGGCACTTCCAGATATACTTTCTTTCCCAATAGGGATAAATCCCGAACCAAATTATATTCTATTTGATTTATATCTTCCAATTCTTTATGACAATTTGGACATTCCATTACTTCGTTTTTCATTTTTAATTTTTAATTTTAAGAACAAAGCACCATCTATTTCTCGATAGTTTACGACTGTTACCTTTGGCAATCCTAGTAGCTCATCCAAGTTTATCCACATACTCCACCTCCTACTGTGATATTACTATTATACACTTTCCACACAGTTGGGGGAAGAGCCAAATCGATAGCCAGTGCTATCTATCAATTATGCAACTATGTCAGCGACTAGAGCAAATCCTCAATAATCTCCGTCCAGCCTTTAGCCGAGAAGCAACGTTCCAATGGTTTATCCTGTTAGTCTGGGGAGTAGTGCTCAACAGCCAACCCAGCGCAATAACTAGCTATGTCAATGCCATTGGCTGAACAGAGAGCTACTACAATCAGGCTCTACATTGGTTTGATTCCAAGGCGTTTAGGGTCGAAGGACTAACTTTACAATGGTCAAAGTGGCTAAGTCAGCATGAAAGTCTATACAGAATTAAAGGGAAACGGGTGTATGTGGGTGATGGCATCAAAGTGGGGAAAGAAGGACGCAAGATGCCAGGTGTAAAACGACTACACCAAGAATCGGAAGATGTGTCCAAGCCAGAGTGGATAAGGGGTCATTACTTCAATGCCTTGAGTATTTTGGTGGGAGTAGGGAAAGCCTGCTTTGCCTTGCCCTTAGTGTTGCGGCTAGACGATGGCATCAAGTCCAAAGCAACCGAGAAGGGGGAGGGAAAAGGCAAAAAAAAGGTGAAGACGAGCCTGGTGACAAAAATGGCTGACCTTTGTGTTACTTACGCAGAGGCAGGGAGTTATGTAGGGCTTGCTGAAAAAGTCAAAAAACGAAAGAAATGTGGGTTAGGGAAGTATGGACTGAAAAAGCATAGATAACTTATCCTTATGGAAACAAATCAAAATACAGATTTTGTTTAATCTATTGTTCCTTTCTGTCTAAAAAGGTCAACACAAATCACTCCTCACAAAAGAGAGGAAAATTAACACCATTTTTCACAAGAAAAACGACTCTACAACTTTTTACTTTTTGTCTTCTGAAGTAGAGTAGAAAGATTCATTACCAAAAAGTTCATCGCAATTACCGTTTCCGAGGTCTCAGGTAGTTTGGCCATCACTCGACCAAGACTAAATTTCCTCTTTCCCTGTCCGAATTTACCCTCAATGGCATTACGCACTCTTTCATCTGAGCGTGCCTCTTTCTTTTTTTCTTTGCTCACCTCTTTCGGCGGTCTTCCCAATCGGGGACCACTCATTCTTATATCCCTTTCTTTACAATAAGCTCGATTCGCTTTTGTTCGATAGATTTTATCCACATGAACCGATTCCGGATAACATCCTGTTTCCCTTTTATATTCTTCTATTCGCGCTTGTAAATCTCCCGATTCGTTGTAATTATCCCAACTTAATTTGTCTAAGAAGACAAAGCCATTCACATTACTTGCCGATATTTTAGCTCCAAACTCTACTGCTTTTCCCGCTTTTCCACGCACTATTGGACGCACGTGAGGTTGGCTTACACTCACAATTCTGTTTTCTACTTTATTTGTCTTTTTTTCATACATTTCTAACTGTTGCTCATACACTTTTCCTATCGTTACAAGCTCTTCTTGCTCTTTTTTCGTTAGTTTTTCTAACTTTGCTCCCTCTTCTATCATTTTTTCTATATCAGACAAGTTTCTTTTTATATATCCTAGTTGTTTTTTTGTTCCTTTTCTTCTTTCTTTTTTTGACACACGACGTTTTTTTGCTATGGCTAAGTACTCTTTTCTTGCCACTTCCCTATAAGTCCTCGGCTTTTCTTTCCTTTTCTCTTTTATTTCTTCATACAGCTTATCTATTATTTTTTCTGTTTTTTCTCTGGCATCATTCAATATTCCTATATCCGTTGGATATTTTATATCTGCTGGTGTACAAGTCGCATCTAACAATAACTTTCCTTCATTTTCTTTTTTTTCTGACGCTACACCCGTCGCTTTTTTTTCTATTTCTTTATTAATTTTATTTATTAATTCCATTCCTATTTTTTTACGAAAATGAACCATCATTGACGCATTAAATGCTTCTTTGCTACTATAGCTTTCCATTCCTATAAAGTACTGTAAATAAGGGTTCTCTTTTATTTGTTCTACTGTTTCTCTGTCACTTTTTCCTGAAATTTCTTTGATAATTAATGCTCCTAATGCCATTCTAAATGATTTGGCTGGGGCTCCTTTTTTTTCTGTGAAGTTTTTTGCATATTCTTCCTCATATTCTTCCCAGGGAATCATTTTTGACATTTCTATCCAACGATTTTCTTCGTCTAACTGCCCGCCGAACAGATTTTTCAAGTTTTCTGGTGTTTCAATTGAGTACTGTTGCTTTCGGTACATCTGCTTTCTCTCTTCTTAATGCAATGGTTTTGAGGCATTCTACCCTATTTTCGTGCATTCTAGCGGTTCTTAATTCGCCTACTATTTTTCTCCGTAAAGGTCTCAGCTTTTTTCAGCAAGCCCTATGTAATTTTGGATGCTTATTTTGCTTGCGAACCAGTGCTCAAAAGTTTTCGCCAGAACGCCTTGCATCTAATCACAAGAGTGCGTTGCTCCACCGTCGCCTATGCCCCCTTTTGTTCCGTGCCGACGCTGACGGGGAGAGGACGACCACGGATTTGGGGGAGTTCGATAAAACTAGAAAAGCTGTTCGCTCTGGCGGCGGACTTTCCGACAGCTAAAGTCTGGCTCTATGGTCAACAAGTCACGGTTTCTTATCAGTGCTTTGAGTTCCACTGGGATAGTCCCCATCAGCTCGTCAAGTTTGTTCTGACCCAATTGCCTAACGGACGACGACTGATTCTGCTTTCTACTGATCTCTGTTTGACTGGACCTGAGATTATTGCCGCTTACGGTCTCCGATTTAAGATTGAAGTCACTTTTCGTCAATTAGTCCATCTTTTGGGCAGCTTTGCCTATCGTTTTTGGCTTAAGAGTCTTCCTACTTTACCTACCTGGCCCAGCAATCTTATCCTCAGTGACTATCCACAAGCTGTTCAGACTCAGATTTTAAACGGGCGTGACCTTTAGTTGATGAAGGAAAAGAAAAGTGTTAACATGGGATGAAAAGTGACAAAGAGGAAACAATGATGACAGCAAAACTAATTAATGTAGAGGGTTCAAAGATAAAAATAGAACTAACATTAGAACTCAGTCGTTCAATGTTGGATACAGAAATAAATATTCAAAAAGGCTTAAACGAAGTAGGTTGCATCGCCAGCAAAGAAGCCTTGAAATATTTAGATACAGATGGTTCACCCTTAAAAATCGGTGAAGAAATCTGGAAGAGTAAGGGAGAGCAACCGAAAGAATATCAAACACCTTATGGTGAGGTTATAGTGAATCGTCATGTATATCAGCGTTCACCTTTGAGGAAAAACGTATTGCCCCTTAGAAAGAGAAGCAAGGATAATCATAACATCAACGCCATTATTGGCAAAACAGGTATCCTCAAAAATGTCAGGGATGGCAGGCAAAGAGGTGAAAAATGATTTATTAGAAAATCATGGTAGAAAAGTAGCGCTATCCTATATCCAAAGATTGAGTGAAGCAGTAGGAAGTGTGGTACAGGCAAAAGAAGAAGCGTGGAGTTATGCCCCGCCCAAGGAGGATAGCCAAATTGCAACAGTGGGAATAGGATTAGATGGAACCTGTATGCTGATGTGTGAGGATGGCTACCGTGAAGCAATGGTGGGAACCGTTTCCCTATACGATAGTGAGGGAGAACGTCAACCTACAATCTATCTAGGTGCGGCACCAGAGTATGGAAAAAAGAGTTTTCTAGAAAGATTGGAAAGAGAAATTGAGCGAGCGAAAAACCGTTATCCAGAGGCAACATTGGTCGGGATAGCAGACGAGGCAGAATCAAATTGGAAGTTTTTAGAAAAGCAAACGGAAGAACAGATATTAGATTTCTATCATGCCTCTGGTTACTTAGGGCTTGCTGAAAAAGTCAAAAAACGAAAGAAATGTGGGTTAGGGAAGTATGGACTGAAAAAGCATAGATAACTTATCCTTATGGAAACAAATCAAAATACAGATTTTGTTTAATCTATTGTTCCTTTCTGTCTAAAAAGGTCAACACAAATCACTCCTCACAAAAGAGAGGAAAATTAACACCATTTTTCACAAGAAAAACGACTCTACAACTTTTTACTTTTTGTCTTCTGAAGTAGAGTAGAAAGATTCATTACCAAAAAGTTCATCGCAATTACCGTTTCCGAGGTCTCAGGTAGTTTGGCCATCACTCGACCAAGACTAAATTTCCTCTTTCCCTGTCCGAATTTACCCTCAATGGCATTACGCACTCTTTCATCTGAGCGTGCCTCTTTCTTTTTTTCTTTGCTCACCTCTTTCGGCGGTCTTCCCAATCGGGGACCACTCATTCTTATATCCCTTTCTTTACAATAAGCTCGATTCGCTTTTGTTCGATAGATTTTATCCACATGAACCGATTCCGGATAACATCCTGTTTCCCTTTTATATTCTTCTATTCGCGCTTGTAAATCTCCCGATTCGTTGTAATTATCCCAACTTAATTTGTCTAAGAAGACAAAGCCATTCACATTACTTGCCGATATTTTAGCTCCAAACTCTACTGCTTTTCCCGCTTTTCCACGCACTATTGGACGCACGTGAGGTTGGCTTACACTCACAATTCTGTTTTCTACTTTATTTGTCTTTTTTTCATACATTTCTAACTGTTGCTCATACACTTTTCCTATCGTTACAAGCTCTTCTTGCTCTTTTTTCGTTAGTTTTTCTAACTTTGCTCCCTCTTCTATCATTTTTTCTATATCAGACAAGTTTCTTTTTATATATCCTAGTTGTTTTTTTGTTCCTTTTCTTCTTTCTTTTTTTGACACACGACGTTTTTTTGCTATGGCTAAGTACTCTTTTCTTGCCACTTCCCTATAAGTCCTCGGCTTTTCTTTCCTTTTCTCTTTTATTTCTTCATACAGCTTATCTATTATTTTTTCTGTTTTTTCTCTGGCATCATTCAATATTCCTATATCCGTTGGATATTTTATATCTGCTGGTGTACAAGTCGCATCTAACAATAACTTTCCTTCATTTTCTTTTTTTTCTGACGCTACACCCGTCGCTTTTTTTTCTATTTCTTTATTAATTTTATTTATTAATTCCATTCCTATTTTTTTACGAAAATGAACCATCATTGACGCATTAAATGCTTCTTTGCTACTATAGCTTTCCATTCCTATAAAGTACTGTAAATAAGGGTTCTCTTTTATTTGTTCTACTGTTTCTCTGTCACTTTTTCCTGAAATTTCTTTGATAATTAATGCTCCTAATGCCATTCTAAATGATTTGGCTGGGGCTCCTTTTTTTTCTGTGAAGTTTTTTGCATATTCTTCCTCATATTCTTCCCAGGGAATCATTTTTGACATTTCTATCCAACGATTTTCTTCGTCTAACTGCCCGCCGAACAGATTTTTCAAGTTTTCTGGTGTTTCAATTGAGTACTGTTGCTTTCGGTACATCTGCTTTCTCTCTTCTTAATGCAATGGTTTTGAGGCATTCTACCCTATTTTCGTGCATTCTAGCGGTTCTTAATTCGCCTACTATTTTTCTCCGTAAAGGTTTCAGCTTTTTTCAGCAAGCCCTACTTAGGTGCCTTGGCAGAAGCGTTGCATCCGAATACAGTGTCAAAACAAAAAGAATGGTTGACTGAAAATTGTCGAGAACTCAAGCATGAAAAAGGAAAAGCAGGAGAACTGCTAAATCTGATGAAAGAAGTCAAAGAAGAAAAAAGTCATTCTAAGAATCTTACCGAGAAACTACAAGCGGCGATTACTTATTACGAGAATCATCAGCATCAAATGGATTATGCTGAATACTTAGAGAAAAAGTATCCGATTGGTTCAGGTGTTACGGAAGCAGCTTGTAAGACGTTGGTCAAACAACGATTATGTTGTTCAGGGATGCGATGGAAGGAAAAAGGAGCAGGAATTATTTTGAGCCTACGAGCTTTGGTATTGACCAAGGAACGATGGAGTCAATTTTGGGCAAAACTTGATCAATATGGGTTCCCTGTAGAACCCTGATTACAACAGCTTTTATCAACTAAAGGTCGCACCCTTTTAAACAAGGTAGAAGCCTTTGAGCGTTTTGTTAACCTTAATGCCATTGCTTTAGGGCTACTTCAAATTCTCGCCTTAGAGTTACCCCAGGGGATTTGGGCTAATTTTCCTTGATGGTTTCGGACATTACCATCCCATGGCTACCCTAGTGAACGGATTGCTCAACTAGCCCTTCAACATCAAGCCCAAATGATTTTTCCTCAAAGTCCACCCAGTCTGCTTTTGCCTAAATTCCTTACCGCTAAACTTGCCTCTTCCCCAAGCCCTGATATGCTTACTTTCGTCGCATAGTCATTACCTTATCTGGCATCCATAAACTTCCCACTGTCCAGTCACTAAGGCGTATAAAAATAATGTCTCTTGTAATCCTGATAATTTCTTTTCCCAATTCAATATTGTTGTTTTCGCGTAGCCGAATACTCGGGCTGCTGCATTTAATCCTATTCCTTCCATTCTGGCTTTTAATACTTTTACAATTTCACTTAATGGGGTTTCTAAGCCAGCGATTACGCTACCATAAGTCTCAGCAAAACAAGAACTACATTCTTGACAAATGAACATTTTACGTTCCCCGTTATCTTTCGTTTGATAATGAGAATGGATTTTTACTTTTTCACTATAGCAATGAGGACAGTTTTTCTTGAATAAGGCATCCTCTTTCTCTTGGCACAAGCCAACATCATTCAGGATTTCCATAGAGCTTTTCTTTAATTCCTTCTTCTTTGATATAATGACAATAATAATAGTATAATAAAAACGGGCCGATGTCTAGTCTTAAACTATTTTTCTATTTTCTCAAAGCCTTACACCATAACTTTTTCCAACTTTGATCAGACGATACCAGTTCCTAGACGGCTAAAGCTGGCGAAAATTCCCGTAAAATTCCCCTTTGCAATTTTAAGCAAAAATACTTAAAATAAGTCGTCAATCCATGTCCCTAGGAACTTTTTGAGCTTATTTTAACTCCTAGGTTAAATATTCTCTTAAGCCGATTCGGGGGTGTGGGGTACTGAGGTTGTATGGCAAATAGCATCGAACCGTTTCCCGTCAAGTCGCAAGTTTCTGTTAAAGTCCGTCCGAGTAATCGCCCTACACCACCTAGTCAACGTCTAAAAGCTTCTGCTTATCGTCAGAAAAAGCGATCGCTGCTCCTGAGGGGATTGGTTTGGGGCACTGCATTTAGCACCACGGCTCTTCTCTCCGGTTTAGCCGGTGTTGGGGTGGCTTTTTTTACTCCCCTAGGGAGTCCCATTTCCCTAACTCGCACAACTGATTTACCAGGGGGCAATCTTAGCATTTTAGCGACGGGGGAAAACTGGAACGCCCTTTTTCCTTACCATCTGGGCCGTCCCGTTAATATTTTAGTGATGGGGATTGATCGGGTGGAAGATGCCCCACCAGACAGTTTAGAAGCTTTTGGTGGGCGTAGTGATACGATGTTATTACTCCGTTTTGATCCCACAGATAATACCCTGAAGTTGCTGTCTATTCCTCGCGATACCCGTGTAGATATTCCCCGTTTTGACTATACCAAGATCAATGATGCCAATGTTCACGGTGGCCCTGCCCTGGCCGCTAATGTGGTTAGTAACACCTTAAATAATGTTCCCATTGACCGCTATGTGCGCGTGACGACCAATGCTTTTCGAGAGTTAGTGGACTTGGTGGGAGGGATTGAAGTTTTTGTGCCAAGACCAATGGTGTATAAGGATGTTACCCAAAAGCTAGATATTAATTTGGCGGAAGGTTTACAGGTATTGAATGGCGATCAAGCGGAACAATTTGCTCGTTTTCGTAAGGATGCGAACGGTGATATTGGTCGGGTGCAACGTCAGGAAATTTTGCTGACTTCTCTGCAAAAGCGATTGAATAATCCAACCATCATTCCTCGCATTCCCCAGGCTATTAATATTCTTCAGAAATCTGTCGATACGAACTTGACCATGGAAGAGATACTGGCTCTGGCTAATTTTGGACGACAGTTGGATAAGGCGCAAATTCATATGGTGATGTTGCCTGGCCGTTTTAGTCAGCCCGATGAATTTGATGGTCGCAGCTATTGGATTTTGTCAGACGCTGGCCGCGATCGCGTTATGGAGCAGTATTTCGGCTTAAATGATCAGACTCAAACAGACGTAACCAGCGATCGTTCGATTAAGCGTTTAAGTATTGCTTTACAGAATGCAACGGATGATCCCGCTTTACTGGAAAAGGTACAAAGCTATTTACGTCAAAATAACTTCCGCAATGTTTATACTGTCCATGATGCCCCTCAACTGCTAGGCGAGACAGAAATTGTGGCCCAAAAAGGCGATCTGCGATCGGCTAATAAGCTACAGGCGTTGCTCGGACTGGGACAAGTAGAAGCTTCCTCCACAGGAGACTTGGCTTCCGACTTAACGCTACGAATTGGCTTAGATGCCAGCCATTGGATCAATAATCCACCTGTGCCCACTAATCCTTAGGCTTTTTGCTTTTTTCCGTGCCATTTATTCGCCAAACCTTTTCGAGTCAAGGAATCATTATTTCTACCCTAGAATGGTCTCAGGGGAAGACTCCTTTGCTTTGTTTACATGGTTTAGGCGATCAAAGTTTAGTCTGGTCAAGCTTAGGTGATTTTTTGGCTCCTTCCTATCACATTCTGGCTCCTGATTTGCGCGGTCATGGGGAAAGTAGTAAACCACCAACAGGTTATTATTTCGAGAATTATTTGGATGATCTGAAGTATTTGATGGCCCAAAGGGAGTGGAATTCTGCTCATATTGTTGCTCATTCCTGGGCTGCTAAATTAGCTTGTATTTGGGCAACTCAAGAGCCAGAAAGATTTCGGAGTTTAACCTTAGTCGATCCCTTTTTCATTGGGCAAATTCCCCCTATTTTTAAATTAACTTTTCCGTTGCTGTACAAAGTTCTTTCGTTTTTAAAACTGAGTCAGTCCTTTTCTTCCTATACGGCGATTGAAAGCAAAGCCCGACAACTCCCTGAATATCAAGGCTGGAGTCCTCTACAGCAACAAGTTTTTCAAGCTAGTATTGAGGAAAAAGCAGATGGCACTTGGAGCAGCAAATTTGTTCAGCAAGCTAGGGATGAAGTGTTTGAGGAAGTGATGACAGTGGCTGGTTTAACTCAACCTTTGACCATACCGATTTTATTAATCCAACCAAGCCGAGGGGTGAACCGTACCGCCTGGCAATTAAAACCCTATCAACAATATTTAAAAAATTTAGAGATACAGAAGATGCCGGGAAATCACTGGTCATTTATGGTCAATACCGATGATTTTAATGTAAGGGTTGCTCATTTTCTAGAAAGATTCTAAGCCAGTTTTAAATGTAATCATAAGTAATCTAAGTAGCGATCGCGTTAGGGTGTTGATCTTGTTTTTTAATTTTTAATTATTCAATATGAAAGAAGCTAATCAAGAAAAATTATTATTTACGCCAGTTAATCCAGACAGTGATGCCATTCCAACTATTTTTGCCTTTCCAAATGAGTATAGTGTGGGTATTACTAGTTTGGGTTATCAACTCATTTGGGCTAATTTATCGAGCCGTCAAGATGTTCAAGTCAGCCGGTTATTTACAGATACTAAAGAAAGCCTGCCCTCTAATCCTGAATTATTAGGTTTTTCTTTTTCCTGGGAATTGGATTACGTCAATATTTTAAATCTATTAGAAAAATTACAGCTTCCTATTGATAGCCAGGAACGGGATCAAAACCATCCCTTAATATTTGGAGGTGGCCCAGTTTTAACCGCCAATCCTGAACCCTTTGCCCTCTTTTTTGATCTCATTCTATTAGGAGATGGCGAGAATTTATTAGGAGATTTTATAGATGCTTATCAAACGGTACGTCACTGCGATCGCCGCACTCAACTTCATCATCTCGCTCAAGTGCCAGGCATTTATGTTCCTAGTCTCTATAACGTTACCTATCATAGTTCAGAAGGCGCGATCGCTGATATTCAACCGATTGATAGTAACATTCCTAACAGGATTAAAAAACAAACCTATCGGGGCAATGTTTTATCAGCCTCCACTGTTGTCACTGAAAAAGCCGCCTGGGAAAATATTTATATGGTGGAAGTGGTGAGAAGTTGTCCAGAAATGTGTCGTTTTTGTTTAGCAAGTTATCTTACTTTACCTTTCCGCATGGCTAGTTTAGAAGGCTCTTTAATTCCAGCCATTGAACGCGGTTTAAAAGTCACTAATCGTTTGGGATTATTAGGAGCCTCTGTTAGCCAACATCCTGAATTTGAAACCCTATTGGATTATTTAGCACAACCCCAGTATGAACAGGTGCGTTTAAGTATTGCCTCTGTGCGAACTAATACTGTGACCGAGAAATTGGCAAAAACCCTTGCTCAACGGGATACCAAATCGATTACCATTGCTATTGAAAGTGGCTCTGAAAAAGTTCGACAAATTGTTAATAAAAAGTTAACTAATGCTGAAATTAAACAGGCTGCTATTAATGCCAAACGGGGTGGTCTGACAGGAATTAAATTTTATGGCATGGTGGGTATTCCAGGAGAAGATCTAGAGGATGTACAGGCTACAGTAGATTTATTAAAGCAGATTAAAAAAGAAGTTACAGGCCTACGGCTGACTTTGGGGTGTAGCACTTTTGTTCCTAAAGCCCATACGCCTTTTCAATGGTTTGGAGTCAATCCAGCCGCCGAAAAGCGTTTACAATTTTTACAAAAACAATTGCGTCCCCAGGGCATTGATTTTCGTCCTGAAAGTTATAATTGGTCAGTGATTCAAACACTCATTTCTAGGGGCGATCGCCGTTTAGCTCCTCTGTTAGCCCTCACCCGTCACTATGGCGATACTTTGGGCAGTTATAAACGAGCTTTTAAGGAATTAAAGGGAACTCTGCCGCCCCTTGATTTCTATGTTTATCAAGACTGGAGCCTGGATCAAATATTACCTTGGCAACATCTTGAAGGCCCGTTACCGACTACCACCTTAGAAAAACATTTAGCAGAGTCAAAACAATATTTTTAAGAAATTGATTGTTAACATCATGAATATAATGAATAAACCCCGTTTAAACCGAAACCTATTATTTTTGATCACGCAAGTGGATCCCCCTAAATCCCCCTTAAAAAGGGGGACTTGTCCCTGAAATATATCTCAAAAAACTTCAGTTCTCAAAATAGACTTGGTTTATAATTAAGCTTAATTGATTTTTAAAGAAGATTTAAAGAGGATCAGATTTTGCTATAAAGAGCATTTTGGTCACTTCTTCTAAAATTGCGGTAAAATAAGAGCCATAACTCTGTCAATATTAATAACAATGCCTGTCAGTAGTCAAACATTAAAATGGCTAAAATGGTCTGTCCTATGGTTAGGATTGGAACTGATCTTTCCTAAAATATTACCAGCAGAAAATACGGCCTTTTCTCTACAACCCCAAGATTTGATCATAGAACAGCAGCCTAGGGCAACGACTTCTGCCCGCCGATCGCATCTACAGGAACAACAGGATCGGATTGCACCGGAACGCTTTGATCTGCAACGTTATCCCGTCACCGAGGCCAATGAAACCAAGTGGCGACAAACGCTTTGGGCAACGGCTCTGTTAGAACCCCAGTCTCCCATCGTGATCGAGGCGATCGCCCAGATCTTAGAACTGCCCCTGAATCCGAACTTATCGCCTTCCCAAGCAAAGACGGTACAAATGGCGATGCAGGTGGGAACCCAACTCTATCTCGGTAATCCTCAAAAATTGGTATTGATCGGCGATCGCTTTCAAAATATTGTTAAAAACAGTCCTGATCCCGAATGGTCAGTTATGGCCCTATCAGCCTTAGTTCAAGCCGGTTTAAAACCGTCCCTTGCTCAAACAGCATTACAACAACTTCAAAGCCGTTTTCAAGGCGTTGATAATCTTGCTTTTAAAGTTGCGTTACAAGATATTAGCGAACAATTAAAACCGTCTTCTTTGCCTCCTCTTCAAGATTTACTCGCCTGGCAAATTGCTCCCTCATCCCCCCAACTTTACGTCTTTTGCCGACCGAATCGAGGGCTACTTTGTCGGACAGTGTTAAAAGATGGCAATGGTCAATTTCGCCGCGAAACCTCTCAACCCCAAGCTCCTCTTTTGTCAGTGCCGTTACTCACTCGTTCTTTACATGGTCTGCGTTGGAATTTTGTGCGAGGCCAAACACCCCAGGGAATTTATCGTATAGAAGGAACCATGCCTCGTCCGTCCGCCACCTATTTTACGGCCTATGGCCAATTTCCCCTAGTAAAAGTATTCATGCCCTTTGAATCCGGCGTTCAGAACTTTATTGCCACTCAACCGGACCAAATGATTGGCGCTCTGAATTCCTATTACAGTTTGCTGCCTTCTAGTTGGCAACAATACGCTCCTATTGCTCAAACTTATTGGGCTGGCCGTCTTGGGCGATCGCTGATTCGGATTCATGGTAGTGGAGAATCAACTAGTTTTTTTGTTAATAATCAACGTTTTCCCCAAAGTGATGGTTGGAATCCGGCGATCGGTTGTCTTTCCGCCCAGGAAATCTATGATCAAACAGGCCAGTTAACAAAAGCTGATATGCCTAACATTCTTAAGACCTTAGCTGAGGTTAATGGCGGAAAAATTGAAGGTTATATGATTGTGGTTGAAATTCCAGCAACCTCTAAACAAGGAACTAATCAACCGATCTCTCTGGCTGAGATTGAAGCCGCCCTTCAGAAATAGAGTTTTCGTGCTTAAATTGCTGTTCTTACAGTTTTGTTCTTAATCTTAAAAATATGACTTCTTTTGCTCTACCATCTATTACCCTACAGGTCAACGGCGATCGCCAAATTTGCTCATCCCAAACCCTGTTACCTCAATTTTTAGAACAAATTGGACTGAATCCCCGTTTAGTAGCCGTAGAATACAACGGTGAAATTCTCCATCGTCAATATTGGCCAACAACCCAACTACAAGAGGGCGATCGCCTAGAAATTGTCACCATTGTGGGGGGAGGCTGAGACAGTGGTGCTGCCTAGCTGGAGACGAAAAGACTGACAATAAAAGGAGTTCAACAAAGCACTCGAATTTGCAGTAACTCCCCCCAAGTTAACCCTTTTTGAATGATATCGAGAGCTACAGCTGGGACTTTTCTAGTAGTAAAATGGCTGCGAACAAAGTTATGAACTATCCAGAAAATATCTAGAACTCGCTGTAATCCAACAAGCGTTTTTCATTTTGGTGAGGTACCAACGAGCCTTGCTCACAAAGGCCTTAAGCCTCTTATCCGTACCTCATTTGAATGAAAATTACTATAATACACTGAGGTGTTAATCACCAACGATAATATAACTTTTTAAATCTCAATATCTCAGTAGGAGCATCTCACCTTTGCAACTGCTAAGGGTGCGACCTTTAGTTGATAAAAGCTGTTGTAATCAGGGTTCTACAGGGAACCCATATTGATCAAGTTTTGCCCAAAATTGACTCCATCGTTCCTTGGTCAATACCAAAGCTCGTAGGCTCAAAATAATTCCTGCTCCTTTTTCCTTCCATCGCATTCCTGAACAACATAATCGTTGTTTGACCAACGTCTTACAAGCTGCTTCCGTAACACCTGAACCAATCGGATACTTTTTCTCTAAGTATTCAGCATAATCCATTTGATGCTGATGATTCTCGTAATAAGTAATCGCCGCTTGTAGTTTCTCGGTAAGATTCTTAGAATGACTTTTTTCTTCTTTGACTTCTTTCATCAGATTTAGCAGTTCTCCTGCTTTTCCTTTTTCATGCTTGAGTTCTCGACAATTTTCAGTCAACCATTCTTTTTGTTTTGACACGGTATTCGGATGCAACGCTTCTGCCAAGGCACCTAAGTAACTAGAGGCATGATAGAAATCTAATATCTGTTCTTCCGTTTGCTTTTCTAAAAACTTCCAATTTGATTCTGCCCCGTCTGCTATCCCGACCAATGTTGCCTCTGGATAACGGTTTTTCGCTCGCTCAATTTCTCTTTCTAATCTTTCTAGAAAACTCTTTTTTCCATACTCTGGTGCCGCACCTAGATAGATTGTATGTTGACGTTCGCCTTCACTATCGTATAGGGAAACGGTTCCCACCATTGCTTCACGGTAGCCATCTAATCCTATTCCCACTGTTGCAATTTGGCTATCCTCCTTGGGCGGGGCATAACTCCACGCTTCTTCTTTTGCCTGTACCACACTTCCTACTGCTTCACTCAATCTTTGGATATAGGATAGCGCTACTTTTCTACCATGATTTTCTAATAAATCATTTTTCACCTCTTTGCCTGCCATCCCTGACATTTTTGAGGATACCTGTTTTGCCAATAATGGCGTTGATGTTATGATTATCCTTGCTTCTCTTTCTAAGGGGCAATACGTTTTTCCTCAAAGGTGAACGCTGATATACATGACGATTCACTATAACCTCACCATAAGGTGTTTGATATTCTTTCGGTTGCTCTCCCTTACTCTTCCAGATTTCTTCACCGATTTTTAAGGGTGAACCATCTGTATCTAAATATTTCAAGGCTTCTTTGCTGGCGATGCAACCTACTTCGTTTAAGCCTTTTTGAATATTTATTTCTGTATCCAACATTGAACGACTGAGTTCTAATGTTAGTTCTATTTTTATCTTTGAACCCTCTACATTAATTAGTTTTGCTGTCATCATTGTTTCCTCTTTGTCACTTTTCATCTCATGTTAACACTTTTCTTTTCCTTCATCAACTAAAGGTCATACCCACTGCTAAATTAGGTTTTATGTCAAGCTATTTTGAAAACCTTGCCACAAGCCAGGGTAATCGCATCTTATTTGTTACAAAAAATACAGACAAAAAGAGAGAAATATAGTGTAAAAAAGAAGCAGTCATCTAAGAGAACTGGACAGTGGGAAGTTCTCGAGCAGGGTAAGTGAGAAAAGAAAATCGGACATGCGATACCCAAGAGTGCCGTTATGTCCGAAACTGGCTGATATAGAAAATCGATAGCCAGTGCTATCTATCAATTATGCAACTATGTCAGCGACTAGAGCAAATCCTAGAGAATCTCCGTCCCGCCTTTAGCCGAGAAGCAACGTACCAATGGTTTATCCTATTAGCCTGGGGAGTAGTGCTCAACAGCCAACCGAGCGCAATAACAAGCTATGTCAATGCCTTAGGGTTAACAGAGAGCTACTACCATCAGGCACTACATTGGTTTGAATCCAAGGCATTTAACGTCAAAGGACTGACCTTGGGATGGTCGAAGTGGGTAAGTCAGCATGAAAATCTATATCGAATCAAGGAAAAACGAGTGTATGTGGGGGATGGAATCAAAGTGGGGAAAGAAGGGCGCAAGATGCCAGGGGTAAAACGACTACACCAAGAATCCGGAAATGTGGCGAAGCCAGAATGGATAAGGGGGCATTACTTCAATGCCTTGAGTGTTTTGGTGGGAGCAGGAAAAGCCTGCTTTGCCTTGCCCTTAGTGTTGCGGCTAGACGATGGCATCAAGTCCAAAGCAACGGCAAAGGAAGGGAAAAAAGGCAGCAAAAAAGAGAAGACTACTCTAGTCACGAAAATGGGGGAGCTTTGCACTACCTACGCAGAGGCGGGAAGCTATGTGATTTTGGATGCTTACTTCGCTTGTGGAGCAGTGCTCAAAAGTTTTCGCCAAAATGCCTTGCATCTCATCACCCGAGTGCGTTGCTCTACAGTGGCATATGCTCCCTTTTCTTCCGTTCCGACCTTGAGGGGGAAAGGACGACCACGGCTTTGGGGGAGTTCAATAAAACTAGAAAGCCTGTTTGCTCTTGTGGAGGATTTTCCCACCGCTAAAGTCTGGCTCTATGGTCAACAAGTCTCCGTTTCTTATCAGTGCTTTGAGTTCCACTGGGATAGTCCCCATCAGCTCGTTAAGTTTGTCCTCACCCAATTGCCCAACGGACAAAGACTGATTCTGCTTTCTACTGACCTCTGTTTGACTGGACCTGAGATTATTGCCGCTTACGGTCTCCGATTTAAGATTGAAGTCACTTTTCGTCAATTAATCCATCTTTTGGGCGGCTTTGCCTATCGTTTTTGGCTTAAGGCTCTTCCTACTTTACCGACCTGGCCTAGCAATCTTATCCTCCCTGACTATCCCCAAACTGTTCAGACTCAGATTTTAAACAAAGTAGAAGCCTTTGAGCGTTTTGTTAATCTTCATGTCATTGTTCTCGGCTTACTTCAAATTCTTTCCTTAGAGTTACCCCAGGGGATTTGGGCTAATTTCCCTCGCTGGTTTCGGACTCTACGGGTGTGACCTTTAGTTGATGAAGGAAAAGAAAAGTGTTAACATGAGATGAAAAGTGACAAAGAGGAAACAATGATGACAGCAAAACTAATTAATGTAGAGGGTTCAAAGATAAAAATAGAACTAACATTAGAACTCAGTCGTTCAATGTTGGATACAGAAATAAATATTCAAAAAGGCTTAAACGAAGTAGGTTGCATCGCCAGCAAAGAAGCCTTGAAATATTTAGATACAGATGGTTCACCCTTAAAAATCGGTGAAGAAATCTGGAAGAGTAAGGGAGAGCAACCGAAAGAATATCAAACACCTTATGGTGAGGTTATAGTGAATCGTCATGTATATCAGCGTTCAGTAGGAGGAAAAACGTATTGCCCCTTAGAAAGAGAAGCAAGGATAATCATAACATCAACGCCATTATTGGCAAAACAGGTATCCTCAAAAATGTCAGGGATGGCAGGCAAAGAGGTGAAAAATGATTTATTAGAAAATCATGGTAGAAAAGTAGCGCTATCCTATATCCAAAGATTGAGTGAAGCAGTAGGAAGTGTGGTACAGGCAAAAGAAGAAGCGTGGAGTTATGCCCCGCCCAAGGAGGATAGCCAAATTGCAACAGTGGGAATAGGATTAGATGGAACCTGTATGCTGATGTGTGAGGATGGCTACCGTGAAGCAATGGTGGGAACCGTTTCCCTATACGATAGTGAGGGAGAACGTCAACAGACAATCTATCTAGGTGCGGCACCAGAGTACGGAAAAAAGAGTTTTCTAGAAAGATTGGAAAGAGAAATTGAGCGAGCGAAAAACCGTTATCCAGAGGCAAAATTTGTCGGTATAGCAGATGGTGCAGAATCAAATTGGAAGTTTTTAGAAAAGCAAACGGAAGAACAGATATTAGATTTCTATCATGCCTCTGGTTACTTAGGTGCCTTGGCAGAAGCGTTGCATCCGAATACCGTGTCAAAACAAAAAGAATGGTTGACTGAAAATTGTCGAGAACTCAAGCATGAAAAAGGAAAAGCAGGAGAACTGCTAAATCTGATGAAAGAAGTCAAAGAAGAAAAAAGTCATTCTAAGAATCTTACCGAGAAACTACAAGCGGCGATTACTTATTACGAGAATCATCAGCATCAAATGGATTATGCTGAATACATAGAGAAAAAGTATCCGATTGGTTCAGGTGTTACGGAAGCAGCTTGTAAGACGTTGGTCAAACAACGATTATGTTGTTCAGGGATGCGATGGAAGGAAAAAGGAGCAGGAATTATTTTGAGCCTACGAGCTTTGGTATTGACCAAGGAACGATGGAGTCAATTTTGGGCAAAACTTGATCAATATGGGTTCCCTGTAGAACCCTGATTACAACAGCTTTTATCAACTAAAGGTCGCACCCGACTCTACCCTCCCATGGCTATCCTAGTGAACGCATTGCTCAACTAGCCATCCAACATCAAGCCCCAATGATTTTTCCTCAAAGTCCACCTAGTCTGCTTTTGCCTAAATTCCTTGCCGCTAAACTTGACCCTTTTCCAAGTCCTGATAGACTTACTTTGGCCGCATAGTCATTACCTTCTCTGCCATCCATAAACTTCCCACTGTCCAGTAAGAGAAGAAAAGGCTATTATTTAAAAAAAGTAAGTGAGTGAGGTCAAAGATGGCAAAAGGCTTCGGCGCAAGAGTTCTAACCCCACAACAAGAAAAAGAAGTCAAAATTATCAAAAGAAGCATACTGAAACATTTTCAGTGCCTAAAAGAACCGAGAACAGGGAGAAGGCAAGACTATAACTTAACAGCAATTGTCACCATAGGAATATTGGCAGTATTGTCAGGGGCAGATGGCTTCGTAGCAATTGAAGCCTATGGCAAAGCCAAACGAGAATGGCTAGAAATGTTTCTAGAGTTACCAAAGGGAATTCCCTCTCACGATACCTTTGGAAGAGTATTTGGAATGTTGGAAACAGAAGAACTAGAAAAAAGTTTTCTGAGCTGGATAAGCAGTCTAACGGAGAAAATGGACATAGAGCTGATACAGATAGATGGAAAAACGAAAAGAGGTTCTTATGATAGGCAGGGCAAACGCATCTTATCCGAGTAAAACCTTAAGGAGATAGTCCTCGTCCCAACCAGCGCGTAGCCGTTTATTCTTGATACCAAGTTTCAGAGTATTTTCCTTTGTGAGCAAGTTAAGAGCGATATGGCGTAAGACGGCTAAATTCTCAGGAGCAAAATCCTTACGAATGCGACAAGCATCCTCGTTGAAGGCCAAGTCTAGAACCCAATGTAAAGAGTTTTCTATCAACCAATGACTACGAACAGATTGGGATAATTTTTGAGCATTACTCGGCAGGCTACTGATATAGTAGCGAGTCTCATACTCTGTTTTGTCTTTCAATCGTCTCTCCGCTTTAATCATACAGATGCTCGTCAACTTTGCCCATTTCTCCGCACCCAGCAAAAATTCTGTTTGTTCCATCGTCCAGCAACGGCGAATTTCAATCCGTCCATGTCCCTTGTCTATTGTTTGATGAAAATCATGCTTAATTCCCACAAAATTAACCGATTGAGCATGAGCAAATAATTGTTCAACATCCTCACATAAATTACCTTGATTGCCTTTCAATGCCAAAACATAATCTCCCCCTCGCCCTACTATCTGTTGGGCAATCTTTGTCTGAGTTCCCATGGCATCAATCGTTACGATACAACCTTTGACCTCTAGCATTTTCAGGAGTTTAGGAATCGCCGTGATTTCATTCGATTTGCTTTCCACCTTGCACTGTCCTAGTACTAGACGATTTGCTGTTGCCCATGCACTTACCATCTGAATTGCGCCCTTTCCGTTGGCATTGTCATAGGAGTGGCGAAGGGTTTTGCCGTCAATCGCTATCACTTCTCCTTCACTTACCTCCGCTATACTTTTGACCCAATGCAGAAAACAGTCTTGAAATTGCTCTGGATTCAGACTAGCAAATACACGCGCAAACGTATCGTCGGAGGGGATGCCATTCGGCAATTCCAAAATTTTTTTTAGCCATTGATGTTTAGCCTTGCCGAAACTTTCCATGGCTACCCAACCTTCTGCTCCACAAATGACGGCTAAGATGGCAATCGTTAGAATATCAATGAGTTTATGCCGTTTTGTTCGTTCGATGCGAGGGTCATCTATTTCGGCAAAGTGTTCTACCAGTCTATATTTGGGTCGGAGTTTCATCGCTTTTGTTTTCTATGCACTTTCCCTTATTTTCCCTTATCCATCCCTCTATAATGTTCTTGTATCTGTATCATTTTTAGATGCGTTCGCCCTGTTATGATAGGGAAAAAGGACTAAATGCGTTACACAGCATAAGTGCGTGGAGTAGTGAGCGGGGACTGATGTTAGCGCAAAAGAAAGTAGATAGTAAATCTAATGAAATAAAAGCAGTCCCCTTGTTACTGAAGTTACTTAACATCAAGGGGGCAGTAGTAACCCTAGATGCAATGGGAACGCAGACAGAAATCGCAAAACAAATAAAGCAAGGTGAAGGTGACTATGTATTGGCTCTCAAAGGAAATCAGGGCAAACTTAATAAACAAGTTAGGGATTGGTTTAAACAAGCGGTCGCTCAGAACTGGCAAGGAATTGAATACAGTTATCATGAGAAGACAGAAAAAGGACATTACCGTTTAGAAACTCGTCAAGTCTGGACAGTGTCAATCAATCAGCTTTCCGCATTGCATCGCCAAAATCAGTGGGTCGGTTTAGCAACTGTTGTGATGGTTAAAAGTAAAACTCAATTCGGTCATAAAACAACAGAGACGTTTCGCTATTATATTATCAGTCTTCCTACGGATGCCGAACGTCATAGCCATGTGATTCGTTCTCACTGGAGTATTGAAAATAGTCTGCATTGGGTTTTAGATGTCACTTTTAATGAGGATGCGAGTCGAGTGCGTCAAGGTAATGCGGCTGATAATTTGGGCTTGCTCCGTCGTTTAAGTATTAATTTGCTTAAACATGAGCCATCTCAAAAAAGCTTGAAGATGAAGCGTTATTTGGCGGCGATGGACAACAATTTTCTTCTACAGGTTTTAGCAGCTAGTTCACGGGAGTGATATTCATGAGTATATTTAGGGCTTGCTGAAAAAAGCTGAAACCTTTACGGAGAAAAATAGTAGGCGAATTAAGAACCGCTAGAATGCACGAAAATAGGGTAGAATGCCTCAAAACCATTGCATTAAGAAGAGAGAAAGCAGATGTACCGAAAGCAACAGTACTCAATTGAAACACCAGAAAACTTGAAAAATCTGTTCGGCGGGCAGTTAGACGAAGAAAATCGTTGGATAGAAATGTCAAAAATGATTCTTTGGGAAGAATATGAGGAAGAATATGCAAAAAACTTCACAGAAAAAAAAGGAGCCCCAGCCAAATCATTTAGAATGGCATTAGGAGCATTAATTATCAAAGAAATTTCAGGAAAAAGTGACAGAGAAACAGTAGAACAAATAAAAGAGAACCCTTATTTACAGTACTTTATAGGAATGGAAAGCTATAGTAGCAAAGAAGCATTTAATGCGTCAATGATGGTTCATTTTCGTAAAAAAATAGGAATGGAATTAATAAATAAAATTAATAAAGAAATAGAAAAAAAAGCGACGGGTGTAGCGTCAGAAAAAAAAGAAAATGAAGGAAAGTTATTGTTAGATGCGACTTGTACACCAGCAGATATAAAATATCCAACGGATATAGGAATATTGAATGATGCCAGAGAAAAAACAGAAAAAATAATAGATAAGCTGTATGAAGAAATAAAAGAGAAAAGGAAAGAAAAGCCGAGGACTTATAGGGAAGTGGCAAGAAAAGAGTACTTAGCCATAGCAAAAAAACGTCGTGTGTCAAAAAAAGAAAGAAGAAAAGGAACAAAAAAACAACTAGGATATATAAAAAGAAACTTGTCTGATATAGAAAAAATGATAGAAGAGGGAGCAAAGTTAGAAAAACTAACGAAAAAAGAGCAAGAAGAGCTTGTAACGATAGGAAAAGTGTATGAGCAACAGTTAGAAATGTATGAAAAAAAGACAAATAAAGTAGAAAACAGAATTGTGAGTGTAAGCCAACCTCACGTGCGTCCAATAGTGCGTGGAAAAGCGGGAAAAGCAGTAGAGTTTGGAGCTAAAATATCGGCAAGTAATGTGAATGGCTTTGTCTTCTTAGACAAATTAAGTTGGGATAATTACAACGAATCGGGAGATTTACAAGCGCGAATAGAAGAATATAAAAGGGAAACAGGATGTTATCCGGAATCGGTTCATGTGGATAAAATCTATCGAACAAAAGCGAATCGAGCTTATTGTAAAGAAAGGGATATAAGAATGAGTGGTCCCCGATTGGGAAGACCGCCGAAAGAGGTGAGCAAAGAAAAAAAGAAAGAGGCACGCTCAGATGAAAGAGTGCGTAATGCCATTGAGGGTAAATTCGGACAGGGAAAGAGGAAATTTAGTCTTGGTCGAGTGATGGCCAAACTACCTGAGACCTCGGAAACGGTAATTGCGATGAACTTTTTGGTAATGAATCTTTCTACTCTACTTCAGAAGACAAAAAGTAAAAAGTTGTAGAGTCGTTTTTCTTGTGAAAAATGGTGTTAATTTTCCTCTCTTTTGTGAGGAGTGATTTGTGTTGACCTTTTTAGACAGAAAGGAACAATAGATTAAACAAAATCTGTATTTTGATTTGTTTCCATAAGGATAAGTTATCTATGCTTTTTCAGTCCATACTTCCCTAACCCACATTTCTTTCGTTTTTTGACTTTTTCAGCAAGCCCTAGATTAAACAAAATCTGTATTTTGATTTGTTTCCATAAGGATAAGTTATCTATGCTTTTTCAGTCCATACTTCCCTAACCCACATTTCTTTCGTTTTTTGACTTTTTCAGCAAGCCCTATTTAGCTTCAAATAGGGCTTGCTGAAAAAGTCTACAAAACGAACCTAGATGCCACAGGGCGCGAAAAATGGTGACTTCAGAGCTCAGTTTCCAGTTTTACCTCACATTTTTCCAGCAAAGTGCATGGATTTTGAGCCTCCAAATGCCATAACCTTGCATCTGATCGTTTGTAAAATGCCTGAAAGTATTGTCTAGCAAGGATTTCATCCTTATTCAGCAGGGTGTGACCTTTAGTTGATGAAGGAAAAGAAAAGTGTTAACATGAGATGAAAAGTGACAAAGAGGAAACAATGATGACAGCAAAACTAATTAATGTAGAGGGTTCAAAGATAAAAATAGAACTAACATTAGAACTAAGTCGTTCAATGTTGGATACAGAAATAAATATTCAAAAAGGCTTAAACGAAGTAGGTTGCATCGCCAGCAAAGAAGCCTTGAAATATTTAGATACAGATGGTTCACCCTTAAAAATCGGTGAAGAAATCTGGAAGAGTAAGGGAGAGCAACCGAAAGAATATCAAACACCTTATGGTGAGGTTATAGTGAATCGTCATGTATATCAGCGTTCACCTTTGAGGAAAAACGTATTGCCCCTTAGAAAGAGAAGCAAGGATAATCATAACATCAACGCCATTATTGGCAAAACAGGTATCCTCAAAAATGTCAGGGATGGCAGGCAAAGAGGTGAAAAATGATTTATTAGAAAATCATGGTAGAAAAGTAGCGCTATCCTATATCCAAAGATTGAGTGAAGCAGTAGGAAGTGTGGTACAGGCAAAAGAAGAAGCGTGGAGTTATGCCCCGCCCAAGGAGGATAGCCAAATTGCAACAGTGGGAATAGGATTAGATGGAACCTGTATGCTGATGTGTGAGGATGGCTACCGTGAAGCAATGGTGGGAACCGTTTCCCTATACGATAGTGAAGGCGAACGTCAACCTACAATCTATCTAGGTGCGGCACCAGAGTATGGAAAAAAGAGTTTTCTAGAAAGATTGGAAAGAGAAATTGAGCGAGCGAAAAACCGTTATCCAGAGGCAACATTGGTCGGGATAGCAGACGGGGCAGAATCAAATTGGAAGTTTTTAGAAAAGCAAACGGAAGAACAGATATTAGATTTCTATCATGCCTCTGGTTACTTAGGTGCCTTGGCAGAAGCGTTGCATCCGAATACCGTGTCAAAACAAAAAGAATGGTTGACTGAAAATTGTCGAGAACTCAAGCATGAAAAAGGAAAAGCAGGAGAACTGCTAAATCTGATGAAAGAAGTCAAAGAAGAAAAAAGTCATTCTAAGAATCTTACCGAGAAACTACAAGCGGCGATTACTTATTACGAGAATCATCAGCATCAAATGGATTATGCTGAATACTTAGAGAAAAAGTATCCGATTGGTTCAGATGTTACGGAAGCAGCTTGTAAGACGTTGGTCAAACAACGATTATGTTGTTCAGGGATGCGATGGAAGGAAAAAGGAGCAGGAATTATTTTGAGCCTACGAGCTTTGGTATTGACCAAGGAACGATGGAGTCAATTTTGGGCAAAACTTGATCAATATGGGTTCCCTGTAGAACCCTGATTACAACAGCTTTTATCAACTAAAGGTCGCACCCATTCAGCAAGCCCCAAATAGGAGGATTGGCAAAATATTGACACCAACAATTATGAATTAGCGAAATTACTTAATCTTTTAGAGTTTAAGTTGATTTTCTTCTCTTTTTAGTTTTTGATATAGTCTATTTTTAAGCTAGATTTCTTTTTTGATTCCACTCTACTAATATGCGATTACCCTGCTCCCTGAGCTTCGACGGCCATTTTACAGAAAGCTAAACCTAAACCAATTTGAGAGACATTAGCTTTAACGGCTCCGATTTCAAACTTTTTAAAGATGTCCTGGGTTCTTTCGGGACTGACCCCTGGCCCCTGATCAATGACCTGAATACGGAGATGATTTTCGGGTAAATACTCAATTCTGAGACGGACTTGGCTATTCGACGGCGAGAATTTTAGGGCATTAGAAAGTAAATTTTCAATCACACGATGCAGAATAATCTCATCAATAACGATGCTGCTTTTGGGGTTAGGGAGATCTCCTGTTAGCTCAATCTTCTGGGTATTAGCGAATAATTCAAAATCGTTTAAAATGGCTGTCCCTAGCTCATATAAATCCGTTGGCACGGGATTAAACAGAATTTTGCCTGATTCTAGTTTGGCCATTAGCAGTAAACTATCAATCATATTTTGCAGGCGTTTACCAGAGGTTAAAATTTGCTCTGCTTTTTTGATCAAAATAGCTTTGGTGCTTGGACGATCGCTGTATTTTTTAATAATTTCTGCCGATAGAAGCATGGCTAATAAAGGATTACGCAAATCGTGAATAATTAGGGTTTGCCGAATAAAGGCAGAACCTTTATCAGATAAGCTTTTCAGCCATTTTGAACACGATTAGGTGCAAGCTTATGGCATTTGAAGGCGTAAAATCCATGCACTTTGCTAGAAAATTGTGGGTTAAAATCGGAAACTGATTTCTGAAGTCACCATTTTTCGCGCCCTGTGGCATCTAGGTTCGATTTGCAGACTTATTCAGCAAGCCCTAATTATATTGGACATATCTTCTCGTAGGGTGAGAGCTTCCTCGCGCAATTTCACCAGTTCTTCAAGCAGGGTAATCGCATATTAGTAGAGTGGAATCAAAAAAGAAATCTAGCTTAAAAATAGACTATATCAAAAACTAAAAAGAGAAGAAAATCAACTTAAACTCTAAAAGATTAAGTAATTTCGCTAATTCATAATTGTTGGTGTCAATATTTTGCCAATCCTCCTATTTGGGGCTTGCTGAATAAGGATGAAATCCTTGCTATACAATACTTTCAGGCATTTTACAAACGATCAGATGCAAGGTTATGGCATTTGGAGGCTCAAAATCCATGCACTTTGCTGGAAAAATGTGAGGTAAAACTGGAAACTGAGCTCTGAAGTCACCATTTTTCGCGCCCTGTGGCATCTAGGTTCGTTTTGTGGACTTTTTCAGCAAGCCCTATTTGAAGCTAAATATACTCATGAATATCACTCCCGTGAACTAGCTGCTAAAACCTGTAGAAGAAAATTGTTGTCCATCGCCGCCAAATAACGCTTCATCTTCAAGCTTTTTTGAGATGGCTCATGTTTAAGCAAATTAATACTTAAACGACGGAGCAAGCCCAAATTATCAGCCGCATTACCTTGACGCACTCGACTCGCATCCTCATTAAAAGTGACATCTAAAACCCAATGCAGACTATTTTCAATACTCCAGTGAGAACGAATCACATGGCTATGACGTTCGGCATCCGTAGGAAGACTGCTAATATAATAGCGAAACGTCTCTGTTGTTTTATGACCGAATTGAGTTTTACTTTTAACCATCACAACAGTTGCTAAACCGACCCACTGATTTTGGCGATGCAATGCGGAAAGCTGATTGATTGACACTGTCCAGACTTGACGAGTTTCTAAACGGTAATGTCCTTTTTCTGTCTTCTCATGATAACTGTATTCAATTCCTTGCCAGTTCTGAGCGACCGCTTGTTTAAACCAATCCCTAACTTGTTTATTAAGTTTGCCCTGATTTCCTTTGAGAGCCAATACATAGTCACCTTCACCTTGCTTTATTTGTTTTGCGATTTCTGTCTGCGTTCCCATTGCATCTAGGGTTACTACTGCCCCCTTGATGTTAAGTAACTGGCTCTTCCCCCAACTGTGTGGAAAGTGTATAATAGTAATACCACAGTAGGAGGTGGAGTATGTGGATAAACTTGGATGAGCTACTAGGTTTGCCAAAGGTAACAGTCGTAAACTATCGAGAAATAGATGGTGCTTTGTTCTTAAAATTAAAAATGAAAAACGAAGTAATAGAATGTCCAAATTGTCATAAAGAATTGGAAGATATAAATCAAATAGAATATAATTTGGTTCGGGATTTATCCCTATTGGGAAAGAAAGTATATCTGGAAGTGCCCCGCCGCCAGTTCCATTGTGAAAAATGTCAGAAATACATAACAGAAAGACTGGACTTTATGCGGCTAAGAAAACATTATACAATTCGTTATGAAGAAAAGATTTATGAGCAAGTAAAAAAGAAAAATGTAGAAGAGGTAAGGCAAGAAGAAGAAATAAGTTGGGGAACATTGGAATCAATATTTGAAGAGTATGCAAAGCAGGCAGAAAAGAAGGAATGGGAATTACCAGAAAAGATAAGTTTAGACGAATTTAGTAATAGAAAAGGAAAAAAAGACTTTATTACAACAGTGATAGATATAAATAAAAAGGAATTGTTAGAAGTAATAAAAGGACACAAAAAAGAAGAGATAATAGAAGCCCTAAAGGTGCAGCCAGCAAGGGTTAGAGAGAATGTAAAGGAAGTAAGTGTGGATATGTGGGAGGGATTTACGTCAGCAATAAAGGAGTTATTTGTAAATGCTAAAATTGTCTATGATAGATTTCATGTAATGAAAAATATAAATGAAGAATTGAATAAATTGAGAAAGAAAATGAATATCCATAAAAAGGGTTTAACATACCTATTATGGAAAAATAAAGAAGAGTTAAAAAAAGAAAAAAGAGAAGAGTTAGAAGAGATATTGAAAATGTATCCTTGTTTAGGAATAGCGTATGAAATGAAGGAAGAGATTAGAGATATTTATGAGCATTCAAGAACGACAAATGGTGCAAGGAGAAAATTTGAAAAATGGATGAGAACAGCGTGCCTATTCTATAAAAAAAGTGTGGGTATGCTGAAAACTCATTTGACAGGTATATGCAATTATTTTGAAAACCATACAACTAATGGATTAACGGAAGGGATGAATACAAAAATTAAATTAATAAAAAGGAAAAGTTATGGATTTGCTAATTTTGAGCATCTACGGCTTAAATTGTTAGCTTGCTTTAACTCTTAACATAACATTACACACAGACAAGGGGAGAGCCAGTAACTTCAGTAACAAGGGGACTGCTTTTATTTCATTAGATTTACTATCTACTTTCTTTTGCGCTAACATCAGTCCCCGCTCACTACTCCACGCACTTATGCTGTGTAACGCATTTAGTCCTTTTTCCCTATCATAAGAACCTCTTTTCGTTTTTCCATCTATCTGTATCAGCTCTATGTCCATTTTCTCCGTTAGACTGCTTATCCAGCTCAGAAAACTTTTTTCTAGTTCTTCTGTTTCCAACATTCCAAATACTCTTCCAACGGTATCGTGAGAGGGAATTCCCTTTGGTAACTCTAGAAACATTTCTAGCCATTCTCGTTTGGCTTTGCCATAGGCTTCAATTGCTACGAAGCCATCTGCCCCTGACAATACTGCCAATATTCCTATGGTGACAATTGCTGTTAAGTTATGGTCTTGCCTTCTCCCTGTTCTCGGTTCTTTTAGGCACTGAAAATGTTTCAGTATGCTTCTTTTGATAATTTTGACTTCTTTTTCTTGTTGTGGGGTTAGAACTCTTGCGCCGAAGCCTTTTGCCATCTTTGACCTCACTCACTTACTTTTTTTAAATAATAGCCTTTTCTTCTCTTAGATGACTGCTTCTTTTTTACACTATATTTCTCTCTTTTTGTCTGTATTTTTTGTAACAAATAAGATGCGATTACCCTGTGCCACAAGCCGATTTCGGGCATAAATATAATCATAGAACAGCAATTCTAAATTTGCCCTGTAGCAAGGGTTTCAGGTTTTAGTTCGCGTAATACGGGGTAAAATTCAACGGGATTAACAAGTTCATTTTACGAGTCTTCAGGCTTTCAGGCATGGTAGTACACATAGAATAGCCCCAAAAACCCCCTTTGAAATGTTCTTTAAATCCCTAAAAGGCTTGCTGTATCTAAAACTGAGAATTGCTGATAATTAGGATTGCTTAACCTCGTTCATTTTACCCGTACTTTTAAATATTGGACTACTAAGCAACATTTCACCTTATGTTAATATACTGAACACGGTCACAAGTTGCGAATTTTAAAAATAAGAGATAATATAGTAAAAATAGAAAAAGTAGTCAAGAGGCTGAGAAATGATTAAGTTAGAATTTACGGAAGAAGACAAAAGACTGTTGTCTTACGGTCGGTTTAATCACCCGCATCCTAGAGTACAGCTAAAGATGGAAGTTTTATGGTTAAAAAGTCAGGGATTATCTCATCAAAAAATTGCTCAATTCGCAGGAGTTTCAGTAAATACGGTGACAAGCTATATCCGTGATTATCAAGAGGGCGGGATAGAAAAACTAAAAGAAATAAAATTTAATCGCCCGAAAAGCGAGTTAACAGAGCATCAAGGGACAATTGAGGCATATTTTGAGTCAAATCCACCAGCAACAATAAATGAAGCAGTAAAAAGAATAGAAGAATTAACGGGAATAAAAAGAAGTCCAACGCAAGTCAGAAAATTTTTAAAGTCAATAGGAATGAGGTGTCTAAAGGTGGGAACAATTCCATCAAAAGCAGATGTAGAAGCTCAGGATAGCTATAGAGAAAAAGAGCTAGAACCAAGGCTAGAAGAGGCAAAAGCAGGAAAAAGGGCAGTTTTCTTTGTAGATGCCTCTCATTTTGTAATGGGAGCATTTGTAAATTTTATATGGTGCTTCAAAAGGATTTTTATTAAGTCACCATCAGGGAGAAAACGTTTTAATGTGTTAGGAGCATTAAATGCAATTACCCATGAAGTAATTATGGTAACGAACAGTTCTTATATTACGGGAACTCAGGTTTGTGAACTCCTAGAAAAGATAGCAGAATTAGGACTATTAATACCGATTACGTTGGTATTAGACAATGCTCGTTATCAAAAATGCCGAATTGTGCAGGAGTTGGCAGAATCATTAGGAATAGAGTTACTGTACTTACCTCCTTATTCTCCTAACTTGAATTTAATTGAAAGACTGTGGAAGTTTGTGAAAAAGAAGTGTTTATACGCAAAATATTATGAAGATTTTACGCAGTTTTCTGCAGCAATTTCAGGATGTCTTGAAGATGCTAACGTAAAATATAAGGAGGAGCTTGATTCTTTGCTCACCTTACGATTTCAACGCTTTGATAAATCTCAGATTATGAACGTTTGAAGTATAGCAAGACACTCTCTAGTCAAGCCCGACCAAATCTGCTAAACTAGCCAAAATTCTATTACCCCCTAGGCATTTTTGATGGTTAGCATTATTAGTACGGTTAATATGAAAGGCGGAGTTGGAAAAACAACTTTGACCGTGAACCTCGCCACTTGTTTAGCAAAATATCACCAAAAACGGGTGTTAGTTCTAGATTTAGATTCCCAAATTAGTGCAACCCTGAGTCTCATGTCTCCCCATGATTTTGCCCAAACCCGTAAAAAACGGAAAACTCTCAGCTATTTAATTGAAAATATTATTCAACCCAATCCCTACAGTAAACTAGAAATATTTGATATTATTTGCCCTAGTGTTTGTGATATTGAAGGCTTAGAATTGTTACCAGGAGATATTGAACTCTACGATGAATATCTCGTTTCTGAAATGCTCCATAAAGAAGCAAAATTACAGGAAAATTTAGAATTTGAAGCTGTTTGGAATAAATTTGAAGGATCTTTAATAAAGAAGATTTTAGATCCTGTTTTAGAAGAATATGACTTTATTATTTTAGATTGCGCTCCAGGCTATAATTTATTAACCCGTAGCGGTATTGCCGCTAGTAATTTTTATATACTACCCGCTCGACCTGAACCCCTTTCTATTGTCGGCATACAGTTATTGGAAAGACGCATCGCCAAACTGAAAGAAAGTCATAAAGCCTCAGATGATCCCCTCAATATTAATTTAATTGGTGTCGTTTTTATTCTGTCTAGTGGTGGTTTGTTAAGTCGTTACTATAATCAGGTAATGAGACGGGTTAATTCGGACTTTGATCCCCAACAAATTTTTGAGAATACGATTCCGATGGATGTCAATGTGGCCAAAGCTGTAGATACTTTTCAGCCCGTCGTCACTGCCATGCCTAACACCCAGGGATCTAAGGCCTTTATGAAATTAACAGAAGAATTTCTGAGAAAAATTAGTCAACATTAACCAATTTAACGACAATTAATCATGCTTAATTTTCTCGTTTTCTTCACTATATCCCTTACTGTTTAGAAATACATTGCTTTAATTCATCTTTTTGTGCAGGAGAAAGCATCCTGATTAATTGTTCAAATTTGGCCTTTTTATCTTCAGAAGATTTCTTCAGTTGTATTAACTGCATTTTCTGTTGACGACTCAGATCAAGTTGTTTTATGCACTCTTGTTTATTCGTCATGTTGCCTTGACCAGAGGCAGCAGGTGTTTGGTCTTGAGAAAAGGCTGGATGAGTAGTGCCCCAGAGAATGAAAGAAGTTAGGGCGATCGCACTTAAAGCAGCTAGAAAAACCTTGGAATTGTTCATAAAAATAGTTGATGTTTGCCAGTGATGTTTAACAGTAAAGTATTCTAACACAAACTAACAAGATTCTGTCTTTTAAAATAGTTCATGGTTTTGTCCCAGCTTTAATATTTTCCGCAAAGAATCACGCCAATAGGGAGGATAATAACCGAGAGTTTGACTAACTTTTTGTCCTGATAATACCGAGTAAGACGGACGGATTGCTGGAGTCGGGTAGTCGGCAGTAGTAATCGGAATAACTTGTTTAATTTTAAGCGGAATATTAATCGCTTTTGCCTCTTCAAAAATAGCAACAGCAAAGTCAAACCAACTAGCCACACCGCTATTAGTAAAGTGATAAATACCCTTGATTTTACCTTCTTCTAACTGGGGACAGAGAGCCGCGATCGCCGTTGCAATATCTAGGGCGGCGGTGGGACTCCCAATCTGATCGGCTACCACTCGAATTTCCTCTCGACTCTGACCAAGGCGTAACATGGTTTTGACAAAATTGCCTTTGCCATACAGTCCATAAACCCAAGCGGTTCGGAGAATGAGATAATTGTCCATTGCCCCTTGAATACCCATTTCTCCGGCTAATTTACTTTGTCCATAAACACTGAGAGGATGGGGAGAATCACTGTCTAAATAGGGTGTACTTTTTGTGCCATCAAACACATAATCCGTAGAAATATGTAATAGCCAAGCCCCTAATGTTTGGGCAATTTCTGCCATAATTTGCGGCGCAATGCCATTAATTGCCTGGGCTAGATCGGGTTCCTTTTCGGCTTGATCTACCGCCGTATAGGCAGCCGCATTAATAATACCCTGGGGTTTTAGATCTCGAATCGTTTGGCGAAGAATTTCTCCTTGACTTAAATCTATCTGTTGACGAGTGAGGGGAATAACTTCTCCTAAATTGACAAGCGTTTGACGCAATTCCTGACCGACTTGACCATCGGCTCCGATTAATAATAGGTTTGGAGTATTTGTCATAGGAGGGATTGTTTAAATACTATTATCAAGAATTATGGCAAGCATTATTCTGAATGGCAATATTGATGAGAGATATCACCAAACATCAATCGGAATTTTGGGACGAACTTTAAGACGAATTAATACTCCAGTTAAGTTATCATGACCATTGTACTCATTGGAAAACTCCATTAGTTTTCGCAATCCCCTGTCAATATCCTGACTAGAACTGAGTAAGGGTAATAATTTACTTTCCCAATTAGCTTCTAGTAAGTCATTGTCGGAAATGCCATCGGAACAGAGTAGCAATAATGTATCTTCTTCAATCTCTAAAAAACGAATATCGGGTTGAACATATTGACTATCATGGGGCCCCAAAGCCTGAGTCAATTGATAGGCATCGGGTCGAGAATAGGCAATCTTCGGATCAAGGCCATTTTGAATCGCCTGTTGGCCCACTTCATGATCTACTGTTAATTGTTCTAGACCCCCTTTGCGGGTGACACGATAAATGCGACTATCTCCCACATGGGCGATCGCGACTTTAGTATTTTGGACAAGAGCCATAACCAGGGTAGTTCCCATCCGACCACTGCCTGAACTTGCATTTTTTTGGTTAGTGTCGTAAATAACTTCATTGGCTAATAAAATCCCTTCCGCAATAACATTGGCACTGGGAAATTGCGCTTGCCAATGCTCATTAAAAAAGGCTTGTAAGGTATTAACTGCCATGTGACTGGCGACTTCTCCCGCCGAGTGACCTCCCATGCCATCACAGACGACATAAATACCCTTTGCCTGTACACTTTTGCCCTGATTATTGCGTTGCGTTTCAACAAAGGTGGTCAAGCCAAAGTAATCCTCATTGTGGGGGCGTTGTTTGCCACGATCAGTGTAGCCCGAATCACTCAAGCTAATCAACTGCATCTGTAAAACAGCCGTGGAAGCATCATCAATTTCTGCACCATCGGCTAGATTGGCATCGGGTAAAGTACTTTGGGGTGTACTCGGTGGCCCATCATCCTCTAACATCTCCGTCTCAAATACTGGAAATACTTCATCGGCAAGAGTTGCTGGTGCATTTAATTGCTGTCCTAGTTCTTCCAGACGACTTTTAAACTCTGCGATCGCCGCAATTTTCCCCTGACCCACTTCTTCGAGTACAGCTATGAGGGATTCTAGGGGATGTTCTTGGGTCTTTGTTAACCAGTCCTGCCACTGTTGCCCCAATTGCGAGAGAGAAGGAGGCGGATCGACATCAGGAAATAATTGTTGAATCGCTAGGTTCTGATCCTCGTCGATGTAAATATTGGTCGGCATTAAAAGACTCTGGAGACAGTGCAAATCGGCCAGTGATTGCCACAGTATCACCATTTGGTTTAGCCAAAAAATAAGTTGCAGGGGAGGGATCGCTTCCTGTTCTAACAGTTCAATTAAATGGGGCCAGGATTGTCGGTCAGCCAGCAGCACATACTCATTATTTTCTTCACACCAAGCATCATAAACATCAGGAATCGTCGGATAGAGATCTCTTAACTTAAAGTAGGGAAAGGCTAACTCTGGTAGAGCTAAGGTTTGCCAGGTAGGATCATCATTGCTGCTTTGTAGTTCTGGCAGACGGGCTAAAAACTCATTGTGTTGGGATAATAGAATTTTCAGAATGGAGGGTTGCAAGGGTTGACAATCGACGACCTTGGCTAAAAAATATCGACCATCAGCCGTATGATCACCCATAACTTGCCAGTCTCCCTGTTCTTTTTCTAAGTCATTACGTTTCAAAAGACGATAACGTTGGCCAATATCGACACAATCTTCATATAGCTCAGGATATTTAATTGACTCATCCCCATCAGACAATTTTTGATAGAGCAATAGGTATAAAACTTTTCCCGTCACCGCACCACAGTTAGGGCAAGTTGCCTCGCTCAGTAAGACGCTAGTATCGCAATCAGGACAGGATTGATGGGTTAGGGAGTTTCCACATTTCTGACAAAAGTTATTGCGGTTAGGGTTTTCCGAATGGCATTGAGGACAAATAAGCATAGGTCAGGGGCAGGTCGCACTTAGAATCTACCAGATTACAATCGTTGTCTTCCTTGAAGTGAGTTGTCTAGGACTTGCTGGGTCTTGTTCGTTATTCTCATCTTAAGCCATCATTTACTTCTAGAAGAAAAACATTGACAAACGTTCAGGAAAAAAGATTTGAAGACTTCGGATAGCCGCGGTCACGAAGTGTGCATTCGACATCGCCGTGTTCAAAGTGTTAATAAGCCGTTACAATAAACAAAAAATTTAACAGACAAGCTCTGGGATAGAGCGATCAATACTAATGATCAATGAACTAAGTGAAACCCTAATCTCCTGGCCACTGTTTGGAGCCTTCCTACCGATGGACAGCGTTTTTTCCACCCAGGGAATCATGGTCATGCTATTGGCGGCCTATGCGTTGGCCATGTGGATGTTCCTGACTAGTGCGCCCAAAGTTCATACGGTCATGGTGTCGGATTTAGAAGTCGCCCGTCAATTCTATGAAGGATTATTAGAACTGAATGTCGCTGACGTTCCTTTGCACTATTACTATAACTACGAACAAACCCTAGGTACAGCAGGGCTGGATTCGTTCTATATGGCAAGCAGTTCTCCGGCTGCACCAGCCACCCGCTTTAGTCAAAATGAAGGTTTGTGGTATCAACTCAAGAAAAACACCCAACTTCATATTATTGGGGGAGCCAGTTTTGGCAGCAAAGATCGACAACGCCATGTCTGCTTTGACCATGACTGTTTGGAACAGATTTTGTTAAGAGTTCAGTCTCGACGTTTACGTTATAAGATTCGCCGCGAGAAACCGCTCAATTTCCTGGTCAAGGATTTGGAAGGACGAGTCATTGAGATGGCTGAAGTCAATAATTAAATGAATCGCCTTACTCTTTGACGATCGCGCCAAAGTCGGCCAATACCCTGGCATGATTGCGAAGTAAACCCAGGAGATTTAAGCGATTTTGACGAATTTCAGGGTTGTTATCCATCACTAAAACACTATCGGCTCCATCAAAAAAGTCGGCTACTGTGGGTGCGATTCCAGCCAGGGCATCCACTAAGGCTTGATAGTGGCGATCGCGTTGAGCCGTTTGGGTAATGGGTAACAGGGGAATGAGAGCCTGATAAAAAGCTGACTCGGATTTTTTCTCAAATAAACGGGGATTAATGACCGATTCGGGGTTAAGAATGGCCGTATCTAAGTTCCCCTTAATGGCTAAACGAGCAGCACGATTCACCGTTTCATAGATAGAAGCTAATCGACCATTATTCCGCATTTGTTGCAGAAATTGGGCGCGATCGCGGACATCCAATAAATCTCGTAATGCCCGATTCGTATAGTCGAGATCATTGTCGCCTAATACTGCTTTAACCAGATCGTAATCAATCCCTAATTCATCGGTGAGCAAGGTTTGTAACCGTTGCATAAAAAAGGTTTTCAGATCCTCCAAAGGAGAATTTTTATCAGCATGGGCTGTCAGAAAAGCTTTGCTTCCCTGCACCAACAATTGCCCCAAATTAATATTCAAATGGGCAAACCAGGTAATATTAATCACCGCATTGGCCGCCCGTCGCAAAGCAAAAGGATCGGAAGAACCAGTGGGCAACAAACCTAAACCGAAAATGCTAATTAAAGTATCGAGGCGATCGCTCAGTCCGACCACCTGACCCGTCAAGGATTGAGGCAAAGGATCTTCAATATTGCGCGGTAAATAATGTTCAAAAATCCCCTGGGCCACTGAAGCGGATTCCCCACTCACGAGAGCATATTTCTGGCCCATCACGCCTTGTAATTCAGGAAATTCATAGACCATTTGAGTGACCAGATCGGCTTTACAAAGCATGGCCGTACTTTCAATGTCATTGCGCTGTTGTTCCGTCACCTGTAATTGATCGGCAATTTGTTGAGCCATGTCCATAATGCGATCCACCTTATCGCGCATGGTTCCCAACTCTTCTTGGAACGTAACGGTTTCCAATTGTGGCAAATAATTATCCAAAGATTGATCACAATCACCGCGATAGAAAAATTGAGCATCGGCTAATCGAGCGCGAATCACCCTCGCATTTCCCTCGGCAATGACCTGGGCTTTTTGGGGATCGCCGTTGGCAATGGTAATAAAATTGGCAAACAAACTACCATCTGCTTTTTTGATCGGGAAATAGCGTTGATGCGTCACCATCACGGTGGTAATCACTTCTGGCGGCAAGTTTAAAAACTGATCATCAAATTCTCCTAATACTGCCGTTGGATATTCCACCAAATTGACCACTTCAGCTAATAAATCTTCGTAGATTTCAGCTTTTCCCTGTAAAGATTTCGCCTGAGTTTGTATTTGTTTCTCAATGCTTTGACGACGTTCCTGGGGATCTACAATTACCGCCGCTTGACGCAATTCTGCCTGATAATTTGGGGCTTGGCTGATTAGAACTTCCCCTGGGTGCAAAATCCGATGGCCTCTAGAGCGGCGATCGCTGTTGACAGTGGTGGAACCATTACTCAGACTCAAGGGTAAAACCCGATCATCTAACAGAGCCACCAACCAACGAATGGGACGCGGAAAGCGAAAATCGCCATCTCCCCAGCGCATAAAACGTCGCCCTTCTAAACCCGTTAGCCAGCTAAAAACTAAGTCTGGTAATAGTGCTTGGGTTGCTAGACCTGGAATTTGCTTCTGAACAAAAATAAAATCTCCCTTCTCCGTTGTCCGAATTTCTAAATCTGAGATCTCAACACCCTGTTTCTTGGCAAAGCCGATCGCGGCTGGGGTAGGTTGACCCTCTTTGAAGGCTGAGGCCACTGGTGGCCCCTTGAGGAGTTCTTCGCGATCGCTTTGTTGAGACGGTAATCCCTCAATAACAACGGCTAATCGTCGTGGCGTACCGTAAACCTGAATCGTTTGAGGAGTTAAAAGATTTTCTGCTAGGCTGTGGGGAATGCGTTGCTGCCATTGGGCGATCGCGCTGGCTACAAAGTCAGCAGGTAGTTCTTCTGTGCCAATTTCGAGCAGAAAGGAATGATTGATCATACAAAAAGGGGTTGTGGGGTTTAATCTCAAAAAACCCGCCCTCGCATTTTACCAAACTCTAGACCTTAGAAGTGTTTTAATTAAATTAAGATTAAACTATTTTTGTGGCATGGATTTCGATTTCAAGCCTTTTTGACTTACTCTTTATGTCTAGTCTGTCTAGCCTGATCCCCGATCAGCCTCTAAAGTCCACGGTTACTATTTTAATGATCGATCATTCTAAGCAAGATCGTTGTACCTATGCTGACTACCTACAGGCAGATGAAACCACCCAGTATCACCTTTTGATGGCAGATAGCCTAGAAGCAGGGCAGGCAATTTGGCGATTACAACAGCCTGATGTGGTCTTGGTTAATGTGGATTTACCCGATGGCAATGGTTTGTTTTTTTTGGAGATGATGGCTCCTGAAAGTTTTATTCAAAAATTGCCAGTTATTGTCTTAATGGAGCAGCGCAATGAGCAGACAATTATTCAGGCAATGAAATTAGGGGCGATGGATTATTTAATCAAGGAGGAAATTACTGCCTTTTTTCTATGCCATAGTGTTAATCGGTTAGTCTATCGCTACGAGTTAGAACGAGAAAATCGAAAATTGACCGATCGCCTGGAACTGGCTCTTAAATCTTCTCATATTGGTATTTGGGACTGGAATATTGACACCAATGAACTAATTTGGGACAAGAGCAACTGTGAGCTTTATGGAATTTTTCCCGCCGACTTTCAAGGCTATAAAACCTGGGAAAAACGGGTTCATCCGGAAGATTTACCTTTGATCAATCAAGCTGTCCAAAAGAGTTTAACGGGAGATCAAGAACTGGTTGTTGAGTTTAGAGTCATCTGGCCAAATAAGACAGTTCGTTATTTAAAAGGCTATGCTTTAGTACAGAGAAATGCCGAGGGAGATCCCCAACGAATGATTGGGACTAATTTTGATATTACAGATATTAAACAGGCAGAAGAAGATCTCCGTCGTAGCGAAAAAATCTTTCGTCAATTGTTTGAAGAAATTCCCATTGGTATTGCGATGGTAGAAGCGAATATTGAGCGATTTTATCAAGTCAATCGTACCTTGTGTGAAATGCTAGGTTATAGTCATCAGGAATTACTGCAATTAAACTTCAATGAGATTACTCATCCCGAGGATCTGGCTCTTGAAGCACCGTTGGCTGCTCAGGCGATTGCCGGAGAAATTACTAGTTATCAAATTGAGAAACGCTATCGCAAGAAAAATGGGGAATACTTTTGGGGACAGTTAAAGACAACTACCATTCGAGGAACGAAAGGAGAGCTACTCTATGGCATTGGCATGGTGGAAGATATTACAAACCGCAAACAGGTAGAAATCAAAATGCAAGTGTCCTTGGAGCAGGAGAAGAAATTAAATAATTTGCGATCGCATTTTATTACCATGGCATCCCATGAATTTCGTACCCCTCTGACGATCATTTATTCCGCAACGGCTCTTGTAAAAAAATACAGCGATCGCCTAACGGCTGAAAAAAAGGAGGAACATCTTACCAATATTATCAAAACGGTACAATACATGACCAAGATTTTAGATGATATGTTAATGATTAATTCCGTTGATAATGAAAAAATTCAATTTACCCCTGAACCGACAGATGTTATTGGCTTCTGTGAGAATCTGAAACAATCTCTAGAAACCAAAGGTCATCACCACATTCATTTTTCTTGGCAGTTAGAGCAATCCACACAACACCCAAGCACGAGATTAATCGCCTCCTTTGATCCCTATTTACTCAGACAAACTTTAGAAAATATTCTGAGCAATGCTATTAAATATTCTCCCCAACAGAATTCTGTTGAATTTTATTTTACTCAAGAACCAAACTATCTTATTTTTCAAATTAGCGATCGCGGTATTGGCATTCCTGAAGAAGATTGGGAAGACTTATTTCAACCCTTTCATCGCGGCTCCAATGTGGGCAATATTACAGGAGTTGGTCTGGGCTTAGTCATTATCCAGCGATGTTTAAGTTTGCATGGAGGGCAACTTAATTTTAAGAGTCAAATAGGAGAAGGAACCACAGTAACTGTCCGCATTCCCCAGGAAAGAATACCCTAATTGTTGCCACTAAGCTACTCAATGAAAAATATAGATAAGGGTTTTAAACCCCTTATGATCAAGCTTTCGGAATAGGTGACTGTACTACCTAAATTCATGACAGATTACTCGCCCCAAAAAGGAGCAATTTTTTCAACAAAAGAAAGAGCGGCTAATTGTAAAAGTACCTCGCGCCATTGAGGTTGATGGGTGCTGCCGATGCAGAGATACTGATCCTTCTGGCAACCAATCCGACCAGGACTGCGGGAATAAATCAGGCTGGGATCAATTTTTTGTACTGTTGCTAGGGACTTAGCCTGGGCTGGAATACAAAATTCATAGTTCATTGCTCTTAAACTAGTGGCATCTCCGATTAATCCCGCTTCGGAAATCATGGATAGGTCAAAGGTAATTTTATCAGTGCCGTTTTCAGCTAATACAGGATTGAGCAGGTTAAGAGATAAGGTAATTGTCAAGAGAGAGGAGAAGGGGAGGAGAGAGGAGAAATAGGTAGATAAAAAGTATTGTTTCATAACCCGTTTTAAAAAATTGGTTCGCCTTTTAGGGTAGCGTTTGAGCCTGGGTAATTTCTAGATAAATGTGCTCTAATTGAACTGGCTGTCGGGCGATCGCCACAATGGGAATACCGTCAAAGGCGACTAAAACTTCCCGTAATTCCAAGGGTTCAGGCAACCAAAAAGCTAAGTTTCCTCGATAACGACGATGGCGATAACCCAGGCTTTTGGCCCGCTCTAAGATCTGCTTTTCTGCTGTGGTTTCAATGGTTAGAATTTCTTTGGCTGGAATTAATTGTTGCAGTTCCGCTAAACTTCCCTGGCTTAAAATTTTACCCGCTTTTAAAATACCCAGGCGATCGCAAAGACGTTCAGCTTCATCTAATAAGTGAGTGGTTAACAGAATAGTCATCCCCTCCTGTTTAAGGTTTTGAATTAATTGCCACAGATCATAACGGGCTTCGATATCCAATCCAGTGGTCGGTTCATCTAGGATTAATAATTTGGGTTGATGTACAAGGGCGATCGCCATATTTAAACGGCGTTGCATTCCACCACTGAGTTTTTCGACAGGAGTTTTCGCTCGGTCTAATAAGTTAACTGCTTGCAAACAAAATTCCAAGCGATGACGACGTTCCTGGGCAGATAAGCCATAAATTTTAGCGAAGAAATCAAGATTTTCTTGACAAGTTAAAGTACGATAGAGAATATTTTCCTGGGGCGCAACCCCTAGCCATCGTTTTGTCATTTCTGAAACGGGCTTACCCTCAATCAAAATCTGCCCTTGATCCGGTTTCAGTAAATAACTAATTAAATTAATAATAGTCGTTTTGCCTGCTCCATTGGGGCCAAGTAAGCCATAAATCTCGCCTGCTTTAATATTGAAACTAAGCTGATCTAAAACTAAGCGATCGCCGTAATATTTGGAGACATTTTCAAGGGATAACATTGCTGATTGAGCGGGAAATTTTAACAAATTTTAACATTTCTAGCATTCATTCAATGATTATTATAACCGTCGTTCCCGTTCTAACATCTGTCGATAGGAAAACCAACCACCAATCACCATTAAAACGGAAAAAATGATTAAAAATTGGAGATGGGGCCATAAATCCTTTGCTGAATAACCGTTTGCCCAAACACCACTCAGAGCGGTAGTCATGTGATAAATGGGATTATAAACAGCGATCGCTTTCAAGGTCGGTGGAAAAATAGAAGCTGGGAAAAAAGCTCCTCCTAAAATTAATAAAGGCACACCAAAAGTAGCCACTAAAGCATTAACATCTTCGGTACGACGAGCTAATTGAGTTCCTAAGATAAAGCCAATCCCAACATAGGCAGCAATACTGAGAATAATAATGGTAATCCCTAAAGCAATAGAACCTCGAAATTGTGCGCCAAAGCTGACAGCAACGCTATAGACCAAAAGACCTTGACCGATGGCAATGACCGTATGGGCTAAAAAAATACCAAAAAAATAAGCAGTTCCTCGTAATGGCGAAATAAATAATCTTTTTAATGTATTTTGTTCCCGTTCAGAGACAATCGTGGCTACACTGCCGCCCACACAACTGAAGAATAGAGCGGCTCCAATTAAACTGGCAGGGGCAGCAAACTCCATTGCTTCGTTGAGAGGTAATCCTGATCGATCAGCAAAAATAAAGCCATTTAATAAGAGTACAGCAATCGGAAAAACGGCCCAAAAAATCAGGCTCCGTTTCCGTCTCATTAATTCTCTTAAAATGCGTTGGGCGATCGCCCCAATCTCTCGACAATATTGCTGCATTCTGGTTATTTCAATTATTTTAAGTCGAGTAAGCCTTTTTCTTTAAGCTTGGGATTGAAACGAATTTCTATATTCACGCCTCTTTGTTTAAGTTGTTCCAGAATTTCGGCTTCCACTCGACGGGCGATCGTTTTTAATAATTTCACTTGCCCTAATTCATCGGTTTGCAGATAGGTGTTTTTTTCGTCTTCTGTCATCGTTAACTTGGCATCAATAGGATCTGTCCAAGCTTTTTCTGTCTCCCCATTTCCCGACAGTAAACTCCCATTTTCGTTAAGCCACTGTTGACGAATATTTTCTAACATCGTGCGGTTAGGTTTTTCAATGGTTTGAACTTTGAGCCAGTAACAATATTGGGGTTTTCTGACGAGATTCTGTTTGAGGCTGGCATAAATATCTCGTGAATAGGCAACTAATTGTAAGTTTTTTTCCTGATCAAAGATAGCATAAACGCCAATTTTTCCTTGCCAAGTCTCATCAAGGTTGCCGTCCTCTGTTAAGTAGGGAATAAAATTTAAACCCTGTAGATTTGGAATCTGGTTTTCTGTGGTCATGCGTTATACCTTTTTAGAATTGCCTATTTCTTTATTTTATCCTGAGAGGGAAAGCGATCGCCTTGTCGTCGGTTAGCTTGATGGGCTTGGTAGCGTAATACTAAACCGAGATTAATTTGTTTGGTGAGCCAATATAAAGGTGTTAATATTAAAAAAGTTACGATAGTCGCTAGAATCGGCTGCTTATGAGAGAGACTTTGGGCCAAACTCTGAGCTAAACCATCGGGATCGGTGATGAAATCCCAACTGTTAAAGCGTAAAAAACGCCCCAAATAAATTCCTATTGCCGAGAGAAGATGACTGAGGAGTTCAACGGGAAGAATAAAGCGTTCTTGATCTCTCCGCTCCAAATAATATCCCAAATTTAAAAGCGACATAACATAGCATTGGAGTCCCGATAGTAAAAAGAGAAAATATTGTGGGGTTAGGGTAAAAATAACGACACTTTCAGGAACATCCAGACGAGCAATCTTAACATAGTGAATAATGTCTGTCAGAATATAGGGCGCGTTGGGTAAAAAGGCGACAAAAATAGCAAAAATTAGCCACCAAAATATTGAACGGCGTTCGGCCATCCGAAATAACCAAACACTTAAAACGAGAGGAATAACAGCTAGGAATAAATTCCAAGCCATTAATAAATAACTGGTTCTCAGTACTCGCCAGGAAATATCAAACCACCAATACAATAAATCCATTCTGATTACAAATCCTTTAAAGATCTATGCTGTCTAAATTTAATTTAAGCTAAGTAATTTTTTCATCCATTTCAACCCATACCGTGACAGCCGCCACCGCAATCAACATTTCATCATTTTTGTCGACTAATTCAGCGATCGCTCTACCAGGGACAACCATGCCACCCGTTTCTAGGTTTAGGCTTTTTTTGCCAAAGGGTAAGACTGCCAACACCTCTTCCGAACGAACCGCTTCAGGATAGGGAACCGCCACTTGCACCTCGACAATCATTTCATTGGGATGACTCAAACCAGCCACTTCCCAGATACCCAACAGTGCATTATGGGCGATCGCATTACGAACAGCACGAGCCGCAGCTACCGTTGGGTCTTGACCATGTTGATCAATGCCCATACCCATCTCAATAATGAAGCGTTTACGAGTCATGTCTGGTTAGCTCAAAACAAAGACAATTTATTGTAACTTGATCAGTCTTTTCCCAGAGAGTTTTGAGGTTCTCTTAATAGAGAAGAGACTTCATGTAAGTTCCCCACAGACTAGCGGCCTGAACACTACTACTGCGCGTCGGTGTATTATCATCATTGCCTAGCCAAATACCTGTCACCCGATTCATCTGGGGAACAAAGCCAATAAACCACAGATCAACCCCCTTGTTCGTGGTTCCTGTTTTACCGGCGGCTCCGGCGACTGTATTGGCAGACCGTCCCGTTCCAGATGTCACTGCATTTCTGAGCATTCCCGCCATTGTATTAGCAATATTTTGAGGAATGACTTGGCGTTGACCGTCTTGATCCGGATTAAATTCGTAGATTAGGCGACAGGTTTGGGGCTGGTCATAATTTTGACAATCTCCCCCGTCCAAAATACGACGAATGGCGTGGGGTTTATTCCACCTTCCTTGATTGGCGATCGCGCCATAGGCTCCTGTCATTTCTAACACCGTTGTCTCACTTTGCCCTAGGACTAAACCAGGGGAAGCATTTAAAGTTGAGCGAATACCTAAACGTTCTGCCAGGTTAACAATATTGTCCAGTCCCACCCGTTGAGCCACTCGCAAGGCCACCGCATTTTCTGACTGAGCCAAACCGTGAGTCATGGTAATCTCGCCCTGACTGCGTTCACAGCCTTTAAATGCTTGCCCCTGCCAAAACAGAGCCTTACAGGAAAAAATGCTACTGGCAGAAATTCCCTGTTCTAGGGCTGCTGTATAGGTAAAAAGTTTAAAGGTTGAACCTGGCTGTCGTTTAGCCTGGGTGACACGATTATATTGACTTTTTTGATAATTCGCACCGCCGACTAGAGCCACTATTTCACCATTATTACTGTTAAGCGTTACTAATGCTCCTTGGGAATAGTGAAACTGGGAACCCTTGGTGGCAATATTTTGTTTTAGGGCTTGTTCCGCTTTTTTTTGAGTCTTGATATCCAGACCACTTTCCACAATAAAATTGCCTTCCTTGGCGATTTCTTCCCCTAATAATTGTTGTAGTTCACTAAAAACATAGCTATAAAAATAAGGGGCAATCAGTTTCGACAAAGATTGACGGGCCTTGGGACTGACTTCAATCCGCGATCGCCTGGCTCGATTGCCTTCCTGTTCACTAATCATGCCCTGGGAAACCATGCGTTTAATAACGCGATCGCGAAACTGAACTGAAGTATCGTAATCTTGGACAGGATTATAAAGATTAGGGGCGGGTAACATGGCCACCAAAGTTGCCGCTTCGGAAATGGTTAAATTTTTGGCTGATTTATCAAAATAAAATTGAGAAGCATCTTCAAAACCATAATTTCCGGCTCCCAGATAAACACGATTTAAATAGGCTTTGAGAATATCATCTTTGCTATAAACGGCCTCCAACTTGAGAGCCACTACCATTTCTCGCAGTTTCCGCATCGCTGTATTTTCCCGTCCCACTTCTGGAAATAAACTCCGGGCCAATTGTTGCGTTAAAGTGCTGGCTCCCTGCTGCATTCGGCCTTTACTATTAATCAAAATCGCCCGTAGAACACCGTAGGGATCAACCCCAAAATGCCAATAAAAACGGCTGTCCTCTGAGGCAATGACCGCTTTAGCGAGATAGGGAGAAAACTCTTTTAATTGTCGTAATTCGTGATGGGTTTCCTGTTTAACAGGGTTAAGGGGAGTCTTACCATCATTGGCATAAATGACAACGGGGCCAACAACCCCAGGCGGGAGCGGTTTGACTTGAATACCAGAACTGGCCCAGAAGATCCCCAAAGCCGCTAGTCCTGTTAGTAATCCCGTCCCATAAAGGCCGTAACGTAAACTTTTCAACCAAACCGGAGCAGGATTGTGGAAAGTAATTTCGGTGACATTTTCCAATTCTGGAGGCCCTAGACTAATCACATCTCCAGATTTTAAGACCAAAGATTGCAGCCGTTTTCTCCCCAGATAAATGCCATTCGTACTATCTTCGTCGCGGATCTCAAATTGGTTGGGATTCTGAGAACTACGATGCAGAGAACAATGGGTCTGACTGACAATGGGATTTTCAATCAGGATGTCGCAGGTGCGGGAACTCCGGCCAATAATGTAGCGATCGCCGAGCAGTGGATAGTCACGAGTCTTCGCCTGAGGTGTATCTTTAATTAAAAGTTTGGCAACCCTAGCCCCTTTTTTGATAGCAACCTTGGAGCTATGCCTGGCTAGTCGTTGAATCGCTTGGGTAACGAGTTGACTAAGAGGCTGTTGGGAGTAAGGTTGGGTCATAGGGGAGCCAGTTAAACCATTGTCAGTGATCCTAGCGCATGGATTACGGCCTTTAATGAGTACCTAGCCAGATTTTGAACTTTCCTCATTTTTTAAGGCTGATCAAGACGATAGAGAGCTAACGGGTCGCTTGGTTAACCAAAGCCATCACATCACTACGACTGAGCTTATCCTTGCCTAAGGCCAATACCTCTAGGGTTCCATAGGCTAGGGTTAGGGGAATCTTGCAAAAATTTTGAGCAGGCCCATTCGGCAGGGATTTAGTATATTGATCCGCCAGTTTTAAATTGCGACGCGCATACTGGTGCATATCCTCAACTCGCCAACCCTTCGGAAAAAAACTTACGCCCCGTTGCAAATCTTCCCGATAATTACGGACAATATTGACTGCCTGGAGACCTCGACCAAAACCGATCGCCTGGGTGCGATTTGTCTGAGTGCCATCGTGCCAAGCCCAGAGATCGGACAGCAGTAAACCCACGGCTCCCGCCACACTAAAGGTATATTGATCCAGATCCGCTTCCGTTTCAATTTCCCAGTTACTGGTTGACCAGTTAGCCATTCGATCCGCCATAGCTGCTGTAGCATCCCAAACCCTGGGTGCAATACTTTCTGGGGCTAACATGGCCCATTCACCCACCCGTAGGGTGACATCTGGCAAAACTCCCCGATAGATAGATAAACCGTAGGCAAAATCTTCTAAGGTGGAATGTTCTGTTGCGGCTTGGAGATTGAGGCTAATCTGGCGTAAAATCTTGGCTTTGGTGAAGTTATCAAGTTCTGAATGGTCTTCCACCTCATCAATGGCTCGCATACATAGGTAGGCCCCAGCCACAGCCTCTAACAATCCCGCCGGCAAAATACTAATGGGAATATAAAATGTCCGACTGGTTTCCTTCAAAACCTCTAGGGCATTATGACGCAGGTTCATTCACTTAACTCCTCACACCAAACTTATGCAATAGCATACACTTAACTTACAGAGAGATCCTAATTTGGGGTTACGAAGTTCCTGGAAATAACAGGAAGGCTTCGACAATGTATTAAATTCAACTAATTCCAGCAAACTTTTTTATCAAACAAGCAAATTAAGTACCCCTGACTTAGGCTGAAGCATGATCTTTAACCATCGGCGGCAAAGCAAGCTTATATCTTAATCGATTTCTGCCCTGGACGATGCTACCCAAGGAAAGAGATCAGTCTAGGAAATAGCGAAATGATTGCTATACAATGGCCAAAGGCTTTTTAATCGAGATTTTCCTGACATGGCGATTTTACCTCCCTGGCTTGTTCTAGATCCTTTATTAAACTCTTGGCTTCAGGAAGATATTGGTCGCGGCGATCGCTCTACCCAGGGATTACAGCTATCCAAACCAGGTAAGGCTGTCTGGGTTGCCAAGGAACGAGGCACGATCGCCGGTTTAACCTTAGCAGGACGGGTTTTTGGGTTACTGGATCACAGTACTATCTTTATTCCCCAGGTAGGAGAGGGAGAAATCGCAGAAAAGGGACAGGTCATTGCTGAAGTCACCGGACTGATGGATAGTCTATTGATGGGAGAACGGGTTGCCCTCAATTTAGTTATGCGGCTCAGTGGCATTGCAACCCTAACGCGCAAGTATGTGGAGGTTATTGCCGATCTTTCGACCAAATTAGTGGATACCCGTAAAACCACGCCTGGGCTCAGAATTTTAGAAAAATATGCGGTACAGGTGGGGGGGGCAACCAATCATCGTATGGGTCTGGATGATTCCGTCATGATTAAGGACAACCATATTCTAGCGGCCGGAGGGATTGCTCCCGCGATCGCCCAAATCCGTAGTTCTATTCCCTATCCTTTGACCATTGAGGTGGAAACGAGTAATTTTGTGGAAATTCAAGCGGCGATCGCGGCCAAGGTAGATATTATTATGCTGGACAATATGACCTTGGAAGATATGGCAAGAGCAGTACAATTGATACGGCGGGACAATCCCGAAATTTGTATCGAAGCCTCTGGCAATATTACCCTGGATAATTTGCGGTTAGTGGCCAAAACCGGCGTTGATTATATTTCCAGTAGTGCCCCGATTACTCGCTCTAACTGGCTAGATCTGAGCATGAAATTAATTCCTAATCCCTGATAGTCTCAAGATTTCTCTCCTATTTTTAAGCATTAATCTCTTCGGAAACTAAATTCAGAAAAATTTCATCCCTATATTCATCATTCACACCGCCCTAGCTCTCCTATCCGAAATATGAGTAACACTGATAACACTGACTTTTTTGCTATTTTTTCGTCGGGCAACGGAACTTCTGAGCCTTTACCTACAACCGTTGATCTCGTTGACCTAGAGAATTTAGAGAGCTATGGGGCGGATCAGCTAGATAGTTTTGAAGATTTGTTTGAAACCTTTGCTTTAGTGGATGCCGGAGAAGAATTGTCACACTTCATCCCCACTCTCCAATCTCCCCATTCCCCCCAATCCTCCCAGTCTCCCCAGTCCTCCCCATCTCCCCAATCCTCCCAGTCCGCCCAATCTCCTCTCCTTCCCCCCTTTCTCGTCGAATACCAGGGTCTCAGTCAAAAGCTTCAAGAACTGCAAGAAGCATTACGACAGGCTCAAAAACAATTAGAGAGTCAAGAGCGGCGATCGCTGAGTTGTGATGATTTGATTCAACAGCAAGCCGAGGAAATTAGCAAAAGTCGGGAACAGTTGACTCATACGGTGGCAGAAATTCAGGTTTATCAGCAAGAAGCTCAAAAACAACAATTGCAAATTGAAACCCTGGCTGAACAGTTGGCCCAATCCCAAAACCTTTTAGCTGAACGGGAAAGGGACTGTGTAAGGCTGCAAGAAAACTATCAAACCAGTCATCAGCAAGTCTTGCGAATGGACAAGCAAATGCAAGAATTACGCGCTCGTCTGCAACGTCAACAACGCTACGCCATGCAGTATAAGGCTGCTTTAGAGCAATGTTTGGCTACCCCGAATCTTAACCCCTCTTCTGATATCACAACGGCGATCGCTTCTTTTACAGGTAAAGCTGCCAGTATTCAACCCTGGTCAAAAGCAGGGACAGAAGAAGCGATGATTCCTCTCAAATCTGTTTTAGAAAACGTTTTAGTGGATGAGCATTTGACGGACAAGATTGCCAATCAGACTCCAAACAAAACCCCAGAGGTTGCCGAAATTTCAACCCCTGCTTCTACCCCAGAATCGGTTCCAGCGGCGATCTCTCCCCCATCCGTTACATCAGAAGTGGTCAAGTCTCAAGTTAGCGTACCCGCCCTACCGGAAATGAATGCACCCGTTCCCTTGCCAGAGGTTGCCCCCTCCTTACCGATTAGTTCATCCCCAAATTCTCAGTCCGACTCCCTCAGTTTTGCCATTCAGCCCCAGCGAGTAATTCGTAAATCGATTGATTTGCCCCGTTTTCGGCGGTTACCTATCCAGAATGCCTGAACGATTCTCTGAGTCCGATACAATATAGACTTGCAAACTTAATTTGCTGACAGATATGTCGTTACCAGACCTGGAAACTCCGATCGCTGATACGCCTGATGACTATCTCAATCAATTACCGGATGAGGTAGAAATGTCCCTCTTCGATCACCTCGAAGAACTGAGACTCCGAATTTTTTATTCTTTGGCGGCGATCGCCGTAGGTATGGTAATTTGCTTTTTAGGTGTCAAACCTTTAGTGCAGATCTTAGAACGACCAGCCGAGGGGGTTAAATTTTTGCAACTGGCCCCTGGAGAATTTTTCTTTGTTTCCCTGAAAGTGGCTGGTTATAGTGGAGCCTTGGTGGCGAGTCCTTTTATTCTCTACCAAATTATTCGGTTTGTCTTACCTGGCTTAACGCGACGAGAACGCCGATTATTGGGGCCAGTGGTTTTAGGATCGAGTTTGCTTTTTTGGGTCGGATTAGGGTTTGCCTATATTGCCCTCATTCCGGCTGCCCTGAATTTTTTTATTAGCTACGGAGCCGATGTTGTTGAACAACTTTGGTCAATTGATCGTTATTTTGAATTTGTCTTACTATTATTATTTAGTACGGGATTGGCGTTTCAAATTCCCGTTATTCAGTTGATTCTCGGTTATTTAGGCATTGTTTCCTCCCAGAAAATGCTCCAAGGCTGGCGTTACGTGGTGCTTGGTGGCGTGATTTTGGGAGCAGTTTTAACGCCTTCCACTGATCCATTAACCCAATCTTTATTAGCTGGAGCAGTCATTGGACTGTATTTTGGTGGGATTGGATTGGTTAAATTAACGGGTAAGTAAGCGATTTAAAAAGAGAACAAAACTAATGAGTAAACTAGAGGGGCCTCGATTTTACGATTTGTTTTGGAAAGTGGCCAGTATTGAAAAGCGAGTCACCCGCTTAGAGAATGCTTATCATCAATTGGATAACACCCTTGATCCTGAAGGTTGGATTGGGGAAGCTTTTAAGCTACAGGAAGAAGACCTGGAAACTATCAAGGCCGATTTTAAGAGATTATTTTGGCTTGATTTTCGATGAGTTGTTCACCGTTTTTGACAGTCAAGGCGAATTTTCTAGATTAAATGTATTTTTCATATCAACCGTTAAAAAACTTTTGCAAGAGGTCTATTGCTATTTTGATGAATAGAAGGCTTACACCATATTCGTATAATTGCTCTAATACCCTTCCTAGGCGGCTATCGTTTAAATATTCTGCTTTTATTCCTTTCCCCATTAGATGTTCTGTTGCTTTTCCCCTAAAAAATTCACTAAATAAGTACAAGGGAGCCGTCAGAAAACCCATACAGTTGATAATCATGGCTTTCACCACCTGACCTGCACTAACCTTTTCTTGCGAATGAGTCCCTAACTCTTTATCGATGATTTCTACTATTCCTATTTCGTCTATAATTCCTGCTATTATTCCCAAGTGGTCTATATCTTGAACATCTATTTGTATTTCTGGTTTCATTTTACCTACCTTAATTGCCTTTAGCTTAAAATAACATTTTTATGATTTTATTGGCTGAATCTGGGATCTAACTCCTGCCAGATAGGGAGTTTAGTCCCTTTTCCGGGTATCAACTTAAGGCGGGACAGCTTATCCTGAAAAGGTTTTAGCTTTCGTCCTATAGAGTAAGCCTTACAGCTATTTCCACTAGGCAAGACCCAGAGCAAGGTGTCCCATTTTACGCTGCTACCCCTTTTTCCCAGAAAATCAAGTTATGTAATGAGCCACAGGAACTTGAAGGATGCAGAACAAATGCTCGAAGTATTTTGTTATTTTTCACGAATTGGAATTAAAAATAAGTTAAATTCAACTATTTTATATACTTAAAGCCAAAAATACTAAATAGATTGTGGATTTCTAAAAGCCTTACTGGACAAGGCTTTCAAAAAATATTTAAATCGTCAAAATACCTGCGGAATGTGGGATCAGTACTTTTCTGCATAACTTTTGTCAGTCAATCAGGGGAGCATCTCACTCATGCAATTAAGTAATTATACTTATGTCCGAAAAGCGTTGGATTCATGGGTATATTTTGGGACGGCGATCGCTTCTATCATAAAATTAAACTCCCGTTCCTGCCTGAAAAATTTGATTTGCCGTTAAATTCAAATCAGGAAATATCCGAGAAACAATCTTATCATCTCCTTGAAAATTTGTAACCTGAAATTCCCCATCGATTAACTGGTGAATTAAAATCGTCGGTTGCTTCGGATCGCCAATAAAACGCCGTCCTCCTAACCCCAAGTAATCCACAATCCAATACTCATTAATGCCAATTTCCTCATAATCTCTAAGCTTCGTTAAATAATCCACCCGCCAATTACTACGAACCACCTCAATCACCAAAGGAATAGACTCTCCTTGACTCACCGTTGAAGCCTTTTCCCATAACGGCTCATTCACCAAATTGGGACGATTTAACACCAAAACATCAGGAGAATAGGCCGAAGACCGACTAAGAGATTTGATCAAAACGGTTTTAGGTATCCGATAGGATAATCCTAAACGTAAATACTCTACCATTACCTTTTCAGCTAAAAAATTAGTAACATCTTCATGTTTCCCTAACGGTTGAGGCATAGCAAAAATCACTCCATCATGTAATTCATAAAGATTATTATCGGGTTTCCATTGAACAAACTCCTCAAAAGTGACAGATTGAGATTTTGTTTGAGGCTCGGCTTCTTGGTAGATTGCTTGAGTCATCAATCACTCCGTAGATTAAATAAACCTTAATCATCATTATACAAGATTATATCGAATTTAGCCCAATCCATTAAACTCGTTCAGATATTTCTTAACCACCAGATGATTAATATAATGAGAAGTTTCTGCATTGAGCTTAATATTTTGTAACTTAAATTGGCTAATCAATAATCGAGTCATCTCACGATTAAAATATTCCTCCGCATTTAAAATACGGGTATTTTGACTGACTAAATTATCCGCATTTTCCTTAACCACAATCAAAACCTCACAAATCTTGCGCTTCGTTTGAGACAGTTTTCCCCACTCTAACAAACGTTTATGAACCCGCACAGACTTAAGGGAACCTCGAAAAAAAGATTTTGTTAACAAAAAGCTGGTCAAGGCAAATTACTTGACATACAGTAGCAACGGAAAATAGTTTTAAACAACTAAAAATGTGTTTCGTAACTTATATTTTCTAGCCTCATCGGACTTTATCCCTACGGTTAAGCACACTGACCCCCTAGCACACAGGACTCCTGTTTCTGCCAGAATACATAACGACTGAGGTTGTAAACCCAATTCTTGAGTCCGATGTGCGCCTTCACCCGCTCCAGTCCGATTCCTCTCATCAACTTTCCTCCCATACTCATTACCCAAGCCCCAAATACGTGTTCTACTTTTGCTCTGGTCTTCGATTTCTCCCGATTGCTGGCTATGGCTTCTTCAGTCAGTGGACGATTGCGATAAGCCCGCTCATGGATATGACTAATATGACCGAGGGCTTCCAATCCAGCCTCTATGTTCTCACTACGATAGGCACTATCTGCCCAAACCTCCCGCTCTTCATTGTCGGGGTCTAACACGGCTCCCAACTGTTGCGAGTCATGTACTGAGGCATCTGTCACACTGTAACGACGGATGAAACCATGCTCTTTGTCAATACTAATGTGATTTTTGTAGCCAAAGTAGCTCTTCCCATTTTTCTGTGTCCATCGGGCTGTGGCGTCCTTTTGTGCTAACTTTTGCGGCTTGTTCTGCCACTCCTCTGGGATTTCTCCCTTCTTTATTTTCTCATTCTCCTCTTTCCTATTCTGTTGAATAGCCACTGGTACCAGTGTTGCATCAATAATTTGTCCTCCCTTTGCTTCATACCCCGACTCCCGTAGAAATCTTTCAAATTCCTCAAACACAACTTCTATTAGACCTTCCGCTTGCAGTTTTTTCTCGAAGTTATCCACCGTCGTGGCATCGGGAATCTCGGCTTCCCCTTCTAGCCCTAAAAATCTTCTAAACGATGCTCGGTCATGAGCTTGATACTCTACTTCTTCATTGCTCAGGTTATAAAGAAATTTTAGCACTAGCATTTTCAGCAGGATTCTTTAACAGGGATTTTTAACAGCGATCGCCTTTGCCAAGGAGAAGCTAAGCTCGGATTTCCCCGCAGGAAGAATGACTAACCATTCCTGATCAATTTAAATTAATATTTACGCTCCTGGGGTTCAAAACGGTTGATCACCACCGGCATATAATCAATCTCAATGCCCGTCTCTGCATAGGCTGCTAGGGTGTGTTGTAAAAATTGACTATCATTGCGATCGGTAAAATCTTCCCTGGCATGGGAACCGCGACTTTCTTCTCGTTTTAGGGCTGAGGTTAAGATTAATTCCCCCACCACCATAATATTTTGCAATTCCAAAGCCTCAATTAATTCCGTATTCCAATAGGGTTGTTTATCATCTAAATAAATTTGGCTATACTTGGCTTTTAAGGCTTGAATCTGTTGTAACCCTTCCTCCATCAGCGATCGCGTTCGGAAGACTCCACAATGCTCAGTCATGCAATCTTGAAATTCTTCCCGTAATTGGTTAATCCGCAGCGAACCAGATTGCTCTAACAAGGCTTGTATAGTGGACTGGGCCTCGGAAAGATACTGTTGAGCATCAAAAGTAGGTAGGGAACGGGTTTTCACATATTCTGCTAAACTGCGCCCTGTGCGACGACCATAGACCACACATTCCAACAGGGAATTACTACCCAGACGATTGCCACCATGTACCGAAACACAAGCACATTCCCCCGCCGCAAAAAAGCCTTCTGTTAAACTCTGGGCATTACGTCGCACCCGACCATCGGTATTGACGGGAATTCCCCCCATACAATAATGTACGGTTGGCCGAACTGGCATGGGTTCATTGACAGCATCAATGCCTAACAAACGATGAGCCTCTTCCCAACAGAACGGGATACGGCTCATGATTTTTTCTCGGCCTAAGTGACGCAAATCCAAATAGATAAAGGGGCCACCGACACTACCATCCCAATTCACCCCTCGACCAGCGCGGATTTCCTTGGTAATGGCACGGGAGGTAATATCACGGGGAGCCAGTTCCATGCGACTAGGGGCATAGTCTTCCATGAAGCGTTTCCCTTCGCTATTGATTAAATAGGCTCCTTCTCCCCGTACTGCCTCGGAAATCAAAACTCCCACTGGGTATAATCCCGTTGGATGAAACTGCACAAATTCCATATCTTCTAGGGGAATTCCGGCGATCGCCGCCATCGATAAACCATCCCCTGTGGAAGCATAGTCGTTAGAAGTTGTATTATAAACGCGCCCATAGCCCCCTGTTGCAAACATAATAGCCTTAGCCCTAACCACTTCAATCACCCCCGATTGAATCTGGTACATAATCAATCCTTTTGCTTCCCCCTCCTCATAGATAAGCCGCATTACGTACCACTCATCATGGATAATGACACCATTGTGACGCAGATTATTGACTAATTCGTGCAGAATGGCATGACCAGTTTTATCCGCAGCATAGCAAGTTCGTTTAAAGGAATGACCTCCAAAGGCCCGTTGAGCAATCCTGCCATCCGGTAAGCGGGAAAACAGCACTCCCATGTGTTCTAAATCGATAATGACATCGGCTGCTTCTCTGGTCAGAATTTCTACTGCATCCTGATCGGCCAAATAATCCGAACCTTTGACCGTATCAAAGGCATGGGCTTCCCAAGTATCTTCTGCATCGACATTTTGGAGGGTTGCAGCGATGCCGCCCTGGGCCGCGACGGAATGGGAACGAATGGGATGGGTTTTAGCCACGAGGGAAACAGAGGTGTCAGGGTTCAGACGTTTGATTTCTAGAGCAGCGCGACAGCCAGCTAATCCACCACCGATAATAACGACATCGTATTCGAGCATTAGGATTTAGAACGATTTTTGAATTGGGCTTGAGGGTTATTCCTAATCGTGCCTGACAACGGGGCGAAAGGGCGGAATTTTAAGATATTTTTCCATTCTTCACTCTTTTTACTAGGTCAAATGTACTTTCCTTGGGGATGGTACTGGGGCGATCGCTTTTTTAACAAAAAGAATTACCAACACTTCGGTTGAAAATTGTCATTATTCAAAATTGTCACCGTTTCCCCTGATTGTGCCAACACAAATAAACCTTGACGATAGGCAAATTTAGCCGCTCCTTTCTCAATTTCGATCCCTGCAACGGCTCCATATAAATCTTTTTGAGCATATTCTGGAAAAAATAGTCGGAATTGACTTAGATCCTCAATAAATTCCTTAACATCTGTTACGCCCAACGTGCTTTTAACCTCCACAACTAAAACATGGACTTCATTTGTCACCAACACATCAATCTCTAAGGTTTTTTCTGCTAAATGTCGCTTCAAACGTTGAGCAACCTGATGAACAGGAATCCCTTTTTTTAAGAACAGCGTTTCACAAGCTGGAGCAACCATATTTTCTACAAATCGGCCCCATTTTCCTCCTAGATCGCCAATTTGCTTATTAACCTGGGCAATTTCTTTGTTGACTTTTAGACTCACAGTCTGTATTTCTTGGCTGACTTCGCGGATTCTGCGATCTGACTTTTCCCATTATCTTTTTATTTAAGCGATCACCTAATTTTCCCCTATCTCAAAGCCCTATTCTCTCGTTGTCTATCATCATTAAGTCTAGCTTGTTGGCAACAGCAAAGAGCTTGAAACCCTTATTCTGTCGTCGTTTTCAGACTTAACGGGAAAAGTCAGATTCTGCGATCTGTTTCCAGACCTTGCTCCTTTAGTAGTCGTTCAGTCTCCTTGAAACGTAGATCGTTTTCCTTGATTTGTTCCTGTAGAAGACGCTGAGTTTCCTGTTGCGAAGCCGTTAACTCTGCCTGGGACTCTGCCTGAGACACCGCCAATCTCTCCAAGATTTGCAATACATCCTCTACCGTTGTTGTCATAGTAAAAATCTCCCTTTATCTTTCTGTCCGTTATTCTAATCTACGCCATTACTCAATAATACCGTGAACCATCTCGGCAATCGCCCTCCCCTTTTGTAGAAGAATAATTTGATTAACAAAGTCTCTTTGTCTTGACTTTTAAATGCTGTTAAACTGCTAAAATTCGTTTTTACCTTCATCGAAAAAGTAAACTCTTATGATTAATCGTCGTAAATTTTTGACCTATGGCTCAGTCGGAACCATCGGAACTCTAGGCGCGATCGCCCTTCAGAATGGATTGCCTAGTTCTGCTAATACACCGACCTCAAATACCGTCCAAACGGCGGTAGCAACAAAACCCAAGGTGGTGGTTTTAGGTGCGGGGTTTTCGGGTTTAGCGGCGGCCCATCTTCTTTCTAAACAGGGAATAGATGTGACCGTACTGGAAGCTCGTTCTCGTATTGGTGGACGTGTGTTTTCCCACAAGATTGATGAGACAGATAACCTGGTAATTGAATTAGGTGCGGAATGGGTAGGTGCATCCCATAAACGATTAATTGAACTTTGTAAGGAACTCGGTTTAGAGCTAAAAAATAATCAGTTTAATACCCGTTTACTCTATAAGGGAGAGTATTTTGCTCCCGATAAATGGGATTATTCCAGAGCCTGGAAAAGTAAATTTGACAAAATTCTTAAAGCCTATCCTAATCTAAGTGAAGCCGACAAAGTGGAGTTGGATAAAATGGATTGGTGGCGTTACCTGGTTAATAATGGTATTGAGCAGCGAGATTTGGATATTAGGGAACTCCTCGACAGTACCGATTTTGGCGAAACAATTCGTAAAGTCTCTGCCTATGTTGCTTTGGCCGAATATGCAGAGTCTAGTGAAAAGAATGAGATGGACTACAAAATTAAAGGTGGCAACCATCAATTAGCTAAGGCACTCGCCGCTATTATTGGCAAAGATAAAATTCTGCTGAATCATCAAGTTGTTTCTATTGTTCAATCGGGTAAAACTGTCACAATTACCTGTGAAAATGGTTTCAAAATTGAAGCGGATCAAGTAATTTGTAGCCTACCGACTTTTGCGATTAGTCAAATCCGTTGGGAACCAATGTTACCGAAAGACAAACAGGAAGCGATTAATGCTTTACAGTATGCGCGGATTAATAAAAATGCCTTGCTTTATAATCAACGTTTTTGGCAAGATGAAAGTTTTGATCTAGCGACAGATGTTCTCCCCCATTACTTTTATCATGCGACCAAGAATCAGCCGTCGAAAAAAGGCGCGTTAATTTCATACACCATTGGGGATAAAGCTGATGTGATTGCCCGTCAAACCGATCAATGGAGAAGTAAGATGATTAGCGATGCGATTAAACCTGCTTTTGGTAACACAGAACCTTATTTATTAAAACAGGCCAGTTATTATTGGGGCAATGATCAATTTTCTAAGGGAGCCTATGCCATTTATGGTACGGGACAGTGGTTTACCCTTAAACCTGTGTTACAACGTAAGTTTGGTAATGTCTCTTTTGCGGGTGAACATATCGCCGATTGGCAAGGTTTTATGGAGGGTGCTTTGAATACGGGGGAAGAGGCCGCCCAGGGAATTTTAGCTTAACTAAAAGGCGATCGCCCTTTTATCTATTAAAAAATAAGGTGTTATTTTTGATAAGTTTTGCAGTTAGCAGGGGAATGTTTGTGGGAATTTTGAGGTTTGATCCCCCCAACCCCCCGTTCGGCTGAGCTCACGGCCGAAGCCTTGATAAGGGGGGCTTTTTTCTGGTTTAAAATTCTTCGATCTGTGATAGGCTACAGGTTACAAGTCGCTGCGCGAGAAAAGAGAAATCCCTTCCATAAACCAACCACTGACTTCCCCTTGTAGTTAATGGAAAAGGTAGGTGTGCGTGTTTACTACCCTTCCTCAAAAAAGTTAGCTCATCATAGCTCAACCAGTCTCCGCCCCTACGCCAACCCACTTGGTCAGCAAATTTTTTATACGCCTCATAATCATACTCCCCAGGGACACCACCGCAATCCATCCAGACTTTTTTCTGCACAGAAAAGCCAAATTTACCTTTGCTGTAATCTTCCCAGAGCTTATCAATCGTCCGTAACTCCCCATAGGGAAACTTTTCAATACTTTCTACATCTAGCCAGCCTTCATCTTCACGTTTGGCGATTAGCAACATTAACCGCGTCGTTTCCTCATTCGCTTCGCGCCATCGGCCATTTTTTAGAAATATTTCAAGTTGGTAATAGCGAGGATGTATCAAGTCATCACGAGAAAACAAAGCAATTCCCATAGATTTTCTTGCTCCTGCCCTCATATCTCTTCCTTTAGCAAGAAATAGGAAAGGATAATGTGCAAATAAATGATCAATTGAAAAAAGAATATCTTCATTTTCTTTTAACCATTCCTCTTTTTTCGTTGAAATATGCCAACCTACTTTTTCAGTAAATTTACTATAAATATTCCAATCATGCTCATTCGGAATTCCCCCATAGTCTAACCAGATTTGTTTTTGTGTTGAAAAGGAAAATTTACCATCACTAAAGTCAAACCAAAGCTTATCAATAGTTCGTAATTCATTACAAGGAAAGTTTTCAATATCCTGCATATCTAAATATTGATCAAGTTCTTTGCCCACTATTTGTAGCATTAGGCGGTCTGTTTCTTTGTCAGCCTCTTTCCATTGACCATTTTTCAAAAAAGTTTCCAATTGTTGATAAAGAGTATTTTGAACTAACCAATCAAGAGATCGGAATTGGATCTCGTTAGCATTCGTCATGTTAACAGTTATTGAATTAATATCATCGCCAGTTAATTCAAAATCAGTTGCTTTTTGAATTTGCTGCTCTAGACGAGAATCGATACGACGGTTAGCCGCCTTTAAGCATTTAAAACACTCATAGGCTAAATCCCTCGCGGCTTGTTCTTCAAATTCCAATAAATTCGTAATAAATTGAGTAGCATTTGCTAAACTAGCATACATTAAAATCGTATCTTTCCATTCTGTTTTTTGCCAATTTGCTAACAATAAACTTTCCTGATTTGCATCAATAATTTCACAGGCTGATAGATAACTTTGGAAATGACGATGGGCAAATTCATACTCATGGTCAACTTTGACTAAAAGTTCACTGACTTCTTCCATTTGTTTTAAAAATTCCGCACTTTCCACTGTCGAATCCAGAAAATCCAACCCTTTTTGCAATTGAGCTAATAATGAACGCTCCTCAATGCGACTGAGGGTTCCCTGCACCATAAATAAAGCGAGTTGCTGTAACACTCGTTGGCTATCTTGGAGGGGTAACAACAGATCAATTTTCTTTGCTAACGGGCGATCGCCGAGTTGGAGACGAATAATCGCTCGATAGAGATCAACCCTGCGATCGGGAAGACTCGCGCCATCATAACTCGCGTGTAAATTGACAATAATTGCCAACATCAGAGGATTTTTTGCTAAATCTTCTAATTCGGGACGACTGGTTAATTGCTGTAATAAATCTTGCGTTCTTCGATAGGCTTCCGTCGCAACCGCAGGATGATTAGGGTCAGCACTAAAATGTTTTTCGCGGCTGAGATACCAACATTGGATAAATCGTTCCCGTTGATCGGCATTTAAACCCTTGATATAAAAGGACAAATTGAACTTTAATTCGGGATCAAAATCTAAACGGTAAGCCGCAGGACGTGAGGTTAAAATAAACACTGCATTGGGATAGTCCCGCATCTGTTGACCGACCCACCGACTCACCAGAGAACGGGGTTTTTCTTCACCTTCTTTTCCCTGCTCTTTGACCTCATCAAACCCATCAAACATGACCAACATTCCATCCTTTTGACTGAGCCAATGTTTAGCCCAATTTGGTGGGAGTTTCACCTCTTTTCCGCCTGGCAAGTGGGGAAGATGGTATTTTTCAATTAAAGTCGGTAAATCAGGTTTTTCTTCGAGAATCACCTTCTGCCATTGCCGAAAATCTAATAAAACGGGCAATAATTTAGGAGCTTTGTAGGGAGGCTGACCATACAGTTTTTGGCAGTAAATATAGGTGATATGACGCAATAGGGTCGTTTTGCCGTAACCGCCCCAGGCTTGGATCACCATACTGCGATAGATGGATTCCTGGGGACTACGTTTCAAAATATCCCAAATCCTCAGTTGATCGGCGTTTTGGAGAAATTCCTGAATACTTTTTTGGGAAAACCCGCCAGGCATCGGTAAATCGTGACCATCGGGCGATCGCCAGGCAGTGCCACTTAATTCTAATGGTACAAAAACATCTTTTAATAACGGCTTAAAGGTACTTAAACCCTCCGTGCGAGAGAAATCAACCTCATTGCCCTGACAACGCAAATATTTATCTTCTGTTCCCGCCAATTGCCATTTTACGGACTGATCCAGCTTGTCTTGCCAATTGACTAAACTTTCTGCATCCTTATCTCCTCGACTTTCATAAAGCGTCTGTAATTTTGCGAGAAAACCCTTGCTATAGGCGGCCCAAGCCACTGCTAAACCTGTTAGGGGAAAGGTAATCAGAGCTTGCATGATTTGGGAATCTTTAATAAAGGAAACCAATAACCAGCCGCTACTGCCCAAAGGAAACCACTGAATTAGGGTGATAGTCGCGGTATTCAGCCATTTTTGTGTCTTAGCTTGAGCAGGAAGAGCGATCACATCCTCTTCTTTTTCAGACTTAGTTTCTTCCTTTTTAGCTTCTTCTTCTGGCATAACCGTCAACTCTAATTTTTCCCTATTGTACCGATTTTAGCGAAAAATACAAGATTACGATCAAAACCCATTGTCAGCCAAGCGCGATCGCACTTTTGCACTTTTAAATCATCAATAATTAAGACAGCGATCAAGCTAGAATCGTAGTGTTGTTGGTATCACACCCTCCCCTAGAAATACTAAGACAGATCAAAAACTCTCTTGTTAAAATACCAAAATGAAGACAAACAGCACAGCAAAAATAAATTCAGAACGATTTTGCGTCGTTTCAGCGATTCACCAAATTGTCAAGAATTGTAAAGTCCTCTTGGTGTAAGATTTTCAGAGCTATCAAGTTTTGAATTTGGAATTGCTGCAAACAGCAGGTCTAGCGGTGCGATCGCGTTAAAGCGACTATAATGGCGAGAAATATTGTGGTGAGAGGCGTTAAATGGCTGTTTCGTTAAAGCAGGCCCTAGTGGTTGGCAGTTATATTGTGGCCCAACGTTTAAAGGGACGCAAGCGGTTTCCCCTAGTGTTAATGTTAGAACCGCTATTTCGCTGTAATCTAGCTTGTCAGGGCTGTGGCAAAATTCAACACCCGACAGAAATTCTGAAACAAAATTTGTCCCCAGAAGCCTGTTTTGCGGCAGTAGAGGAATGTGGTGTTCCCGTTGTTTCCATTCCTGGGGGAGAGCCGTTACTACATCCTCAGATTGATGAAATTGTGCGGGGACTGGTCGCCCGTAAGAAGTTCATTTATCTTTGTACTAATGCGATCCTCTTGGAAAAAAGTCTGGATAAATTTGAGCCTTCGCCCTACCTAACCTTTAGTGTGCATCTAGATGGCCTACGGGAAGAACACGATCGCTGTGTTGATCGAGAAGGAATATTTGATAAGGCGATCGCGGCCATTAAAGTGGCCAAGGCCAAAGGATTTCGGGTGACAACCAATACTACCGTTTTTCAAGGGGCCAAGCCGGCAGACGTACAGCAATTTTTCGATTTTCTGCAAACCCTGGGCATCGATGGCATGATGATTTCCCCTGGTTATAGCTATGAATGGGCCCCCGATCAAGAACATTTTCTACAACGGGAACAGACCCGCGCCCTCTTCCGAGACATTCTAGCTCCCTGGAGAACAGGACAAAAACCATGGAATTTTAACCATAATCCCCTCTTTTTAGATTTTCTGATGGGAGATAGGGATTATGAATGTACCCCTTGGGGGAGCCCTAGCTATAGCGTTCTCGGTTGGCAAAAGCCCTGTTATCTGCTCAATGAAGGTTACTATCAGAGTTTTCAGGAATTACTCGATCAAACCGATTGGGATAATTATGGCCATACCAGTGGCAATCCGAAATGCGCGGACTGTATGGTTCACTGTGGCTATGAACCGACGGCGGCGATCGATGCCCTTAAACCCGCCAATATGGGTCGGGCCATGAGTAGTCTCTTAAGTGCTTAAATAAGTGCTTAAACCGACAATACCGCGATCGCTATCGGAAGCCAGGGAGAATGAGATGGTTTCTGGTAGCGATTTTGCCCTAAGATGAGCAATTATTCAATCAACCCAAATAATTAGTCAATTTTAACTTGCGGTTAACTCAATGCACATTGCTTGGTTGGGGAAAAAATCTCCATTTTGCGGAAATGTAACCTATGGTCGGGAAGTAACCAATGCGTTATTAGACCGAGGACATCGGGTTAGTTTTTTACATTTTGCCCAGGAAGATTCCGGTGATACGGATTGGCCAGATTGTCCAGAAGTATTACTGCCTTTTCTTTTCAAATCCACTATTTATACCATTCCTACCCCTAAATCCAGTAAGGTTCTAACGGAATCATTACAAAAACTCAAGCCTGATTTGGTTCACGCTTCCCTAACTCTGTCTCCCCTCGATTTTCGTTTACCGGAAATTTGTGAAGAACTGGAAATTCCTCTGATAGCGACATTTCATCCACCCTTTGATAGTAAACTTCGCAATCTTTCTTCTAGTACTCAATTTTTAACCTATCAACTCTATGCTCCTTTTCTAGCTCAATACGATAAAGTTATTGTTTTTTCCCATCTGCAACGCAATCTATTAGTTAAACTGGGTGTACCTCGACGGAAATTAATTATTATTCCCAATGGTGTTGATATTGATAAATATTCTCCAGGCTTCTCTGAGATTAAAAACCAATATCAGGCTAAACGCTTATTTGTCTATCTCGGCAGAATCGCCCCCGAAAAAAATATTGAATCCCTCTTGAAAGCCTGGAAAGCGTCTGATCTGGGAAATGATTGTAAGCTCTTGATCGTCGGTGATGGCCTACTTAAATCTACCTTGCAACCTTCCTATGGCATCGAACAGGGAATTCACTGGCTAGGCTTTATTGCCGATGAGGATACTCGCATTCAAATTTTGCGGGGGGCTGATGCTTTCATTTTACCCTCCCTTGTCGAAGGCCTTTCCCTATCTCTGTTAGAGGCAATGGCCTGTGGAACCGCTTGTCTGGCTACCGATGCCGGGGCTGACGGTGAAGTCCTAGAATCTGGAGCCGGTGTCATTTTGAGCACCCAGGGTGTCACCACTCAATTAAAAACCCTTTTACCTCTATTCCGAGATCATCCTGAAATCACGGAATTACTGGGACGGAAAGCCAGAGAACGAGTCCTAGAACGTTATACTTTTACGGAAAATATTAATTGCCTGGAAAAACTTTATACCGATATTCTTGCCCAAACTCATACTTCCCTAACCCTTAATCATTTGATTTCCTAGAGATGACGATTTCTCGAACCATTTGCCTCGGTTTCCTGGCAGTAATTGGACTAGGAACTTTGCTTTTAATGATGCCCTTTTCTCTTACCGATGGCACCTGGGGCAGTTTTTTAACGGCACTTTTTATGTCCACTTCCGCCGTTTGTGTGACGGGTTTAGCAGTCGTTGATCCCAATAGTTACTTTTCCTTTTGGGGAGAGTTAATTTTATTGCTATTGGTTCAGGTTGGAGGACTCGGTTATATGACGGTAACGACTTTTTTAATGCTGTTGATTGGCCGAAGGTTTGATCTTCAGCAGAAGTTTGCGATTCAAGAATCTTTTGATCGACCCTTTTTGCAGGGCAGTCGTAATTTAGTCAAGTCAATTATTGCCACTACCCTGATTTTTGAATTGACAGGAGCTTTTTTTCTCACCTATAAATTTGCTCAAAGCTATAATTTAGGGGAATCTCTCTGGCTGGGAATTTTTCATAGTGTTAGTGCTTTTAATAATGCTGGTTTTAGTCTTTTTAAAGATAACTTAATGGGTTACTATGATTCCCTAATCGTCAATTTGGTGATTACCGGACTGATCATTTTTGGTGGCATTGGCTATCAGGTAATTATTGAATTATATCTCTGGCTAACTAACCTTAAATTTGGCAAAGGCCGACGCTTTAATTTTTCCCTTAATTTTAAAGTGGTGATCCGCTCTACCCTAATTTTACTGGTCTTGGGGATGATCGCTTTCCTGTTTATCGAATATAAAAATCCCGAAACGATCGCCGATTTTAATGGGAAGGATAAATTATTAGCGGCTTGGTTTCAGTCCGTCACCACTCGCACCGCCGGATTTAATACCATTGACAATGGTAAACTAGAAATTAATGCTCTCTTGATGACCATGTTGTTAATGTTTATCGGGGCCAGTCCTAGCGGAACGGGAGGAGGAATTAAAACCACTACCTTAAGTATTTTAGCGGTCTGCACTCGTTCTGTCCTACGGGGTAATGAAGAAGTAATTATTTACCGTCGTACTATTCCTATGCCCCTAATTCTCAAGGCGATCGCGGTTGTTTTTGGCTCGGCCATGACCGTGATTATTGCCACCAGCTTAATTGCCTTTGTTGAAACTAGACTCCCTTCCGCTCTAGATACGATCGCTATTCTATTTGAAGTGGTTTCTGCCTTTGGAACGGTTGGTTTATCGATGGGAATTACCGCCAGTTTATCTGCCTTTTCCCAGTTCGTCATCATTGCGACCATGTATATTGGTCGGGTTGGTGTTATTTTATTAATGGCAGCGATTTTGGGAGATCCTCGTCCCAGTATGATCAAATATCCAGAAGAGAATTTGTTAATCGGTTAATTAACACTTAAGTGAATGAAAACTAAAACTCTTTTTAATCTTCTTCGTCAAGTTAACCGTCAATTTGCGGTGATTGGTCTAGGCCGTTTTGGTAGAGCCGTTTGTGACACTTTACATCAGAATGGCTATGAAGTGCTAGGTATTGATCAAGATGAAAAATTAGTGGCTGAAGCATTAGCAGCGAGGGTAGTTAGTAATGCTATCTGTTTAGATTCTACTGATGTTAATGCGCTGAAAGAGGCTGGAATATTTGAATTTGAAACGGTAATTGTGGCCGTGGGAAATTACCTCAAAGAGAGTATTATTACCGTGCTCAATTTGAAGGAAGGCGGTGTTAAATATGTGGTTGCCAAAGTGTCTTCCGAAACCCACGAGAAAATTCTTAAACGTTTAGGGGCTGATTTAATTGTTTTCCCAGAACAGGATGCCGGTCGAGATTTAGCCTATCGTCTCACCAAGCCTTCTATTGTGGATCGTTTTCAACTCGATCCCGAAAATAGCATTGTTGAAGTGATGGTTCCTGATCAGTTTTGTAATAAAACCCTAGCTGAATTAAATATTCGTCAACATTATGGCGTGAGTATTTTAGCGATCGGGAATGAAGAGAAATTTAAAATTAATCCTATGCCGACAGAAAGACTTTATAGAGGTATGATTATGGTGTTAATTGGACTGAATGATGATATTCACCGCTTAATTGATTAATGCTATAGCATTTTTCTTGCTGTAAAATTTTCGTTGATTACATCTGACGCGAGCTCGAAAGCCCTATCGTACCGTTTCACAGGATAATCTATCAACGAATTATTTACAGGTAGGGAGATTTTCCAGAAAAAATAACATTGATGTCATCCTCATATACTGTGTCTTATTATACATCTTCTACCGCATAGCCAGAAGAACCTAAAAGTTTTTCGTCTTTATTTTGTGAATTCTAGCTTAATCACTTCTTAATCTTTTAACTCGTTTTTGTTGTTCTTTCTTATATTATCTCCTCTTTTTTAAATTCACAACCTATGACCGTACTTAGTTAAAACGGTCTAGGGTGCGATATTGGATTGCTTCAGCTAGATGATGACTTTGGATTGGGTCAGATTGAGCCAGATCAGCGATCGTCCGCGATACTTTTAAAATTCGATCCATTGCCCTAGCCGATAGTCCTAATTTACGAATGGCTCCTTCTAATAGGCTACGACTAGCATCATCCAAGGGACAAAATTGGCGCAGATGATTAGCCTGCATTTCTGCATTACAGACAATTTTCCCCTGAGCTTGAAAACGTTTTTGGGCGCGATCGCGGGCTTGGTTGACCCGTTCTAGAACGGATTGGGAGGTTTCGCCCTGACTTTGTTGGGTCATTTCTTCAGGTTTCAGTCGATTAACCGCCACCTGTAGATCAATGCGATCCATTAAGGGGCCAGATAACTTAGCCCAATACATCTCCCGTTGACGAGGCGAACAGGAACAGGCTTGAATAGGATCACCAAAATAGCCACAGGGACAGGGATTTGTACTCGCAACCAGGGTAAATTGAGCCGGAAAAATGACCGATTGACGAGTACGAGAAATGGTAACGAAGCCATCTTCTAGGGGTTGACGTAAAAATTCCAAGACATTGCGCTTAAATTCGGTTAGTTCATCTAGGAACAAAATGCCACGATGGGCAAGGGAGATTTCACCTGGTCGCGGAAAACTGCCACCACCCACAAGAGAAGGGCCAGAGGCGGAATGGTGGGGACTGCGAAAGGGACGGGCTTGGATTAGGGAACCCCGTTCTTTTAATAATCCGGCCACCGAATGAATCTGAGACACTTCTAGGGCTTCATCGAAGGCCAAAGGCGGCAAAATACTGGGCAAACGTCGGGCCAGCATGGTCTTGCCACTGCCAGGCGGCCCTACAAAAATCAAGTTATGACCTCCGGCCGCCGCAATTTCTAAGGCTCTGCGGGCATGATTTTGACCCTTGACATCCTTGAGATCCGCTAACAGTAAAGGCGATCGCCGAAATTCAGTTAACGCATCTTTTTGCACAGGCTGATGTTGGTTTGGCTCTGCCAAAAACTGGGCTACTTCCCCGATATGTTTGAATCCATAAACTTCAATGCCCTTAACCACTGCCGCTTCCTGGGCATTATCAACGGGAACCACAATGCCCTTTAACCCTAACTTCTGGGCTGTAGCGGCGATCGGCAACACTCCAGCCACAGATCGCAAACTACCATCTAAAGACATTTCTCCCAGAAACATAAAGTCCCCTAACAATTGGGGATCAATCTGTTCTGAAGCCGCTAAAATGCCCACACCGATGGGCAAATCAAAACTAGGGCCTTCCTTACGAAGATCGGCAGGGGTTAAATTCACCACGATTTTACGCACTGGAAAAGCAAACCCCGCATTTTTGAGGGCCGCCTTAACCCGTTCGCGGGATTCTTGAACAGCCGTATCAGGAAGACCGACCACCGTAATCGAAGGCAATCCTCCCGATACATCCACTTCTACCCCTACCTTGACAGCCTCAATGCCAATCAGAGAAGCACTCCAAACCCTTGCTAACATCGCTTTCTGGCCAATTAAACCATAACCGCTAAGGCTTCGTGAATCGTTTTATTGTAGATAATCCGTCCCGGCGTGGTGTAAATATACTGGGCAAGTAATTCTCCCGTAGCCGTTTCCCTTGTTTTCCGTTCGCGATAGTACTTCATAACGCTACCATCTTCTAGGGTTTCTGTTTTTATCACCTCATTATCTGGTTTTTCAGTGACGACATCGGTCTCCTTATGGCGAACCCAAATGGCGGCATGGAGGGATAACTGTCCCTGATCATAGGCTTTGAGCACATCTTCAAGATTGGCAAAGTAGCGTCCTTCTCCCAACTGGGTCTTAGGATTGGTGGCAGTGAGATAGTAACAGCCTAAAACCATATCCTGGGAAGGAGCCACAATGGGCCGTCCCGTAGCTGGAGAAAGCACATTATGACAAGCCAGCATCAGTAATCGAGCTTCTGCCTGGGATTCTAAGGACAGAGGAACGTGTACCGCCATTTGATCTCCGTCAAAGTCAGCGTTAAAGGCGGGACAAACCAGGGGATGAAGTTGAATGGCTCGACCTTCTACCAGAATTGGCTCAAAGGCTTGAATCCCCAAACGGTGAAGGGTTGGCGCACGGTTCAGCATGATGGGATGGCCCGTGATCACTTCGTCTAACACCGACCAGACTTGAGGATCGTTACGCAAAATTAATTTTTTGGCGGCCTTAATGTTATTGACAATATTGAGTTTAATCAAACGGTTAATAACAAAGGGTTGGAATAGCTCGATCGCCATTTCCCTGGGCAGACCACACTGATAAATTTTTAAGTTTGGCCCAACGACGATGACGGAACGTCCCGAATAGTCAACCCGCTTACCCAGAAGGTTTTGACGGAAACGACCCTGTTTTCCTTCGATAATATCCGACAGCGATTTCAGGGGACGGTTATTGGCTCCGACGACGGTACGACCCCGACGACCATTATCAATTAGGGCATCCACCGCTTCTTGCAGCATCCGTTTTTCGTTACGGACAATGATTTCAGGGGCCAAAATTTCCTGTAAGCGGGCTAGACGGTTATTGCGGTTGATCACTCGTCGATAGAGATCATTGAGGTCAGAGGTGGCAAACCGACCCCCATCTAATTGCACCATCGGGCGTAAATCGGGGGGGATAACAGGAATCACACTGAGTACCATCCATTCCGGTAGGGAATTGGTGGCGATAAAGTTATCGATTACCCGCAAGCGTTTAATGAGCTTGGCCCGTTTTTGACCCTTACTGGCTAGAATTTCTTCCCGCAAACGTTCTGCTTCTTCTTCTAGGGCCAGTTCTTCCAATAACCGTTGAATAGCTTCGGCTCCAATACCGACCTCGATGCCAGAGAGTTCAGAATCTTCAGCGTAGATCTGGTCTTCGATTTCGACCCATTGATCTCCCGTCAGTAATTGTTTGTATTGCAGATTACTGGCGTTGCCTGGATTGAGAACCACGTAGGCATTAAAATAAACGATCTGTTCCACATCCCGTAAAGGCATATCCAACAGAATGCTGAGATAACTGGGAATACCTTTGAGATACCAAACGTGGGTGACGGGGGCTGCTAATTTGATAAAGCCCATACGATGACGACGTACCCGCGACTCCGTGACTTCCACACCACAACGTTCGCAGACAATGCCCCGATGTCTGACGCGCTTATATTTTCCACACCAACATTCCCAGTCTTTCGAGGGGCCAAAAATCTTTTCACAAAACAGACCATCCATTTCCGGCTTGAGGGTGCGGTAGTTGATGGTTTCTGGTTTGGTTACTTCACCGACCAGCATTCCGTTGGGTAGGGTTCTTTCTCCCCATTGACGAATTCTTTCAGGAGAAGCGATCGCAATTTTTACGTAGTCAAAGCGGGGTTCGATTTGGGCTTTCATAAGAAAAGATGGGAGTTTGGAAATTCAGCGTCTTCAGACCTGAGAGGAAAAACGCAGATCGGGAATTTATTCCCCATAAAGGGGGAGACAGGAAGAGGTACAGTTCCTATCTCGCTTCTCAGCCGAAGTCCGCCTATCCTGTACGACGTAAGGTTCGCTTCGCCAAGGTTATCTGAGCTTGTTAGGTCAACTACACTGTCTTACCCCTCGTAAAACTGTTTAATAGTTGACGATAGAGCCACAAACTAGCGACGCATTCGTGGGTATCTTGACTCAGATAACGTAGTCCTCGAAGGACTTAGGCTGGTCAGCTAACTTCAGTTACAGGCAAGAGAGCCGCCTTCACTTCAGTGCGGGGTGCTGACTCTGTGCGTAGCAATAAGGTCGGATTAAGGCAGTTTTGTCGCTCTTAGTCTGCTAATAGAACTATGTCTAGGCTTTAGCAGTCACAGTTTGAGGATTATAAGGGTACAGTCTGACAATTATAGCGTAAGATACGGGTTTGGGGGAAGGAAAAATTCATAGGAACATTTGGTTATCCCTGATCACAATGTTAATTTTAGCGAAAACATATTTTAGTAGATAGGAACTAGTCTTGTTGTGCGTTAGATTTTTTATCAAAAATTTCTAGAAGTTAGGATTCATATCTAAAGACTGCCAGACAAACCGAGAACACCATATCTAGTGTCCTCTTTTTATGTTAGAAGACTCTAACGACTAGAAACTGTAAGAATTTGACTTTTCTTGATAATATTTCACTTTTCTTGACAATCAAGCTAGACTTAATATAAGGATATAAGGAGCTTGACAACTACAGGGAAAGTAGATGTCTCGATTCCATAAGTCGTTGATTATTTAAATCGTCATTTTAAGGAAACAGACTATGTTCGTTGGAAAGCTAAAAGACGGAACAGAAGTGCAGTTCCCGTTAGAGGAATTAGAAGAATTTTTTGAGAAACATGGCAATAACATAAAGCCTCAGCCCAAGCCTTCGGGAAAGCGGCGTGTCCTTCCTGTAAAGGTTTAAACTAGCAGTATATGATTACAGTCTAAGTACAGGACAAAAGGCTTGAAAAGTATACGAGAAAGGGGTTTCATGGAAGATGAACGTAATGTAAGAAAACCCATGAACCAATATAACGCATTGAAACAAGCCCTAAAACCCCATTTGGGATGGCATGGTGCCAGACTCTCCTTCCTAGCCTTGTTCTTACTCGCCCTCCTCAAAGTGAAAACGGTTAACCTTAAAGAATTGGCTCTGGGTTTTGAAGGTCGGGCATTGGTGGATTCTCATTACAAACGCTTACAACGCTTTTTCTCAGGATTTGAGCTGGATTACCATCACATTGCCCGTATTGTAGTCAGTTGGCTGGATATCCCTCAACCTTGGGTATTAAGTATTGACCGCACAACCTGGGAGTTTGGCAGTCATGGTTATAATATCCTCACTGTCGGCATTGTCCATGAAGGAGTAGCCATTCCCATCTTGTGGTGGATGCTTAGCAAGAAAAAGGGCAATTCTAACAGTGATGAACGAATGCGTTTTATCGAGGAGATGCTCAAGATTTTTCCCACCGCCCTGATTCGTTGTTTATGTGGCGACCGTGAGTTTATTGGTCAGGCTTGGCTTCGCTATCTTCTGCTCGAACCGCTACTGGCTTTCTGTCTGAGAATTCGGGCTACGGACAAGATTGAGCACAATGGCAAGCTTTTGGCCGCCAAAGTCATTTTTGCCCATCTTGCAAAAGAGTGAATCTCAACGTCTTCAAGGGAGTTGTCGGGTTTGGGGATATCCTGTTTCTGTAGAGGCTCTTCGCTTGCCTGATAATTCTCTACTCATCGTCATTGGACATCCCGATTCCCAAGGTCTTATTCACGATTATGCCCTGCGTTGGGGCATTGAAACCCTTTTTGGCATCTTTAAGACTCGTGGCTTTTGCTTGGAATCTACTCACTTTACTGACCCCAAGCGTCTTCGTAAGCTTTTGGCTTTACTGACTTTAGCTTTGGCTTGGTCTCTCAAAACTGGTCTAGCAATTCATCATCTTCATCCCATTCCCCTCAAGAAACATGGTCGCCTAGCGCAGAGTCTTTTTCGTCTTGGTTTTGACCATCTTCGTCATCTTGTTCTTAATCCTTCTCTACCCAATTTTTCTCTTTTTCTCGACTCCCTACATTTTTTGTCCTGTACTTAGGATTACAGTAGTGTCCTTCGTACTGGAAACATATTCACCGCGATCAAGTTTTTCCTCTGTTTCCGCTACATACGCAGAACAGTTTCTAAATATTTTGTATTCCGTATTGGGGTCATCCTTGGTAGATGGTTCGTAGGGGTGTTCCGTACCTAGATCAGCGTAAACAGGGAAAGGTTTTTTGCGTATTATTTCTCCGTACACATACCCACCACTAACAGCACTATCGAATTCTTCACGCAAGGTCTTTATTCTTAGAATCATCGTTAACTAAGGGTTGAGGTTTTGTGGGGCATTTGTCGTTCAAACAATTCCTCTCTGTATAGTACCATAGATTTTGGGAAAAGACTCAGGCGTGATGGAGCCTAGGTAGGGCTTGCTGAAAAAAGCTGAAACCTTTACGGAGAAAAATAGTAGGCGAATTAAGAACCGCTAGAATGCACGAAAATAGGGTAGAATGCCTCAAAACCATTGCATTAAGAAGAGAGAAAGCAGATGTACCGAAAGCAACAGTACTCAATTGAAACACCAGAAAACTTGAAAAATCTGTTCGGCGGGCAGTTAGACGAAGAAAATCGTTGGATAGAAATGTCAAAAATGATTCCCTGGGAAGAATATGAGGAAGAATATGCAAAAAACTTCACAGAAAAAAAAGGAGCCCCAGCCAAATCATTTAGAATGGCATTAGGAGCATTAATTATCAAAGAAATTTCAGGAAAAAGTGACAGAGAAACAGTAGAACAAATAAAAGAGAACCCTTATTTACAGTACTTTATAGGAATGGAAAGCTATAGTAGCAAAGAAGCATTTAATGCGTCAATGATGGTTCATTTTCGTAAAAAAATAGGAATGGAATTAATAAATAAAATTAATAAAGAAATAGAAAAAAAGCGACGGGTGTAGCGTCAGAAAAAAAAGAAAATGAAGGAAAGTTATTGTTAGATGCGACTTGTACACCAGCAGATATAAAATATCCAACGGATATAGGAATATTGAATGATGCCAGAGAAAAAACAGAAAAAATAATAGATAAGCTGTATGAAGAAATAAAAGAGAAAAGGAAAGAAAAGCCGAGGACTTATAGGGAAGTGGCAAGAAAAGAGTACTTAGCCATAGCAAAAAAACGTCGTGTGTCAAAAAAAGAAAGAAGAAAAGGAACAAAAAAACAACTAGGATATATAAAAAGAAACTTGTCTCATATAGAAAAAATGATAGAAGAGGGAGCAAAGTTAGAAAAACTAACGAAAAAAGAGCAAGAAGAGCTTGTAACGATAGGAAAAGTGTATGAGCAACAGTTAGAAATGTATGAAAAAAAGACAAATAAAGTAGAAAACAGAATTGTGAGTGTAAGCCAACCTCACGTGCGTCCAATAGTGCGTGGAAAAGCGGGAAAAGCAGTAGAGTTTGGAGCTAAAATATCGGCAAGTAATGTGAATGGCTTTGTCTTCTTAGACAAATTAAGTTGGGATAATTACAACGAATCGGGAGATTTACAAGCGCGAATAGAAGAATATAAAAGGGAAACAGGATGTTATCCGGAATCGGTTCATGTGGATAAAATCTATCGAACAAAAGCGAATCGAGCTTATTGTAAAGAAAGGGATATAAGAATGAGTGGTCCCCGATTGGGAAGACCGCCGAAAGAGGTGAGCAAAGAAAAAAAGAAAGAGGCACGCTCAGATGAAAGAGTGCGTAATGCCATTGAGGGTAAATTCGGACAGGGAAAGAGGAAATTTAGTCTTGGTCGAGTGATGGCCAAACTACCTGAGACCTCGGAAACGGTAATTGCGATGAACTTTTTGGTAATGAATCTTTCTACTCTACTTCAGAAGACAAAAAGTAAAAAGTTGTAGAGTCGTTTTTCTTGTGAAAAATGGTGTTAATTTTCCTCTCTTTTGTGAGGAGTGATTTGTGTTGACCTTTTTAGACAGAAAGGAACAATAGATTAAACAAAATCTGTATTTTGATTTGTTTCCATAAGGATAAGTTATCTATGCTTTTTCAGTCCATACTTCCCTAACCCACATTTCTTTCGTTTTTTGACTTTTTCAGCAAGCCCTAGGTATTGAAAAGCATATACTCTAGTATGACGCAACCCCAATGGAGAATGAGTGAAGTATCATCAAATACTGACAAAGAGTCACCGCAAGCTCTAGGATAAGAGGGATGGACTAAAAGCAACGCGAATTCACATAATAGATGTCTTGCACAATAGCGTTTGATCCCCCTAAATCCCCCTTAAAAAGGGGGACTTTCTTGAATTTGCAAGAGGTCTAATGTTAGTCATCCTTAATGAAGAACAAGTCTTCTCTGCAAGGCAAGTTTGCCAGGGATGTTTGCTGGCAGATCAACAGGGATTACCTCGCTGGCAACCAGGGCGACTTCAGTGTGGTAATGCGGTTAGGCCAGTGGATAGTCATCAGCCTATTCTTTATGAATGCCAAATGGGATTTAAACTGACCAATATTGAGACCTAGAAAGAAATTGTGTTTGTCGAAACCTGTCAATCCGTCTAAAAAAGTATTAAAAATCGGAGGGTTTATGATTAAGACGTTCTTTGTTTAAGGTTTCTATTTTATCCTTAGCTTTTTTCAATTCCTGCCAATAATATTGACTCCCTTCAGTAGCTTGACGTTGATGAAATTCCTGTAATTGTTTCTGGCAGTGTTGAGAGTAATTTTCCCAGACAGCTATTTCTAAAACGGCGATCGCATCTAAAACGTGAAGGGAGGGACGGGAAAGATCTTCGTTGGTTTTTTCATTAAGATGAAAAAGATATTGAGTAGGCTGCATAGATTCGGGAAACAGTAAAGCAATATCCTGTAAGCGAGAAAGGAGTTGATTGTCGGGATCGGCTAGGGAAGGAAAATCGGTTTGGATCTCTTGAATTTTTTGCCACAGAAAACGATGGGGATAAAAATTAAATAGTAAATCTTTGCTTTCTAATAGTTCAGTGATTTCAGTACGACAATCTGGACAGTGTAGATAAAGTCTTAATAACAAGGCTTCAGCGATTTCTAGGCGAGTCTTTTCTTGAGAAATTTTCTCTATTTTTTTAGATGTTTGGATAGGCCGCCTAGCTATGATAGAGGAACCTTTTTTCAGTTGACTCAATAAATTATTAGCTTGAATCGATAGAGTTTGTGTATCTCCTTGACTCAGAATTTCTGCACATTTTTGCAGATAATAGGTACGTTTATTGCCATCCTCAAGCTGGTTTAATAATTTCAGCATTTCCTGAGCGACTTGCTCAAAATGATCAGCTTGCTTAAGATTTTTATGAATGAGTAATTGCTGAATTTGCCAATCTAACCAAAGCGGCGCGTTATTAACTAAATTTTCGTATTCTTCAACCGCCTGACTACTGGCTTTTAAAAACTCATCCGCATCTTTGCCGGCGGGTAAGTTTAAAATCCTTAAATTGACCTGACCGCTATAGACCAACGGTTCAATTTCAGCGATCGCCCGTTGAGTTGCTTTGACACCTGCCTTATCAGCATCAAAATTAAAAATGATTTGTTTAGAATCGGTATAACGTAATAATAATCTAATTTGCTCTTGACTTAAGGCCGTCCCCAGAGCGGCAACGGTATTCGTAATTCCAACAGATTGAAGGGCAATAACATCAAAATAGCCTTCTACGATAATCGCTTTATCTCTTTTTTGAATACTGTTTTTTGCCTTATCTAAACCAAAAAGAGTTTTTCCTTTATTAAATAACGGCGTTTCGGGAGAGTTCAGATATTTGGGTTCATCACTGCCCAAGGTTCGACTGCCAAAAGCAATAATTCGACCTTGACTATCCGCAATGGGAATCATCAGGCGATCGCGGAATTGATCATAGTAACCATCGTTATTTTTACGGGGTTTAATCAGGCCCGCTTCGACCACTAGAGCCACTGCATAATGTTTTTGTTCAACGAGATAACGATAAAGGGTTGACCAACCATCAGGCGCGTAACCTAATTGAAAGTGTTGAATCGTTCCTGCGGTTAATCCCCGCGTTTGATAAAGATAGTTGAGTGCTTTTTCTCCCTGGGGCTGATGCAAAGTATGTTGATAGAAATGACTGGCAACAGCTAAGACTTCATACAGTTGTTCGCGAAGAGAGAGTTGGCGTTGTAATTCTTTTTTTTGTTCCGGCTCTAGGGTTTTAATGGGAACTTGATAGCGTTGGGCTAAATCTAGCACCACATCACTAAAGGAACGCTTGCCTAATTCCATCAAAAACTTAATCGCATTGCCCCCTGCCCCACAGCCAAAGCAATAATACATCTGCCGAACTGGACTAACACTAAAACTAGGGGTTTTCTCATCATGAAAGGGACATAAACCTTGATAATCTTTGCCCCGTTTTTTGAGCACAACATAGTCGGCAATGACATCCACAATGTCAACCCGTTGTTTTACCTCTTCGACAGTATCGGGATGGAGACGCGGAACTTCCATAGTGAGTCGTTAGCGATAAATTTACGCCCTAATTTCAGGGTAATTAATAATCAATTAAGATATAGCGTTTTTTACTTTGGTGAGATCTCTACAAGTCTTGCTAACAAGGGGCTTAAGCCCCTTGCCCGTAACTCACTTTTATGAAAATTGCTATAATTGCTGAGTTGTCCAGATTGTCCAAGCATCTATCAAGCCTAAAAAAATAGTTAGAGCTAAAAGGATAAAATACATCCATGGTTGGGCAAGTGGTTTAATGTCAGTCGTATCGATCTGGGTCTTAGCTTGAACAAATTCCACTAATTGCTTAAAACCAGCCACACGCATGGGTAATAAATAGGCTCGATCCTCTTGGATGGTAGTGAAATAATAAACGAAACCGCCTTGACCCGTTGTTCTGAGTTTAAGAGCCTTGATTTCTAGCCATTGTAATGACCAATTTTTCCGCAAAATCCAGGCAAGCCAAGCGGGATAGGTAACTTGAATACCTTGTTCATCTAGAATAACTTTTTCGCTCAAAGCCCCGATCAGAAAAATCAATCCTAAACCAATACCTAGCCATAAAACCATAGGAGAAATAGCAACTTGTGTAAAAGCGGCTAGAAAGGGTAAGGGAATAGTCAGAACACCATAAAGGCTGATCAGGGTAATTTTAATTAGGGGGGAAATGCCCAGGATTAAGACTTGAGGAGTGGTATTTTTCATCGAATCGTACCAAACTAAAAAAGGTGCAAGATAAAAAAGAGTAAGATCACGTTTAAATTCCCTAGATAACGACTTGTAAAATTCCATCGGCATTTACCCGTTGACTTAGTTCCAAAATCGTTTGTTGAGAAACGGGATCTATCCAATTTGGCGCGATTTCTGCCAGGGGAATTAAGACAAAAGCTCTGTCTCGCATACGGGGATGGGGAATGTGCAGGTTAGGGCCAGTCAGTTGCCATTGATCGTATAACAGCAAATCTAAGTCTAGGGTTCTAGCTCTCCAGGGTTCTTTTCTAACCCGTCCAAACTGTTCCTCAATGCTTAACAGTACGGCCAATAAGGCTTGAGGGGATAGGTTTGTTTCTAGGATGGCACAACCGTTTAAATAATTGGGTTGGGGTGGCCCCACGGGCAGGGTTTCGTACCAATGAGAATGGCGGAGATGACGAATCCCCTGATATGCTGACAACTGCTTGAGACTGGCGACCAAGATTTGCTGGCAATCCCCCAGGTTACTCCCTAAGGCGATCGCACAGGAAAACCACTGTTGAGTTGGCATCCTGGATAAATCAGCGATCGGATGACAGTCTGACATTAAAGTAGGCGATCTTCCGTGGGCTGTACAAGTTTTTGAGGACGAGCCATCACCGCCTTTTCCAATTCCGGCAGGGCAATTAACTCTCGTTGTTTTTCGCGGACAGCATTGGGAAGCAACATGGGTAACGGCTCTTTTTCATCTAACCAATAGCTGGCTACCGGCAAGGTATGTTCCAAATCCTCTAAAAGACGGGGGATAATCATCACGGCATGGAGTTCGCCAATGCGTTCTGCTTCCTGCATTCCCGCTTCGATCGCCACTGCCACATTGGCCACCGAGCCTCGAATAATGGCCGTACAAAGACCATCGCCAATAATTTCATAGGAGGCTAGTTGTACGTCTGCTGACTTGAGCATGGCATCTGCGGCCCCTACCATGGCCGGAAAGCCCCTGGTTTCCAATAAGCCAATAGAACGATTACTGAGACGACTATAGCCCTGTTGTTGTTGAGCCAATTCCACTAAATGACTACCGATGGGAAAAACGGCCTCCAGATTGGGCATAGGACGGGCAATCACCAATTTTGAGACTAACTGACCGAATTGTTCTGCGGTTCTGGCCCCTTCTTCCACCGCTAGGCGCACATCGGCAATTTTTCCTCGTACTACTGCCGTACAATGACCACTACCAATTTTTTCATAACCCACCAGGGTTACCTGGGCAGATTTCAGCATCATATCTGCTGTCCCCACGATCGCCGGAAAACTCTTCGTAGAAACCAATCCTAAAGCACTATCACTGGCCAATCGAGTCGGTTGATCGCGTTGATATTGGGGAGCCGGAGGACGAGGGAGATTTAGGCTAGACATGAAAAAAGTCCTAAGTAATCAATCTTGGCAGTTTCGCGCCGTTAGAACGAGGGTAAATTGCTTTGATACCATCTAGTCTATCCCTATTACAATGAAACTTAACTGAAGATTTCCTTCGGTTGCAATAATCTTTGCTAATCTTTCAATGAACGACAATTTGCCTTCCAACCCTTCCCAACTCTCTGAAGAAACGACGACTGAACTCCTACGCTTCCTACTGCATAAGGAGGGAACCTGGGTAGATTGGGGCAAAGCCTGTCAACAATTGCAAAAAGCGGGTTTTTCCCCTCAGACGATTTTTGAACAAACGGGATTTCAGACGGTTCAGCAAAATTTAATTATTGTCGCCGCCCAGGTCTATGAGTCTTTAGTACGGGAAGCGGTAGAGGAAACCATCCTCAATTATTACCTCGGCCCCAAGAGTGATGTACTCTACGAATTGCGGATTTTGAACCAAGTTCAACGGGCGACGGCTGCTATCACAGCCCAGGCACAAAAGCTAGATGCAGAAAGTGCCAAGGAATTGGCCAGGGCCGTTCAGGATTTTTCCCATTTTTCCCAATTGCCATCGGGTTTTACCAATCATCCTGGTGATGCCCTGGCCTATCAGTGCTGGAAATTAGCTAAACAAAATAAGGATTTAGCGGCCCGAACTCGTCTCATTGCTAAGGGTTTAAAATTTGCCCATTCTGCCACTGCTAGAGCGGCGATCGAACAATTACTATCTGATATCACGGTTTCTTCCGCTAAAAAAGCTCCCCTAGTGCCTCTCTATCGCCTTGAACAGGAGGAGCAAGTTTCTCGTCTTGTGCCGGTGGCCGGCAGCTTACCCCTCAGTCGTGAACAGATTGCAGCCATACCTCCCCTGGCGATCGCCGAACCCTTTGGAGTCGCGCAGTATGACGGTTCAGGAGCTTTAGTTCCGCTTCCGGGTTGGCAAATTGTCCTCAAAGCGGTGGATCCCCTCGCCTTTTTTTGTCAAGGTAGCCAGGTTTCTGAGACGCTAACCAGCAAAAATGAAACGATGTTAGTGGTTATTGATCGGGCGGCAACGACTTGGGATGAAAATAGTTATTTTTTAATCAGTGATGATGATTCTGATCATTCCGTTGCTATTCAATGGTTTGAAAGTTCGCCTACGGTTGCTCTTTTAGGTCAAGTTATTGTTGTGTTGCGGCCCAAGCGTATTTTGGATGAAAATAATCTCTTGGAACCCTGGCAAATGGATGATTAACCAGCTTTTTTATTAACTTATTCGCGATCGCCCTTCTTCAACCTCTCAAACAGCGATCGCCTGTTAATTATTAAAACTCAAAAATTAAGATAGCCACTTTCATAACTTAGGTTAAGGAACGTAACTGATTGTTAAGCTAATTTATCAAATCGGCGATCGCACTCAAAGTATCTTTAAAATGTGATTTTTCGATTAAAATAAAAGCTAGTTTATGGGGCAAGACGATGGCTGAAACGTTTAATCATGGTTATGCTTTGTTGATTGGTGTGGGCGAGTCACAATATGCAAAGTTGTCTTTGCCTGTAACGGTTAAGGATACGCAAGCGATTTATGGGGTGCTAACTGACCGCGATCTTTGTGGTTATCCTCCAGACCAGATTCGGATACTTAATAATAATGAAGCTACTCGTGATGGCATTTTACAGGGTTTGAGCTGGCTGAAGGCAAAGGTGGAATCTGACGGTGAGGCTACTGTTATCGTTTATTATTCGGGGCATGGATGGGTTGATAAAGCTGATAATTGCTACTATTTGATACAACATGATGTGAAGCCGAGTAAGTTGGCTGAGTCGGCATTATCGGCTGAAGTATTTACAAATGCGATACGCGAGATTGAGGCTGAAAGGTTGTTAGTTGTGATTGATAGCTGTCATGCGGCAGGAATGGCAACTTCTAAGGATGCTGAGTTAATGGATGAGTTTGATGGGTTTGAGCGTGTGGCGTTTTCTAAGGGGTTAATTGAGGATCTGAAACGGGGTAAGGGTCGAGTTGTATTTACGTCTTCGGAGGGGCATCAAAACTCATGGATTCTCAAGGATCAATCACTGAGTATCTATACGTTTCACTTTTTGGAGGCGTTGCAGGGGGCGGGTAATCAGGCGGGCGATCTCGTGGTGCGGGTTTCCAATTTAATGAATTATTTGGGTAAGTCTGTGCCTGAGACGACGAGACAGGTTTATAATCGCGACCAAACGCCACATTTTGATTTTGATACGGGTGATTTTGCGATCGCGTTATTGAGGGGTGGTAAGGGTTTGTCTGAAAAAGGAGAGGATGAGGTGAAGTCTAAGGAAAGTCGGAAAATCAACAAAATTGGTGATAGCATTATACAGAACGGTAAATACATCAATAATATCAATGAGGCTCATGGATTGCATATTGGTGACGTTTACAACAAATGACATTTGGACGGCGGCATTAACCCTCTAATCTCAAGGTTAAGATGATGGACTCAGAGCAATTAAACGGTATCATTGCGCGATTTCTAGAAGGCAGTCATACCGAGGCAGATATGATTATTTTGCCTTCGTTACTTAAGGATGGAAATCCCGAAGTTAAAGCGCAGCTTGCTAAATTTAACATTAATATTGCTGACGGAAAAGATATTCATATTGGGGATATAATTTATCAAAGCGTAAAAAGTGAAACCGTCAAAAGCGAACTTGAAAATTTATTATCTAGGAGATCAGATCCTTCAAGTATCCGTGCATTTTTTAAAAAACACCCTAAAATAATACAACGGGCATTTGATTGTGAAATAGATTCATTAATTTTATGGGATTGTCCTCTAAACAACCACATTTTTGATATTTGTATAAGTAAATACTACCCAACAACGCATCGTCATTCATGGCGTGTTGTTCAATTTGGAATAGTTGATGGCGATATTTTAAATTCAATAGAGCAATGCATTGACAATATTAACCTACTGCGTAATTGGGTTTCTCAAAATCTAAAGATAGCACGAGAATCATTGCCAGATTTCAAATCAGATTTTTTTGGTGATATAGTCTTAGGCAGAAGAATAAATTTATCACCTGAAGTATTTAAAAAAATTCAATCGACAAACGATAACTTAATGGGAATTCGGATTAGAACCTACGATTGGATTTTACAAGAAACCGCTAATTTATAAATGAACAATTGAGGTTTATTATGCTTGACGAAGATTGGTTAAAATCATTAAGATTTGAATTACCTGATGACTTTATGGAGATTCGGGAAAAATGGAAGGTTACTGGACTTGCGGGTGTAGGCAGTACGGCAGTAGTATTTAATGTGGAATCGGAAAATGGCGAAGATCTTGTCATAAAAATTTATCACCAATTGAGTTTTTTTCTGAAAGAAGTTCCACCTTGGCTTATTAAGGGTGGCGAATGCAATATTGATAGAATTAATCAAAAGCTGTACTATTTAATTGGCAATCCTCTCATTGATGATATGTGCTATCAGTACAAGCGATTATATGCATATATGTTTTCTTCTATTTATGGAGCTTATCAAATACACAAAAAAGATAAACTCACAAATATGACAGATGAGCATTTTGCTGTTTTCTCTTTTATGTACAACCATAAACTCAATAAAGAAAGTTCTTTCATTCTAAAGACTCCTGGCATAAAACGTAAGTTGAATGATCTCATGTCATTGTCTCCTAATCCTATTGATCTATCTAAAGAACATTCTCTGTTGGTAAAACAATCTTGCGGAGAAGATTTACGATCTGAATCTCTAGACTTTAACTTTCCTTTCGAGATTTCTGTTGATAGAAAGGAAATTACTCCTTTGGCAGAAAGCATTCTATCAAGTATTGAAGAGTTAGTTCCAGATCTACCCTATCTAAAACCTGAATCAATTATAAATAATCCCCTTTATATTTGGGGTGCAGCAGTTATGGATGATCTTATTACTGAAGAAACAATGCCTATAGCAATATCATTCATCCGCGAAAAGTTTGGTAATTTAAGTAAACACCCAGAAATGGAAAACTGGATATCACAACTTGCATGGTTTGCTAATCTTTATGTTCAATGTTTAGATCAGGGACAAAATAATGAAATATCTCGAATCAAAAAATTCTTAAGATTTTGTCTACACGCAGGATATGTATTTCCAATATACGATAAAGACGGCAATATGATTAGCCTTTGACACTTGATAAAAATTCTATTCTAAATTTTTATCACTAGCATTTCGCAATTTCAGATCCAAGATTACAATTTTAACAAGGAATATGATAAAAGTGATCGTCTATGCGCTTAACCATGAGATAGGCGATCGCCTTTGACAAACTTACGACAATGATTTAACTTAGCTGCTTCACCAGCTCATCAGGCGACATAATCAGAATTGGAGAACCGACAAACCCCGCAACATCACGAGTAACGATCGCATCTAAACTTGCCCTCATTGCCGCCGCAACCTGCACAGCGTCCTCAAAATCAGTCAACCCCAAATCCACCGCTTGTTGGATTACCCCGCGATCTACCGCACAAATTTCCATCAAAATCAATAACTTTGAGATCATAGCGATCGCTATTTCTGTGCTTTTAGTATGACGCTTTACCAGATAGTGAATATCCGTAACAGTCGTAGCAGAGATAAACCCTTGAATCCTGCCTAGTTCCACAGACTCTAAAAGATACGCCGCATTTTCGACAAAGGGAACACGCGCCAACACCGCATCTAGTATGACATTTGTATCAAATAAGACCTTCATTACTTCTGCAAGAGCCTTGTTTCTAAAATAGATTTAACCTCTTCATCCGTAGGTGCAGGCGCATCAATCTTCGCAATACCCACTAAACTTGATGCAATGCCCTTGTATTTATTCATCAATGCAGGTTTTGACCGCAGAGATTTCATTAAGATATCGATTAATTCCCAACGATCATCTTCAGGAAGCATTAGTACTTGTTCGTGAAGTTTCTGAAAAGTCATACAGTTTAAACCATAAAATGAACTAAATGAACTTACACAAGATTGTAACAAATTGTCTTATGTTACCTCAAGCAATAAGGATCATATTCCGTCAAAACAAACGCGATCGCGTATAAACTTAACCATGAGATAACTAGGCGATCGCCTATAACAAGCTTGCTACAATAAACACAACTTACAATCTCCAAATCACAAACCATGCAAATCATCCTAGAAGTCCCCGATCGCCCTGGCGAAAAACTACAACAACTAGGCGAGCAACTCCCTGAAACCCTAGAGCGATTACTTCAAGACATTCCCACCCCAGAAACAATCTCTTACCAGGAAGATCGCCAAATTATCGGGAACGACTCATAATGTTTTTGGCATTCAGGTAGGAGTTAGTGTTAATATATTCGTTAGAAAATCCTCGTCGCCGTCTCCATAATCTCAGAAGTGCAACGTTTACACTTCTATCTTAAACTTTATTGTTAGGAACAAAGCTTATGTCTATTACACTAAAACAAGAGCAAGAAAAATTTATCATGGATAAGCTTCAACAAGGTAAGTACAAAAGCACTGAGGAGTTATTGGCTACTGCTTTTCAACTTTTGGAAGAAAATGAACAAAAGGAACAAGAAATCATTTGGTTACGCGAGAAAATCTTAGAAGGTAAACAGCAAATGGAAGAAGGCAAAATAACTGATGGAGAAGTTGTTTTTCAACGCCTTGAGGAGAAATTAAAACAGATGAAAGGTAATTAGGTATGAGTTATTATAGCTTTTCTGATTTGGCAATAGAAGAAATTGAAGAAATTTGTGAATTTCTTGCCCAAACTCACCCAAGATTGGCTAGTCAATGGTTTGATGAGGTGCGAGAGAAATGCAAGCTAGCTTCTTCTTTTCCGAGTATGTCCAAGAGTTACGCCTGGCTCGATCCTGATTTACGAGGATTTGTGATAGATGACTATATTATTTTTTACTATCCTGCTGAAAATGGTATTAAAATTATTCGAGTCATTCATGGCAGTAGGGACTTAAAAGTTTTATTCCAAGATATTTTAGATAACTCTATTGATAAACGTTAATTAGTTTATGGAGAAAGCAAAGATTTATTTTGCTCGTAGAAAATTGAGCGGTGTTGTCAACGATCCTAACCCTTTAGACGATGAAATATATCGTGCGACTCATCAAAAAAGTGATTACTATTAGTTTAGAAGCTGTTCAAATTGTTAAAAATTTACCCGATTTAGGCTTACCAAAAGACTAGAGCTATGACAACCTATGCACTTAACCAGAAGATGACAAGGCGATCGCCCTTCACCAGATTGCTACAATAAACACAGTTCTAATCAACTAAAATCGCTATGACCATTCAAGAAATCGAACATCAACTTCTCAATATATCACTCGCCGACCGAGCAGCGATCGTGCAACGTCTCACCAAAACCCTAAACAAAAGCGGCAAAGGAATTACCAAAACAGCAGGCGTTTGTGGTGGCGAAGCTTGCATTGCAGGAACCCGAATAGCAGTTTGGTTACTAGTCGAAGCCCAACAACTTGGCATCACCGAAGCCCAACTCCTACAAGACTATCCCCACATCACCGCCGCCGATCTCGTCAATGCCTGGACTTATGCCGAAGCCTATCCCGAAGAAATTACCGCCGTAATTCTTGCAAATAACGAGGCAGCCTAACCAATGGCACGACTATATGCAGACGAACAATTTCCACGAGCAGTCAGCCAACTACTTCGGAATATGGGACATGACGTTCTGACAGTCCAAGAAGCTGGCAAGGTAAGAGCGATCGCCATTAACCAAATTGTGACACTAAAAATAATTCATTGGTCTTGAATCTTAGGCAAAGAGAAAAATATGCTTGCCATATCTCAACAACCCAGAATGTCCATAAAAGAATATCTTGAATGGGAACCCCAGCAAGATCTGCGCCATGCATATATCAATGGTGAAGTATTCGCCATGACAGGCGGCACACTTGCTCATAATGACATCACCCTCAACCTCTACAGAACTTTATATCCCAAAGTGCGATCACGCGGATGTCGCATCAACGTCGCTGATGTCAAAGTACAAGTTGCAACTAATAACCCCTATTACTATCCTGATGTCGTGGTTAGTTGCGATCCTCAAGATCTCAACGCGCGTAAATTTATCCAAAGTCCTACAATAACTGCCGAAGTTCTTTCTCCAGGAACCAGTGCGAGAGATCGAGGTGAGAAATTCACCAACTATCTCACCATCCCCACCTTACAAGAGTATCTACTCATCAACTCCGACAAAATATCAGTAGAGCGTTACACACGCGGCGAAGGCAGAATGTGGCTGTATTATCCCTATATTGCTGGCGAGACAATTACCCTATTAAGTCTTGAATTTGAGTTTGCGATCGAGCTTATCTACGAAGGGATTGTATTTTAACTAGAATAGAAAACCCTTAGTCCCCACCCATGACCTTCACAGCAGTCCTCGAAAATATAGCGCGATCGCTTATGTGCTTAACCATGAGATAACAAGGCGATTACCCTTCCCAATCTCAATTAAAAACGTGATCGCCTATTTCATTGGACGCACCACACTAACCAATTTACCTAGCAATATCTCGTCTGCCAAAATAGCTGCATGAATTCTCTTCGCTAGTGCCATTCTATCTCCGTCATCTGTACAAATAATAATTCCAGCATGATCGGGAACCGATCTATGCAAACGCTTAAAATCCTTGCGATTTAAAGTTAGCATGACACGCCTATTAATAGCCGCAAATTCAAGAACGAGATCGTCGGGAATTTTCAAATTAGCGTTTCCCGCCTCTTGGACAGTAAGCACATCATGCCCAAAATTGCGTAAATGCTCTACAACCTCATAGGGAAACTGCTCATCTGCATAGAAACGAACCATTAGGCTTCTTCATTCTCCTTAATCGCTAAAGCAATTTCTTCGGGATACATAGAAGCATAAAACCAAGCATTTGCTAAATCACCCACCGATAGAGTGGGATAATCTTTTAAAAGTTGAGATTCACTAATACCAAGATTGCGAGCATTAACTAAAACCCACACAGAAATACGAGTTGAACCAATACAGGCATCGCCACCACATACCTCCAAGGTTTTCTGAATGCCCCGCCAAGGATTGCCAAGACTTTGAGCCAATATCTGAATTGCCCGCGTTTTTTCATTTTGGCTTAAAGAGAGTAATTGCGGTTCTAAACTTTGTAGCGTCATAAAATTATTACCAAACTGTGAGCCGAGAGTCAATATTATTATACTGACCTGACAACCTTAAATTATCCTAGAAGTCAGCGATCGCCCTTTTAACCATAAGATAACTAGGCGATCGCCTATAACAAGCTTGCTACAATAAAACACAACTCCTAATCTTCAAATCGTAGCCAATGCAAATTAGGCGTTGCTGACTTGAGGTATGAATCTCTAAAGATGCAATTTTTAAAACATTGACTCACACTGGTTTCTAGATGTATGCAAAATTCTATTTCATACCCTGATTAAGCAACGCCAGAATTCCCTCCTTTTTTTTGCTACAATCGTTATTGAGTTTCAAACCGCGTAGGTTGCGCGATTGTTGGAATTGACAAGTGTTGATACGTCACAACTCGATTCTCAGTTCGAGACTCTTAAAAAGGCTCGCGCTGGGGAGCAGTTTACCAGAGATAATGGGGTCGTATTGCACTCAAATACCAATGTTGCCGACGGTATCCTGCAAGAAGGGAGGATTTTGAACTCCCCGCCTCCTTGTTTTTTAAAAAACAAAGGAAATATTGCTAGAACGGACTCGGAAGTTTCCAGTAATTGATACCACAAGGAAGTTGATTATTGGAGGCGAAAACGGACAAAGGCAAGTCCCAGACCCTAGAACCAAGGAAGTGTAAGCCTCCATCGGTCAATCGGGGAGCGAATATAAAGCAGTTGACGCTGTTTAACTTCGGTTAACTCCGTTTTCTGTGTGCCTCCAAAACGGTAATTTCTGCTCTGGCTGCTTCGGCTAAGGGGTCTTTACTCATGGGTTAAAGGAGCGATCGCCTGATGTTAAGAGAGGGAATAACAACAGTTAGATTCACCGCTAAAGAGTGCCATGAAAAAACAACGATGTGGTGACTGAGTTTTTGAGCGTGTTGGGGGTGAAATAGGCGATCGCACTTTGAGACTCAATCATTTCCAGATTTATTGCTGTTGTTGTTTGGCGTAGGTATCTACTAAATTACGAATCATGGCTTGATAAGAGGCATTGTGATTTTTGGCTTCACGCTTAAAAAATTCAATACTTTCTTGGGTAAATTCCATCGTTACTCGTACCGTTGTTTTTCTGGGGACTAATTGTTCTGGAGATGGCAAAAAATCTTTGACGATGGTGAGGTCGCCAATGGGTTCTGCGGGATCAGGAGTTATGTTTTTCATAGAGTTTTCGACTTTTGCGCCATTCGGCGGCTCCAAATATACGAATTACATTGCCACGATAGGTAGGGTTTGCCGAATAAAGGCAGAACCTTTATCAGATAAGCTTTTCAGCCATTTTGAACACGATTAGGTGCAAGCTTATGGCATTTGAAGGCTCAAAATCCATGCACTTTGCTAGAAAATTGTGGGTTAAAATCGGAAACTGATTTCTGAAGTCACCATTTTTCGCGCCCTGTGGCATCTAGGTTCGATTTGCAGACTTATTCAGCAAGCCCTAGGTAAAGCGGACGGTTAAAACTCTATCTTCGACTTGGGTGCGACCTTTAGTTGATAAAAGCTGTTGTAATCAGGGTTCTACAGGGAACCCATATTGATCAAGTTTTGCCCAAAATTGACTCCATCGTTCCTTGGTCAATACCAAAGCTCGTAGGCTCAAAATAATTCCTGCTCCTTTTTCCTTCCATCGCATCCCTGAACAACATAATCGTTGTTTGACCAACGTCTTACAAGCTGCTTCCGTAACACCTGAACCAATCGGATACTTTTTCTCTAAGTATTCAGCATAATCCATTTGATGCTGATGATTCTCGTAATAAGTAATCGCCGCTTGTAGTTTCTCGGTAAGATTCTTAGAATGACTTTTTTCTTCTTTGACTTCTTTCATCAGATTTAGCAGTTCTCCTGCTTTTCCTTTTTCATGCTTGAGTTCTCGACAATTTTCAGTCAACCATTCTTTTTGTTTTGACACGGTATTCGGATGCAACGCTTCTGCCAAGGCACCTAAGTAACCAGAGGCATGATAGAAATCTAATATCTGTTCTTCCGTTTGCTTTTCTAAAAACTTCCAATTTGATTCTGCCCCGTCTGCTATCCCGACCAATGTTGCCTCTGGATAACGTTTTTTCGCTCGCTCAATTTCTCTTTCTAATCTTTCTAGAAAACTCTTTTTTCCATACTCTGGTGCCGCACCTAGATAGATTGTATGTTGACGTTCTCCCTCACTATCGTATAGGGAAACGGTTCCCACCATTGCTTCACGGTAGCCATCCTCACACATCAGCATACAGGTTCCATCTAATCCTATTCCCACTGTTGCAATTTGGCTATCCTCCTTGGGCGGGGCATAACTCCACGCTTCTTCTTTTGCCTGTACCACACTTCCTACTGCTTCACTCAATCTTTGGATATAGGATAGCGCTACTTTTCTACCATGATTTTCTAATAAATCATTTTTCACCTCTTTGCCTGCCATCCCTGACATTTTTGAGGATACCTGTTTTGCCAATAATGGCGTTGATGTTATGATTATCCTTGCTTCTCTTTCTAAGGGGCAATACGTTTTTCCTCAAAGGTGAACGCTGATATACATGACGATTCACTATAACCTCACCATAAGGTGTTTGATATTCTTTCGGTTGCTCTCCCTTACTCTTCCAGATTTCTTCACCGATTTTTAAGGGTGAACCATCTGTATCTAAATATTTCAAGGCTTCTTTGCTGGCGATGCAACCTACTTCGTTTAAGCCTTTTTGAATATTTATTTCTGTATCCAACATTGAACGACTTAGTTCTAATGTTAGTTCTATTTTTATCTTTGAACCCTCTACATTAATTAGTTTTGCTGTCATCATTGTTTCCTCTTTGTCACTTTTCATCTCATGTTAACACTTTTCTTTTCCTTCATCAACTAAAAGTCGCACCCTTCGACTTTGCCTATACAAAACCAACGTTCTTCTGTTTTGCTGTGGTTGGCATCATGGACAATCAAACGATGGGGATCGAGGAAGGCATATTGAGCGGTCTCGAAGTCCACTCCATGTTTTGCTCGGTTGTCAGCGTTTCTTTGAGCATCCCAATCGAAGCTAGATCGCATATCATTCTGCCATATAAATTATACACATTAAGCCAGAATAACGTCGGGTGATCGCTTAATGTTGCGTGAGGGAATACCAACGGTTAGATTCACTACTAAAGAGTGTCACGAAAAAACTGCCGATGTGGTGGTTGAGTTTTTGGGTAGGGGCTTAGTTTCTAAGTCCAATATTTCTGGATTAAGAAAGCAAACCCCGACATTAATAGTTGATAATTATACATTGTCAATTATCTATTGTTCATTCAAAAAAAGAGCGCACTAATTATTTTTTTGGTGTGGCAACAATTCCACCAAAGTAAGCTTTTTTAAATTGTTCTTTAGACAATGTAAGAGGCTGAACTTCTGAATAGCCCCATGTCCAATACTTTAGTTTTACCTTGTCGCCTTCTACTAAAGTCGGGGTTTCTTCAAGCACAATAAAGTGACCACCCCAACTATCTACCCCTAAAATACCAGGCTTAATACTCAATATAATATCTTGTTTAGAAGGATCACCTAAAGCTTGAGCATCTTCCAACGTAGCATGACGATAAGCATCGAGATTTATGGGAACAGGATAAATAGAAAAGGTCTTATCTTGAACTTCTGTATATAGTCCTGTTGCTTTTAACCAGTCAACCACTGTGCCAGTTGGAGTAGATGATAGCAATGTTTGCCACCAAGTATTATCAGTTCCTTTATATGTTTCGGGATAATTCGTACTTCTTAAAGCAGTCATCATCATCCAATCTGTAGCTTGAATTTCTTTAACGGCTTTCTTTACGTCGTCAAAGTTTTGACTTCTTAGTTTTTCACTAGCTGTAATCTTAAGATTGCCAATATGACTGGAACCAGTATTATATAACTCCGTAACATAACGTCTTACTGCTTCTGGATCGCGTTTGAGCCAAATCTGAAAGAATGCCGCAGGCCCACACAAATTAAGGCCTTCTTGTGCAACAAGATTTGAATTTTTGATTAACTCATCTAAACGTTGAGCGACTTCATCTCTTTTTAAATTATTCCAGATACCACAATCCTGAAGGGTGTCACTATTCGGTTGCCGAAAACAAAATTTAGATACAATGCGATCAAATGCAGGTTTATCATCAACTGAACGTGCATTTAGACTCAATAAACCACAAACTGCGACTAGATAAAGATTACGAGGATGTTCAAATGCCACACAGGATAAGTCGTTCATACCATGACTTATATATTTTGCTATTTGATAGCCATTGTTTGATTTTTCAATACGAAAATCAGAGTAAGCATATGATTGCATTGAGTTCTTATATTGCTGAAGATTAGGAGCCTTAATTATGGAAATATCCGCCATATGTAATGGCTCATCATCTTGTATATTATTGCTTTTTTTACACTGACCATACTTCCAGTTGTATGGATCATATATTATTAAACCATCTCTTCCTTCATTCCATGCTGTACCCATCTTTTCAAGATGATATTCACGCGGATAGCTAAAAGAGAAATCATTTTTATAGCGATACACTTTAGTCTCTTCATAGCGATATACTTTATCAGGAGGGTTTATTTTTATATTTTTGACTGAATCAGTACATATCTTGAGGTCTCTATCATAATTATTAGTTACTTGAGGCTTTTTAGCCATAACAGATTGCATGGGCAAACATCCTACCATTAATGCTGTTACCAAAGGAAATAAAACTTTTTTCATGGGAAATGTACCTATTGTTATAAAAGAAATAAAACTTAAAAGAATTCGGCGATCGCTATTGTAATAAAACCAATTATTTGCTAACAATCGACTTTAGAACTTCCAGGGCTGTTTTGGGGGAATTAGCAACGCCAACACAAATAAAAGCAGATTGACTTTCAGATTCTTTCTCAAATACACACCAGGAAGGTTTCCATCGAAACCCATTCGACTTCGAAAAGAAAGCCTTTCTCCCATCAGGAAGTTCTGATCTTTGAGAGGTTTTAACCTCCTTACGAAATTCTGGTCCATCTACTCGCCCACCACAACCCATAACATAGATTAGAGAACCTGAGTTATAAAGCTTCTGAGGTAATCCGTCTTTAAAAGCCGCATAATTAGATAATGGTGGAAAATCATTACCAACGACCCTATCAATATTCATCGTTGGGTATTGTTTGAACGGAATCAAAGATAGTCCTGATAGACTAACACCTTCTTTCGCAATAACATAAGCATCACAGAAATTACCAAACTCTACAATAACAACTTTCCCTTTTTCAAAACCAGCAGGCAAGTGGCGAGGAAACATATTACTAAACAATGAAAGGTTATTCTTTTGGTTGATGAGTTTGAACTTTGGATAAGTCCAAATCTGTTGAGCATTAGCGGTTGACTGACGATTGTTATGATTCTGTGGAGAAGATGAATTTGGAGAAGAAGATAAATTAATTAAATCCTGTCGAACCCATCCCTTAGCTCCTGAGACTTTGAATTTTACATAGTACCAAGTATATCCGTCCTTTCCTTTAGTTTGCCGTAAAATTTCTACAATATCTCCAGGTAAGCCATATTGGGGAAATGGAGATTCAATTGATGGGCCTGTATGAACATTAATCCTGCTATTAGGATCATTGGCAGTGAGAGTGGCGGTAACAGCCATAACAGACGATGAAAATCCCAAAGCTATTAAAGTTGAGGCTGTTAATCCTAAGCAAATTGTCTTGATGTTCATGGTTTTTATAGCTCATTTTTGATAAAAGATTCAGAAATCAACTCTTGGCTTATTGAGATTTTGTATTTGTCTGCTCCCACTAGCTACTATTTTTTTGAGAAAGTAGTCCGTTTAGCCGCCAGTATACTAGTCAATGATTGAACAGTAGGCGATCGGGAGTGTTCATAAATCCAGACAAACAACAATATTTAACCCAATATAGCGTGAAAAATAGCTTAAAATACGCGATCGCAGTTTATTTTTGTAAAGTGGAAAAAGGGCGATGCCATAGGCACGCTTCGCGCACGCAGTTTAATGATAAATCAAGAAAAGTTAATAACCTTGAGGTTGAAAGTTTTCAGGAATATCGAGTTCAAATACTTCGTCGTGAATGCGAGCAACATAGAATCCTTCTTGTAGAGTTTTTTGGCGCAATTCAGGAGACATATCAACGGCGGCTAAAATGCCATAGAGTTGTTTATTTTTATGTTCAGGGCAGAAAAATCGAAAACGTTGCAGGATGCTTTTAAGTTGGGTAATCGAGTCTTCTACAGGATGGTTTTTGACATCTACAATGTAGGCAGCATTAATGGGAGCGTTAGCATAAGCAAGGACATCAATTCTCATCTGTTCTTCACCGTTTCTGCATATCCTTACACTCGGACAGATTACATTTATTCCAAATTGGTCGCGGAGAACAGCTTCCATTGAGGGTAGAGCTAATCCTTCGGTAAATCCGCCAAATTTAGCCCCGAATCTGTTAATTTGTCTTTCGGACTCGGCTAAGATTTGCCATATGTCTTCGGATGTGGTTGCCATAGATGATTTTTCTCCTTGATGTCACCTAATCACTATTTTATCGGATTTTAAGCGATGCCAAAGGCACGCTTCGCGCACGCAGTTTAGTTACTAATTTAAAAAGGCGATCGCCCTTTTTTACAAAACTTATCCAAAGCAAAATTTGTTTTCATACCTTGATTAAGCAACGCCACTATTTGCTATTGAATCCAGACAGTTTTGGCATTAACAAATTCAAGAATGCCCATTTTGCCTAATTCCCGACCAATGCCAGATCGCTTGATACCACCAAAGGGAATACGGGGATCGGACTTGACCATACTATTAATGAAAACGGCTCCGGCTTCAATGCCATCAATTAATTGTTGCTGTTCCTGGGGATCATTTGTCCAGGCAGAGGCTCCCAAACCAAAGGGAATATCATTGGCCAGAGCGATCGCCGCTTCTAAATTGGGAACACTAAAACCAAGGGCAACGGGGCCAAAAAATTCTTCTCGGTAGGTCGGTACGGTGGGTGGAATATCGGTTAAGAGCGTGGGTAAGTAAAAATAGCCAGGTTGCTCTAAGCGTTTACCCCCTAAGCGTAATCTGGCTCCGGCTGCGAGGGTTTGGTTAACTTGTTTTTCAATATCTTGCAAAATGGACTCGGTGGCTAAGGGGCCAATGTCCGTACTTTCAGCAGTGGGATCGCCTACCTTAAGCAGTTCCAATTTGGCGGTTAATAGGTCAAAAAAGCGATCGCTGATGGTTTCTGCCACAATAAAACGTTTAGCCGCAATACAGGATTGACCATTATTTTGCATCCGAGCAAAAACTGCCACGCTGGCCGCCTGTTCCAAGTCCGCACTTTCCAGCACAATAAAGGGATCACTGCCGCCCAATTCCAACACCGTCTTTTTAATTTCTTTGCCGGCGGCCGAGGCTAAACTGGCTCCTGCGAGTTCACTGCCCGTTAAGGCGGCTCCTTTGATGCGGCGATCGCTCATCAGTTGACTAGCGGCTGGCCCACTAATTAAAAGAGTCTGAAAAACCCCCTCTGGAAAACCAGCTTCTCGAAAAATTTCTTCTAGCATTAAGGCGCATTGGGGAACATTAGAAGCGTGTTTTAAAACCGCCACATTGCCTGCCATTAAGGCTGGAGCCGCAAAACGAAAAACTTGCCAAAAAGGAAAATTCCAGGGCATGACAGCCAAAATCACCCCTAACGGTTGATAGCGAATAAAACTTTGACTGGCATCCGTCGTTACTAATTCATCCGCTAAAAATTCAGCCGCTTTTTCGGCATAAAAACGACAACCCAATGCACATTTATTCACCTCGGCGATCGCCTGGGTAATCGGTTTACCCATTTCGAGGGTCATCAGTTCGGACAGTTCTACTTTGCGCTGTTCGAGAATGATGGCGGCATTGAGTAACCATTGGCGACGTTGGCTAAAATCCAGATGACGATAATGCTTAAAGGTTTGCTGGGCAAGTTCCAATTTAGCATTAACAATTTCTGGACTATGGGCAACAAAGGTTTTGACTAACTCGCCTGTGTTGGGATTAATGGTTGCGATTGCCATAGGAATACTTCTAAAAATATTTTGGAGATAAAAGTCTTTTTGATCGTATGGTATCTTGAGAGTGGTATTTAAACTATTTTAGTTGAAATTCTCAAAATTATATGTATGAGAAACTTTAATTTGATCTATTTGATTCCAAACACGGTTTAGCGTAGCGGTGGCCTATTCAATTTTGAAGTGCATAATGTCTGATGATAGGCCTTTAGACGAAATCCGTTAATTAACCCTTTGTTAAAGCTACCTTAATTTGGGTAGGGGTTTGGCTCCCGAATTCAGAGAGTATAGGACTTAGAGACTCATTGGTGTGCAACTTAAGCCAAAACTCTTACTAAGTAGGGTCTGCTGAAAAAGTCCACAAAACGAACCTAGTGGTCTGTCAATTTTCTATTTGTGGATAAAGACGCTTGAGACGGATACGAGCCTCAGCCGTCGTGAATTGCCAATCTACCGACTTTTGGGAATGATTGCGCTGAGTGTACCAAGCCGTTGTTTCTTGCTCTAAAGTTTCCCGATCTGGAATTCGACGAGCTAGGCATTGCCGAGTCATTGCGGACAGCTCGTTTTCAGCAATATTAAGCCAACTGCCATGTTTTGGGGTATGGTGAATTTCCAACCGTTCGACTAGACGACGAGCCGTGGAAGGCTCAAATGCTTCATATAGTGAGGCAAGTTTGTGAGTATTTAGCTGATCACATACTAAAATGACTTTGTCGTTATCAGCATAGTCGTTATCGAGTAAATTCTTAATTTCTGTTGCCCAGTCAACCGATGTTCTACGTTCACTGACAACTGTCTTTCGCCACCCAGACAAGGGTTCTGTAAACATAAAGATATTGGCTGTTCCATTGCGTTCATATTCGTAATCATGCGCCTCTGGCTGTCCAGGTTTGGCTGGTAGAGGAAGGCGGGTTTCTTTGACCAATTGTATAGGTTGCTCATCCATGCAAATCACTGGACAATTGGGGTCATAGGGTCGGTGATAAATTTCTAGAACATCTTCCATGTTAGACACAAATTCGGCACTCTTTTCTGGTGGAATCACGTACATCTGTCGCAGATGAGGTTTTAGTTCGTTTTTTTTAACACTTGACGCGCGGTTTCGTGACTAATTGCTGGCACAATTTCTAACTCGACCGCCTTGTCGGCTAGTAACCTCAATGTCCAACGGGCTTGACCAGCAGGCGGTTCTCCACAACGTAAGGCGATTAGTTTTGCTTCTACCTCTCCATCAATAATCGGTTGACGAGGCGGCGTTTTGCGGGGCTTGCGGCTTAATGCTGACTCCACACCTTCATTGACCAATCGCTCCCTGAGATTGGCGACTGTGTTACGGTGACAACTAAAGGCGGCGGCAGCTTCCTCATCCGTCCATCCTTGTCCATTCACATCAATGTTTAACAGAATATTGGCGTGCTTAATTTTGTAAGCCGCTCCTTTGCCGATGGATACCAAATCTTTTAGGGTCTGACGTTCTTCTTGACTTAATCGGACAATATAGGTCTTGAGCATGGTTACTTATTACGATATCTGTTGAGGTAATGAATAGCCTCTCCATTTTCCCTCAAATTCACAATCTTTAGCTTGACAGACCACTAGATGCCACAGGAGGCGAAAAATGGTGACTTCAGAGAGTAGTTTCCAATTTCAACCCCCAGTTTTCCAACGACGTGCATGGGCTTTGAGCCTCCAAAGGCCATAACCTTGCACCTGATCGTTTTTAAAATGCTTGAAAGCATTATCTGGCAAGGGTTCTATACTTATTCAGCAAGCCCTAAGTAAGGATTGTAGGATAGGCTAGGCGGTGCTAACACATCATCAATCAACGATTAATCAGGGGTTATGGCCGCAAGTACTGACAAATAAGGCTCAATGAGATGCTCTAAAGTAGTTTCAAAGCCTTAATCAGCAAGAGTTACACATTAAGTTGACACCAATGGAGAGTGTCACGCCCCTACGAACAAATGATCATTGAAAACATTCGCGATCTGACAGAGGCTCAACAGGCGACCCTAATTGCCTTCGGTGCTCAATTGACTGCTGCTTGAGAACGGAAAACGAGTCCTTGGGTAACTTTTGTTAACCAAACCAGATATCCTACTAAATAGACTCTTTCAGCTGCACGATTAAACAATGCAATTTTCCAAAATTCTCATTGCCAACCGAGGGGAAATCGCCCTGCGGATTTTGCATAGTTGTAAAGAATTAGGGATCTCTACTGTTGCTGTCCATTCTTCCATTGACCGTCAAGCCCTCCATGTTCAATTAGCGGATGAAAGTGTCTGTATTGGCCCACCACCGAGTGGTAAAAGTTATCTCAATATTCCCAATATCATTTCGGCGGCTCTGACTCGTAATGCCACAGCGATCCACCCAGGCTATGGGTTTTTGGCGGAGAATGCGCGTTTTGCGGAAATTTGTGCTGATCATAAAATTATTTTTATTGGCCCTTCACCGGAAGCGATCCGGGCAATGGGGGATAAATCCACTGCCAAAAAAACGATGCAGCAAGCTGGTGTGCCTACGGTACCCGGTAGTCCGGGGTTAATTGACTCGGAGGAAGAAGCCCTAAAAATTGCGAGCAAAATTGGCTATCCTGTCATTATTAAAGCGACGGCTGGTGGCGGTGGACGGGGAATGCGGCTGGTACGTCAAGAGAGTGAATTTGGTCGATTATTTAGAGCGGCTCAAGGAGAAGCTGAAGCTGCTTTTGGCAATGCCGGAGTTTATCTGGAAAAGTTTATCGAACGTCCTCGCCACATTGAGTTTCAGATTTTAGCGGATAATTATGGCAATGTGGTTCACTTGGGAGAGCGGGACTGTTCTATTCAGCGTCGTCACCAAAAATTGCTGGAAGAGGCTCCTAGTCCTTTTTTAACGCCTAATCTGCGAAAAAAAATGGGGGAAGCAGCCATTAAAGCGGCTAAGTCGATTAAGTATCAAGGGGCTGGAACGGTAGAGTTTTTGGTGGATGGAGCGGGTAATTTTTACTTTATGGAAATGAATACTCGTATTCAGGTAGAACATCCGGTGACGGAGATGATTACGAGTTTGGATTTGATTAATGAACAGATTCGGGTTGCTCAAGGCGAAAAGTTAAGTTTTAATCAGTCTCAAGTTCAGCTTAATGGTCACGCGATTGAGTGTCGGATTAATGCGGAAGATCCTACCCAAAATTTTCGTCCTCATCCAGGAAAAATTAGTGGTTATTTGCCGCCTGGTGGCCCAGGGGTACGGGTTGATTCCCATGTTTATACTGATTATGAGATTCCACCCTACTATGATTCTCTCATTGGTAAGTTAATTGTTTGGGCCCCTAATCGAGATATGGCCATTAAACGGATGCGACGGGCGTTGCAGGAATGTGCAATTACTGGCATTCCGACCACGATTGGTTTTCATCAACGGATTCTAGAGACACCGGCTTTCTTGGCTGGCGATGTTTATACGAATTTTATTGAAGAGCATCTCATCAAGTCCTAAAAATAGGGTTAACTAATGGGTGGTTTGGCGATCGCGGTTCACATTGTTCATTTGCTAAACGGCGATCGACTTCATTGACAAAATTTTTCTGTTTTTATCATAATCCAAGACAATATTTGACAGCTTGTTCAATTTCAGTTAGTTTTTCTAGGGTTAGTTTGCCTGCCGGTGAATTTGGAAATCTTTCGGAGGAGATGGAACGAATTTGAAAGCACATAAAAACCGTTTCCAGGGGAAGCCCACTTTCTTCTGGAGACACTCTAACATTTGTTTTATAATCCTGTAAAATGTTTGCCCCTTTTGTGCCAATCACCACTGTTATAACAAGAGGCATTTTGTTAATAGCATCAATAGAAAGAACTAATACAGGTCTTTTCCCAGATTGTTCACGACCTTGAATAGGATTGAGATTAACAAAATAAATTTCGCCTCGCTGGATTGTCATAGAGTTTCTAAACCATCTAATTCTACTTCAAAAAATTCCTCATTAATGGCTAATATTTCGGCTTGGATATGGGGATCGTTAGCCATTATTTCTAGTTCTCGTTCTGAGGTTAATTTTGCAATATTTTGACCGAGTTGTTCGAGGAGCCATTGTTGTTGACTTACGGGCAAGGCTAACAGAGATGTTTTTAGTTGTTCTAGAGTTTGACTCATGGGATTCTAGGGGATCACCTGAATACAGTTTATGATAGCTCGAAGGGTAGCGATATTGGGCGATCGCCCCCTTGAGAGAGAACAATCAATCTACGATACTGATCGCAATGGTGTTTTAAAACCGACTCCGCCCCAAAATTGAGGTAATACAAAAATGGCGATCGCGGTTCACATTGTTCATTCACTAAACGGCGATCGCATGATTCTGGAGTGATTGAAAAGATGATAAATTTGATGGAGAGGGAACTAGCTGGGGCAAGACGAAGAATGTGAGAAAAATTTTCGCTCTCTTTGCAATCTTGCTGTTTTGAAAGCGTTCTGCTAGGATGCCCAAAATCAAGATTTAATTATTGCTCGTAACAGACAATCTTTAGTGAGGCAAATCAATGACTAATAATCCTTATATCGGTTCGTCTTTTGATGATTTTTTGGCAGAAGAAGATATTTTAGAAGATTGTACTCAATTTGCAATTGATAAGGTTTCTGAATGGCAAGAATCTAATAAAAATAAAGTCTTACAAAGTCCCGATTGTGTGAGAGAAGGCGATCGCGTTTTGATGAAATTGGGAAAAGAGAGCATTGGGAAGGAATGAATTTGTGATAGCATATAATTCAATGCCTATTATGTGCTAAAAAAATGATTGAGCTAACCCAAGATATACGGTCTCTCACGGATTTCAAGCGAAATACCACCGAGTTTTTAGAAAATTTAAAGCGAACTAAACATCCTGTGATTCTCACGGTTAATGGTAAAGCAGAACTGGTAGTACAGGATGCTGAGTCCTATCAGGAACTTCTCAAGGCGGCTGAATTGCTGGAAACTCTTAAGGGTCTTAAGCGTGGCCTTGAACAAATGAAGCAAGGTCAAGGTAGGAATGCAGAAGAAGTTTTTGCGGAATTGTTCGATCAGTGGGACATGGAACAATGATTGGTCAATATCGGGTCATTATTCAGCCTGAAGCAGAACAGGGAATTAAGGATGCTTATTTATGGTTAAGTTGTTCATCTCCTCGACAGGCCCGAATTTGGCTAGAAGGTTTATACAAATCAATTCTGTCTCTGGAGCAAATGCCATCGCGTTGTTCTCTTGCTTTTGAAAATTCTTTTTTTGCAGAAGAAATTCGACAGCTTATCTATGGTAAAGGACGGAATACCTATAGAATTTTATTTACAGTTACAGAGGATAAAGTGCAAATTCTTTTTGTTAGACATTCAGCCCAAAAGCCTTTATTACCTGATGATGATGAATAGCTATCTTTTCAAAGGGTGATCGCACTAAAATTAGAAATTTTAGATTAAATGAGAAAATTCTAAGAGGTTTAGTTATGACAAGTGATGCAGTATTAAAAATAATTGAGCAAGCGGCGGCGGAAGGCGGGCAAAAGTTAGATTTATCGCGTCAGAGGCTAACAGAATTACCTGAAGAAGTTTACAATCTAAAAAATTTGACAAAGCTTGACCTGAGTTTTAACCAAATCAGTGAAATTTCAGAGGCGATCACTGAGTTAAAAAATCTGACAAAGCTTGACCTTGAGGATAACAAAATTAGTGAGATTCCAGACGTGATCGCTGAGTTAAAAAATCTGACAGAGCTTAACCTCCGTTCTAACCAAATAAGTGAGATTCCAGACGCGATTGCTGAGTTAAAAAATCTGACAGAGCTTGACCTTTATTATAATAAAATTAGTGAGATTCCAGACGCGATTGCTGAGTTAAAAAATCTGACAGAGTTTAACCTTAGTCTTAACCGAATTAGTGAGATTCCAGACGCGATTGCTGAGTTAAAAAATCTGACAGAGTTTAACCTTAGTTATAACCGAATTAGTGAGATTTCAGACGCGATCTCTGAGTTAGAAAATCTGACAGAGTTTAACCTTAGTTATAACCGAATTAGTGAGATTCCAGACGCGATTGCTGAGTTAAAAAACCTGGCAGTGCTTAACCTCAGTGAAAACCAAATTAGTGAGATTCCAGACGTGATTGCTGAGCTAGAGAATCTGACAGAGCTTAACCTCGGTTCTAACCAAATTACCGAGATTCCAGAAGCAATTATCACAATCAAAAACTTAGAAGAGTTAAATGTAAGAAATAACCCGATTACAAATGCTCCTGTAAAAATTACAGACAAGGGAATATATGCTATCAGAGGTTACTTTCTCGGTCAGCAATCATCTTACTATCAAGATAATAACCCTTTAAAAATTGAACGTAGTATAGAATTTCCCCCCGAATATTGGACAGCAGGAAACTCAATTTTGTCCTACTTTAGTCATATTCTTAGTGTTAAATATCCCAATCAAAATATTAAAGTTAAAATCGAACAAGAGGGCCTATTACTCCGTATGATTATTGACATACCCGACGGAAAACCTGAGATAATAGAAAAAACCTTTACTGATTATATCAGGGTCATTTCCCGTCAACTTCCTCCCGAAAGCTTGCTAAGCGATCCCTTTGAAGTAATGGCCCTCAAAAATAAATTAGAAATTGCTGAATTAGAATTGCGACAAGCTAAAGAATTATTTGCTATTGTTAGCGACAAAGATCGCCAAAGAATTAACTCGTTAGAAATGCAAGTTAGTGAGCTATTTTCGATTATCGGTCAAAGCCTGCAAAAAGATCACCATACCACCGTTAATATTAATCAAGAACTCGCCAATCAACAGGGAACAGGAGATAATATTGGAAATGATAAAGTAGGCAATGATAAAATTGGCCGTGATAAAATTAAAAGAGAATAAGCCAAAATGAATCTTCAGTTTGAATGGGATGACAACAAAAGCGATCGCAACTTACAAAAACATGGTGTTTCCTTTGAAGAAGCCCAAACTATCTTTTTAGACCCCAACTCTCAAATCTATGACGATCCTATTCATTCCCTAGAAGAACCGCGTTATATTGATATAGGAATGTCGGCTAGAGGACGGCTTTTGGTTGTAGTCTATACCGAACGTAACAATAAAATTCGTATTATTAGTTCTCGTTTATCTACCGTTCAAGAAGCAAAACGTTATGCAACAAACCGATAATTTAACAACCCAATTTGACGATGAAATGCTGCCCGAATACGATTTTAGTCAATTAGGTCAGCCAGTGCGCGGTAAACACGCTAAAGCCATGCGCCAAGGCTACTCCGTCACCGTTCACCATGCCGATGGAACCAGTACCACCCGTCAAGTTCCGCCCCAGAGTACAAACCCGAATACTGATATTTATTACGGTGATCACATCAATGGCGATAAGATTATGGGTGATAAAGTTCTTGGCGATAAAATTATGGGTGATAAAATTCAGACCCAAATTAATAATGCAAATACCGCCGAAATTTTACAAATTATTAACAACTTACGTCAAACAGCAACCCAATTTGCCCCCGATATTCAAGCAGGCGTAATCGCTGATTTAAACGAAGTTGAAACCGAACTGCAAAAACCAGAAAGCGATCGCAACTTACCTAAACTCAAAATGCGATTAATTGCCCTATTTACTGCCGCTTCTGTCATTGGTGCACCGATCGCCGCCATCACTGACTTTACGAATAACATTACCGATCTAGCAAGCAAAACGGGAATCGAACTTAAATTACCCTTCACCCCTTAAGGCGATCGCTGATTAATTATTAATTATCCATTGTTAATTGTCCATTATTCATTAAAACGCGATCGTTCCTAAACGATATTCTTTTAATGCCAGAAGATGAATTTAATGAACAAACGTTAGTGTCATGAATTATTCGCGTAGTTTCTACGGTCATGTTTAGCATGGTCACGCTCGACAACAAGCCAAAAGAGAGTTAGACAACTAGTTTCGTTAGGAAAAGCGCCAATTTCATCAGACTTAGTGCGAAATTCTCGAAATAGGCGTTCGAGATGATTAGAAGATGTCGGTGCATGCCCAAAAACAGTTTTTGCTTATGCTTATGGAAACGAATTTGTTGACTGTTGTACTTGATCTATGCAAAAAAAGCAATCTTAAAATACAATATGGCAGGGCAAACGCATCTAAATTCTAGACTCCTTATCTGATAAGACTTTCAGCGTTTCATAAAAAATCAATCATGCTCTCGGAAACCCTTATCCAGCCTACCTTTCAAAAATAAGATGCGTTCGCCCTGTTTCAGACCCATTTTTTTCGATGAAAAAGCCAGAATTTACATCAAGTATGTTTTGACTCACGCTGAATATGACCAGGAGGATTGGAAAAATGACCCTTACTTTTAATCCCTCGCTCGTAGAAACTTCAATGCTTCCCTTCGTTATTCAAACTGAGGAGCAGTATCACCAGGCTCTGGCGATCGCCGAGTCACTTTTTTTAAGCAAAATCCCCATGAGTTAGAGGAGCAAATCATGGATGTGTGGGAAGTGTTAATTGAGATATATGAAGAAGCCCGATTTCAGCCTGGTTCAGCTTCTACTCCTGTTTCGATACTTCAAACACTTATGGAAGCTAGGGGCTTGATTCAAGCGGATTTAGTTAGGGCAGGAATTGGTTCTAGTGGGATTGTCTCAGAAATGATTAATGGTAAGCGACAAATTAGTAAGGAACAGGCAAAAAAGTTAGCAGTTCTTTTTTCGGTTTCTGCGGATTTATTTATCTAGCAGAATTTATTAAAGTGATCTTTTGACCATTTTAGTCCCCCAGGGTGAACGCATCTTATTTTTGAAAGGTAGGCTGGATAAGGGTTTCCGAGATCATGGTTAATTTTTCTGAAACGCGGAAAGTCTTATCAGATAAGGAGTCTAGAATTTAGATGCGTTTGCCCTACTGTTTTACATCGTCAAGTTGATGCTCGTTTTGTTATACTATTCAATAATTAAATTAAAGGAGAAAGTTCGTTTATGTTAGTTTTAGCAGGCGACATTGGTGCTACTAACACTAGATTCCGTCTAGTGGAAACGGATGATGAATTAGGCTCATCAATTAAAAAAGAAACATACCTTAGTGGTAATGAAGGCTTGGCAATCTTAGTACAACAATTTCTCGGTGCAGAATTTAAACCAGAAAAAGCTTGTTTTGCTGTAGCTGGTTTCGTTTCTGAGAATAAATGCAAGATCACTAATCTCCCTTGGGATGAACTAGACGGAGAAAAGTTACAAAATGAACTGAATATTTCTAAAATAACCTTGATTAACGATTTCGTGGCTATTGGTTATAACATCGTTTTAGGAGAAAATGAATCTTTAGTCACCTTACAAGAAGGTGAATGTATTAAGAACACTCCAATTGCAATTATTGGGGCGGGAACTGGTCTTGGTAAAGCATTTGCTATTCCTGACGGTAATAGTTATCAGGTTTTTCCCAGTGAAGGAGGCCACGCAAATTTCGCACCTTACGATTCATTAGCGACTAAATTATTAGAGTATCTTCAGGTTGATGGAACAGTTGATATAGAAAAAGTAGTTTCGGGGCCTGGTATTGTTAGCATTTTCAAATTTTTATGTGAGCAATTCCCCAACGAAGATGCTGGTAATTTCTTAGCTCAAGAAGATATTGGTCAGGCGATCGCAACAGGTGCGGAACAAGGTAATGTTCTTTGTCAAAAAACAATGGACATCTTTGCCGAAGCCTACGGTGCAGCAGCAGGAGATATGGCGGTTAGTTTATTACCCTTTGGTGGTTTGTATATTGCGGGTGGTATTGCTGCTAAAAATATTAAACTGATGCAAAGCGGAGGGTTTATGAGGGGTTTTAACAAGAAAGCAAGGGTTAACCCCGCTTTACTAGCAAAAGTTCCTGTGCATATTGTCTCAGATTTAGAAGGGTTAACTGGAGCAGTAAAATACGCCTCTACTAAAATGTAGAGGTAAAAAAAGATACTTTTAAAATCACTTTTTCTTGGTGCGTGTATCTCACATACCAAGATTTTTTATATTAATCTAACGCCAGTTCGGGATAAGCAATGGCTGAAAGCCCTATGTTTCTACAATTGTTTTGTGTCCTGCCAACGAAAATGAGTCTAGACGAGTTTCAATGTTGTGAAGTTTTTGGATAAACGCTCTCTTAGAACGGGTTCAGAGCGAACCAAACATAGTCAGGGATTCGTGAAAATCCTTATTCAGCAAGGTTTCTGAATTTTCCCTTACTCCGATCTCAAGTTAATCCATTGCCATAAGAGCAAATTTACCAGTAGGAACTTCTTCAACTATATAACGTGCTGATCCTAGCAATACAATGTCCTCTTCTTTGAAGATTTTAAGGGGAATATTTATGTTGTTTTCATAATTTCGAGAATTTTCTATGTCTTTCTCAAGAAAAGCTTTTACAAAAAGACCTTCCTTTAGTCTTGTCATATCTAGTGATATACCGCCAATATATACACCTCCTTTAGCTTCAAATGTTATTCCTAAATCACCTGCTCTTTCTCCCCAAATTGTAATAAACATTTCAAGAGTAGCCATACATAAGTCATTTGGAGTTGTTGAGGTATCTAGCGGGATTGCATTTTCAATAATATCCCTAACAATGTCTTTAACAAGAGGATCAAGATTATTCTCATTTTGCTGAATTTTTTCTCTTAAATTAGATGGTTCTTCCCCATAAGTTCCAGTATCTCTCAAGAATGTGTATATGGTAACTAAACCCTTACGAGAGAGGACATTTTCAAATCGCACTTTAATTTTATCTAAAGGCGATTCCTTTCCTTTTTCTTTTAATTTTTTTTGAATCTCCTTTTTGATATACAAACAAAGTTCCCATTCTTGAGCGGTTTGAGCAGCAAAGCGGCAATGTCCACCTTCTGAGCTAGTAGGGGATAATGCTTCTTCATTCTCAGCCCATTTCCACAAACTTTGTCCTAAACCATCGCTGACCAGCATAATTGAACGACGATCCGTAGATTTTGCTTCTTTTTCATTTTCTCCTTCGTAAAGTTGTTCTAATTCCAATTCACCTTTTCCTAAGAACATTCCATAGCCAATAGCTACCATATCATTAATAAGTTTCACAGGAATTACTTGATAACGGGAAGGCAATTTTTGCTTACAAGCATTTTCAGTCAAAGACATTTCTTGTCCTAAACGCTTAATTGTAGCAGAACCCTCTTTAACTTGTGCTGGAACACCAAAACAAGCACAATAAATGTGTTCTTTTTCATCATGAAATTCTCGCACAAAGTCGTCTATAATGTTTTCTAGTCCTTGGTGAGCATAATCCATAGTATCAAAAGACTTAGATGCTGTTTGCTCAACAAGTATTGTTTTATTCAGAGTCTCATCATATCTGTGGCTAAAAAAAGCTAATTTAGTTTTTTCACCACCAAATTCACCTGCTAAAATGACCATAATTTTTAATCCTCGCAAAGTTGTTAACAGCTATTTAGACTTTTAATAAAGACAAAACAGTTTATTCATATTGTTCATATTTTTCTTTTAGTCCATCTCTGATCTGATCAATACTCTCTTCACAAGATAATAATATTGAAGCAAGAAAAGCTTCTTTTGTAGCAATATAACAAATTGCGAATGGCACTCCTTCAAAAATAGTAAAATAAACTACTATTAACCCTCCTGAATCAATATTTTTTTTATCTTCATTCTTAAATAGAAATATTGCATAATCAAGTTGCCCTTTATTAGTTTCTTGACCAAAAGTGTTAAGAGCTTTGGGAATGCTTTGTAGAGATGCAAAGTTTGCCAGAGCTTTTGATATACCTCGATTAGTTCGAAAAAGGTCATTGAATAACCTTTCGTTGTTTAACCTTAAATCACTATTATGATACTGAGGTAAACTTTTGGTTAAGTTGATAAGAACTATCGCCTCTAATCCTTCTTGTTCTTCAACGATTTGATTGAGCAATTGATCAATATTTATTTTTGGCATACTTAATACCACCTCTAGGTTAGGGTTTTCTAAAGATTTAACTAGCTCTGGGATTTTATGCCCATCGGCTTCAGTCCTAATTATACTATCATCTGGCAGAATTAAGTCAACAAGATTTTTGATTGATTCTGGCTCACCATCGGTATGCTCAAGTATCGCCTTAGCGATAATCAATGGATTCTGCCTAAATTTTGTAGTCAATTTCACCAAACTAAGGTTAATTTGATCGATTTCCTTGACTCCTTCTAATTTAGCGACTCTACTCCTGATTAAAATTTTAAAATCATTAACTGCTTCCCTGAGATATTCACCAAGATTCTGAGAATAGATTACATTTTTCTCAAACCAGTCTTTTACATTTTCTGACTCAACTTCTAAACTACCAACAAACTCAACTATTTTTTTAGTTAGAGATTGATGCTCATGCGTCCATGATAGAATTTCCTCAATAATAGTTTTAAAATTATGGGGAAATTTGCTTTTGAGGATAGTAATATCTCCCTCAAAATCATTACTATCTAACAACGCTAATATATTCTGACTCTGAGGCTTAGGGATTTGTGCTAACTGTTTTCCAACCCAGTTCTCATTAAAAATTACTTTATAATAAATCTCATTAGACACTGTTAATTTATTAGCTTGATTAGTTAAAACTAATTTTAAATTTAAGAGTTCTTGCGTTTCTTGGTCAGCATTAAATGGGGTATCTTTCCCTTGTAAAACATAACGATAGGTAACTAATAACCAAAAAGCATCACAATTATTATTAGTGATTAATTTTTGTTTAATTCCTTGAAAATAAACTGACAAAGAATTAGACTTAGTTTCCCAATTATCAATTAAATATGGGCGTATCAGAGATTTTGGGTTTTCTTGATCATTATCACTAGTAAAATTTTTATCTTCAGTTTCAGCAAACAACTTTAATAATAACTCTAATAAGGCAATATCGGGCTTACTTGATGTAAGGATTAAAGATATGAGAGTTTCTAAATTGTTAGTTTTTTTTGCTAACTGTGGAATATTTAATGTGATGAGATTAATAATTTGTTCTTTCTGTGTCTCTCTTAAATCAAGAGTAAATGTCCATTTTTCTGATACTATTTTATTAACATGACTGTTCAACTCTTGCTCAATAAAATTCAAATTAAATACCTTTTCATAAACAATATTTGAGACTCTCAAAACAGTATCTTCCCGAACGACCAAGCCTAAGTCAATTAGATATTCTAGGTCGTTACTATTCGTCCCATCTAAGTGTATATCTTGATTAATAATAATTTGCTTATAAAGACTCAGCAAAGAAAGACTACGTTGAGACTCAATAATTTTGTTTTTAATTTCTTGCAAATGTTGGCTGTCGTCACTTTCTTGCCAATTTTGAGCAAAATTTTCAACTAAATTAGTGATTTTTTGTTCTTCCCTACCTTCGTTAATGTAATCATCAGATTTACGAATTAAATTACAAATTATCTCAACACATTTAAAATATTGTGGTTTTACTAATTCTAAGATTTTTTTGACAATCATCTGAGGATTACTCGCTTTCCGAGGTTCTTGGATTTCTATAACAAATTCTAGCAGAATTTCACTAAGAATCTTTTTGGGTTCAGGGTTGGGCGATCGCTGTGATTGTTGAATCATATTTTAAAAGCTTTTTTTATGTCTAAGTTACTCAATGTCTGGTTTTGGTAAATTAACCCTCAGTTTAATTATATACTATTAAGTTGACTTTCAATTAAAAACCGATGTTCATCCTCTGATAAATTCTGATCAGCTAAGGAATCAATAATATTGCTAAATTCTTCGACTGACAAAAGATATTGAGCATCTTGAGTAATTAGCCACATACCTAATTTTTTACCATATCCCCTCCTATTAGGTAACATTTCATTAATATAACCTTCGTTAAAGATAGACTGATAAATAAGATTTGATACTTTTATATAATAACCATCTTCACTATATCGTTTTTTAACTAATCCTGTATCTAGTAAAGGCTTTTGTTCTTGATCTCCTTCAGAAAATTTTACTTTCCCTTTTATTAAAATTCTTCCATAGACTACAAGCAACGAAAAACGCTCATCTTCTTCTTTATTTTCAATTTCTGTATTAATTTTTCTTAAAATATCTATATTTTTTAACCCGTAGTTAATTATACGAGTTTTTACTAAATTATTAACCCACTCATTTAAGCTATCAACCCAGTTATTTTCTGTAACCATAGGTAAATCATCAATATCATCATCATCACGGTTAACAATGGTAATTAACTCATTAAATATATCCTTGTCATAATTAGTCAACTCTCTCATCCTATTAATTATCACTTCTTTTTGTTGTTCAATTGCAAATCTAGGATGTCTTAATCCACCTATATCCTCGTTAAAGCAGTTATTACTTTTCTCAATAAAAGCTTCATCTTCTGGACTTAATCTCTTATATTTTTGTTTAGCATCTTTTAATTCCTTTCCATATAATAAATAAAACTTGTCTCTTTTGGAAGAATCATTAGAGTTTGATTTTTCCCAAGCAGTTTTTTTCTTTTGATACCCAAGAGGTCTAATGCTTTCTAGACATTTATTTATCCATGCTAAATTAAATATTTCTTCATGTATAGGAGAAATAGTTTTAAGTCTTCCATATTGATTAGATACTAAACCTGATAACTGTAAATCGAGTTGATCATTACTTCGATCCCATCTAATTTCTTCTCCTTCTAAAATTTGCCGATACAATTTTAACAGACGAGAAGTTTTTAGTTCATCTGTAAGTTCATCTGTAAATTCATTAATATTATTTTTTTGCTTATAATTCATAATACGCTTTTCTGTATGTTCAAAATAATCATGCTCCTTAAAACTATCGTTGTTTTTGTTAGTAATATATATATTTATCAATTCTAAAATTTGCTCTATCTGAGAAACTTCATGGATGTGTGGTGTTGTAGATTGAACGATTTTATTTAAAAGTTTTAGAGTTAAATAGGGCTGTCCTCCTGTTTTCTCTAACACTATTTTTAAGACAGCTTCAGGATTATCAACTTTAGCTTCTAATTCTGGAGTAATCAAAACTTTTAATGAATCAGGCATTTTTACATTATCATCAAGTTTAAACTCAGTTAATTCAATTTCTTGTCCTAGATTAAATGATGTTATATCTGTATTTTTGATTAAATCCGATACTTTAGCTACACCTAATAAACAAAAATTGAGACGATTATATTTATCATTATTTTGTGGTTCACTTCTTTTTTGATAAATTCCTCTGATCCAAACAAACAAATCATCTGTTTGAAAAGGTAGCTGTTTCACAAAATCAACTTCATCTATAAAAACTGTTATTGGTTTTTGAAAGCGAGATAATACTTGTTTTTCAAAAAAGAGAGAGAATTTTAATAAATTAGTTAGACTTTCGTTTTGCTTCCACCACAGTTTCACGTCAAACTCCTTTTCAAGTCCTAATGTTCTATTAATGTCAAATAATATACTCAAATACCAGTCACCTGCTTTATTATCTTCTGGACTTCCTATTGTGCTTAAGTCAACAACTACGCATTTATGTTCATATTCACAGGAAATTAATTGATTCATAACATTATTTCTTAAACTCGATTTGCCCGCCTTTCGAGCATTAAAAACACAGCAAACAATTCCGCTTTTTAAAGCATCATATAACTTTATATCTGCGGCTCTTTCGACATAGATAAACTTACCTATTCTTACTGCACCACCATAAAGATAAGGATTAGGATTAGGATTAGGATTAGGATTAGGATTAGGGTTAGGATTAGGATTAGGATTAGGATTAGGATTAGGATTAGGATTAGGATTAGGATTAGGATTACTCATAACGGATACTATATCTCCTTGATTAAGATGCTTTAAAAAATAGTCGTGATACAAAGAATATTTGGGTAATATTTGATCGCCTGGCGTTTTAATCAAACCCATAGACTTTAAGTGAAATTTGGAAGTCCTATTTAATCTCATCGAAAATCCTCGTGTAATCTGACTATAAATCTTGCAGAGTTCTGGTAAATTTTCCAAATTTTGTAAAAGTTGATCTAAGTAGGAACTAAATGGACTATCTTCATTAGTTGCTATTTTTAATAAATTTTCTACATTTGTCGGTGTTTGATGGAGATATTCTATCGCTTTTCTCACTAAATAAGGATGTCCTCCTATCAATGTCATTAATTGATTAATTTCTTCAACTGACAGATCAAGTCCATACTGTTGAGCAATAGATTCTACTTGGAGAACTTCCCAGTCTGATAAATTAGACTCATGACCCATTCCTTCTAACGGAGAATTATTAATATTAAAATTAGGGTACTCATCTGTCGAATAAGTAATGAGCATTATCATATTGTTCCGAATTTTCTCATCATACGCATCGTACCAACCTCGCCACAAATTACATACACTATTAACAATCTTGGGAAAGGTGAACAATCTATCCACATTATCAATTGCTAATACCATTTTGGGCTGATTGTCTCGATTATTTAATAAATGATCTTCAAAATAATACTTTGTATTTGCATTAATAGAAGGTGTAGAGTTGTAATTGGTATAAGGAATAAAACTCTCAGATTGTTGAATCCCTAAAGTTCTACCAATTGCGTAACAAAACCATGTATAAAAAATCTTTAAATCGTCAAATACAGCTTTTTCTGGCTCATTAAAATCTAATAGAATAGTAAAATGTCCTTGATTCTTAGCATACTCAATCATTTGCTTAAGAAGCCAAGTTTTGCCCATACCTACAGAACCTTTTATTCTGATAAAATCTCCTGTAGCAATTTTCTGATAACATTTACTTTCAATATCTGGTCTTTCTATATAACCATATTTATCCTTTAATGGATTAGGAACTTTCATTCTGTCATAATTTATTTCTCTTACAGTATCTATAGTTAAGATAACCATATATTTCTTTTCCCATTCAATAACTTTCGTTTGATTTAAACTAATAATCAGGTGTTGAATAAATAGGTTTAAATCCAGGTTTTTATTCTTTTTTGGTAAATTAAACTTCGCTTCATCAGCAAAGCTTGTAATCATCTCCTGAATTGTTTCAGGAATGGGTTTGTCTGAATCTTGTTGACGACACTCTGTATAGGCTTTTTTAACCGTTTTTAAATCTAACTCTAATAATATGTCTTGAAGCTCTAAAAATTTAAGGCAAGTATCAATCAGAGTTGATGAAGCAATTGCAAAAGCAATATGTGTTTCTTCCTCTTCACCGCCTAATTTGGCAACCATCACCATTCCAATAATATTTTTTATGTCTTTATCCCATACAGGTGCGCCACTAAAGCCCTGTACGATGCTTGGCTTACCCTGCTCTGTTTTCTCCATCTGAAAACGACCGCCACTAACTGGACTTGCTACCTTGTATTCTGTCCAAACACCGATTTCATCTCCCCCTGGAAAACCCATAATATTAATCAGTTTTTCTTTAATTATGTCTATAGATAACAAGTTATGAAAAGTCTCATTAGACCCTCCGTATTCTTTTATCTTTAATACTGCAATATCCTCTCCATATCGACTCTTCTGAATCTCGGAAGAAGAACAAGGTCGCCAAAAGATGACTTCGGCGGTTAGTTCTTGATTTAGAAATAAGTTAATTACGCCTTTAGGTATTTCTGTTTGGCGTATTTCTATTTGGCGTATTTCTGTTTCTTCTTTTGGTTGGGTTTTAAGAGCTGCTATAACAACATGAGCACAAGTAAATAAGTAGTGAGAAGAGATCAAGAAACCTGCACCAACAACGTCCTTCGATTCGTTGTTATAAATTTTAGCAATAATATCGTCAACTGAAGTAAAAGCTTTAAAATTCTCTGTCATGATTTTTTATTCCATTTCAAAGTAATTTCATAAGTGATTTCGCCTCCAACAGAAGCCAAAATAGCACCGACTTCACTAGTTAATTTGACTCCAAATTTTACCTCAACTTCATCGGCGGGCTGATTAGCCGCATCTAATTGTTCCTTAATGCTAGTAATCATCGGTTCCAGATTTTTCATCGCATCTTCAAAAGTTTTTTTAGCTTTAACCGCTATTTCTCCCGTTTCTCTAGCAACAGGTTTCAGCCCTCCCCCTCTAGGTTGCTCAACCTCTACAAAAAGAGTTGCCCCGTTTTTTAGAGAAAATTGAACTAACTCATGCTTTTCCATTACTTAATCTTCCTTTTAATTAATACAAAGAAATATTAACCCTTTTCCAAGGCCGCGATGCCTTTGGCACGTTTCACGCACGCCGCCGTCACAACATTAGTCACAGTCACACCAGTATTGTTGATGTGGGATTCGAGTAATTGGTATAGGCACTAGGCAACCTTAACGCTATTCTCTGACTGGTCATAAGAACGAAGTCAAACACCGTTAGACATAATGGTAAAGTACAAAGTAAGCCGCAATTAACTACTTTACAAAACTTATTAATCAAGGTTTACAGCACTGATAACTTATCCCGTAGTAAAATTCCAGAACTCAATCACAGCAAGGGTTTTATCAGGTATCTACTTTACAGCGTGGGAATTACAGCATTAACAACTTATCCCCTAGTAAAATTTTCCAAAAGCTTATACAGCAAGGGTTTTATAGAGTGTCTAGTCAAGACTTTACAGTTTGGTAGCTGTCTCGATGTTTAGGGTTAATTGCCCAGGTGTAATATTTCCCCGTCGCCGTTTATGCTTCCCTAAATGACAAGCTGAACAAAGGGCTATTAAATTACTAGGGGAGTTGTTTAAGGAGTTGTAATCGTGACCCCATATTTCGTACTAATTAGGAGAAAATAAATAATTTAAAAATCACACGCTATATGCAGGCATTGTTAGCCATCACGACACTAGATATAGACAGAGAAAGAAGAGTTATGGCAGTACATACACTAGGGCGTTTGCACTGTGCAAAGAGGTGTGTTTTTGTTGATCAGCAGATTGTAATTGCTGAAACCTTTGCGGGGAAGCACTTCTGCCAATCTAGGCTGTCTTGTATTAATTTAAGTTCTTTGTGCCAAGTACGGAATGTGGGGTGACGCTTTCCCTCGTTTTTTGTAACCCCTAGTAATTCCCCATATCAAGACGGATAGCAAACCAGACCGCAACCTTCATAAGTCCAGTTAACGGCCTGTTTTTTTGCCAGGGTGATCGCCTCAATCAAAATTTCCCCGCCGCAAGCGGACGGGGTATGGAAGATGTTTTGCTCGCAAACCGACGGTTTCCATTGCAACTTTAAATTTTTCGCTGCAAGCAGAGGGGAATTAACCCAAGAAAGATTAAACATTTAAAAACTTAAACGTCTAGTCGCCCAAAGTACTCCGACATCCAGCAATTCCAAATTCAAAACACGAAGCTTGTTGCTCGCATTGATGAAGCTAGGGTAGAAAAAATACTAACAGAACACCATCCCCTTAAGTAGTACTCCTAGAACTCTCTTGAACCAGTTCCCTTCTGTCGTTAACCCCACTTAGTCCTTATTGATTAGGTGGGGTTTATGGTCAAAGGTTGTCCCCCGACTCTGATAGACTTTTGACTGATAACAAAAACAGATCGGCTAGGGAAACCTAATCAGCAGTTGGGAGGATTGTCTCGTGGAAAGTACACTTGGTTTAGAAATTATTGAAGTCGTTGAACAGGCAGCGATCGCCTCTTCTAAATGGATGGGCAAAGGCGAAAAAGATACGGCGGATAAAGTTGCCGTAGATGCCATGCGAGAACGGATGAATAAAATCCATATGCGTGGACGCATCGTTATCGGTGAAGGCGAACGGGATGAAGCTCCCATGCTCTACATCGGTGAAGAAGTGGGTATTTGTACCCAAGAAGACGCTCACACTTTTTGTAATCCTGACGAATTAGTGGAGATTGACATTGCTGTTGACCCTTGCGAAGGAACTAACCTCGTTGCCTATGGACAAAATGGTTCCATGGCCGTACTAGCGATTTCCGAAAAAGGGGGACTCTTTGCCGCTCCAGACTTTTATATGAAAAAATTAGCTGCTCCCCCAGCCGCTAAAGGTCATGTGGATATTAATAAATCAGCCACCGAAAACCTTAAAATTCTCTCAGACTGCTTAGGTCGGAATGTGGCAGAATTGGTGGTGGTCGTCATGGATCGTCCTCGTCACAAAGAACTTATTCAAGAAATTCGGGAGGCTGGTGCGCGGGTTCGTCTCATTAGTGATGGCGATGTTTCTGCGGCTATTTCCTGTGCTTTCTCTGGAACGAATATTCACGCACTCATGGGCATTGGAGCGGCTCCTGAAGGGGTTATTTCCGCAGCAGCCATGCGTTGTTTAGGGGGTCATTTCCAAGGTCAATTAATTTATGATCCAGAAGTGGTTAAAACTGGCTTAATTGGGGAAAGCCGTGAAGGAAATCTAGAGCGTTTAATCTCGATGGGCATTACCAATCCTGATCGCGTTTATGATACTCACGAATTAGCTAGTGGTAATACAGTTTTATTTGCCGCCTGTGGTATCACCCCTGGTACTTTAATGGAAGGTGTTCGTTTCTTTCACGGTGGAGCACGAACCCAGAGCTTAGTGATCTCGACCCAATCGAAAACGGCTCGCTTTGTGGATACCGTTCACCTGTTTGATCAGCCTAAAGTCATCCAACTCAAATAGTTTTCTAGCTGACGGACGGCAGGTGGGTTATTTCAGCCCACCTTTTTTGTCGAATAGCTCATTAAGAATTGTCAAGATGTTAAAACTATCTTAAGATTGAACCCATCAGACAAAGTTAATGTTTTAACTAGCTACCTTAAATTTACGCACTAAACTGGGAGGAAATTGTATGGCACTTGTACCTATGCGGCTGTTGTTAGACCACGCGGCCGAAAACGATTATGGTATTCCTGCATTTAACGTTAATAATCTAGAACAAATTATCTCTATTATGCAGGCTGCGAATGAAACCGACAGTCCTGTGATTTTACAAGCCTCTCGTGGTGCGCGTAGCTACGCCGGTGAAAATTTCCTCCGTCACCTGATTATTGCTGCGGCTGAAACCTATCCCCATTTACCGATCGCCATGCACCAGGATCATGGTAATAGCCCTGCGACTTGCTACTCTGCCATTCGTAACGGTTTTACCAGTGTCATGATGGACGGTTCCCTGGAAGCCGATGCGAAAACTCCCGCCAGCTTTGACTATAATGTCAGCGTGACCGCAGAAGTGGTAAAAGTGGCCCACTCTGTGGGCGCGAGTGTGGAAGGAGAATTAGGCTGTTTAGGTTCCTTGGAAACGGGGGCTGGTGAAGCAGAAGATGGTCATGGTTTTGAAGGAACTCTTTCCCATGATCAACTCTTAACTGATCCGGAAGAAGCGGTAGAATTCGTTACTCGTACTCAGGTAGATGCCCTGGCTGTGGCGATCGGGACTAGTCACGGTGCTTACAAATTTACCAAAAAACCCACAGGCGATGTCTTAGCCATCAGCCGCATTGAAGAAATTCACAAATTACTGCCCAACACTCACCTAGTAATGCATGGTTCTTCTTCCGTTCCCCAGGAATGGATCGATATGATCAACCAATACGGTGGTCAAATTCCTGAAACCTATGGTGTACCGGTTGAAGAAATTCAAAAAGGGATTAAGAGCGGTGTGCGTAAGGTCAATATCGACACCGACAACCGTTTAGCCATTACGGCGGCATTCCGTGAAGCGGCGGCAAAAGATCCGGCTAATTTTGATCCCCGTCATTTCCTCAAACCTTCAATCAAATATATGAAACAGGTTTGTGCAGAACGGTATCAACAATTCTGGACAGCCGGTAATGCCAGCAAGATCAAACAAATGACTTTAGATGATTATGCAGCTAAGTATGCCAAAGGTGAGTTGAACGCCACTGCCAAGCAAACTGTTAGCGTTTAAGCGAATAAGCGAATTTTAAAAATCAGTCATTAATTGATTGTGAATGATCATTTTTTTCCCCTAGAAGTTTCTGGGGGGATTTTTTTTGAGTGGCATGAAAAAAGATTGGTAAGCGTTCTAATGCAATTTAGGCAGCATCAGGCGATCGCATTGCTCCTCAGGATTAGAATGTGGAGCTTCCCGTCAGGTAAGCTAAAAGAAAATAGAAACCCAATTTTTGCCAACTTTTATGACTGCCACTCTAATCACCTCACCCTTAACCTATCCCCACCGTATTGCCACCGTCAGCCGTACTACTAAAGAGACGGATGTGCTGGTGAGTGTGAATTTAGATGGCCAAGGACAATGTTCAACCGCCACCGGCATCCCTTTTTTAGATCATATGTTACATCAAATTGCCTCTCATGGCTTGATCGATCTAACGGTCAAAGCAACAGGAGATATTGATATTGATGATCATCACACCAATGAGGATGTGGGCATTACCCTGGGACAAGCTCTCGCTCAGGCTCTCGGCGATCGCAAAGGTATTGTCCGTTTTGGGCATTTTATGGCTCCCTTGGACGAGGCCTTGATTCAGGTGGCCTTAGACTTTTCAGGACGACCCCATCTCAGTTATGGACTAACCATTCCCACCGAACGGGTAGGAACCTACGATACCCAGCTAGTGCGGGAATTTTTTGTGGCCCTGGTTAACCATAGTCAGATGACCTTGCATATTAGCCAATTGGACGGTTTGAACTCCCACCATATTATTGAAGCCACCTTTAAAGCTTTTGCCAGGGCCAGCCGTATGGCCTGGGAAATCGATCCCCGTCGAGCCGATCAAATTCCTAGCTCCAAAGGCGTTCTATAATAACTCTAACCTTTGCCCAGAAGGGTGCGACCTTTAGTTGATAAAAGCTGTTGTAATCAGGGTTCTACAGGGAACCCATATTGATCAAGTTTTGCCCAAAATTGACTCCATCGTTCCTTGGTCAATACCAAAGCTCGTAGGCTCAAAATAATTCCTGCTCCTTTTTCCTTCCATCGCATCCCTGAACAACATAATCGTTGTTTGACCAACGTCTTACAAGCTGCTTCCGTAACACCTGAACCAATCGGATACTTTTTCTCTAAGTATTCAGCATAATCCATTTGATGCTGATGATTCTCGTAATAAGTAATCGCCGCTTGTAGTTTCTCGGTAAGATTCTTAGAATGACTTTTTTCTTCTTTGACTTCTTTCATCAGATTTAGCAGTTCTCCTGCTTTTCCTTTTTCATGCTTGAGTTCTCGACAATTTTTCAGTCAACCATTCTTTTTGTTTTGACACGGTATTCGGATGCAACGCTTCTGCCAAGGCACCTAAGTAACCAGAGGCATGATAGAAATCTAATATCTGTTCTTCCGTTTGCTTTTCTAAAAACTTCCAATTTGATTCTGCCCCGTCTGCTATCCCGACCAATGTTGCCTCTGGATAACGGTTTTTCGCTCGCTCAATTTCTCTTTCCAATCTTTCTAGAAAACTCTTTTTTCCATACTCTGGTGCCGCACCTAGATAGATTGTATGTTGACGTTCGCCTTCACTATCGTATAGGGAAACGGTTCCCACCATTGCTTCACGGTAGCCATCCTCACACATCAGCATACAGGTTCCATCTAATCCTATTCCCACTGTTGCAATTTGGCTATCCTCCTTGGGCGGGGCATAACTCCACGCTTCTTCTTTTGCCTGTACCACACTTCCTACTGCTTCACTCAATCTTTGGATATAGGATAGCGCTACTTTTCTACCATGATTTTCTAATAAATCATTTTTCACCTCTTTGCCTGCCATCCCTGACATTTTTGAGGATACCTGTTTTGCCAATAATGGCGTTGATGTTATGATTATCCTTGCTTCTCTTTCTAAGGGGCAATACGTTTTTCCTCAAAGGTGAACGCTGATATACATGACGATTCACTATAACCTCACCATAAGGTGTTTGATATTCTTTCGGTTGCTCTCCCTTACTCTTCCAGATTTCTTCACCGATTTTTAAGGGTGAACCATCTGTATCTAAATATTTCAAGGCTTCTTTGCTGGCGATGCAACCTACTTCGTTTAAGCCTTTTTGAATATTTATTTCTGTATCCAACATTGAACGACTTAGTTCTAATGTTAGTTCTATTTTTATCTTTGAACCCTCTACATTAATTAGTTTTGCTGTCATCATTGTTTCCTCTTTGTCACTTTTCATCTCATGTTAACACTTTTCTTTTCCTTCATCAACTAAAGGTCACACCCGCCCAGAATTAAGGAAAATCCTGCATGACCCCTAACTCCATTGCTGGTCTGAACGATGAGCCGTTATCTTCCCCTGGCGGTCAAAGCTATTTTAGTTTTAGTACTGACCATAAGGTGATTGGCATTCAGTATCTTGTTATGGCTTTTATCTTCTTTTTGGTGGGGGGACTACTGGCCATGATTGTGCGGGCTGAACTATTGACCCCGCAATTAGATGTGGTGGATCGCAGTCTCTATAACGGATTGTTCACCATGCACGGCACGATCATGATTTTTCTGTGGATTTTTCCGGCCAACGTGGGGCTTGCTAATTATTTAGTTCCTTTGATGATCGGTGCGAAGGATATGGCTTTCCCCCTTTTAAATGCGATCGCTTTTTGGTTGATGCCTGTGGCTGGAACCCTATTATTACTGAGTTTCTTTTTACCCAGTGGTACTGCTCAGGCCGGTTGGTGGTCTTATCCGCCGGTTAGTATTCAAAATCCCTCTGGTCACTTCATTAACGGGGAATTTGTTTGGTTATTGGCCGTTGCGATTTCTGGGGTGTCTTCGATTATGGGGGGCGTGAACTTTGTCACGACAATTTTCCAAATGCGATCGCCAGGGATGGTTTGGTTGCGGATGCCGGTGTATGTCTGGACAGTTCTCAGTGCTCAATTACTGCAACTTTTTTGCTTACCGGCCTTAACAGGAGCCGCAATTATGTTGCTCTTTGATCTTTCCTTTGGAACGGATTTTTTCTCGCCGTTTAAACAGGGCGATCCGATTATTTATCAACATTTATTTTGGTTTTATTCCCATCCGGCTGTCTATGTCATGGCCTTACCGGCCTTTGGGGTGATTTCAGAAATTGTGCCCGCCTTTGCCAGAAAACCACTTTTTGGCTATAAAACGGTTTCTATTTCTTCGATTTTAATCGCTGGTCAGGGAACCTTTGTTTGGGTACATCATATGTTTACCAGTGCGGTTCCCAGTTGGATGCGAATGTTTTTTATGGCCTCAACCATGTTAATTGCCGTTCCCACTGGCATCAAGGTTCTTGCCTGGACAGCAACGGTTTGGCGCGGGAAACTACGGTTACAAACTCCCATGCTTTTTGTCTTAGGAGCGATCGTGATGTTCCTATTTGCTGGAATTACCGGCGTAATGTTAGCCTCAGCACCGTTTGATCTACACGTTAATAATACTTATTTTGTGGTCGGTCATTTCCATTATGTTGTGTTTGGCACGATTACCATGGCCATTTATGCCGGCATTTACTTCTGGTTTCCTAAAATGACGGGGCGAATGTATAACGAAAACTGGGGTAAAATTCACTTTTATTTAACCTTTATTGGTGCAAACTTAAACTTTTTTCCCATGCACCCGATTGGTTTACAAGGAATGTTACGGCGTGTCTCTTCCTATGATCCTCAATTCACGAGTTGGAATGTGATTGCCAGTTTGGGAGCCTTTTTATTAGGAATGTCCACTTTACCTTTTATTGCCAACATTATTACGTCCCTCTTTTTAGGTAAAAAAATTGGTGAAAATCCCTGGCAAGCGACGGGGTTGGAATGGCAAACGACCTCACCGCCACCTGTAGAAAATTTTGAAGTTGTTCCCATCATCACAACCGATCCCTACGGCTATGGGGAGAATTTTTAACCTTGGATTAATTATGACAAATTCCCTTGAACCCATTGAAAAGGATAATTTATCTTTTGGTTTTCCCCTTTTTCTCTTGTCCGAAAGCATTATTTTTGTCAGCTTTTTTGTTACCTATACTATTTTACGTCTGAAAAATCCGCTCTGGTTTCCGCCTGGGGTTTCTGGTTTAGATATTCCTAGAGCCGCGCTGAATACGGTGATTTTAGTTACCAGTAGTGGTGTGATTTACTGGGCTGAAAAAGCCCTAAAACGGCATCGCTTAATTCGATTTCGACGACTATGGTTATTAACGGCTTTGATGGGAATCATTTTTCTCATTTTTCAAGCAATGGAATGGCAAAATATGCCCTTCGGAATAAGTGATGGAGCAGCAGGAGCGACTTTTTATCTCTTGACTGGCTTTCATGGTTTGCACGTTTTAACGGGCGTTATTTTATTGTTGTTCATGTATCGGCGATCGCTGATTCCAGATAATTATGTGGGAGGTCATGGAGGCGTGGGGGCCGTGTCGTTATTCTGGCATTTTGTTGATGTAATTTGGATTATTTTATTTGTCCTATTATATCTCTGGCCGCAAGGCTAATAACGGCAATCAGTTCATGGTTAATTTCGCCGAGGAGAAAACCGTTTGGGTCAGTGGCATAGAAGCTTTCAGCATCATACAAACCAGGATTCCACCCTTCTGACGCAGCCCAGGCGATCGCCAAATTGACTTCATCACGGGTCATTGTTCTAATGCTGTAATTGAGAGATGACATCAAATGACTTCCTTTACCATCTAGTCCCAACGGTTTTCTTTATCGCTAATTAATGGGATTATTTTAGCTTTCTAGAATTACTGATCATCACATCAATCAGAGGCGATAAAATTAATTCCATTGCAAACCCCATTTTGCCGCCAGGAACAACGAGGGTGGTATGACGAGACATGAAGGAACCATGAATCATACTCAACAGATAGGGGAAATTAATTTCATACTTTTCGCGGAAGCAACGATTGGTATGAATAATGACAAAGCTTTCATCTAGTAGCGGGATATCTCGACAAATAAAGGGGTTAGAGGTATCAACAGTGGGGACTCGCTGGAAGTTGATATGGGTGCGAGAAAATTGCGGGGCAATGTGGTTAACGTAGTCTGGCATCCGACGCAAAATGGTATCAACAATGGCTTCTGCACTGTAACCTCGTTCTGCATTATCCCGATAAATTTTTTGAATCCACTCTAAATTGACGATGGGAACAACTCCTACCAACAAATCAACATACTGAGCAACATTGACCTCCTCGGTGACAATACCGCCATGCAATCCTTCATAGAAAAGCATATCGGTTGGGTTTTCAATGTCTTCCCAAGGTGTGAATTCTCCTGACTGACAAGTTGTGCTAAGACGGGCATTATGATATTCGGCTTCTTCTGGATTGTGCAAATAAAAACGCTTTTTACCCGTACCATATTCACCATATTCATAAAATAGGGCTTCAAGCTTATCTAAAACATTGGCTTCTGGCCCGAAATGACTCATATTTCTGCCCTCGGCCGTTGCCTTACTCATGGCTTCGCGCATCTCGATGCGATTATATTTGTGGTAGCTGTCTCCTTCTACGACGACGGATTTTACCCCCTCCCGCCCAAAGATGTGCTCAAAAGAGCGTTTAACGGTACTTGTACCAGCACCAGAAGAACCAGTCACGGCAATGATGGGATGTTTTTGGGACATGGAGTTAATCCTAAAAGTTGTTGAATAAAATAGATACGCAAGTGCTGAGTTCTAAGCCAGGCGATCGCCCAAAAATTATAATATTTTTCGAGCCTCTCTTTTCACAATTTTCCCAAAACCCAGGGCAAACGCATCTTATTTTTGAACGATAGGCTAGGTAAAGGTTTCAGCAATCATTATTGATTTTTTATGAAACGCTATATTACCGCAGAGGTAAAGCGAATAATCAAGGAGCAGCTGGATGTTGAGGAAAAAGACATCAAACCAGAGGCAACCTTTATTGATGATCTCGGCGCAGATTCCATTGGCTTAGCCGAACTTGTATTAGCGGTTGAGGAAGCTTTCGAGATCGATATTCCTGATGAAGACACAGAAAAAATTAGATCTGTCCAGGATGCAGTTTCCTATATCGAGGCTCATACCCCTAATTAATTTTTTTCTTGCTGTAAATTTTTCGTTGATTATGCCTGATGTTATCACAGAAGTCTTATCATCCCTTTTCACAGGATAAGCTATCAACGAATTATTTACAGGTAGAATTCAGGAGATTTTCCAGAAAAAATAACATTGATGTCATCCTCATATACTATATCTTATTATACCTCTTCTACCGTAAAGCCAGAAGAAGCAATCGCATAAGTGAGATGCTCCCTTACCGATGTGGGTAAACCCTTTAATTCTCAACCATCTTTTGGTTCCTTGGGGCGATTTTTACGGGTACGTTTTGACAAAGCTTTTTTGAGTAGTGGAGATAACTTTAGTTTTTCTTTAGTGGTCACGAAATGCGTTATGGGGAAAAGGATTATTTGTTGCCTTGCGATGGTAATCCTCATCCAGAAGGAATTGAGGAAACTGCGATTCCTCTGAGTTATACTTCAAACGGCTACAATTTACGATTTTCATTAAAGCGGTCTGATCCCCCTAAGTCCCCCTTAAAAAGGGGGACTTAACCCTGAACTTTAAGGGTTCGATAAATTCAAACTATGACCGTTTAAAGTATATGTCAGCGAGCGATAGAGATTGCGCCGTTGTGGGGCGGATAATGTTGTCTTGTTATTAGATGCTTGTCGTAATGAGGGCGGTTCTAAAGGCATTGATTTGGGGAAATGAAGAAGCGATCGCAATTTGTTCCGACAAAACAACCTGATTTCTCACGAAAATTTAACCATTGCACAAACCTAAATTTTCAACGCAGATAAATTAGACAATTAATCACTCGCAAAATGCTGAAAACCTTTTTCTAAGGATAATAACTTTTCTTGACCCAAAGAGTTGCTAAGAATAACTTGCTTGCTATCTGTCACTCGACCGATAATCTTGGCTTTTTCCCCTAAATATTGCACCAAAGACGGAGCTAATATCGGCGATAAACATAAAACTAATTCAAAATCTTCTCCACCATACAACGTCCAGTCTAAAGCTTTTTCTTCTCCGACCCAAGCCAATAAAAGCTCAGAAATCGGTAAATTTTCTTGCTCTAAATTAGCCCCCACTTGACTGGCGCGACAAATTTGTAAAATCGCATCGGCTAATCCATCGCTACTATCCATACCTGCTATTCTCAAGGGTTCAGGAGCATTAAAAAGATAGGGTAAAATGTCTAATCGGGGTTGGGGGCGTTGGTGTGCTCGGATAAAATAGGCGCGATCGCTGTCTGATAACCTTTCTCCTCGTTCAGGATGCAATAACAGTTCCAAACCAGCCCTAGAGGCTCCATGCAAACCCGTCGCCACAATACAATCCCCCACTTGAGCCGTAGAACGACGAATGACCCGTTGCGGTGACACATGACCCAAAGCCGTGATCGAAATAGAAATAAAGGGCGATCGCACCATATCCCCCCCTAAAATAGGCGTTTGCCAGGGATCTAAACAGTCCCGTAAACCTTGATAAAAGGCTTCTAGCCAAGGTACAGAGGTATCTTTCGGTAAGCCTAACCCCACCGTGATCCCTACCGGCGTTGCTCCCATCGCTGCTAAATCCGATAAATTGGCCGCCGCCGATCGCCAACCCACATCTTCCGGCCGAGTCGTGCGATCGCTAAAATGGACATCTTGGATTAAAACATCAGTGGTAACAACCAAGGATTGACCCACCACTAGGGAAATAATGGCTGCATCATCACCAATGATGTCGGGAGGACAATAGGCCTGTAAACGTGCTAAAAGTCCCTGTTCCCCTAGATCTTGAACGGTTAGTGTCATTGCGATCACTTTTCTCCTTAAATTTATGTAAATTTATAAATATTTTTGGGCCAAGTCTTCCTTTTTTAGGAATATTAATTCAGGAGCAAGTCCCCCTTTTTTAGGAATATTAATTCAGGAGCAAGTCCCCCTTTTTAAGGGGGATTTAGGGGGATCAAAACTCAAAGCGTGCTTTTTTAAGATGTTTGTACACAGTAGCTTTTTAAGGGGGATTTAGGGGGATCAAATTAGATAGAGTTCAACTAGGCGTTTTGATTATTTAAGGCTTTTCCTAAAGCAGCCAAGCCACGCGAACAATCTAAACGATCTAAATGAATTTCAATAAAAGAAACACAGTGAAGATTACTTTTCGCTTGAATCAAGGCAATTTCAATTCGTCTTCGGTAAAAACTTCCGCACTCCAACATTCACCAAAAATTTGGGGCAGTTGATGATATTTCCAAGGTTGTAGATCATTATAGACATTATCTTTAATCACCCGTTCAATGGTATAACCATCATTATTAACCAGCAAAATAATAGGATTTAACTGATTCCGAATAATGGTTGATAATTCCTGGGCAGTCATCTGAAACGCACCATCCCCGACAATGACCAGTGGCCGATTTTTCGGTAGAGCCATTGCTGCGCCTAAACAGGCTGGAATAGAGTAACCAATGGAAAGGTAAAAAGCTTGACCAATAAAGTCTGCATCCTTATGAATGACTAAATCCATTGTGGCAATGATCGCATCACCCGTGTCAGAAATGACAATAAAATTATCATCAATAAAATGATTGAGACGTTTATAAAAATAATCATTGCTCAGTTTACACCCTGGAGTAGGCGTTAGGGTTTCTGCTAAGAGGAGAGAAGCCGGTTGGATCTGAAATTCTAAACTGGGGATAGAGGGAAGTTTGGCGAGTAATCCCTCTAGAAAATCGCCGAGATAAATCGGTTGATAAAAATGATGTTTAATTTTAACTTTTTCTGAATTGGCATTAATCAGGCGATTATCATCTAATCTGGCAGTATAAACCCCTAAATTCATATCGGACATAATTGCCCCTAAACAGAGAATACAATCAGCATTTTCAATGCGATCGCGGACATAATCTCGACTTAAAGCTCCCACATAATTGCCAATAAATTGGGGGTGCATTTCCGAAATACAGGATTTACCCAGTAGCGTAGTGGCGATCGGATAACCCGTTATTTCTAAGAGTTTAATGAGTTTATCTTCTAAATCAAAACGGTTAAATTCTACCCCTGCTAAAATGACGGGTCGTTCCGCACGGGTCAATAAATCCACCGCTTCTTGAACGGCTTCTGCTAAGGCATTAAAATCTGTTAATTTTGATTCCAAAGAGATAGTACTGACAGGAGCCAAACAGGGTTGATTAACCAGATCCATCGGAATTTCAATATAAACAGGGCGTTTATGGTGCAAACAAGCGGCTAGGGTTTGGTCAATTTGACTAGCCGCCTGACTCGCATCCGTTAAAATAACTGCCGCTACTGTGGCCTTTTCCATAATCGAGTACTGCAAATTAAAATCACCAGTAGTATGGTGAAGCAGCAAATGATTACGACGACCTGACTGACTAGGGGCACCACTGATAACGACCAGGGGAATCCGTTCAGCGTAGGCTCCCACCACTGCATTCACCAGACTTAAACCTCCCACGCCATAGGTGACACAGACCGCCCCAATTCCTCGCAATCGAGCATAGGCATCGGCCGCATAACCGGCATTGAGTTCGTTACAGGTGCAAATTAGATCAATGGGACTCGCCACTAAAACATCCATTAACCCTAAAACATAGTCACCAGGAACACCAAAAATATGATCCACATTTAAGGCCTTTAAGCGATCGCAGAGATATTCAGCAACGGTCAGCATGGGATTAAAAAAGGAGAAGACGCAATTTTCTTTAATGTAACTTGATTTCTCTAGGACTGAGGTGCAAATGAGAATGATTATCATTCTATGTTATAATGCGGGTACGAAGCCCTAGCTCAACCGTTACAACGTGATTCGATGCCTTCCTATGCAATGGTTTAACGTCGTCGCTCTCAAACAAACATTTCCCCGATCGGCTTTAGCTTTTCAATCCAGATCGCTTTTGCTACTAGCGGCGATCGCCATCGGTTTAGGCGGTTGTATAGATAATACTCCTTCCAGTCCAACAGCCGTCTCACCCTCTCCCCAGTCAAGCAGTCTAAATTCCCCAAAATTGCAGGTAGTAACGACCTTTATTCCCATTACTAATTTTACGAAAGCAGTGGCCGGCGATCGCGCTGAAGTTAGCCAATTATTGCCGCCCAATGTGGGCCCCCACGACTATCAGGCCAAGCCAGAGGATATTCAAAAGTTAGCCAAAGCGCAAGTATTAGTGGAAAATGGTTTGGGAATGGAAGAATTTTTAGATGATTTAGTTGCCAATGCTGGTAATCCTCATTTAAAAGTGGTTGATTCCAGTCAAGGGATTAAAACCATTACCCAAATTACTGAGCCAAAACATCAGAATTTAGAAACGGAAAAAGAGCATGATCACGGTGAATTTAATCCCCATATTTACCTCGATCCCAAACGGGCAATGCAGCAGGTTGACAATATTCGGGATGGATTAATTGCGGCCGATCCGGCCGGGAAAGAAACCTATACAGCCAATGCCGTAGCCTATCGTCTTAAATTAAAACAATTGGATACAGAAATTAGTCAAAAACTCAAACCCTTTGTCGGCAAAACTTTTGTCACCTACCATGATTTTGCTCCTTACTTTGCCCAAAGCTATAACCTCAAAACAGATTATTTGGTGGGGATTCCAGAAGAAAATGCGGCTCCAGAGGATGTGAAACGGGTCATTAAGGCAGTGGAAAAGTCTAATCTTAAAACCCTATTAACAGAGCCAGAAACGGCCGGTAGTCCTTTCTCAGCCTTGGCTAAGGATTTAAAGGTACAGATCAGTACTTTTGACCCGTTAGAGAAGAGTGATGCAAAGGGTTTAGAATCAGATTATTACCTAACCAAGATGCGTCAAAATCTCAACCATTTAAAGTCAGCCTTTACTGGTCAACCCCGTTAATTTTGATGTCAATTTTGATAATTTCTAAGAGCGTTGATCTGAGGAGATAGACCTTGTCTGACATTGTCTTAGCTGTTGAAAATTTAACCGTTTATCGAGAAACCTATGCAGCCGTTCAAGATATCTCTTTTTCTCTACAATCAGGAACAGATACGGCCATTGTGGGCCCAAATGGAGCCGGTAAAAGTACGCTAATTCAGGCAATTTTGGGGATTATCCCCAGACAAGCGGGAGAGATTTCTGTGCTAGGTCACGCTCTCAGTCGTCGTGGTTTTTTACCCACTGCGGTACGAGAAGCGATCGCCTATTTACCCCAAAATTTTCTCTTTGATCGTCGTATTCCCATGACAGTAGAGGAGTTAGTTAGTTTAGGCTGGGATCGATTGGGCTTGCAATTACCCTGGTCTGGTTATCGAGCCCGTCGTCAAGCGGTACAAAAAGCATTAATTCAGGTAAATGCGACCCATTTGCGAGGTCAATTATTGAGTGGATTATCGGGGGGAGAAAGTAAGCGGGTTTTGTTGGCCTATTGTTTAGTACGTCCCCGTCGTCTTTTAATTTTGGATGAGGCTCCGGCCGGTCTGGATCTGCGTAGTGAATCGGAGTTTTATCACCTGTTAGAACAACTGAAACGGGAAGAGGAATTGGCTATTGTGCAGATTTCTCACGATTTGGAACGGGTGCGACGACAATGCGATCGGGTGATTTGCTTAAACCGCACTATTCTCTGTCAAGGTACACCGGCGATCGCCCTTTCCGACGATAATCTTCAGGTGGCCTATGGTTCCGAATTTGTCCGGTATGGTCATTCCCATTCGTAAGGAAAAATAGCAAGGTGTCTGGATTGGCTGAAGTAACCCGTGTGATCGAATTGTTTCAATTTCCCTTTATGCAACGAGCGTTATTAGGAGGAATAGCAACAGGTTTAATGGGAGGAATGTTAGGAAGTTTCACGGTTTTACGTCAATTATCTTTTTTCAGTGATGCGTTAGGCCATTCTGCCCTGTTGGGAATTAGCCTTGGCTTTTTATTAGGGATCAATCCCTCTTTTATTGTCTTACCGTTTGCGGTGTTATTTGCCCTGGGTGTCACTTATCTTTTGGAGCGAACTAAACTTTGGACAGATGCACTGTTAAATATTATTTATTCGGCTTCTTTGGCGATCGCGGTTATTACCTTAAGTTTTGTGGGGCAATATAAGGGGGGCTTAAATAATCTTCTATTTGGTGATATTTTAGCGGTACAGGATCTCGATCTAGCTTTTAGTGGTTTATTATTAATCGTTTGTACGGTCTTTGTATTGTTAACTTTGCGAACCCAAATGTTAATTACTTTACACGAACCTAGTGCGATCGCTCGTGGTGTGGCAGTCTCAACTCATCGCACCATTTTTATTATTTTATTATCTCTTGTGGTGGCTATTTCGATTAAGGCGATCGGGGTTTTGTTGGTCAGTGCTTTTGTAGTTATTCCCGCCTGTGCAGCCCGTTTATTGAGTCGAACTTTTACGAACTATGTGATTCTTTCGGCAGCGATCGGTGCTTTAAGTGCGGTGTTGGGGATGATCTTATCGGCAAGTTTTAATTTACCATCAGGGCCGAGCATTGTCGTCATACAATTAGCTATTTTTTTAGTCGCGGTTGCCTTACCTGACTTTTCCCGTTAAGTCTGAAAAATACTGGGATTAGGGAAGCGATCCTTAAAACTTAATTTAGAATAATTAGAATAACCCAATATTTTTTAATACCCAACTTCCCATGCCTGAAAACGCGATTACCTTAGACGACATTTATGCTCTGTTCCGCGCCAGTGAACAGCAACGCCAAGAATATCAGCAAGACTTTGAGCAGCGTCAACGTACCTATGAAAAAGAAATCGCTGATCTCCGCCAGATTGTTGCCCAAACCAATAAACAAGTCGCTGGATTAAGCAGTCGGTGGGGAGAATTTGTCGAGAATTTGGTTAAACCCGCCGCCGCCCAATTGTTTCGAGAACAGGGTATTGATGTTCACCATACCGCCTTGCGAGTTGATGCTCAGGATAGCCAGGGTTCCCTGGAAATAGATATTTTGGTTGAAAATACCAATGAAGTGGTGGCGATCGAAGTTAAATCCCATTTAGAAGTCCGCGATGTCAAGCGATTTTTACAGACCTTAGAACGTTTTAAAATAGCTTTTCCCAAATATCAAGATTACAAACTCTATGGAGCCGTAGCAGGAATTAAAATAGACGAACGCTCTGATGTTTATGCCACTCAGGAAGGACTATTTTTAATTGAACCCGCAGGGGATTCAGTCATTATTGCCAATAGCAAAAAGGTTAAACCGAGAATTTGGTGATTTGTTCTCTCGTTCAGCAATCATCCTGCTTTGTAGGGTTTGACTTTCCTGCAATAATTGCACTCATTCTTTATCATGTTATAATCAGCCGTTGTAATAAATAAAATAAAACGATGACAACCTACAATGACATCTTAAATCAAATTGATAACCTTAACCCCAGCGAACAAAGTCTTCTCTTTGAAAAGCTAAGACAGAAATTCAATACCGCATTTGAAATCGAGGATTTTTCTGCACAAGACTTAGTTGAGTCTGAATCTGAATGGCAAAACTATCTCAACGTTAACGATAAAGGTAAATCACTAGAAGAGATTGAATTAGAACTATTTGAAGTGGCGATTAAGAGTAGGTGATTTTCGGATTTTATATCAGGAAGATCAGGAACATCAAACCTATATTGTCACCAAAATCAAATCTCGTGGTGATGCTTATAAATAATTATGAAGAAAACACACAGGAAATTGCGATCGCCCCTTACCCAATCATAAAAAGCGATCGCGGGGTTTGATGAGTAACAAAAAGCTAATTAGTATAAACTGGTAGGTATTGAAACTGAGATGAGGGTGGAGTCTCTGGCAAAAGATCGTGCTATATTTAAAAAAGTATCTATCGGCATTTGTTTTGATAAAAATGCTGAATAACTGACCTTCAGTAGAAAAAATCAACAAAATAGAATGAAACAAAATGTTCTTTCCCCTTCTTGCCCAATCTCTGACTGGATTTACCTTTAGCACCTTTAACGCTGTCATTTACACAGTTTGCTTTTTAGTTCCCGGATTTTTGATCGATTTGACAGTATCTAGATTTTTCTACAAAAAGTCTGAGCAAGTTCCTCTGATTTTGTTACGATTTCTGACTTTTAGTTGCTTAAATTATGTGCCTTGGATATTTATTTATCTTTTACCTTGGGATAAAAGTGTTTTAGAAAATACTGTTGACTTAGCGATTATTTTTCTGGTTATTATTTTTATTACTCCTCTTCTTTTACTGGACAGTGGGAAGTTTATGGATGGCAGAGAAGGTAATGACTATGCGGCCAAAGTAAGTCTATCAGGACTTGGAAAAGGGTCAAGTTTAGCGGCAAGGAATTTAGGCAAAAGCAGACTAGGTGGACTTTGAGGAAAAATCATTGGGGCTTGATGTTGGATGGCTAGTTGAGCAATGCGTTCACTAGGATAGCCATGGGAGGGTAGAGTCCGAAACCAGCGAGGGAAATTAGCCCAAATCCCCTGGGGTAACTCTAAGGAAAGAATTTGAAGTAAGCCGAGAACAATGACATGAAGATTAACAAAACGCTCAAAGGCTTCTACTTTGTTTAAAATCTGAGTCTGAACAGTTTGGGGATAGTCAGGGAGGATAAGATTGCTAGGCCAGGTCGGTAAAGTAGGAAGAGCCTTAAGCCAAAAACGATAGGCAAAGCCGCCCAAAAGATGGATTAATTGACGAAAAGTGACTTCAATCTTAAATCGGAGACCGTAAGCGGCAATAATCTCAGGTCCAGTCAAACAGAGGTCAGTAGAAAGCAGAATCAGTCTTTGTCCGTTGGGCAATTGGGTGAGGACAAACTTAACGAGCTGATGGGGACTATCCCAGTGGAACTCAAAGCACTGATAAGAAACGGAGACTTGTTGACCATAGAGCCAGACTTTAGCGGTGGGAAAATCCTCCACAAGAGCAAACAGGCTTTCTAGTTTTATTGAACTCCCCCAAAGCCGTGGTCGTCCTTTCCCCCTCAAGGTCGGAACGGAAGAAAAGGGAGCATATGCCACTGTAGAGCAACGCACTCGGGTGATGAGATGCAAGGCATTTTGGCGAAAACTTTTGAGCACTGCTCCACAAGCGAAGTAAGCATCCAAAATCACATAGCTTCCCGCCTCTGCGTAGGTAGTGCAAAGCTCCCCCATTTTCGTGACTAGAGTAGTCTTCTCTTTTTTGCTGCCTTTTTTCCCTTCCTTTGCCGTTGCTTTGGACTTGATGCCATCGTCTAGCCGCAACACTAAGGGCAAGGCAAAGCAGGCTTTTCCTGCTCCCACCAAAACACTCAAGGCATTGAAGTAATGCCCCCTTATCCATTCTGGCTTCGCCACATTTCCGGATTCTTGGTGTAGTCGTTTTACCCCTGGCATCTTGCGCCCTTCTTTCCCCACTTTGATTCCATCCCCCACATACACTCGTTTTTCCTTGATTCGATATAGATTTTCATGCTGACTTACCCACTTCGACCATCCCAAGGTCAGTCCTTTGACGTTAAATGCCTTGGATTCAAACCAATGTAGTGCCTGATGGTAGTAGCTCTCTGTTAACCCTAAGGCATTGACATAGCTTGTTATTGCGCTCGGTTGGCTGTTGAGCACTACTCCCCAGGCTAATAGGATAAACCATTGGTACGTTGCTTCTCGGCTAAAGGCGGGACGGAGATTCTCTAGGATTTGCTCTAGTCGCTGACATAGTTGCATAATTGATAGATAGCACTGGCTATCGATTTTCTATATCAGCCAGTTTCGGACATAACGGCACTCTTGGGTATCGCATGTCCGATTTTCTTTTCTCACTTACCCTGCTCGAGAACTTCCCACTGTCCAGTTCTTTTAGGATTAATATTCGGGTTTGCAAATCAACAACAGCTAGTAGAGAGAGGATTAGCAATCTTAGGTTTTAAAATCTTATCGGGATTTCCTTCAGCCTGGGATTATAAATTTAGTCGAATTAATGAACCGTTATGGGTTTTAGTAACTCTTAAAGATGGAAGTCAGGTAGCAGGTCGTTTCGGGAAGAATTCATTTGCTTCATCGGAATCGTCCGAAAGGGATCTTTATTTGGAAAGTGTTTATCAGCTTTTGGAAAATAAGCCTTGGGAACGAGTTAACGAAACGTCTGGGATTTTGATCAAAGCCGAAGAAATTCGTTATATTGAATTTTTGAACGATTCTACGGAGGATTTGTAATGTCGCAAGAACCCAAAAAAAGTGATTCGCTCGATTTTGGAGGTTATCACGCCAAGGTCGACAAACCCCCTGGAAAACCGCCAACGGGTGGATCTGCGGTAAAAAAAACACCAAGTTCTGAACAAAAAACTAAAAATTAATTCATAAAAAAGCGATCGCCTATTTTTAAGTCATCTAAAGGCGATTGCCCATTTTTTCATAAACTTCCAATGATTGACTATTTTTGAATTACCTAAACGCGATCACTTACTATCCCTCAACTTAAAACAGCGATCGCTCCTTACCCGATGATAAAAAGATAAAAAGCGATCGCCCCTTACCCAATCATAAAAAGAGATCGCTGGGTTTGATGAGTGAAAAAATAGACTGATTGCTCTAAACTGATAAGAATCAAAACTGAGATTGAGGATAGAGTTTATGGCAAAAGATCCTGCTGTATTAAAAAAAGTATCTATTAGTCTTCCTTTTGGTATTGGTTCAGCCGAATGGGAAGCGGATTTGACTGAACGGAGAGCGGCTTGGTCGTTGTATGTGGAATTGGTGACTCGCATTGCGGTAGAACCGTTGGCGGGGGAGGAAGGTCTGCTCCGTGAGGATTTGAATTCGCTGTATAGTTTATTTGGTACAACCCGCGAAATTCTCAAAGAAGCTGGCCCAGAGGTGGGAACTTCTCATCGTTCTGTGGGTGGCATTGCCATAGCTGTTTTGAATCGAGGTTTGCGTCCTTTTCTAGCCAAGTGGCATCCTCGTTTACAGGTTTGGGAGTCCCAACGCCCTGTTGATGTCAGTCCTTCTGAACATGAGCAAAAATGGTCAGATGCCCTAGAATTAAGAAAAGAATTAGGAGTTCTCAGGGGAAATTTGCACAGGTATTCCCTGGCTTTAGCCGATATTGCTGGAATCGAAAATTAGATTAGGATTTTTTTGAGAATGTCTATTTTTATTAGCTATAGTCGCAAAGACCAAGACTATGTAAATAAGCTGGTGGAAGCTCTTAGAGAACAGGAATTGCCCTGGTGGATAGATAACAAAATTGACTACGGGGATCAATGGACAAGAGAGATTAAAGAAAATATTAAAAAATGCCAGATTTTTCTGCTGGTGATGTCTCCTAGCTCCGAAGAGTCTGACTGGGTACAGCGCGAACTGACTTTTGCGCAACATTTGAGAAAACCTATTTTTCCGCTTTTGTTAGATGGTGAAATATGGTTTCAAGTTATAGATATTCAGACGACTGGTGTACTTGGAGGGGAATTGCCGCCTGCCAGTTTTTTTAATAAAATCCGATCTAAATTAAACAATAAAACCAGTGGATTGACCGCCAAAGAGTGGTTTAATCTTGGCTATAACAAAGGTCAATCAGGAGACTATCAAGGTGCGATCGCTGACTACAATCAAGCCATTCAAATCAAACCCGACTATGCAGAAGCCTACCTCAATCGCGGGAGTGCTAAGTCTAACTTAGGGGACAAGCAAGGTGCGATCGCTGACTACAATCAAGCCATTCAAATCAAACCCGACTATGCAGAAGCCTACCTCAATCGCGGGAGTGCCAAGTCTAACTTAGGAGACAAGCAAGGTGCGATCGCTGACTACAATCAAGCCATTCAAATCAAACCCGACTATGCTAATGCCTACCTCAATCGCGGGAGTGCCAAGGATGACTTAGGAGACTACCAATGTGCGATCGCTGACTACAATCAAGCCATTCAGATCAAACCCGACTATGCTAATGCCTACTACAATCGTGGGTTAGCCAAGGATGACTTAGAAGACAAGCAAGGTGCGATCGCTGATTACAATCAAGCGGCACAACTTTACTCGCAGCAAGGCAATATGACATGGTACCGTCGGGCTCTCGACAACATCAAAAATCTTGAAAAATGATTTTGGGGAAGGTTATTCCCATGAACAATGGCTGTTACTGAAATTAAAAAATCAAAATAAAGGACTGATAAATTAATCTATAATGCAAGAGAAAGGAGCTATTAGTGGAAGACTATTTGAACCATCTAAAGCGGGAGGTAAAATTCTTAAATTATCCTATCAAGAAGTAAAAATTACTGACAGAGGATTAATCATGAAAAATACCGTACAGTTAACCCAACTTGAATCTGACTTTTCCCGTTAAGTGCGGATTGCAAGCTGCCAGCCTTGGCAAAGGTCATGCAACTTCAACCAACCGCGCCAAAGGACTTGGATACCGAGAGGAGTTTTACGACGATGTTCAAGATAACCACCAAGAAAAGCAACAGACTCGACAGCCCAAGCAACAGTCAAAATAGGGGGAAGTTTTTGAGAGGCGGCTGCTTTTAACACCTGAAGTTGAAGAGGATTAAGAATTTCAATCGCGAGAGCATCGGGCTGGGTACGATGAAGATAAGTAACGTGTAAAAGTTCAACAGCAATGACACTTAAAAAACCCAAAAGAGTTTTCATTCCATCAGAGGCAAGTCGATAACGCTCACTCTGACAACCAGACTTAAGGACTTTATGAAATTCTTCAACCCGCCATCGGTAGGTGTACCAACGAAGAATAGTGACAGCCATCTCAATAGTCTCAACAACTTCTGTAGTCAGAAGCATCCAAGATAAAGGAGTTTCGCCTTCGGGACAATCGATTTCTGTCGCATAAACAGCATAGACATTCAACGGGTCACGATTATCAAAACGATAGGGAGTTCGTAGATTAACTGAGCAAAATCGGACGGCAAGCTTAACCTTCCGTGCTTTTCTTTTTCCTGTACTCGGAATCTCGATTTCTTGATGAAAACGAATCGGTTCTGATTCCAAATGTTGCCAAAGTCGTTCACTATTTTTGTCTAAACTACGATTATGAGACGCTCTGACCAGCACTCCTGTATGCTTGAGTTGACGCACTGAGTCAAAGACTTCTGAAACATCTCCTTCTCTGTCAAATACATGAATTACCCTCGTTGAACTTTCTACCTGTTTCTCACAGGTGTTTAGAGCCTCTACCCATTTGTAGGATTCTTTTTCCTCAAATGGTCTTTGACGAGCTGCTTTTCTTTGTTCTTTCTGTCTTTCTTTTTTCTGCTTCGCCGTTTCATCTGTTGGGGGCTTTTCTTTTACCTCCCTATTCCACAGTTTTTGCCATAATAAACCTAATACTTGTCCTTTTTCTGGCTCAATTGCTAAAGCACTATGCAGTATTAATCCATTCCCTCCTTTTCCAGTCGGCCCATACCCTTCCCTTTTTTCCTTGATATTGCGATAATCTAAGAAGGTCGTATCTCCGACTGATAGCATTATCTTATATTCTTCTACGGCGGCAGTTGTCATTTCACAGTGCGGCTCTATTATCTTGACAAAGTCTGTTTTCGGATTCCCAAAAATTCATAGGCCCTCTTTAACTCGTTTCCTCCCTTAAACACTTCTGATAAGGCTTTTCCAAACCCCTCACTTAACTTTTTCCCAATCGAGAAGGCACGATTGTTTAGCCTCTCGTCTCCCAATTCACAACTGGCAAAGTTTTTTGTCCACCATTCCAACATTTTTTGACCTGCCCTTTAAGATTTTCTCCATTTTACAGTCTCATACTCCCTTCATCCTTTGTTTTTGAAATTTGAACGATAAGCGGGATGATGGCTTCAGAATATTTTTTTCCTGTCAAGAGAATCATTACTCAAACCCTTGCCAGATAAAGCCTCTAGAAGTTTGCATTGCTGGATTTTGGACTTAACGGGAAAAGTCAGAACTTGAATTAGTGCTTCTCCAATTAGTTGAAAGAGGAAAAGGAAAATGGAGTTGGTACGAATTAGCTAACGCACTTTCCCGCCGAGATGTTCCTAGAGAACCTGATATGATGACAGTCTTAAAAAATCTTTCCCAGCGAGGCTTAGTCAAACGTTATGTGGAAAAAGAATCGCCGCGTGATCGTTGGGAATTGACTTCAAAAGGGGAGGTTTTGTTAAAATAGACAACATCAATCTGAAACAGCTAATGACAAACTGCAAGATGATGGGGCTAAAGTTTTGGGAAAATGGTTTGAAGGTGTCGCTCTCTTACAAGTAAAATCAACTGAACCAGCGATCACCGCTTTTATAATGAGATTAACTTGATAAGATATGATCAACTTTTTAGTTGAAAGATTATCATCCAAAAATGAGTTATTTAGTATTCTAGTTTACCCAAAGAAACATTATGAAAACACAAACCAAAAACCCAGAAATTATTATGCGTGACGGAAAACCTGTCGCTGTCATTCTTGATATTGACATTTATGAACAAATGTTAGAACAAATTGAAGGCATAGAAGACCTTGAATATTTAGAAAAAATTCGTCAACAGCCTCTTGAATTTCGTTCTCTTGATGACTTTTTGAATAACTATTAAATTTTTAAGTTGCGATCGCCTTCTTAACCCTGAACCAAAACTGCGATCGCTTTCCATCTCTCAACTTGAAATAGCAAGATCAGGCATTATTAAAATTCACCAAGAAGAAGAATTTTACTGATAGAATGCAATTGATGACTATCAATATTAGCAACTATTGCCTAACAAGTAGGCTCTCTCGTCATAATGAGGTAAAATGCTGGTATATATACAAATTTATATTTGATGGGTTACGGCGCAGTGCATGAATTATGAAAAAAATCGAAAAAATTATCACAGAATTTCGCCAAGCACTAGAACAAATCTATGGCGATAAATTAATAAACTTAGTTCTATACGGTTCTCAAGCAAGAGGCGATGCAACCGAAGACTCTGATATTGATATGATGGTAATTTTAAAAAGTCCTGTTTCTCCTGGAGATGAAATTTTCCGTATGGGAGAAGTCAAAAATCAAATTAACCTTAAATACGATCAACTCATCTCAGTTTTGCCCATATCTGAAGAAGATTTTTTGTGTAAAGATACTCCTTTATTAGAAAATATTCGCCGAGAAGGTATAGCTTTATGAACCGCATTCAAACATTACTAAGTCTAGCTAAGGAAGAATTATATGCTGCTGAAATTTTGTTAGAAAATACTCTATATCGTGCTTGTATTTCTCGTGCATATTACTCATTATATCATACGGTACAAGCTCTCCTAGCTGCTAAAAACATCAATGCTCGAACGCACAGAGGATTGATTCAACAATTTGGACAGTAATTTATTAAAACAGGAGAACTATCTCAAAAACTATCAAGAACCTTGAGTGAAACTTTTGATTTAAGACAGTTAAGTGATTATGATGAAACGATACCCATCACTCAACAACAAGCAGACAAAACTTTAGAAAATGCAAAATTGTTTATTAGTGAAGCTACTAAGTGGCTAGAGAATAATCAAATTCAGTAAACAAAAATAATAAATAAAGAAAATTGTCTGATGAATATTCGCCAAAACAACTCTACTCGCAGCAAGGCAATATGGTATCGTAACGCTCTCGACAACATCAAAAATCTTGAAAAGTGATCTTTGGAAAATTTGTTCTCCTCGCTCAATTGAAAGACGCAATCAATTCTTGATTTGTAATTCTTAACTTGAAACAGCGATCGCGGTTAAGTTGTTGGTAAACCCATCAATACAAAACGAATAACGACCCCTAAAATTGCCGTAAACAGAATACCGATTAAAGCCCAAATTTGCCGATTTTGACTCCCTTCTACTTTTTCTAAACGCTTATCTAAGCTAGAAACTTTCCCGTCTAAGGCTTTAATATCCCCTTTGACATCAGCCAACTCGATTTTTAGCCCATTTATACCATCTTTCAATCCACTAATATTGTCATCAATACGATCTAGCTTTTTGTTCATCTCAGCTAGAACTTCGCGTAGATCAATTTCGATAATCGTTGGGGTTGGCATAGTGAATAAAGATCAACTACGTTATCATTCAAAATTGTAACGCATTTCCATAAAACTCAAAAGTGATCCCCCCTTACCGATGATAAAAAGCGATCGCAGTGGTTGATGAGTGAGAAAAAGCTAATTAGTATAAACTGATAAGTATTGAAACTGAGATGAGGATAGAGTTTATGGCAAAAGATCGCGCTGTATTAAAGAAAGTATCTGTTAGTGTTCCTTTTGGCATTAGTTCAGCCGAATGGGAAGCCGATAGGACTGAACGGAGAGCGGCTTGGTCGTTGTATGTGGAATTGGTGACTCGCATTGCGGTAGAGCCGTTGGCGCAAGAAGAAGGTCTGCTCTGTGAGGATTTGAACTCGCTATACAGTTTATTTGGTACAACCCGCGAAATTCTCAAGGAAGCTGGCCCAAAAGTGGGAGCTTCTCATCGTTCTGTCGGTGGCATTGCGATCGCCTTTCTCCACTCGCTCTGCAATGTTAATCAGAAAATTTTACCAACTACATCTTTCCTTGTCTGATCTGACTTTTGTAGAATGGAGACAGCGACAATTTAACATTGAAAGTTAACATCAATGAAATTAAAATGATGGATTCAAAACATATTTCTATTCCGCTTTATGACCAGGATTTTGCCCTCTGGATTGAAACCACTGTTAACCAATTAAAATCTAAAAACTTTACTGAACTTGACTTAGAAAATTTAATTAATGAGGTAGAATCCTTGGGCAGACAGGATAAACGAGAACTAGAAAGTCGCTTAATAACCCTCTTTGAACACGCCATCAAACGCCGTTATGTTCCCATGACAGATTGTTATCGGGGTTGGGAAAATACCCTTAAACGCACTCAAAAAGAACTTAAAAAGAATCTGCGCGATTCTCCCAGTCTTAAAAATTATTTTTTAGCGATTCTTAATGATTGTTACCAAGATGCGGTAGATAATCTTCAGGATGATTACGACATCAACTTTCCTGAACATTTGCCCTTTCCTGAAACAATAGAGGTTTTATTAAACGAAAAATTCTGGCAATAAACTTTGATACTTCTGATTTATGCTTTCCATAAGCCATGATCGCCTTTCCCAACTCAGCCAACAACTCCAATTTGTCGATCATGTCAACCTAAGTAATTAAATCTTGGATCCTAACTTCCATTTCATCTGCATTTTCATTAGTATTTTTAAAAAACTTTATTTCAATTTTATCTTCTGTTTCCAACACTGTCGTAACAGTTAATTTCATTGAAACTTTCGGCTCATCTAAAATTTTCAACAATTTAGCTCCTCTTTCGTTTTCATCTGGTTGTATTTGAACAGGGCGAACAATATCATCTCTATTATAAAAAACTAAACCACGAAAAACAACTGTGATATTTTGATTTTCATAACCTCTTAAAGGATTATAGTGATTATTTAAAGTTAACAGAAAATACATTTTGCTCATTCCATCTTCAAATTTTTTTTCGACATCACCTAAGCAACTCCAACGTTTATCTTGCTTTAAATTAGATTTCATCTCAATCAAGCATACATATAATTTGTGAATTTCACCATTTCGCTCTCTACAAAGTATTAATAATGCAACTTCTGGTGTTTTTCCCGATAGTAAAAAATAGGGAAAATTCTTGTTAAAATTATTCATTAATTCCAAATTAACCATCCAAACATTTTGAATTCCGTACTTTTCGGGAGTTTTATTTTTATTGATAGTGACCTTTTTCAAATCAATCTTATCTGAAGAAAAATCTGTGCTGTCTTTTTCTTTAGCTGTTCTTTTGTTCCTTCTATTTATCTTTTTTGTAAAAGAATTATCCGAAGTTGAATCACTTTCTTTTTTGGAATTATTTTTAGGTTCTAAAATCTCAATAAAAGGACGCGTTGTTTCATTAGTAACAAGACCTTTTTTTTCTAAAAAATGATGAAAATCATCACGGATTGATGACAAAGACTTATCTTCTCTCAGAAGTTTTTGATGTTCAGTTAAATTATCTTTATTCATTTTCTTTGTCATAGATATAATCTGTAAGAGTTTCAGAAGATTTTTTTAAAGAAATTGTTGTATCCTTAAAATTTCTAAAATAGATACCATAATGGCCACGATCATAACTAATAATTTCATCTCCTGTAAAAAAATAAACGCCTAAATCTTCCCTCGATAATTTAGTATCTGGATAAAGGTATTGAAGCTCATTATCAGCAATAATTTCTTTTATTTGCTCATTATCATAATATTGTCTGAGGTTATCTATGTAAAGATAATTATTAACCGCATCCGCAAGTAAGGGGCTATGGGTTGCAATTAAAACTTTATTATCTGATTGACTAACAAAATTAATTAGTAAGTCTAAAAGTTTAATTTGATTTTCGGGATGCAGGTTAACTTCAGGCTCGTCAATTATCAGAAAATTACCTTTTTCCCTAGCCCAATATTTGAAATAAAGATAAAGTAATGTTAATTGATTAGCCGAAGAAGAGGCAAGATACATGGGCAAATCAATCTCTTGCTTATTTTCTTTAAATCGAAAAGAAAACTGGACAGGGCCAATATTTTCAACCCGATCAAGGATAATATCACCTCCCATAATTTCAGCTAACTCGATTAGACGAGCATTATAAATACCCAAAGATAAAGGGTTATGGTTAAGCTCATAAAGTGCTTCAATTGCTTGGCTAACTGGCTGAGTATAGGAACGTCTAAATATTTTTTTTCTAATTTCTTCAATAGATGTAAGTTCTGATATTAAACGGCGATCTTCTTCTCCTTTGTTTCTCTCAATTTCATAAATATAGGTATAAAACATAGAGAAAAATGCTCTACTTGCAGGCAAAAAGAATTGTACAGTAGAGCTAAGTTTTCCATGCTTAAATCCTACTGACATATTTAGTATAATCTGGAGTATTGCTAGGATTAAACAAGATAGTTTTCTCGATGTGGCTTCTGATGAAATTTTATTATAGTGTAACCGAATGCAATCTTGAGGTACTTCATCAAAAGGTTCAAGCCATTTAACATTAAGTACCAAACTATTTATACTTTTTGTAATTTGTAAACGACGAGTTTCAAGGGAATAGCCAAGTTCTAATTTTCCTGGAAAGTCAATAGTTACAACAGTAGTAACTTGGGTTTCAATAAAATCATTGACAGTTGCTTTGAAAAAAATTGAAGACTTATCTCGTTCAGAATCAGGTTGATCCTGGTTATAAACTGTAAAAATTTCTTTCTGTAGAAACAAGCCAAATTTCTCAAGAATAGAATCAAGTAGCGATTGAGTAAGTTCAATTTGCCAATCATCTGAATGATTTTCATCACAAACTTCTTCTAAAACTCCATCAGCAAAAGTAGATTTAATAAATTTAATATGTTTATCTTGATTAAAAATAGTCCATAAAAGCTGGGAAACATAGGTTTTTCCACTATTGTTATAACCCAAGAAAATAAAAAACTTCTTCGATAAATCAATGCTTTGTTGATTGCCTTTAATTGGCCCCAAGTTCTTGATAACTAATTCCATAACGATCCTCTAAATACAAATTAATATTGTTTAGTTTTTTATAAAGTATTATTGGACTAGGTTAATTTAGATATCTAGATTATAGCATAATTTAAATTCAGTATTTACAATCGTTTGTAACCTTTTGAGCTAAATTAAAGTCAACATCCCCGTTCTTAGTCCGCTATCCCCATGAACAGCGATCGCCTTTCCCAACTCCGCCAACAACTCCAAACCGCCAGTTATGCCTACTATGTCCTCGACGCACCGATTATGGAGGACAGCTTGTATGACCAACTCTATCGGGAATTGCAAACCCTAGAAGCCCAGCATCCTGAACTGATAACCCCTGATAGTCCGACGCAACGGGTGGGAGAACGCCCCGCCAGTCAATTTACCTCGATCTCTCACAATATTCCCCTGTATAGCCTCGAAAATGCCTTTAATGTGCAGGAATTACAGCAATGGCAGGAACGCTGGCAACGGATTACTCCCGATGTTAAACAGGCAGAATATGTTTGTGAATTGAAAATTGATGGATCGGCGATCGCCTTGACCTATGAAAATGGGGTGTTAGTACGAGGTGTGACCAGGGGAGACGGCACAACGGGCGAAGAAATTACCCAAAATATTCGGACAATTCGTTCCATTCCCCTCCGCTTAAATTTAGAGAATCCCCCTGCTAGGGTAGAAGTTAGAGGTGAAGCTTTTTTACCTTTAAATGAGTTTAATCGCATTAACCAAGAACGGGAAGAAAAAGGCGAAAGTTTGTTTGCTAATCCTCGCAATGCGGCGGCTGGAACATTAAGACAATTAGATTCAAAAAGAGTATCTCAGCGACGATTACAGTTTTTTGCCTATACATTACATTTACCCGACCAGGAAGAGCAAATTCACAGTCAATGGGAAGCCTTGGAATACCTCAAAAAAGCGGGTTTTGCAGTTAATTCCCACTGTCAACTTTGTCCCGATTTAGCGGCGGTGACGGAATATTTTGAGGATTGGGAAGGGGCGCGGCAACGGTTGCCCTATATGACCGATGGGGTGGTGGTCAAGCTTAATCAGTACACTTTACAGGCTGAATTGGGATTTACCCAAAAGTTTCCCCGTTGGGCGATCGCGCTTAAGTATCCTGCCGAAGAAGCTCCGACCATAGTACGAGAAATCTTGGTTAATGTGGGACGGACGGGGGCTGTAACTCCCTTGGCGGTAATGGAACCTGTGCAGTTAGCTGGAACTACAGTACAACGGGCAACTTTGCACAATCAGGATCGCATTGCCGAGTTAGATATTCGCCTTGGGGACACGGTAATCATTCGCAAAGCGGGGGAGATTATACCTGAAGTGGTACGAGTGATGAAGGAGTTGCGTCCAGCCCAAACGGAACCCTACCAAATGCCCAGTCATTGCCCTGAGTGTGATTCACTCTTAGTCCGTCCTGCGGGGGAATCGGTGATTCGTTGTATTAATCAATCCTGTCCAGCGATTTTGCGGGGGAGTTTAATTCATTGGGCCAGTCGGGATGCCTTGGATATTCAGGGTTTAGGGGAAAAAATGGTGATTTTATTGCTCAATAATAAGCTCGTACAATCTATTGATGGTCTTTACGGTTTAGATTGGCAGAATTTAGCAGAATTAGAGCGTATGGGCAAGAAATCGGCGCAAAATTTGGTTAACGCCATCCAAGATAGTAAAAAACAGCCCTGGTCGCGTATTCTCTACGGTTTAGGCATTCGCTATGTGGGAGCGGTTAATGCCAAGATTCTCGCTGAAAGTTTTCCGACGGTGGAACAATTGGCACAGGCTTCTATCCCTAATTTAGCGGCGGTTTATGGTATCGGTGAAGAGATTGCCCAATCGGTTTATGACTGGTTTCGTAATGAGAATAATCAGGGTTTAGTCACTCGTTTACAGGCGATCGGTTTTGTCTTAGCTCAGGCTCAAAAGTCGGTAGAAGCAGATAGTCAGAATCAAGTTTTTGCGGGTAAAACTTTTGTTTTGACGGGAACTTTACCGAGTTTAAAGCGACAGGAAGCCCAGGCTTTAATTGAGCAAGCAGGAGGAAAGATAACGAGTTCGGTAAGTGCAAAAACTGATTATATTTTGGCGGGAGAATCGGCGGGTTCTAAGTTAGAAAAGGCGCAAAAGTTAAATATTACTATCTTAAGTGAGGAAGAGTTTTTAGAAATGTTAAATTAGGGGAGTTCCAATTCTTCTTTTGCAATCTCGAATTAAACTCTCGTACAAACCATAAATTTTTGTTGCTAACTTATTCATTTCCTCTGCTTTTTCCCAACGCGGATGTCCAAAATCATCTTCAGGTAATTCCATTGATGATAAGTTTATATCATGATAGTTTGTCCATGTGTTTGCAAACAATTCATTTTTAAATATGATTAATTGAGTTAAAAATTCTTGACGTTGCTTTTCCAAAACAGAATCAAGGAACTCAAAATGAGGATTATTCCATTTATTCACAAAGTTGTAAATTTCATGTAAATCTTGTGTAAAAAGTGTATTTTTACAGTCTTCTTCACGCAGAAAGCGTACTACTCTTCCGTCATAGGGAATATCTATTTGAAGTTTATTAAATATTTGTTGATCATGTTCTCGTGAAGATATTGTAGTTGGAGAAGATTGCAAGATACCATGTTCTATCATTACTGTGAGTGCCGAAACTAGATCAGTAACTAGTTTTTCTTTTATTAACTTTCGAGTCTCTGAATCAGTATTAGAAGCAAGTCGAAAAGTAATAGGCCAGCGATTAGACTGAAGATTAAACGGTATATTCTCTTTTGGTACACCAAATTCCTCATTCATTACTAAAATTATCCTTTCGTTTCCTAAAGCACTAAGTGCGTAACCAGTTTCAATCAAAACATTGGGATTAGCACAGTGACGTGATTTATTAAAATCGGAAGTAGAAGTTAAAGATAGATCAGCGACAAAAACACGACAGTTTGTAATTTTAGAAAAAATGGTATCAGTAATATTCGGGATTCCAGGAATATCTTTTGTGTCATGATCTAGCTCTAGTCTTTCATTGAGATCATAACTCTTATCTTTATAAATATTTTTTAATGCCTTTTCCAAAGCATTTTTTATAAAAGAACGATTTTCTGGTGTTTCACTTTGCCATGAATAAAATATAGAGATAGACATAATTGGATGATTTTTTAATACAAAAATGAGGACTGATCTTTTTAAGGAAAGTCAAAGTATAGTTACTTTACAATTCTATCTCGTGAAGAGTTAGCTGGAGATAAAAGTACTGAACATCTCTACAAATTCATCTCAAGGATCATCAAGATTATCCAACATTTTAACGAGACCTTTTGCACAGCCAAATTGAGGTTTGTTAGAAATAGTAGGAAGCAAAATGAGTTGAAAGTTCTGTCCTTCGCTATTTTTAATACTTCTTGTCCTTCAGATACGGATTGCAGTAACTGGGGTAGTTGATTTTGGGCTTCATTTAGAGTTAATTGCATAGCTTACCTTTTAATCAGGAAAATAGTCAGCATCTAAGATTTGCTCTTGGCTAAAGGGGCATTCAATGGGAAAAGTTTTGCGGGGAAGATTGGTTTCATTAACCGCCGCACGAATCGCTTTTTGATAGCAGTCTGACAAAATTTCTTGGAAATAAGGTTTTAAGCTAGGGCTATTTTTAAGAATTAATTCTAATTGTTCCCTCTGTTCATCAATGGTATTTAACCAACTAGAGGTTCGTTTTTGGGGTTGATATTTCCATTTGAGTAAGTGCATGAGTAATACTTTAAGACGACTGAACGTTTCCCGTTTATCACTATTTCCCATTGACTGAATTTCTTCTATTAGGTTTTCTCGATCTAAGTTAGTTAAGTCTCCATTTTTAAGATAATTGATAGTTTGTTCTATCCAAAGATTAAAGTCTTTTTCATAGAGAGTTTGAGTAGTCATGGTTTACACTCCTAAGCAAATTTTAGATTATTCAACTTTTTCAACTTACTCTAGGACTTTGTTAAAGTCCGCTTGAGCTTGGAGATGATTCTCATAGCTGGCTGAAATTGAGAACATCATCAATTACTAAATGCTAGATAACCAACAGGATAACACAATTTAGGATGTGTATCTGGGTTTCATAAAGAGAATTGCCCCGTTGAGTAAACGCTTTTTACTATAGCAAGGTTGATGAATAGGCATAATTTGACGATTTTCCGATTCTTATTTTTCTCTTTTAGAACTAAGATTGAATTGCTAACAATGTCTTTTCTTCTCGATTGATTAAACAAAACAAGGTACATTTTAAGTAATGCACCCTACGGAATCAGAGATCAGTTCTCTTACTATTTTAACGTCAGTTCGAGATAAGCTGAAACTCTTATCCTGTCGTAGCCATTTTTTTAGATATGACACCTCTCAAATGCTTATTCTTTCGTTCAAGGGATTGCCGAAGAGTCCTTAGCCTGAACTCAGGTTAATTTACTCTTTCGGCAAAGAGTTTGCATGGCAGATCACCAAATCAGAGGGGCATAGAATTACGGTAATTGTACTTCCCATGCTTGGCTCAGGATGTTTAAGAAAATTAACGGCTAACGTTCCCCATCATCCGCTGCCGACAACTTCTGTATCATAGTCGATCAAATTTTATGGTTGTGTGTGCATGGGAATTATTATTCGGCGATCGCACTAGAAGAGGGTTAATCAAGGGATAATGTATGCTTAGGCGATCTCCTGATTTCCCAAAAAGACAGGATGAGAGGAATAGGAAGAACCAAAAAAGTATAAGTGCTTGACAATATCCGAAAGAATAATCGTTGTCCATTGTTGTTTATTAGATCAAGAATTGGATGACCCAAGCCGCTTGACATTCCAAATACCACATACAATAATGTAACAACAAGTAACAGGACAAGATATCCAATAGCAAGGATCCAATTATTATTAAAGGGTAAGGCCTTCATTGCATAGAAATATAGAAAATTTTCAAAAGCGATCAGAAAAAAAAGAACCTGGAGCCCTATGTAAGGGAGATAGTGATTCATGAAATTCACCTCTGGGTTCCAGACAAACACAATTCTTACCCAGACCGTCAACAAAAGTGCAATTGGCAAGCAAATTGCAGAGACAATAAATGCAAATAATGGAGCTTTTTTTTCGCGATAGGCATCCTGAACTCGCAAAAAGCTAAAAATGATATATAAAACAAAAGGAATTTCCCAAAATGGCAAAAGCATAGCCGAAACTGTCCGACTTGGCTCGTAGTCTATGACATAACATGAATGGTTGAATCCAAATAACTTGTAGATCGTCGTAGTTTGGGGATCAACACCAGAAAATTTGTTGGTCAAAAAAGAACCCACAACCAACATAACGATAAACCCGACATATCCAATAATCCTGAATATTTCTGGATTGAACGTCACATTAAAGACATAGTTTGGTGTTTTATTATTGTTGGTATTCTCGATATTACTCATAGTTAATCTTGGCTCAAATAAATTAGGTTTACTTTTTGGAGCAAAGTCAGAAGAACGCTGCAATTTCAGACGGTCTTGATTGGCATACTAACCATAGATTATACAGAAAAATGTGTATATCACGCTAAATACGCATTTTTTTTAGAAACTTTCCGTATATCACTACTAAATTGTATGATCCCCAGAAAACCTTCCTAATCTCATCGGTTCTTCTGGCTTTGCGGTAGAAGATGTATAATAAGATACACTATATGAGGACGACATCAATGTTATTTTTTCTGGAAAATCTTCTGAATTTACCAAAAGTAAACATAAGAAATGTGATTCAAGAGGGAAAACAAGCGTTTTTAATACTGAGTTGTCAAGAGGAAGAAGTCAAATGTAATTATTGTGGTAGCTTAACGGATGAATTACATCAGACGAACAGTGTATTAGTAAGGGACTTGTCTATCTCTGGTCAAATGGTATATCTGAAAGTCCCTCGTCGTAAATTTTACTGTAAAGATTGTCAAAGGTTTTTTACAGAAAATCTAGAATTTATGGAAGCCCGTAGGAAATACACAGTGAGGTATGAAGAATATATTTATGGACGAGTAAATGTGAGCAGTGTGGAACAAGTAGGTAGAGAGGAATCTCTATCATGGGATCAAGTGAATGGAATTTACCAACGTCAATGTGAAGCTAAAAAAAAAGATTGGCAAGGAGTAAAACACCTCGGGATGGATGAAATAGCGAAACGAAAAGGTCATCAGAATTTTGTAACAGTGTTAGGAGATATAGAGAAAGGAGAATTAATAGAAGTGATAGATAGTCATCAACAAGATAAAATCATCGAAGTGCTGATGAAGAAAGAATTAGAGGTGAGGGAAGGAGTAGAACAAGTGAGTGTAGATATGTGGGGAGGATTTCCTAAAGTAATAGAAAAAGTATTTCCGAATGCAGTAATTGTAACAGATAGATTTCATGTAATGAAGGCGTTGAATGAAGAATTGAATAAAATCCGTAAACAGACAAAATTGAATGTAAAAATCAAGGGAGAAAAGTGGCTATTATTAAAAAATAAAGAAGACCTAAAAGAGGAAGAGTTAGAAAAACTAGAATTGGTGTTAAAGCAATCTGCTCGTTTGCGTAAAGCGTATGAATATAAAGAGTCATTTAGAGAGATATATGAAAAAGTAAATGATAAGGAAGAAGGAAGATTAAAATTTACAGAATGGTTAGAGAATGCAAAGAGCATTTATACAGATGTAATTAGCACAATTCGTAGGAATTTGGACTCTATTTGTAACTACTTTTTGAGTCGAACGACGAATGGGGCAATGGAAGGCATCAATAATCGTCTTAAACTAATCAAGCGTCAAGCTTATGGATTTATGAACTTTGATAATATGCGAAATCGTTTTTTAGCTTGCTTTTCATGATAAGCTTTAATTATCACTCTTTGTTCAGGAGAACCATCTCATCAAAACGCGATCGCCCTTGATTGTCACTCAGAAAAGCGATCGCCCCTTAGCCCCCTAACCAATGATAAAAAGCGATCGCCCTTGATCTTGGCAACTTGAAAACGCGATCCCTGTTAGCCCTTTACCCAGTGATAAAAAGCGATCGCCCTTAATTTTGGTATTGAAAAAGAGATCGCAGTCCCACTCCTATAAAAATCAGTCTGAAAATTCAGTTAACAGCAGGGGTTCTAATTTCCACAAAAAGTTTTTTTCCTAGTGCTTTTACATACTTTTCTATAGTAGAAATATCAAAATTTTCAGTTTGAGTTTCCAGTTGAGAAATAAGAGATAGCTCCCAATTCAAATCATTAGCTAATTGTTCTTGGCTGATTCCTTTTTCTTCCCTTGTTCGAGCCAAAAGATAGCCTAACTTGAAACTTAGATAACCTGCTTCAAAATTTTTAGCAAATTCATTATCTCTTTGTTTTCTTTGGTCAATATAACGTTCTAAGTCAGTCATAGTTTAGGTTCCTCCGTAAATAATCTCGTTTTCGTTGTTCTGCTAAATGGATTTCCTGAGAAGGTGTTTTTTGTGTCTTTTTAGCAAATCCGTTAGTTAAAACGATTATTCTGTTATACAAAGGGAAGCCAAGCAGCCGAAAAATGTTATTCCCGACTTGTATTCTGACTTCCCATATATCATCTGTATTTACTGGTTTTTTGAAATATTGGCTAGGAATGGGATCAACTTCTTGAATTAAGGATAACACCCAAATCACTTTTTGAGCTTGCTTGCCTGAGAGAGAATCGAAAAAGTCTTCCACAGGACTGGCTCCTGATTCAGTTCGATAAAAAACAATTTCTCTCATGGGTCAAGATTTAGATTCCACTGCTTTAGATTGTACATCAAGCGATCGCCCTTAATTGTAGCAAATTGAAAACGTGATCGCCCTTGATTGTCGCAACGTGAAAAAGTGATCGCCAGAAACCTCCCACATCACGCAACAAAAAGCGCATTATATTATTGCCAATTTGCGTTTCTATTTATGAACTACACGGGATTTTAACCCAAAAGTTATTCTTGCTGTAAATTTTTCGTTGATGATATCTTCTGATCCAATGGCGGAAGTCTTACCGTGCCGTGACCAAGGATAAGCTATCAACGAATTATTTACAGGTAGAAAAAAGTAGAAGTCAATCAAGTATTCCAATCCTTGGTTTAGAAAATCAAAGATTGCTATGCTTTTTTTTTTAATTGGTAAGAAAGTTAGTTAGAACAAATCAAGATTTCAAAAGCAAAAAACACATTGTGTTTCAGTGTTATTACTAGTGTCGAAACCGAATGGATCGTTGGTGCGTCTCTAGTGGTCAATGGGTTAATGCCCAGATTATTAAGCGATCGCTGCCAAGATTGCATCTTCATTTTTTGACTCCGTTTAAATACAGAATTTTGTTGAGATCATTATTCCTCTTTTACCGTAACCAGTCCTCGCGCTCTAAGATCTATCTCGGAGAATGGGGAATACAGATCCTCAGTATGGGGGTATTTCTCTTTTGGGCTTCTTCGGTGACGGCGATTTCCCCTGTCATGCCCCTCAAATTGAGCCAAAACGGAGATTATGCCAATCAGTCTTTTTGTCCCACAGAATTTGCCACTGAAATTGAGACCCTATTGCAACGTTCCGAGTTTGTTCGTAGTTACTGGGGAATTTTTATCGCCGAGGAGAAAACTCAAGCCGTTCTTTATCAACACAATGCCGATCAATTATTTGTCCCTGCTTCCAATACCAAGCTCCTTACCACGGCGGCTGCTTTGCTGACTCTGGGACCAAATTATCAGCTTCAAACCCCTTTCTATGGTCAAGGCCAAGCACCGGTACTGGAAGCATTAACAATTATTGCTCAAGGTGATCCCACCCTGACTAGGGATTCATTAACCGCGATCGCTGCCCAACTGCAAACTAAGGGAATTACCGCAATTAAAACCTTAGTTTTAGAAGATAATTCAGCACCGGAAAATCGTCTTAATCCGACCTGGGAATGGGAAGATATTCACTATGATTATGCTCCCCCCATCAATCGAGCTATTCTTAATCAAAATACCGTTACCTTAACTTTAACGGGCAAGAAGATTGGCGAACCAGCCCAAATTACCTGGTCTGAGCCCCTCGCAGCTCAACAATGGCAAGTGGTTAATCAAACCAGAACTGTTGCCGCTAATCCTAGCCAAAATATTCAAATCCAAGGGCTTCTTGCTCAGAATACTCTGGTTGTGACAGGGGAATTAAGTCTTGGCTCTCAAGAGATTAATGGTGTGGCGATTCCCGATCCAACCTTATATTTTCTGCAAACTTTTCAGCAACTTTTAAAACAACAGGGCATTCAAGTTGATCGCGTGATGATGACTAATCAGGCCAACCTTGATAGGACTCAGATTCCTCTACTGACCATTACGTCTCCTAAGCTAGGGACAATGATTCAAACAACTAATCAAGATAGTAATAATCTCTATGCGGAATCTTTATTAAACCTATTAAATCCACTCCATAAAGCCGGTTCAGAACCAGTTAAAACAGCGTTGCAATCCCTGGGTTTAGATCCTAATACTTATTTTCTTAAAGATGGTTCTGGTTTATCTCGTCAAAATTTAGTTTCCCCTCGTCTATTGGGCCAATTATTACTGCAAATTAACAAAACCCCTTTTGCCAAAACCTATCAAGATTCCCTGGCGATCGCTGGTCAAAACGGAACTTTAAAAAATCGCTTTTTACAAACAGCCTTAGTCGGAAAATTACAAGCTAAAACCGGAACCCTCTCAGGAATCACTAGCCTTGCCGGTTATCTCGCTAATATCCAGAATCAAACCTTAATTTTTAGTATTTTGGTCAACAATAGCGATCGCACAGCTCCAGAACTTCGCCAAACCATTGATCAAATCCTTCAAAAAGCCTACACCTTACAACCCTGTGCCATCTCCCATACACCCTAAAAACCCTTCATTTTCTTCTTTCCCTATGTAGGGCTTGCTGAAAAAAGCTGAAACCTTTACGGAGAAAAATAGTAGGCGAATTAAGAACCGCTAGAATGCACGAAAATAGGGTAGAATGCCTCAAAACCATTGCATTAAGAAGAGAGAAAGCAGATGTACCGAAAGCAACAGTACTCAATTGAAACACCAGAAAACTTGAAAAATCTGTTCGGCGGGCAGTTAGACGAAGAAAATCGTTGGATAGAAATGTCAAAAATGATTCTTTGGGAAGAATATGAGGAAGAATATGCAAAAAACTTCACAGAAAAAAAAGGAGCCCCAGCCAAATCATTTAGAATAGCATTAGGAGCATTAATTATCAAAGAAATTTCAGGAAAAAGTGACAGAGAAACAGTAGAACAAATAAAAGAGAACCCTTATTTACAGTACTTTATAGGAATGGAAAGCTATAGTAGCAAAGAAGCATTTAATGCGTCAATGATGGTTCATTTTCGTAAAAAAATAGGAATGGAATTAATAAATAAAATTAATAAAGAAATAGAAAAAAAGCGACGGGTGTAGCGTCAGAAAAAAAAGAAAATGAAGGAAAGTTATTGTTAGATGCGACTTGTACACCAGCAGATATAAAATATCCAACGGATATAGGAATATTGAATGATGCCAGAGAAAAAACAGAAAAAATAATAGATAAGCTGTATGAAGAAATAAAAGAGAAAAGGAAAGAAAAGCCGAGGACTTATAGGGAAGTGGCAAGAAAAGAGTACTTAGGGCTTGCTGAAAAAAGCTGAAACCTTTACGGAGAAAAATAGTAGGCGAATTAAGAACCGCTAGAATGCACGAAAATAGGGTAGAATGCCTCAAAACCATTGCATTAAGAAGAGAGAAAGCAGATGTACCGAAAGCAACAGTACTCAATTGAAACACCAGAAAACTTGAAAAATCTGTTCGGCGGGCAGTTAGACGAAGAAAATCGTTGGATAGAAATGTCAAAAATGATTCTTTGGGAAGAATATGAGGAAGAATATGCAAAAAACTTCACAGAAAAAAAAGGAGCCCCAGCCAAATCATTTAGAATGGCATTAGGAGCATTAATTATCAAAGAAATTTCAGGAAAAAGTGACAGAGAAACAGTAGAACAAATAAAAGAGAACCCTTATTTACAGTACTTTATAGGAATGGAAAGCTATAGTAGCAAAGAAGCATTTAATGCGTCAATGATGGTTCATTTTCGTAAAAAAATAGGAATGGAATTAATAAATAAAATTAATAAAGAAATAGAAAAAAAAGCGACGGGTGTAGCGTCAGAAAAAAAAGAAAATGAAGGAAAGTTATTGTTAGATGCGACTTGTACACCAGCAGATATAAAATATCCAACGGATATAGGAATATTGAATGATGCCAGAGAAAAAACAGAAAAAATAATAGATAAGCTGTATGAAGAAATAAAAGAGAAAAGGAAAGAAAAGCCGAGGACTTATAGGGAAGTGGCAAGAAAAGAGTACTTAGCCATAGCAAAAAAACGTCGTGTGTCAAAAAAAGAAAGAAGAAAAGGAACAAAAAAACAACTAGGATATATAAAAAGAAACTTGTCTGATATAGAAAAAATGATAGAAGAGGGAGCAAAGTTAGAAAAACTAACGAAAAAAGAGCAAGAAGAGCTTGTAACGATAGGAAAAGTGTATGAGCAACAGTTAGAAATGTATGAAAAAAAGACAAATAAAGTAGAAAACAGAATTGTGAGTGTAAGCCAACCTCACGTGCGTCCAATAGTGCGTGGAAAAGCGGGAAAAGCAGTAGAGTTTGGAGCTAAAATATCGGCAAGTAATGTGAATGGCTTTGTCTTCTTAGACAAATTAAGTTGGGATAATTACAACGAATCGGGAGATTTACAAGCGCGAATAGAAGAATATAAAAGGGAAACAGGATGTTATCCGGAATCGGTTCATGTGGATAAAATCTATCGAACAAAAGCGAATCGAGCTTATTGTAAAGAAAGGGATATAAGAATGAGTGGTCCCCGATTGGGAAGACCGCCGAAAGAGGTGAGCAAAGAAAAAAAGAAAGAGGCACGCTCAGATGAAAGAGTGCGTAATGCCATTGAGGGTAAATTCGGACAGGGAAAGAGGAAATTTAGTCTTGGTCGAGTGATGGCCAAACTACCTGAGACCTCGGAAACGGTAATTGCGATGAACTTTTTGGTAATGAATCTTTCTACTCTACTTCAGAAGACAAAAAGTAAAAAGTTGTAGAGTCGTTTTTCTTGTGAAAAATGGTGTTAATTTTCCTCTCTTTTGTGAGGAGTGATTTGTGTTGACCTTTTTAGACAGAAAGGAACAATAGATTAAACAAAATCTGTATTTTGATTTGTTTCCATAAGGATAAGTTATCTATGCTTTTTCAGTCCATACTTCCCTAACCCACATTTCTTTCGTTTTTTGACTTTTTCAGCAAGCCCTACTTAGCCATAGCAAAAAAACGTCGTGTGTCAAAAAAAGAAAGAAGAAAAGGAACAAAAAAACAACTAGGATATATAAAAAGAAACTTGTCTCATATAGAAAAAATGATAGAAGAGGGAGCAAAGTTAGAAAAACTAACGAAAAAAGAGCAAGAAGAGCTTGTAACGATAGGAAAAGTGTATGAGCAACAGTTAGAAATGTATGAAAAAAAGACAAATAAAGTAGAAAACAGAATTGTGAGTGTAAGCCAACCTCACGTGCGTCCAATAGTGCGTGGAAAAGCGGGAAAAGCAGTAGAGTTTGGAGCTAAAATATCGGCAAGTAATGTGAATGGCTTTGTCTTCTTAGACAAATTAAGTTGGGATAATTACAACGAATCGGGAGATTTACAAGCGCGAATAGAAGAATATAAAAGGGAAACAGGATGTTATCCGGAATCGGTTCATGTGGATAAAATCTATCGAACAAAAGCGAATCGAGCTTATTGTAAAGAAAGGGATATAAGAATGAGTGGTCCCCGATTGGGAAGACCGCCGAAAGAGGTGAGCAAAGAAAAAAAGAAAGAGGCACGCTCAGATGAAAGAGTGCGTAATGCCATTGAGGGTAAATTCGGACAGGGAAAGAGGAAATTTAGTCTTGGTCGAGTGATGGCCAAACTACCTGAGACCTCGGAAACGGTAATTGCGATGAACTTTTTGGTAATGAATCTTTCTACTCTACTTCAGAAGACAAAAAGTAAAAAGTTGTAGAGTCGTTTTTCTTGTGAAAAATGGTGTTAATTTTCCTCTCTTTTGTGAGGAGTGATTTGTGTTGACCTTTTTAGACAGAAAGGAACAATAGATTAAACAAAATCTGTATTTTGATTTGTTTCCATAAGGATAAGTTATCTATGCTTTTTCAGTCCATACTTCCCTAACCCACATTTCTTTCGTTTTTTGACTTTTTCAGCAAGCTGACTTTTCCCGTTAAGTGCGGATTGCAAGCTGCCAGCCTTGGCAAAGGTCATGCAACTTCAACCAACCGCGCCAAAGGACTTGGATACCGAGAGGAGTTTTACGACGATGTTCAAGATAACCACCAAGAAAAGCAACAGACTCGACAGCCCAAGCAACAGTCAAAATAGGGGGAAGTTTTTGAGAGGCGGCTGCTTTTAACACCTGAAGTTGAAGAGGATTAAGAATTTCAATCGCGAGAGCATCGGGCTGGGTACGATGAAGATAAGTAACGTGTAAAAGTTCAACAGCAATGACACTTAAAAAACCCAAAAGAGTTTTCATTCCATCAGAGGCAAGTCGATAACGCTCACTCTGACAACCAGACTTAAGGACTTTATGAAATTCTTCAACCCGCCATCGGTAGGTGTACCAACGAAGAATAGTGACAGCCATCTCAATAGTCTCAACAACTTCTGTAGTCAGAAGCATCCAAGATAAAGGAGTTTCGCCTTCGGGACAATCGATTTCTGTCGCATAAACAGCATAGACATTCAACGGGTCACGATTATCAAAACGATAGGGAGTTCGTAGATTAACTGAGCAAAATCGGACGGCAAGCTTAACCTTCCGTGCTTTTCTTTTTCCTGTACTCGGAATCTCGATTTCTTGATGAAAACGAATCGGTTCTGATTCCAAATGTTGCCAAAGTCGTTCACTATTTTTGTCTAAACTACGATTATGAGACGCTCTGACCAGCACTCCTGTATGCTTGAGTTGACGCACTGAGTCAAAGACTTCTGAAACATCTCCTTCTCTGTCAAATACATGAATTACCCTCGTTGAACTTTCTACCTGTTTCTCACAGGTGTTTAGAGCCTCTACCCATTTGTAGGATTCTTTTTCCTCAAATGGTCTTTGACGAGCTGCTTTTCTTTGTTCTTTCTGTCTTTCTTTTTTCTGCTTCGCCGTTTCATCTGTTGGGGGCTTTTCTTTTACCTCCCTATTCCACAGTTTTTGCCATAATAAACCTAATACTTGTCCTTTTTCTGGCTCAATTGCTAAAGCACTATGCAGTATTAATCCATTCCCTCCTTTTCCAGTCGGCCCATACCCTTCCCTTTTTTCCTTGATATTGCGATAATCTAAGAAGGTCGTATCTCCGACTGATAGCATTATCTTATATTCTTCTACGGCGGCAGTTGTCATTTCACAGTGCGGCTCTATTATCTTGACAAAGTCTGTTTTCGGATTCCCAAAAATTCATAGGCCCTCTTTAACTCGTTTCCTCCCTTAAACACTTCTGATAAGGCTTTTCCAAACCCCTCACTTAACTTTTTCCCAATCGAGAAGGCACGATTGTTTAGCCTCTCGTCTCCCAATTCACAACTGGCAAAGTTTTTTGTCCACCATTCCAACATTTTTTGACCTGCCCTTTAAGATTTTCTCCATTTTACAGTCTCATACTCCCTTCATCCTTTGTTTTTGAAATTTGAACGATAAGCGGGATGATGGCTTCAGAATATTTTTTTCCTGTCAAGAGAATCATTACTCAAACCCTTGCCAGATAAAGCCTCTAGAAGTTTGCATTGCTGGATTTTGGACTTAACGGGAAAAGTCAGTTTCAGCAAGCCCTATTTACAAGGAGCAGGGTATTATTTCAACCCCGCAAGGCTTGCAGTCGTCTTTGCTGTCAATCATTCAAGCATTCAACAGCCGGTCAATCCTATTCCCATTCAATTGTGCCAGGCGGCTTGGAAGTAATATCATAAACTACTCGATTTACCCCCTTGACCTCATTAACCATACGATTTGAGATTGCCTCTAGAATATCGTAGGGAACTTTAGCCCAATCCGCCGTCATCCCATCTTCACTCGTAATAAAACGCAGCACGATTGGGTGAGCATAAGTTCGCTGATCCCCCATTACCCCCACACTGCGGACAGGCAATAAGACCGCAAAGGCTTGCCAATAATCATGGTAAATTCCCCGTTTAGAAATTTCATCTCGAACCACAAAATCAGCATCTCGGAGAATATTCAACCGTTCTGATGTCACCTCGCCAATAATCCGAATCGCTAAACCTGGGCCAGGAAAGGGATGACGACGGACAATTTCTTCTGGCAAACCAATGGAACGGCCTAATTTACGCACTTCATCCTTAAAGAGTTTACGTAAAGGCTCCACCAATTTAAAGCGTAAATTCTTCGGTAGTCCCCCCACATTGTGATGGCTTTTAATTTTGACAGCCACCCGTTCCCCACTCTTTGGATCAACATTACTATCAGCCGACTCAATCACATCTGGATATAACGTTCCCTGAGCTAGATAATCAAAGGGCCCCAAGCGATTAGACTCTTCCTCAAATACCTGAATAAACTCATGGCCAATACGTCGTCGCTTCTCTTCTGGATCGGTAATCCCTTCTAGTTGCTGCAAAAAGCGATCGCGAGCATTAACATACTGAACCGGAATATGAAATTGTCGATCAAAGAGTTCTACCAAACGTTCTGGTTCCCCTTTTCGCATAAACCCCTGATCGATAAACATACAGGTCAAATTGTCCCCAATGGCCCGATGCAATAAAAATGCCAACGTTGAAGAATCAACCCCTCCCGACAAGGCCAAAAGGACACGCTTCTCTCCCACCTGCGATCGAATCTCTCGAATGGATTCCTCCACAAAGGCTTCCGTCGTCCAGGTCGGTTCACATTTACAGATGTGATAGACAAAATTCCGAATCAGGGCAATTCCTCCTACTGAATGCACCACCTCCGGATGAAACTGCACCCCAAATAAACGCTTCTCATGGTCGGCGATCGCAGCACAAGGCGTATTGTCGGTATAGGCCAGAATCTCAAAACCATGCGGTAGCAGCGAACAAGAGTCACCGTGACTCATCCACATCGTCGAAGCATCTTCCACATTGGTCAGCAGATCCGTCGGATCACTAATCCTGAGAGAAGCCTTACCGTATTCTGCCCGTTTGGCCCGCTCAACCTTGCCCCCCAACTGTTTCACCATCAACTGCATTCCATAGCATACCCCCAACACCGGAATCCCCAGATGCCAGATAGCCGGATCGCATTGAGGTGCCCCCTCGTCATACACCGAGCTAGGCCCACCCGACAAAATAATTCCCTTAGGGTTAATCCGTCGCAACTCCTCGGCTGAAGTTCGATAAGACAAAACCTCTGAATAAACCTGGGTCTCCCGAATACGACGAGCAATCAACTCTGAATATTGGGAGCCAAAGTCAAGAATGATAATAATTTGGCGTTCTAAGCCACTAGTGAGATTGAATGGGACATCAGTCTCGGCTGTTTGCGAAAAAGCAGGCGTTTGCGTAGTCACAGTCAAATACACGATAACGGTTAACAAAATAATCCTAGATATCGCTACTAGGATGAAAGATCGTCTAAGCGATCTTGGCAACGTGCACCAACTCAATTAGGTTTTAACGCTTGCAGTTTAACTTTAAAGCGAACCGAAAGAAAAAACACCATATATAAGCCATCAATATTCTGTCACCTTAACACGCCCTATTGACAATACAGAAGATCTACCAACGTATCCATCAAAAGAAGAAAGAGTCTGTAGAAAGTAAGAAGGGAGGGAGTTGAGGGGTTGTTGTAGAGTTGAGAAAAACTTTTTTAAAAAAAAGGGTTGACAAAGCAGGGAAAGATCCCTATATTGGTAAATGCGCGGTTGAGAGCGGAAGCGAAGGAAACGCGCCGAACCTAGACAAATCAATAGTTTGAAAGAAAAAGCCAAACCCTTGTAAATTAAAAAACTAATTCTTTCATTGGTGGTTTAGTTTACTAGACATCAGTGAAAAAAGCAAGAAAAAAGAGCCGATAGACTTAATAAATTGGTAAAAACAATGGAGAGTTTGATCCTGGCTCAGGATGAACGCTGGCGGTATGCCTAACACATGCAAGTCGAACGGAGTTCCTTCGGGAACTTAGTGGCGGACGGGTGAGTAACACGTGAGAACCTACCTTCAGAATGGGGACAACAGTTGGAAACGACTGCTAATACCCGATGTGCCGAAAGGTGAAAGATTTATCGTCTGAAGATGGGCTCGCGGCTGATTAGCTAGTTGGTAGTGTAAGGGACTACCAAGGCGACGATCAGTAGCTGGTCTGAGAGGATGAGCAGCCACACTGGAACTGAGAAACGGTCCAGACTCCTACGGGAGGCAGCAGTGGGGAATTTTCCGCAATGGGCGAAAGCCTGACGGAGCAATACCGCGTGTGGGAGGAAGGCCCTTGGGTTGTAAACCACTTTTATCAGGGAAGAAGCTCTGACGGTACCTGATGAATAAGCATCGGCTAACTCCGTGCCAGCAGCCGCGGTAATACGGAGGATGCAAGCGTTATCCGGAATCATTGGGCGTAAAGCGTCCGTAGGTGGTTTGTCAAGTCTGTCGTCAAAGAATGGAGCTTAACTCCATAAAAGCGGTGGAAACTGAGAGACTAGAGTTCGGTAGGGGTAGCGGGAATTCCCAGTGTAGCGGTGAAATGCGTAGATATTGGGAAGAACATCGGTGGCGAAAGCGCGCTACTGGGCCGAAACTGACACTGAGGGACGAAAGCTAGGGTAGCGAAAGGGATTAGATACCCCTGTAGTCCTAGCCGTAAACGATGGATACTAGGCGTAGTCTGTATCGACCCGGACTGTGCCGAAGCTAACGCGTTAAGTATCCCGCCTGGGGAGTACGCTCGCAAGAGTGAAACTCAAAGGAATTGACGGGGGCCCGCACAAGCGGTGGAGTATGTGGTTTAATTCGATGCAACGCGAAGAACCTTACCAAGACTTGACATGTCTGGAATCCTGATGAAAGTTAGGAGTGCCTTAGGGAGCCAGAACACAGGTGGTGCATGGCTGTCGTCAGCTCGTGTCGTGAGATGTTGGGTTAAGTCCCGCAACGAGCGCAACCCCCGTTTTTAGTTGCCATCATTAAGTTGGGCACTCTAGAGAGACTGCCGGTGACAAACCGGAGGAAGGTGGGGATGACGTCAAGTCATCATGCCCCTTACGTCTTGGGCTACACACGTACTACAATGGTCGGGACAACGGGCAGCTAATCCGCGAGGACAAGCGAATCCCAACAAACCCGGCCTCAGTTCAGATTGCAGGCTGCAACTCGCCTGCATGAAGGAGGAATCGCTAGTAATCGCAGGTCAGCATACTGCGGTGAATTCGTTCCCGGGCCTTGTACACACCGCCCGTCACACCATGGGAGCTGGTCACGCCCGAAGTCGTTACTCCAACCGTTCGCGGAGGAGGATGCCTAAGGCAGGGCTAGTGACTGGGGTGAAGTCGTAACAAGGTAGCCGTACCGGAAGGTGTGGCTGGATCACCTCCTTATAGGGAGACCGTACCCACTGAATTCTGAAAGCAATCAGCAAATAAGAAAAAAGTAGGTTATCCCAAGGTCGTGCAAGGGAGAAAAGGTAAAAACTTTCAAACTATTAGAGTCGGTTCGTACCTAAGACTAACTTTCCGAAAGGGAGGGTAAAACTTAGAAAAAACCAGACAAGGGCTATTAGCTCAGTTGGTTAGAGCGCACGGCTGATAACCGTGAGGTCTCTGGTTCAAGTCCAGAATGGCCCACTGGATTAATCTTTTAGATTAATCATCACGAGCGCGTAAAGATTGGTAAAAAGAATCGGCATCCTATCTAAACAGGAAAAACTGTAATAGAGGGAATGCTGGTTGAAAAACCAGTAAGAACCTTGAAAACTGCATAGAAAAAGAGAAAAGCAGGGATAAAAGCCAAAGGTCAAGCTACAAAGGGCTAACGGTGGATACCTTGGCACACAGAGGCGATGAAGGACGTAGTTACCGACGAAACGCTTCGGGGAGCTGGAAACAAGCACTGATCCGGAGATGTCCGAATGGGGCAACCCTAAATACTGCTCACTGAATAAAATAGGTGAGAAAGAGCCAACCTAGTGAATTGAAACATCTTAGTAGCTAGAGGAAAAGAAAACAATTGAGTGATTCTCCGAGTAGCGGCGAGCGAAAAGGGAACAGCCTAAACCAACTTCTACGGAGGTTGGGGTCGTGGGACAGCAACGTGGACTGAATAGATTAGACGAAGCAGCTGAAAACTGCACCAGAGGAGGTGAAAGTCCTGTAGTCGAAAATCGAAGCAGCCTAGCTGAATCCCGAGTAGGCCGGAGCACGTGGAATTCCGGTTGAATCAGCGAGGACCACCTCGTAAGGCTAAATACTACTGTGTGACCGATAGAGAAAAGTACCGCGAGGGAAAGGTGAAAAGAACCCCAGTGAGGGGAGTGAAATAGAACATGAAACCGTTAGCCTACAAGCAATGGAAGGCTGATTAAACGGCTGACCGTGTGCCTGTTGAAGAATGAGCCGGCGACTTACAGGTTGTGGCAGGTTAAGGTGTGTTGCACCGAAGCCAAAGTGAAAGCGAGCCTGAAAAGGGCGATAGTCACAATTTGTAGACCCGAACCCGGGTGATCTAACCATGGCCAGGATGAAGCTTGGGTAAAACCAAGTGGAGGTCCGAACCGACTAATGTTGAAAAATTAGCGGATGAGCTGTGGTTAGGGGTGAAATGCCAATCGAACCCGGAGCTAGCTGGTTCTCCCCGAAATGTGTTTAGGCGCAGCGGTTGTAAAGTCAACTTGGGGGGTAAAGCACTGTTTCGCTGCGGGCTGGGAGACCGGTACCAAGGCGATGCAAACTAAGAATACCCAAGAAGAAACGACCAGTAAGACGGTGGGGGATAAGCTTCATCGTCAAGAGGGAAACAGCCCAGACCACCAGCTAAGGTCCCCAAATCATCACTAAGTGAGAAAGGAGGTGGGAGTGCATTGACAACCAGGAGGTTTGCCTAGAAGCAGCAATCCTTAAAAGAGTGCGTAATAGCTCACTGGTCAAGCGCTCCTGCGCCGAAAATGAACGGGGCTAAGTGATGTGCCGAAGCTGTGGACTACGAATGTAGTGGTAGGGGAGCGTTCTGTATAGGGTGAAGCACTAGCGGCAAGCAGGTGTGGACAGTACAGAAGTGAGAATGTCGGCTTGAGTAGCGAAAACATTGGTGAGAATCCAATGCCCCGAAATCCTAAGGGTTCCTCCGGAAGGCTCGTCCGCGGAGGGTTAGTCAGGACCTAAGGCGAGGCTGAAAAGCGTAGTCGATGGACAACGGTTCAATATTACCGTACTGATTATAGATTGTGGCGGGGGACGGAGAAGGCTAATGCTGCCGGATGATGGTTACCGGTCTAAGCATTCAAGGCGATGAGAGACGGAGAAAACGTCTTGAGCTGAGGTGTGATGGGGAGTCTCCACGGAGACGAAGTGCATGAGGTCAAGCTTCCTAGAAAAGCCCGAACCACGTTAATTTATAATTACCTGTACCCGAAACCGACACAGGTAGGAAGGTAGAGAATACCAAGGGGCGCGAGATAACTCTCTCTAAGGAACTCGGCAAAATGACCCCGTAACTTCGGGAGAAGGGGTGCCCTCAGCAATGGGGGTCGCAGTGAATAGGCCCAGGCGACTGTTTACCAAAAACACAGGTCTCCGCGAAGTCGTAAGACGCGGTATGGGGGCTGACGCCTGCCCAGTGCCGGAAGGTTAAGGAAGTTGGTCAGGAGCAATCTGAAGCTAGCGACTGAAGCCCCGGTGAACGGCGGCCGTAACTATAACGGTCCTAAGGTAGCGAAATTCCTTGTCGGGTAAGTTCCGACCCGCACGAAAGGCGTAACGATCTGGGCACTGTCTCGGAGAGAGACTCGGCGAAATAGGATTGTCTGTGAAGATACGGACTACCTGCATTTGGACAGAAAGACCCTATGAAGCTTTACTGTAGCTTGGGATTGGGTTCGGGCTTTGCTTGCGCAGGATAGGTGGGAGACGTTGAAGTAGTGCTTGTGGGTGCTATGGAGTCAACGGTGAGATACCACTCTGGTGAGGCTAGAATTCTAACTCTGACCCCTAATCGGGGGAGAGAACAATTTCAGGTGGGCAGTTTGACTGGGGCGGTCGCCTCCTAAAAGGTAACGGAGGCGCGCAAAGGTTTCCTCAGACTGGTTGGAAATCAGTCGAAGAGTGTAAAAGCAGAAGGAAGCTTGACTGTGAGACAAACAGGTCAAACAGGGACGAAAGTCGGCTTTAGTGATCCGACGGCACTGAGTGGAAGGGCCGTCGCTCAACGGATAAAAGTTACTCTAGGGATAACAGGCTGATCTCCGCCAAGAGTTCACATCGACGCGGAGGTTTGGCACCTCGATGTCGGCTCATCGCAACCTGGGGCGGTAGTACGTCCCAAGGGTTGGGCTGTTCGCCCATTAAAGCGGTACGTGAGCTGGGTTCAGAACGTCGTGAGACAGTTCGGTCCATATCCGATGTAGGCGTAAGAGTATTGAGAGGAGCCTTCCTTAGTACGAGAGGACCGGGAAGGACGCACCGCTGGTGTACCTGTTATCGTGCCAACGGTAAACGCAGGGTAGCCAAGTGCGGAGTGGATAACCGCTGAAAGCATCTAAGTGGGAAGCCCACCTCAAGATGAGTACTCTCATGGCATAAGCCAGTAAGGTCACGGGAAGACTACCCGTTAATAGGCTCTAGATGGAAGTGTAGCAATATGCGAAGTCAAGGAGTACTAACAGACCGAGGGCTTGACCTTATTCTTATCTCAATTATTTCTCTTTTTTATGCAGTCTTGAGGGTTCTTGTGAGAACCACTTCTTGGTGTGTTTAGCGTCATGGAACCACTCCGATCCCATCCCGAACTCGGCTGTGAAACGTGTCTGCGGCGACGATACTTTTGGGGTTGCCCTCTGGAACAATAGCTCCATGCCAAGATTATTCTTTCTACAATAAACAATTCCTTTCTCATGCAAGTGGGGAGGGTTTTCATTTTTGGGATAGGGATGATATGGGTTACGCTACTCAACAATACGTTATTGTAAGCTGTCATCAGTTTAACTTGCAATAGTACTTGATCCCTTGTTTTTGATTTTGCGCCCCCAACGGATTGTCAATCCGCCTTCATTAAGAAGTTTATTGATGAGAGATTCTAATTCCTCAAGTGACTTGAACCTAGTTCCGCAGGGGTTTGTGTCTATGAGAAGAGAGGGGACGACGACCATTGAGAGAGGAAGCAATCAAGAGATTCCGAAGCCAATGGTCATGATAACGAAAACCATTAAGACTCTCAAAGGGAGAAAGTTGTCCCTGCTTCCGAACACGAGTTTTACGACAGTAAGGACGAAAATTCCACAATAAGGCAAGAGAGCGAACAGTTAATCTCGCCGATGTTAGATTGCCGTGAAAATATTGCATAGAATAAAGCACACGGTCAAAGTAATTCATCGGTCGGTCAACTTGATTACTCGTACGGTAAGCATCGGGAAAGTCGAGGGCAATTTGGAAAAGATGAGATTTAAGGTGAATGCGTCTGACCTTGGCCGTAATCACTTCCGATGGGTGTGACCTTTAGTTGATGAAGGGAAAGAAAAGTGTTAACATGAGATGAAAAGTGACAAAGAGGAAACAATGATGACAGCAAAACTAATTCAGAACAGCAATTCCAAATTCAGAATGTAGTCCAAGATACAAAAGTCTTGAAGTGCTTACGGTCAAGGGGTTTTGTTTCAATATGTGGAATCAGCGTAATGCTCTATTTAGTGATTGATCAAGTTTGTTTGCAGGTTGCTGACTCTCCAAGAGGCTAAGATTCGAGGAGGAAGTACAAAAAACGTCAGAAATCAGCGAAATCTCTCTTGACACCATAAAAGCGAGATAGTGTCTGTATCTTATGTTACCGTTTGAATTTGGAATTGCTGAATTCAGAACAGCAATTCCAAATTCAGAATGTAGTCCAAGATACAAAAGCCTTGAAGTGCTTACGGTCAAGGGGTTTTGTATCAATATGTAGAATCAGCGTAATGCTCTATTTAGGGCTTGCTGAAAAAAGCTGAAACCTTTACGGAGAAAAATAGTAGGCGAATTAAGAACCGCTAGAATGCACGAAAATAGGGTAGAATGCCTCAAAACCATTGCATTAAGAAGAGAGAAAGCAGATGTACCGAAAGCAACAGTACTCAATTGAAACACCAGAAAACTTGAAAAATCTGTTCGGCGGGCAGTTAGACGAAGAAAATCGTTGGATAGAAATGTCAAAAATGATTCTTTGGGAAGAATATGAGGAAGAATATGCAAAAAGGCACTGGTATCGTCTAGCTAGAAGCTACAAACGTTGCAATACAAGAGGTTCAACAAATCAGGCGAATTTGGAGTAAGTCCTCCCAAGTTAACCCTTTTTCAATTATACCGAGAGCTACAGCAGGAACTTCTCTAGTAGTAAAATGGCTGCGAACAAAGTTATGAACCATCCAGAAAATATCTAGGACTCGCTGTAATCCCACAACAGATTTAGCATAAGTATTTGTACGACGACGAAAGGCAGATAAATAGCGTCGGATAGCACTATTAAATACCTCAACGTGGTTGGCATGGACGTCCTTTTCTTCTGGTTTTTCTGTTGTCTCTGGATGTTCTGGTTTCGGAGTTTCTACTTTCTTTAGTTTACCCTCAGAATCTCGACGTTTACTACTCTTATTTTTTAGTCTTACCACCATACCCTTCGGTAATACTTTGGTGGGACGACCTCGCTTTCCAGTCCTTAATACTTCGTGACAAATATCAAATAGCAGTTGACTATATCGCTTTTCTCCATCTGTAAATAACTGGAGAGATTCTGCACTCCTTTCAAATAATTCCGCTACCGTCATCATTGCTTCTAGAAATAATTTCTGCTCTTTTCGACCACATTTTAAATGCCAAATAAAGCGGCTAGCCCTGTCCATGAGAACGATTGTCCACCCCTCAGAGGCACTTGCTTCTTTATTTTTTCCAACTTTTGTGTATAGTTCATCCCCTTCTATTACTAATTTAACAAATTCATTCACTAAGGCGTATAAAAATAATGTCTCTTGTAATCCTGATAATTTCTTTTCCCAATTCAATATTGTTGTTTTCGCGTAGCCGAATACTCGGGCTGCTGCATTTAATCCTATTCCTTCCATTCTGGCTTTTAATACTTTTACAATTTCACTTAATGGGGTTTCTAAGCCAGCGATTACGCTATCATAAGTCTCAGCAAAACAAGAACTACATTCTTGACAAATGAACATTTTACGTTCCCCGTTACCTTTCGTTTGATAATGAGAATGTATTTTTACGTTTTCACTATAGCAATGAGGACAGTTTTTCTTGAATAAGGCATCCTCTTTCTCTTGGCACAAGCCAACATCATTCAGGATTTCCATAGAGCTTTTCTTTAATATTGACATTGTTTTCTGTTTCCTTCTTCTTTGATATAATGACAATAATAATAGTATAATAAAAACGGGACGATGTCTAGTCTTAAACTATTTTTCTATTTTCTCAAGGCCTTACACCATAAACTTTTTCCAACTTTGATCAGACGATACCAGTTCCTGCAAAAAACTTCACAGAAAAAAAAGGAGCCCCAGCCAAATCATTTAGAATGGCATTAGGAGCATTAATTATCAAAGAAATTTCAGGAAAAAGTGACAGAGAAACAGTAGAACAAATAAAAGAGAACCCTTATTTACAGTACTTTATAGGAATGGAAAGCTATAGTAGCAAAGAAGCATTTAATGCGTCAATGATGGTTCATTTTCGTAAAAAAATAGGAATGGAATTAATAAATAAAATTAATAAAGAAATAGAAAAAAAAGCGACGGGTGTAGCGTCAGAAAAAAAAGAAAATGAAGGAAAGTTATTGTTAGATGCGACTTGTACACCAGCAGATATAAAATATCCAACGGATATAGGAATATTGAATGATGCCAGAGAAAAAACAGAAAAAATAATAGATAAGCTGTATGAAGAAATAAAAGAGAAAAGGAAAGAAAAGCCGAGGACTTATAGGGAAGTGGCAAGAAAAGAGTACTTAGCCATAGCAAAAAAACGTCGTGTGTCAAAAAAAGAAAGAAGAAAAGGAACAAAAAAACAACTAGGATATATAAAAAGAAACTTGTCTGATATAGAAAAAATGATAGAAGAGGGAGCAAAGTTAGAAAAACTAACGAAAAAAGAGCAAGAAGAGCTTGTAACGATAGGAAAAGTGTATGAGCAACAGTTAGAAATGTATGAAAAAAAGACAAATAAAGTAGAAAACAGAATTGTGAGTGTAAGCCAACCTCACGTGCGTCCAATAGTGCGTGGAAAAGCGGGAAAAGCAGTAGAGTTTGGAGCTAAAATATCGGCAAGTAATGTGAATGGCTTTGTCTTCTTAGACAAATTAAGTTGGGATAATTACAACGAATCGGGAGATTTACAAGCGCGAATAGAAGAATATAAAAGGGAAACAGGATGTTATCCGGAATCGGTTCATGTGGATAAAATCTATCGAACAAAAGCGAATCGAGCTTATTGTAAAGAAAGGGATATAAGAATGAGTGGTCCCCGATTGGGAAGACCGCCGAAAGAGGTGAGCAAAGAAAAAAAGAAAGAGGCACGCTCAGATGAAAGAGTGCGTAATGCCATTGAGGGTAAATTCGGACAGGGAAAGAGGAAATTTAGTCTTGGTCGAGTGATGGCCAAACTACCTGAGACCTCGGAAACGGTAATTGCGATGAACTTTTTGGTAATGAATCTTTCTACTCTACTTCAGAAGACAAAAAGTAAAAAGTTGTAGAGTCGTTTTTCTTGTGAAAAATGGTGTTAATTTTCCTCTCTTTTGTGAGGAGTGATTTGTGTTGACCTTTTTAGACAGAAAGGAACAATAGATTAAACAAAATCTGTATTTTGATTTGTTTCCATAAGGATAAGTTATCTATGCTTTTTCAGTCCATACTTCCCTAACCCACATTTCTTTCGTTTTTTGACTTTTTCAGCAAGCCCTATTTAGTGATTGATCAAGTTTGTTTGCAGGTTGCTGACTCTCCAAGAGGCTAAGATTCGAGGAGGAAGTACGAAAAACGTCAGAAATCAGCGAAATCTCTTTTAACTTCATAAAAGCGAGATAACGTCTGTATCTTATGTTACTGTTTGAATTTAGAATTGCTGTTCCCTCACAGGGTTGCTCTTCTAGATACTTATACAGCGATTTCTCTTGACCTAACAAACGACGATCTTGACTCGACCTTACTAATAGATGCTCTCTTCTTCCATCTCCTATCCTTGCCCATGCCTCATACAGGTCACTTTCACGGTCTCCTATGTGCGTCACCATCTTCGCTCCCCCCGCATTTAAATAGTTCTGGCTCTTGGCTGCTGATACTAGCCATTTGTTGGATTCCTTTTCCTCTATTGGTAGTTTCTGGTAGTTTCTTTCCTCCTTACTGGGGCGCGATTCTTCACGATTCCACAATTGCACCGAACTTATTCCCAAGGGAAAGCCATTTTCGCCATTTAGTACTAGCGTCGGATGCAGAAAAAAGCCTATGTCTCGGTTATTTCCCACTACTCCCTGCCCTTCTGCCTTCAGTCGTCCTCTGTGTGCCTCCAAGTTAATTTCACTCGTATCATTTACTGCTAATACGTGTAAGCCTTCTACTTGCTGCTCACAATGCTCTGATAAGCTTTGTATTAGCTCTGATACTGTCACCTTGTCATTCTCCAAAAAGCGGTAGTAACCTACTTGCTCGGCACGGTTTTTGCTCATTTGACGGATGTTTACCGATTGCTTCCGCAACATTGCTTCATACAATTCCGCCCCCTTTTTACTAAGCGTGGGTCTCCAAATGCTTTTCCTTTTGCCTGTTCAGCGTGAATGAGTATCGGGTTGGTCATTTTTCAGTCCTCTTTTTAGTGGTTTTTCCCTTTTTCTAGTTTACACTCGACTTGTGTGTACACAGTAGCCTCCTTGGGCGGGGCATAACTCCACGCTTCTTCTTTTGCCTGTACCACACTTCCTACTGCTTCACTCAATCTTTGGATATAGGATAGCGCTACTTTTCTACCATGATTTTCTAATAAATCATTTTTCACCTCTTTGCCTGCCATCCCTGACATTTTTGAGGATACCTGTTTTGCCAATAATGGCGTTGATGTTATGATTATCCTTGCTTCTCTTTCTAAGGGGCAATACGTTTTTCCTCAAAGGTGAACGCTGATATACATGACGATTCACTATAACCTCACCATAAGGTGTTTGATATTCTTTCGGTTGCTCTCCCTTACTCTTCCAGATTTCTTCACCGATTTTTAAGGGTGAACCATCTGTATCTAAATATTTCAAGGCTTCTTTGCTGGCGATGCAACCTACTTCGTTTAAGCCTTTTTGAATATTTATTTCTGTATCCAACATTGAACGACTTAGTTCTAATGTTAGTTCTATTTTTATCTTTGAACCCTCTACATTAATTAGTTTTGCTGTCATCATTGTTTCCTCTTTGTCACTTTTCATCTCATGTTAACACTTTTCTTTTCCTTCATCAACTAAAGGTCACGCCCGTGTCCCTTTGGTTTATTCTCTCGTCCCTGCTCATAGTGCTACTGTGTACACACAAGTCGAGTGTAAACTAGAAAAAGGGAAAAACCACTAAAAAGAGGACTGAAAAATGACCAACCCGATACTCATTCACGCTGGGTGCGACTTTTAGTTGATGAAGGAAAAGAAAAGTGTTAACATGAGATGAAAAGTGACAAAGAGGAAACAATGATGACAGCAAAACTAATTAATGTAGAGGGTTCAAAGATAAAAATAGAACTAACATTAGAACTCAGTCGTTCAATGTTGGATACAGAAATAAATATTCAAAAAGGCTTAAACGAAGTAGGTTGCATCGCCAGCAAAGAAGCCTTGAAATATTTAGATACAGATGGTTCACCCTTAAAAATCGGTGAAGAAATCTGGAAGAGTAAGGGAGAGCAACCGAAAGAATATCAAACACCTTATGGTGAGGTTATAGTGAATCGTCATGTATATCAGCGTTCAGTAGGAGGAAAAACGTATTGCCCCTTAGAAAGAGAAGCAAGGATAATCATAACATCAACGCCATTATTGGCAAAACAGGTATCCTCAAAAATGTCAGGGATGGCAGGCAAAGAGGTGAAAAATGATTTATTAGAAAATCATGGTAGAAAAGTAGCGCTATCCTATATCCAAAGATTGAGTGAAGCAGTAGGAAGTGTGGTACAGGCAAAAGAAGAAGCGTGGAGTTATGCCCCGCCCAAGGAGGATAGCCAAATTGCAACAGTGGGAATAGGATTAGATGGAACCTGTATGCTGATGTGTGAGGATGGCTACCGTGAAGCAATGGTGGGAACCGTTTCCCTATACGATAGTGAGGGAGAACGTCAACATACAATCTATCTAGGTGCGGCACCAGAGTATGGAAAAAAGAGTTTTCTAGAAAGATTAGAAAGAGAAATTGAGCGAGCGAAAAAACGTTATCCAGAGGCAACATTGGTCGGGATAGCAGACGGGGCAGAATCAAATTGGAAGTTTTTAGAAAAGCAAACGGAAGAACAGATATTAGATTTCTATCATGCCTCTGGTTACTTAGGTGCCTTGGCAGAAGCGTTGCATCCGAATACAGTGTCAAAACAAAAAGAATGGTTGACTGAAAATTGTCGAGAACTCAAGCATGAAAAAGGAAAAGCAGGAGAACTGCTAAATCTGATGAAAGAAGTCAAAGAAGAAAAAAGTCATTCTAAGAATCTTACCGAGAAACTACAAGCGGCGATTACTTATTACGAGAATCATCAGCATCAAATGGATTATGCTGAATACTTAGAGAAAAAGTATCCGATTGGTTCAGGTGTTACGGAAGCAGCTTGTAAGACGTTGGTCAAACAACGATTATGTTGTTCAGGGATGCGATGGAAGGAAAAAGGAGCAGGAATTATTTTGAGCCTACGAGCTTTGGTATTGACCAAGGAACGATGGAGTCAATTTTGGGCAAAACTTGATCAATATGGGTTCCCTGTAGAACCCTGATTACAACAGCTTTTATCAACTAAAGGTCGCACCCTTCACGCTGAACAGGCAAAAGGAAAAGCATTTGGAGACCCACGCTTAGTAAAAAGGGGGCGGAATTGTATGAAGCAATGTTGCGGAAGCAATCGGTAAACATCCGTCAAATGAGCAAAAACCGTGCCGAGCAAGTAGGTTACTACCGCTTTTTGGAGAATGACAAGGTGACAGTATCAGAGCTAATACAAAGCTTATCAGAGCATTGTGAGCAGCAAGTAGAAGGCTTACACGTATTAGCAGTAAATGATACGAGTGAAATTAACTTGGAGGCACACAGAGGACGACTGAAGGCAGAAGGGCAGGGAGTAGTGGGAAATATACTGAACACGGTCACAAGTTGCGAATTTTAAAAATAAGAGATAATATAGTAAAAATAGAAAAAGTAGTCAAGCAGGGCGAACGCATCTAAAAATGATACAGATACAAGAACATTATAGAGGGATGGATAAGGGAAAATAAGGGAAAGTGCATAGAAAACAAAAGCGATGAAACTCCGACCCAAATATAGACTGGTAGAACACTTTGCCGAAATAGATGACCCTCGCATCGAACGAACAAAACGGCATAAACTCATTGATATTCTAACGATTGCCATCTTAGCCGTCATTTGTGGAGCAGAAGGTTGGGTAGCCATGGAAAGTTTCGGCAAGGCTAAACATCAATGGCTAAAAAAAATTTTGGAATTGCCGAATGGCATCCCCTCCGACGATACGTTTGCGCGTGTATTTGCTAGTCTGAATCCAGAGCAATTTCAAGACTGTTTTCTGCATTGGGTCAAAAGTATAGCGGAGGTAAGTGAAGGAGAAGTGATAGCGATTGACGGCAAAACCCTTCGCCACTCCTATGACAATGCCAACGGAAAGGGCGCAATTCAGATGGTAAGTGCATGGGCAACAGCAAATCGTCTAGTACTAGGACAGTGCAAGGTGGAAAGCAAATCGAATGAAATCACGGCGATTCCTAAACTCCTGAAAATGCTAGAGGTCAAAGGTTGTATCGTAACGATTGATGCCATGGGAACTCAGACAAAGATTGCCCAACAGATAGTAGGGCGAGGGGGAGATTATGTTTTGGCATTGAAAGGCAATCAAGGTAATTTATGTGAGGATGTTGAACAATTATTTGCTCATGCTCAATCGGTTAATTTTGTGGGAATTAAGCATGATTTTCATCAAACAATAGACAAGGGACATGGACGGATTGAAATTCGCCGTTGCTGGACGATGGAACAAACAGAATTTTTGCTGGGTGGGGAGAAATGGGCAAAGTTGACGAGCATCTGTATGATTAAAGCGGAGAGACGATTGAAAGACAAAACAGAGTATGAGACTCGCTACTATATCAGTAGCCTGCCGAGTAATGCTCAAAAATTATCCCAATCTGTTCGTAGTCATTGGTTGATAGAAAACTCTTTACATTGGGTTCTAGACTTGGCCTTCAACGAGGATGCTTGTCGCATTCGTAAGGATTTTGCTCCTGAGAATTTAGCCGTCTTACGCCATATCGCTCTTAACTTGCTCACAAAGGAAAATACTCTGAAACTTGGTATCAAGAATAAACGGCTACGCGCTGGTTGGGACGAGGACTATCTCCTTAAGGTTTTACTCGGATAAGATGCGTTTGCCCTGAGTAGTCAAGAGGCTGAGAAATGATTAAGTTAGAATTTACGGAAGAAGACAAAAGACTGTTGTCTTACGGTCGGTTTAATCACCCGCATCCTAGAGTACAGCTAAAGATGGAAGTTTTATGGTTAAAAAGTCAGGGATTATCTCATCAAAAAATTGCTCAATTCGCAGGAGTTTCAGTAAATACGGTGACAAGCTATATCCGTGATTATCAAGAGGGCGGGATAGAAAAACTAAAAGAAATAAAATTTAATCGCCCGAAAAGTGAGTTAACAGAGCATCAAGGGACAATTGAGGCATATTTTGAGTCAAATCCACCAGCAACAATAAATGAAGCAGTAAAAAGAATAGAAGAATTAACGGGAATAAAAAGAAGTCCAACGCAAGTCAGAAAATTTTTAAAGTCAATAGGAATGAGGTGTCTAAAGGTGGGAACAATTCCATCAAAAGCAGATGTAGAAGCTCAGGATAGCTATAGAGAAAAAGAGCTAGAACCAAGGCTAGAAGAGGCAAAAGCAGGAAAAAGGGCAGTTTTCTTTGTAGATGCCTCTCATTTTGTAATGGGAGCATTTGTAAATTTTATATGGTGCTTCAAGAGGATTTTTATTAAGTCACCATCAGGGAGAAAACGTTTTAATGTGTTAGGAGCATTAAATGCAATTACCCATGAAGTAATTATGGTAACGAACAGTTCTTATATTATGGGAACTCAGGTTTGTGAACTCCTAGAAAAGATAGCAGAATTAGGACTATTAATACCGATTACGTTGGTATTAGACAATGCTCGTTATCAAAAATGCCGAATTGTGCAGGAGTTGGCAGAATCATTAGGAATAGAGTTACTGTACTTACCTCCTTATTCTCCTAACTTGAATTTAATTGAAAGACTGTGGAAGTTTGTGAAGAAAAAGTGTTTATACGCAAAATATTATGAAGATTTTACGCAGTTTTCTGCAGCAATTTCAGGATGTCTTGAGGATGCTAACGTAAAATATAAGGAGGAGCTTGATTCTTTGCTCACCTTACGATTTCAACGCTTTGATAAATCTCAGATTATGAACGTTTGAAGTATAACCGAGACATAGGCTTTTTTCTGCATCCGACGCTAGTACTAAATGGCAAAAATGGCTTTCCCTTGGGAATAAGTTCGGTGCAATTGTGGAATCGTGAAGAATCGCGCCCCAGTAAGGAGGAAAGAAACTACCAGAAACTACCAATAGAGGAAAAGGAATCCAACAAATGGCTAGTATCAGCAGCCGGCACTGGTATCGTCTAGCTAGAAGCTACAAACGTTGCAATACGAGAGGTTCAAAAAATCAGGCGAATTTGGAGTAAGTCCTCCCAAGTTAACCCTTTTTCAATTATACCGAGAGCTACAGCAGGAACTTCTCTAGTCGTAAAATGGCTGCGAACAAAGTTATGAACCATCCAGAAAATATCTAGTACTCGCTGTAATCCCACAACAGATTTAGCATAAGTATTTGTACGACGACGAAAGGCAGATAAATAGGGCTTGCTGAAAAAAGCTGAAACCTTTACGGAGAAAAATAGTAGGCGAATTAAGAACCGCTAGAATGCACGAAAATAGGGTAGAATGCCTCAAAACCATTGCATTAAGAAGAGAGAAAGCAGATGTACCGAAAGCAACAGTACTCAATTGAAACACCAGAAAACTTGAAAAATCTGTTCGGCGGGCAGTTAGACGAAGAAAATCGTTGGATAGAAATGTCAAAAATGATTCCCTGGGAAGAATATGAGGAAGAATATGCAAAAAACTTCACAGAAAAAAAAGGAGCCCCAGCCAAATCATTTAGAATGGCATTAGGAGCATTAATTATCAAAGAAATTTCAGGAAAAAGTGACAGAGAAACAGTAGAACAAATAAAAGAGAACCCTTATTTACAGTACTTTATAGGAATGGAAAGCTATAGTAGCAAAGAAGCATTTAATGCGTCAATGATGGTTCATTTTCGTAAAAAAATAGGAATGGAATTAATAAATAAAATTAATAAAGAAATAGAAAAAAAGCGACGGGTGTAGCGTCAGAAAAAAAAGAAAATGAAGGAAAGTTATTGTTAGATGCGACTTGTACACCAGCAGATATAAAATATCCAACGGATATAGGAATATTGAATGATGCCAGAGAAAAAACAGAAAAAATAATAGATAAGCTGTATGAAGAAATAAAAGAGAAAAGGAAAGAAAAGCCGAGGACTTATAGGGAAGTGGCAAGAAAAGAGTACTTAGCCATAGCAAAAAAACGTCGTGTGTCAAAAAAAGAAAGAAGAAAAGGAACAAAAAAACAACTAGGATATATAAAAAGAAACTTGTCTGATATAGAAAAAATGATAGAAGAGGGAGCAAAGTTAGAAAAACTAACGAAAAAAGAGCAAGAAGAGCTTGTAACGATAGGAAAAGTGTATGAGCAACAGTTAGAAATGTATGAAAAAAAGACAAATAAAGTAGAAAACAGAATTGTGAGTGTAAGCCAACCTCACGTGCGTCCAATAGTGCGTGGAAAAGCGGGAAAAGCAGTAGAGTTTGGAGCTAAAATATCGGCAAGTAATGTGAATGGCTTTGTCTTCTTAGACAAATTAAGTTGGGATAATTACAACGAATCGGGAGATTTACAAGCGCGAATAGAAGAATATAAAAGGGAAACAGGATGTTATCCGGAATCGGTTCATGTGGATAAAATCTATCGAACAAAAGCGAATCGAGCTTATTGTAAAGAAAGGGATATAAGAATGAGTGGTCCCCGATTGGGAAGACCGCCGAAAGAGGTGAGCAAAGAAAAAAAGAAAGAGGCACGCTCAGATGAAAGAGTGCGTAATGCCATTGAGGGTAAATTCGGACAGGGAAAGAGGAAATTTAGTCTTGGTCGAGTGATGGCCAAACTACCTGAGACCTCGGAAACGGTAATTGCGATGAACTTTTTGGTAATGAATCTTTCTACTCTACTTCAGAAGACAAAAAGTAAAAAGTTGTAGAGTCGTTTTTCTTGTGAAAAATGGTGTTAATTTTCCTCTCTTTTGTGAGGAGTGATTTGTGTTGACCTTTTTAGACAGAAAGGAACAATAGATTAAACAAAATCTGTATTTTGATTTGTTTCCATAAGGATAAGTTATCTATGCTTTTTCAGTCCATACTTCCCTAACCCACATTTCTTTCGTTTTTTGACTTTTTCAGCAAGCCCTAAATAGCGTCGGATAGCACTATTAAATGCCCCAACGTGGTTGGCATGGACGTCCTTTTCTTCTGGTTTTTCTGTTGTCTCAGGATGTTCTGGTTTCGGAGTTTCTACTTTCTTTAGTTTACCCTCAGAATCTCGACGTTTACTACTCTTATTTTTTAGTCTTACCACAAGACCCTTCGGTAATACTTTGGTGGGACGACCTCGCTTTCCAGTCCTTAATACTTCGTGACAAATATCAAATAGCAGTTGACTATATCGCTTTTCTCCATCTGTAAATAACTGGAGAGATTCTGCACTCCTTTCAAATAATTCCGCTACCGTCATCATTGCTTCTAGAAATAATTTCTGCTCTTTTCGACCACATTTTAAATGCCAAATAAAGCGGCTAGCCCTGTCCATGAGCACGATTGTCCACCCCTCAGAGGCACTTGCTTCTTTATTTTTCCTAACTTTTGTGTATAGTTCATCCCTTTCTATTACTAATTTAACAAATTCATTCACCAAGGCGTATAAAAATAATGTCTCTTGTAATCCTGATAATTTCTTTTCCCAATTCAATATTGTTGTTTTCGCGTAGCCGAATACTCGGGCTGCTGCATTTAATCCTATTCCTTCCATTCTGGCTTTTAATACTTTTACAATTTCACTTAATGGGGTTTCTAAGCCAGCGATTACGCTACCATAAGTCTCAGCAAAACAAGAACTACATTCTTGACAAATGAACATTTTACGTTCCCCGTTACCTTTCGTTTGATAATGAGAATGTATTTTTACTTTTTCACTATAGCAATGAGGACAGTTTTTCTTGAATAAGGCATCCTCTTTCTCTTGGCACAAGCCAACATCATTCAGGATTTCCATAGAGCTTTTCTTTAATATTGACATTTTTTTCTGTTTCCTTCTTCTTTGATATAATGACAATAATAATAGTATAATAAAAACGAGCCGATGTCTAGTCTTAAACTATTTTTCTATTTTCTCAAAGCCTTACACCATAACTTTTTCCAACTTTGATCAGACGATACCAGTTCCCAGCAGCCAAGAGCCAGAACTATTTAAATGCGGGGGGAGCGAAGATGGTGACGCACATAGGAGACCGTGAAAGTGACCTGTATGAGGCATGGGCAAGGATAGGAGATGGAAGAAGAGAGCATCTATTAGTAAGGTCGAGTCAAGATCGTCGTTTGTTAGGTCAAGAGAAATCGCTGTATAAGTAGGGCTTGCTGAAAAAAGCTGAAACCTTTACGGAGAAAAATAGTAGGCGAATTAAGAACCGCTAGAATGCACGAAAATAGGGTAGAATGCCTCAAAACCATTGCATTAAGAAGAGAGAAAGCAGATGTACCGAAAGCAACAGTACTCAATTGAAACACCAGAAAACTTGAAAAATCTGTTCGGCGGGCAGTTAGACGAAGAAAATCGTTGGATAGAAATGTCAAAAATGATTCCCTGGGAAGAATATGAGGAAGAATATGCAAAAAACTTCACAGAAAAAAAAGGAGCCCCAGCCAAATCATTTAGAATGGCATTAGGAGCATTAATTATCAAAGAAATTTCAGGAAAAAGTGACAGAGAAACAGTAGAACAAATAAAAGAGAACCCTTATTTACAGTACTTTATAGGAATGGAAAGCTATAGTAGCAAAGAAGCATTTAATGCGTCAATGATGGTTCATTTTCGTAAAAAAATAGGAATGGAATTAATAAATAAAATTAATAAAGAAATAGAAAAAAAGCGACGGGTGTAGCGTCAGAAAAAAAAGAAAATGAAGGAAAGTTATTGTTAGATGCGACTTGTACACCAGCAGATATAAAATATCCAACGGATATAGGAATATTGAATGATGCCAGAGAAAAAACAGAAAAAATAATAGATAAGCTGTATGAAGAAATAAAAGAGAAAAGGAAAGAAAAGCCGAGGACTTATAGGGAAGTGGCAAGAAAAGAGTACTTAGCCATAGCAAAAAAACGTCGTGTGTCAAAAAAAGAAAGAAGAAAAGGAACAAAAAAACAACTAGGATATATAAAAAGAAACTTGTCTCATATAGAAAAAATGATAGAAGAGGGAGCAAAGTTAGAAAAACTAACGAAAAAAGAGCAAGAAGAGCTTGTAACGATAGGAAAAGTGTATGAGCAACAGTTAGAAATGTATGAAAAAAAGACAAATAAAGTAGAAAACAGAATTGTGAGTGTAAGCCAACCTCACGTGCGTCCAATAGTGCGTGGAAAAGCGGGAAAAGCAGTAGAGTTTGGAGCTAAAATATCGGCAAGTAATGTGAATGGCTTTGTCTTCTTAGACAAATTAAGTTGGGATAATTACAACGAATCGGGAGATTTACAAGCGCGAATAGAAGAATATAAAAGGGAAACAGGATGTTATCCGGAATCGGTTCATGTGGATAAAATCTATCGAACAAAAGCGAATCGAGCTTATTGTAAAGAAAGGGATATAAGAATGAGTGGTCCCCGATTGGGAAGACCGCCGAAAGAGGTGAGCAAAGAAAAAAAGAAAGAGGCACGCTCAGATGAAAGAGTGCGTAATGCCATTGAGGGTAAATTCGGACAGGGAAAGAGGAAATTTAGTCTTGGTCGAGTGATGGCCAAACTACCTGAGACCTCGGAAACGGTAATTGCGATGAACTTTTTGGTAATGAATCTTTCTACTCTACTTCAGAAGACAAAAAAGAAAACAAAAAGTAAAAAGTTGTAGAGTCGTTTTTCTTGTGAAAAATGGTGTTAATTTTCCTCTCTTTTGTGAGGAGTGATTTGTGTTGACCTTTTTAGACAGAAAGGAACAATAGATTAAACAAAATCTGTATTTTAATTTGTTTCTATAAGGATAAGTTATCTATGCTTTTTCAGTCCATACTTCCCTAACCCACATTTCTTTCGTTTTTTGACTTTTTCAGCAAGCCCTAATTGAAAAAGGGTTAACTTGGGAGGACTTACTCCAAATTCGCCTGATTTCTTGAACCTCTCGTATTGCAACGTTTGTAGCTTCTAGCTAGACGATACCAGTGCCCAATGGCAATTTGAAGGATTGTAAGCTGTCAACACTTTAACCCGCATTCACCAAAAGAGTATATTGCGAATAAATTGTTCAAGTCACTTGAGGAATTAGAATCTCTCATCAAAAAACTTCTTAATGAAGGCGGATTGACAATCCGTTGGGGGCGCAAAATCAAAAACAAGGGATCAAGTACTATTGCAAGTTAAACTGATGACAGCTTATCTCACAGTTGCCACCGTCTATTTCAAGAATGTACCAATAAGCTTGTTCTGTCATGTCATCCGCTCCTGTCATGGCCAGGCGATCAATCCCATGAATTCAAATATATCTCAACCGGTTCAAAGACTTTACAGCAATTCCAAATTCAAAACTTGATAGCTCTGAAAACCTTACACCAAAAGGACTCTACAATTCTTGACAATTTGGTGAATCGCTGAAACGACGCAAAATCGTTCTGAATTTATTTTTGCTGAAGACTTTATCAACTTAACCTCTATGGACGTTGGTTTTTGGTAGTCAGTGCTTGGTTAATTCTGGCCCCCTGGTCTCTATGGCGATTGCGAGGGGATTTAGGGTTATTACAGGATCATTTTACCTGGGTTGCCATCCGTTACGGGTTAGCCTTTCAATTAGTCCCCGCCTTTTGCTTATTTTTCTGTATTGGTCTAACGGGTTCTGTTCTTGTCTGGCACAGCCAGCATCTCTGTTGGGGCATTTCACCTAGGGAGCAACTCCGTTGGGAAAATCAAGTTAAAAAAATTCAGTCTCTAGACCCCCGTCATCCTCTCTGGAGATGGGTTTTCGGCCCTGATATCATCTAGAGGAGCAGTCACTTTCTAGAAATGATTCGGAAAAAAAGCGGTAAAATCTGCCGATTGGCGACAAGTTATCCTACAATGGAACTCTAAACTAACGGGATGTAGCGCAGCTTGGTAGCGCGCTTGCTTTGGGAGCAAGATGCCGCAGGTTCAAATCCTGTCATCCCGATTGTACGTTAACGAAATAAAACGGGAATCACGACTAGTTTTGTTATAGTCGGCGATCGCGTTTTTATCGTATTAAAACAAAGTATTTAAGCGGCTTGAATTGTCGTTGAATGAAAACGACCAGCAGGAGAACCTGTTAACATTCCTAAAACGCTAATATCTTCATCAATATCTGGCCAGTGAATGCCTTCACCATTACCAAGAATTTCAAAGTTTTGTCGTTGTTCGGGGGTTGCTTCCGATAAACGCCATGACCAAACTAAAGGTACACTAATGGTTCTTCCATCTACTAAGATTGCGATAATTTCAGCGTCGGTAATCTTGATATTTAATAAGCGTGGCTCAATTGCAGTGTTCATTCCATGCCTCCATGATTTTAGGTAGATTTGATTTTTAAATTTTAAACAAGGCTTGCAACTTCAAATGATTCTGTAGGTCACGCTTGCATTGCCTCATATTCTTCAAGGGTGAGATAATTCCCTTCTTGATAATCTTTAAGGGACGCAATAATATTGGCTTGTTCTGTTTCGGTAATCTCTTCTTCGAGATGTCGTTCTTTGATAAAAAGTAAAAAATCAAGTAGTTGTGACACAAGAGGATCGGGAGCTTGTTCAATTTCTTGGAGAAGTTGTTCTTTGAGAGTCATAGTTTTAGTTTGGTGAAAATAAATTTAATAGTCAATGATGTCATTGGTTAATAGTTCTTTCCATTCAGAGTTTTCTTGATAGTGATTTACCATTGATTCTGCTTGTTCTTTTAGAATTTTTTGTCGCTCCAAAAGAGGGAATTTTAAAAAAGCAATACGGTCTTCTAGGGAAAGTTCAGATTGAGAAGAGTCGGGAATTAGAACTACAATTTCTACGGATTGACCAACGTTAAGCTCAGGGGTTTGAATCTCAATTTTGTTGCCAGGTAAGACGGTTGTAGTTAAGTATAGAGAGGATTTCATCATTGTAAATTCTGATTTTGGGAATTAATTAAATTAATAAAACCTTGAGTTAAATTTTTGGAAATTAATTAAATTAATAAAACCTTCAGTTAAATTAATAAAACGGAAATCATTGCGAATTTTATCAAAGTCGGTGTCAGTTTTTGCCATTTCTAGATATTTAGAATTGAGATTAATTGACTGTTTTAAGTTATTGAGAGCGAAGGTAATATTTTCTTGTAAGGCATAGGCACAAGCTTTGTGGAAATAGCCGATAGCAAGATCGGGTTTAATTTTCAAGGCTTGGTCATAGGAGGTGATCGCTTCTTCTAATCTGCCTAAATTGAATAACGTATTCCCTCGGTTGTTCCAAACTTCGTGGAAATTAGATTTAATTTTCAAGGCTTGGTCATAGGAGGTGATCGCTTCTTCGTATCTGCCTAAATCATCTAATGCATTCCCTCGGTTGTTCCAAGCTTCGTGCAAATCGGATTTAATTTTCAGGGCATTGTCATAGGAGGTGATCGCTTCTTCCAATCTGCCTAATTGTCTTAACGCAATACCTAGATTGTTCCAAACTTCGGGTTTATCAGGTTTAATTTTCAAGGCGTTATCATAGTAAGCGATCGCTTCTTCTAATCTGCCTAAATTATCTAACGCACTGCCTCTATTATTCCAAGCTTTATGGCAATCAGGTTTAATTTTCAAGGCTTTGTCGTAGGGGGTGCGACCTTTAGTTGATAAAAGCTGTTGTAATCAGGGTTCTACAGGGAACCCATATTGATCAAGTTTTGCCCAAAATTGACTCCATCGTTCCTTGGTCAATACCAAAGCTCGTAGGCTCAAAATAATTCCTGCTCCTTTTTCCTTCCATCGCATCCCTGAACAACATAATCGTTGTTTGACCAACGTCTTACAAGCTGCTTCCGTAACACCTGAACCAATCGGATACTTTTTCTCTAAGTATTCAGCATAATCCATTTGATGCTGATGATTCTCGTAATAAGTAATCGCCGCTTGTAGTTTCTCGGTAAGATTCTTAGAATGACTTTTTTCTTCTTTGACTTCTTTCATCAGATTTAGCAGTTCTCCTGCTTTTCCTTTTTCATGCTTGAGTTCTCGACAATTTTCAGTCAACCATTCTTTTTGTTTTGACACGGTATTCGGATGCAACGCTTCTGCCAAGGCACCTAAGTAACCAGAGGCATGATAGAAATCTAATATCTGTTCTTCCGTTTGCTTTTCTAAAAACTTCCAATTTGATTCTGCCCCGTCTGCTATCCCGACCAATGTTGCCTCTGGATAACGGTTTTTCGCTCGCTCAATTTCTCTTTCTAATCTTTCTAGAAAACTCTTTTTTCCATACTCTGGTGCCGCACCTAGATAGATTGTATGTTGACGTTCGCCTTCACTATCGTATAGGGAAACGGTTCCCACCATTGCTTCACGGTAGCCATCCTCACACATCAGCATACAGGTTCCATCTAATCCTATTCCCACTGTTGCAATTTGGCTATCCTCCTTGGGCGGGGCATAACTCCACGCTTCTTCTTTTGCCTGTACCACACTTCCTACTGCTTCACTCAATCTTTGGATATAGGATAGCGCTACTTTTCTACCATGATTTTCTAATAAATCATTTTTCACCTCTTTGCCTGCCATCCCTGACATTTTTGAGGATACCTGTTTTGCCAATAATGGCGTTGATGTTATGATTATCCTTGCTTCTCTTTCTAAGGGGCAATACGTTTTTCCTCAAAGGTGAACGCTGATATACATGACGATTCACTATAACCTCACCATAAGGTGTTTGATATTCTTTCGGTTGCTCTCCCTTACTCTTCCAGATTTCTTCACCGATTTTTAAGGGTGAACCATCTGTATCTAAATATTTCAAGGCTTCTTTGCTGGCGATGCAACCTACTTCGTTTAAGCCTTTTTGAATATTTATTTCTGTATCCAACATTGAACGACTGAGTTCTAATGTTAGTTCTATTTTTATCTTTGAACCCTCTACATTAATTAGTTTTGCTGTCATCATTGTTTCCTCTTTGTCACTTTTCATCCCATGTTAACACTTTTCTTTTCCTTCATCAACTAAAGGTCACACCCGTCGTAGGAGGCGATCGCTTCTTCCAATCTGCCTAAATTTCCTAACGCAATTCCTCGGTTAAACCAAGCTTCGTGGTCATCAGGTTTAATTTTCAAGGCTTTTTCATAGGAGGTGATCGCTTCTTTCATTTTGCCTAATTTCCCTAACGCAATTCCTCGGTTAAACCAAATTTCGTGGAAATCAGGTTTAATTTTCAAGGCTTTGTCATAGGAGGCGATCGCTTCATTCATTTTGCCTAATTTCCCTAACGCAATTCCTCGCCCGTACCAAGCTTCGTGGAAATCAGGCTTAAATTTCAAGGCTTGATTATAGGAGGCGATCGCTTCTTCTATTCTGCCTAAATCAGCTAACGCAACTCCTCGGTTGTTCCAAGCTTCATGGTAATCAGGCTTAAATTTCAAGGCTTGATTATAGGAGGCGATCGCTTCTTCTATTCTGCCTAAATCAGCTAACGCAACTCCTCGGTTGTTCCAAGCTTCATGGTAATCAGGCTTAAATTTCAAGGCTTGATCATAGGAGGCGATCGCTTCTTCTATTCTGCCTAAATCAGCTAACGCAACTCCTCGGTTGTTCCAAGCTTCATGGTAATCAGGCTTAAATTTCAAGGCTTGATCATAGGAGGCGATCGCTTCTTCATAATCACCATTTGTAGAAAGAATTAAAGCCTGTTCAAAATAAAGATCAAATTTTTCGTTAGGATCAAGATTTTCTTGGAGATAAGTATGGATTTCTGCAAGTCTTTCTAGGCGTTGTTGAAATGTCCAATTTTGATAGGTTTCAAAACCAGAATCTAGCCAAGCTAAACGAAAAACTTCCTGCTCAACTAAATCTCGTTCTGTTGCAATTTGAATTTTTCCTGAACCCCAATCAAAAAAATCAGGTGCACGGAGTGAAATATATTTGATCGCATACTTGGGCAAGATAAACACAAAACACAAATGCCGAAATCGATCTCGAAAATTTTCCCGTTGCCAGTTTAAATGACTTAAAATCGGAGGAATAGTATCTAAATTATAATAATCCCCTTTCCCACCATAACCAGGGCGAATATATTCCACTAATGATTTTTCTAAGCCGACAATAAATAAAATATTGAGATTCTCTTGCCCAGGAAAAACTTCAATTAGTTTAATCAAGTTATTAATTGCTTTGCTTAGTACCAAAACATTTATTTTCTTTTGCTGTAAATCAAATGAAACTTTTTTGATTAGATCAAAACCTCCCACAGGCGTAGATTCCACAAACAATAAACCAAAACCCTTGTGTCGCCGCAACGATCTGACAAAAGCTTGATATCCCTCTGTCGTAGTTCGTTCAGAAATGTCAGTGTTTAGAATATTAACCATTGCCTATGAAGAAAATTTTTCTAGATCTTTTACTAAAGGATGTACATCATACCAAAGTTGCAATTTATCATTTTCATCGTAATAGCGATATTGCAAAATACAACGACTTGCTAATAAACGCTGATATTGGTGATCGCTTTTATTATTGAGGATTTGTTTAGTCGCCGCAACGTCTTGTAATAAAGCCCACTGTGCATCAAAAATTGTATTACGATAATCGTTTTTTGCTTCTTCAATCGCAATATTAACCGCCTGTTTTGTAATTGGTAAATCATCTGTCCAGTCGATCGCCTTCCGAATCATTTTCATCAATAAACGAAGATGACCCCCACTCATCAAACAGAGATGATCTAATACTTCTGGAGAAACAAAAACCTTGCTGTCTAGATCTTGAGCTAAATCCTGACCAATATGAGGCTGATCTTTTAAAGTCACTTCCTCAATACGCTTGATGATCATTGCTCGAAATTTCTCAAGTCCTTTTTCATTAATACTGTCATCTTTATTTCGTAACATCACCATCGGCAAAACAGAAGTTTCATCAAAATTATTTTGTAATTCTGTGCAACGTTCTGAATAAACAATCGAAATCGGAACGGTATAAATGAGATGGCAATCTAAGCCCCGCAATTGTTCATGGTGTTTAAGAAAAATCTCATCATAATTACTTGGATCATCGGCGGCAGTTTTCTTTTCAGAAATTCGATCCAGGTTATCAACGATTAAAACCAAATCCTTACGATTATCAGGCAATGATTTTTTCGCTACTGCAATAAATTCATTTAATGCTTGCAAAAGAGTTGGAGCATTCTGGCTGATTTTATCGCGGATCTCTTGACGATTATCGGGTTGAGTCTTGAGAGTTGCGGTAATCTTGGTAAATTCACTAACTTTTTGTTCCAAACTTAACCCATCCAAAGTTAAGGGTGTTAATAACAAATCCTTCAGACTTTCTGAGCGTTTCTCTAACCAATCCGTTAAACCTTTCAGGGGATTTTCATCTGCTAATTTAATCTCTTGAATTAAATGTTTAGTACATGCCAATAAGATATCAATATATTTCGTATCGCCTGGATCAATATCCTCATCATTCGCCGCAAAATAAACCACAAAATAATTCTGAGAAATGAGCCACTTCTTTAGTTTCAACAATTCCGTTGATTTACCTACTCCGCGATGCCCCGTATAAAGCTGACAGGTTGTACCCTTGCTACGAGTAATTTTTCGCCCTAACTCGCGCAACACATCCCAACGTCCCCGCACCTCCTCACAGTTAACGTAGGCCGCTTTTGGAGGTGGATCAAAGGGATCAAAGACATTATAAATTTCCGTCATCAATTCTTCAGACATAAAAGCCCATCACCACCAATCGCCTGTTTCTGGAACAATGCCCTCATTCTAAAACAATTTTCGCATTCCCCGATTAAAACAAGCGAGATCGCGCCTCAAGAGCATCAAAATCAGAGCGTATTGCATGAGCTTCCCAACAATGCCACAATGAACGGAGCAAAAAATTCTGCTGGGGAGGCAAAAGCGATTGGCTACTCGCGTGATTATTGTTCGGCATGGACAGAGCAGTTACAACGCCCAAAAGCGTATTCAAGGCCGCAGTGACGAGTCGGTCTTAACAGAGAAAGGCAAAGCCGATGCTCAACGAGTGGGGCAAGTTCTCAGCCAATTACCCATCGATGCCATCTATTGCAGCCCCCTAAAACGGGCTAAGAGCACTGCTGACATTATTCAAGCCAGTTTTGATAATCCACCACCGCTTTTTCCCACCGAGGATTTGCTCGAAATTGATCTCCCCCTCTGGGAAAATTGGGTTAAAGAAGACGTATTAGCCCAATATCCTGAAGAGTACCATTGCTGGCATGAGCGGCCCCAGGCATTAAAAATGCTCCGACCCGATGGTCAAACCGAATTTTTTCCCGTACTGTCCCTCTACGAACAAGCCCAGGCTTTTTGGCAAACCCTACTTCCCCAATACGAAGGCAAAACCGTTGTCATTGTGGCCCATAACGGTATTAATCGCTGTCTAATTATGTCGGCGATCGCTGCTCCCCCTTCCCACTACCACCGCATTCAACAGTCCAATTGCAATATTAATGTTCTAAACTTCACCAACCAATGGGGTGATCCCGTTCAACTCGAATCCTTAAATCAGACTTCCCATCTTGACATTCCCTTACCGCTACCTCGCTCCAGCCAAAACCGTTTGCGTTTTCTGCTCATTCGTCACGGTGAAACCCAATGGAATCGAGAATCTCGTTTTCAAGGAATTCGGGATATTCCTCTCAATGACAATGGCCGAGGTCAGGCCCAAAAGGCAGCCGACTTTCTCAAGGAAGTGATTATCAATACAGGAATTAGTAGCCCCATGCTACGGCCCAAGGAAACTGCCGAGATTATTCTCCAATATCATCCTAATGTCAGCCTCGATTTACAGGAACCGCTCACGGAAATTTGTCATGGACTGTGGGAAGGCAAATTAGAAAGCGAAATTGAAGCCGATTTTCCGGGTCTCTTGGAACAGTGGAAAAATGCCCCTGAAACGGTGCAAATGCCTGAAGGCGAAAACCTACAACAGGTCTGGGATCGGGCGATTGCCTGTTGGGAAGAGCGAGTTAGCTACTATAGCCAGCATCAGGAACAGACCATTGGCATTGTGGTTGCCCATGATGCCATTAACAAAGTCATTTTGTGTTATCTACTGGGTTTAACCCCCGCTAATTTCTGGAATATTAAACAGGGCAATGGTGGCGTGAGTGTGATTGATTATCCCCAAGGGCTTGATAGTACCCCGATTCTGCAAGCCATCAATTTAACCACCCATCTAGGGGGAGTGTTGGACAAAACGGCGGCAGGAGCACTGTAAATATGCGGGCAGGATTTAGACGGCTCGGAATATCAACATTTCCTGATGTTTGCAAGACCTGATACCGAACTCAATAGCCAGAACCGATAGAATAGCCTGGATAGCCCTTTGTTTTCTAGCGTCTCTGTTTTTTGGATAGAGGCTGGCTGGTTGTGGTTATCATCCCTCTAAGCTGTCAGATATCTTAAACAGTATCAAAGATTAAAGAAACTCACTTCACTTTTGGGATAGTCTTGGAAAAACCGACTCAACTAGTGTAATTTTCCTGTGTCTTAGCTTAGACTAGTGTTGCTGTCTTGATCATTCTGCTTTTGTTGATAGACTTTGAGGTTTCTATGAGTCCGGTAATGCAGTCTTCCTCTATTTCTATGAATCTCAATCCTGTTACTGTGGATACTCCTGTCACCGCCTCACCGGCACCGGAAGAATTAGTCCTCTACCATCGTCTTTCCCTGGTCGAAACTCTCTGGGAAAAGGTTTTACAAAGTGAATGTGGTCAAGAATTAGTCGATCTGCTCAATGAGCTACGTTCCTGGCGATCGCCGGAGGAGCAAGATCTAGGCAAAGCTGAAAATCTTTTAGAGGAAGTGACAGAGCGGATTGAGAAGTTGGAACTAGATGATGCCATTCGAGCCGCCAGAGCCTTCGCGCTTTATTTTCAATTAATTAATATTGTTGAACAGCATTACGAGAAACGAGAACAGGAACGCAATCGTTGGGAGGCGACCCAGCAACTTTCCTTTGCCGAGGAAGCCGGCAACGAAGAACGGGTTATACCTTATCGGGATCTCGGTTTTACCAAAAAGGGAGAGGGAGAAGATGCCAGTTCGATGCAGGTGGGAACCTTTCATTGGTTATTTGCTGAACTGAAATACCTGAATGTTCCGCCGCAACAAATTCAACGTTTGGTTGATCAACTAGATATTCGACTCGTGATCACCGCTCACCCCACGGAGATTGTTCGTCATACCATTCGCCGCAAACAACGTCGTATTGATCGCGTCTTGCGTAAATTGGATCAACTCCAGAGCACTTTCTCGACCTCTGATTGGCTCAACACCTGGGAAACCAAAGCTGTGATTGAACAGTTAACCGAGGAAATTCGTTTCTGGTGGCGAACCGATGAGCTACATCAATTTAAGCCAACGGTGTTGGATGAAGTGGATTATTCGCTCCACTATTTTGATGAAGTATTATTTACGGCTATCCCTGAACTCTCCAAACGATTGGGACAGGCAATTCGCGATAACTTTCCCTGGTTACGAGCACCAAAAGCAAGTTTCTGTTATTTTGGTACATGGGTAGGGGGCGATCGCGATGGCAACCCTTTTGTCACACCGGAAGTGACCTGGCAAACGGCCTGTTATCAACGCAATCTAGTCATTAAAAAATATTTACATTCCATTGGTGAACTGACAGCAGTACTTAGCCCTTCTATTCATTGGAGTAAGGTTTCCCAGGAACTTCTTGATTCTCTAGAACGCGATCGCATCCAATTACCGGAAGTCTATGACGAGGTTTCGCTGCGCTATCGTCAGGAACCCTATCGTATGAAGTTGGCCTATGTGCAACGCCGTTTAGAAAATACCCTGCATCGCAATAAACGTCTGGGCAATCCCGATGAACGTCAGATTGTTGCCAAAATCACCAATCAACCCCACTATGCCTCTGGGCAAGTCTTTTTAGAAGATCTGCAAATGATTCAGCGCAATCTAGGGGAAACGGGTTTAAGTTGTTTAGAACTGGAAAATTTGATTACCCAGGTGGAAGTTTATAGTTTTAATCTGGCCCAGTTGGATTTTCGCCAAGAATCCTCTCGTCATGCTGAGGCGATCGCGGAAATAGGCTCCTACATGGGAGTGTTGGCCTGTCCCTATGAACAAATGTCAGAGCAGGACAAAATTAATTGGCTAGAAATGGAATTACAAACCCGACGGCCCCTCATTCCCCAGGAAATGCCTTTTTCTGAACGCACCTGTGAAACCGTTGAAACCCTACGAACTCTACGTCACTTACAACAGGAATTTGGCATTGAGATTTGCCATACCTACATCATTAGTATGACCAATGATGCCAGTGACGTACTAGAAGTTTTACTGTTAGCCAAGGAAGCGGGGCTTTATGATCCGGCCACTAGTGCCAATTCCCTACGGATTGTTCCTCTCTTTGAAACCGTAGAAGATCTCAAACATGCTCCTGAAGTCATGGCAACGCTATATGAGCTACCCTGCTATCGGGCGGCTCTGGCGGGCAGTTATAAAGTGTTTGCAGAATATCAGGCCAACTTGGCACCCGCGAACTCCTTTGGGAATGATGTCGTTCTGCAACCGAGTCATCTCCAGGAAATCATGGTGGGGTATTCCGATAGCAATAAAGATTCGGGCTTTTTAAGTAGTAACTGGGAAATTCATAAGGCCCAAAAAGCTCTCCAGGCTGTCTCTCAAGACTATGGTATTTTGCTAAGGCTCTTTCATGGTCGAGGCGGATCGGTCGGTCGAGGCGGTGGCCCAGCCTACAAAGCAATTTTGGCTCAACCGGCTGGAACCGTCAATGGTCGTATTAAGATTACCGAACAGGGGGAAGTCCTTGCCTCTAAATATTCCCTGCCGGAACTGGCTCTCTATAATTTGGAAACCCTCACGACGGCGGTCATTCAAGCCAGTTTACTGAAAAGTGGTTTTGACTATATTGAGCCTTGGAACCGCATTATGGAAGAATTATCGGCTTCTTCTCGTCAAATTTATCGCGGTTTAATTTATGAAGAGCCAGATTTTGTGGATTTCTTCATGTCCGTTACGCCCATTCCCGAAATTAGCGAATTACAAATTAGTTCTCGTCCGGCCCGTCGTAAGAGTGGTAAACGAGACCTCAGTACTTTGCGAGCCATTCCCTGGGTCTTTAGTTGGACACAGAGTCGTTTTCTGTTACCGGCTTGGTATGGAGTCGGTACGGCGATTAAAAACTTTATCGATCAAGATCCGGTTAAAAATCTTAAATTGTTGCGCTATTTCTATATCAAATGGCCTTTCTTTAATATGGTGATTTCCAAGGTGGAGATGACCCTTTCTAAGGTGGATTTGGTCATTGCCCATCACTATGTTAAGGAACTCTCGCCCGCCGAGGATCTCGAACGCTTTGAACGTTTATTTCAACGTATTGCCGAAGAGTATCATCTGACTTGTCAGTTAATTTTACAAATTACGGGCCATCAAAATCTGCTGGACGGCGATCGCAGTCTTCAGGGATCGGTGCAGTTACGCAATCGCACTATTGTACCGTTAGGATTTTTGCAAATTTCTTTACTGAAACGGTTACGGTTAGTGACCCAGGAAGCGGAATCCAGTGGGGTACGTTACCGTCGCTATTCCAAGGAAGAACTATTGCGAGGAGCATTGTTGACAATTAATGGTATTGCGGCCGGAATGCGGAATACGGGTTGAAGAAGGATGGCCAAAACCGACTTTCCCTAAGTGAACTACCCTTGTTATAAGGTTACTCTGGGGTCTAACAAAACATAGGCCACATCTGCCAAAATGCTAAATAGAACAATTAAAACCGCATAGATAAAAGTTACAGCCATCACTACCGGCGTGTCACTGCGATAGATGGATTCAATCATTAACGCTCCAATGCCAGGAACTCGAAAAACCTGTTCTGTGACTAATGCTCCGGTAAAAATTGTCGGAATATCCAAGGCAATCAGGGTAACAACGGGAATCAAGGCATTACGTAATAAATGATTTTTAATCACCCCCCAGGAGCCTAGCCCCTTAGCATAGGCCGTCCGAATATAATCCTGGGGTAATTCTTCTAAAACAGCAGAACGGACAAACCGCATTAAGACAGCACATTGATAAAGGGTTAGGACTAGAATCGGCAAAAAAGATTGCTGAATTTGTTGCCCTAAACTATTCAGATCATTTACTTCTAGGGTGCTTTCATAAATAAAGGGAAACCAATGTAATTGCACGCTAAACAGTAAAATCAATACTAATCCTGTCAGAAAAGTGGGTAAGGAAAAGCCAATTAAACTCGCAGTAGTTAGAAGTTGCTCCAGCCAACTATAGCGTTTTAACGCCCCAATAATGCCACAGGGAACGGCGATCGCCACACTCAGCACATAGGCCGAGCCAACCACCCAAAGCGTTGTCGGTAAACGTTGGCCAATTAACTCGCTCACCGGACTACGACTAGTAAAGGAATAACCTAAATCACCCTGTAGCAGTGACGTTAACCATTTAAAATAACGAATCGGTAACGGTTGATCTAGACCAAGACTACGCCGCAGGTTTTCTCGTACTGCTTCCGTCAAATTCGGGTTAGTGGCTAATTCCCCCAGAGGATTACCCGGTGCAAGGGTTAAAATCGTAAAAATAACGAGGCTAATCCCTAACAAGGTTGCCAAGGAAATGAGAATACGTTTAATCAGATAGGAAAACATAGAACTTAGGGAGAATGATTCAGACAACGATAGCTGTATGCTAAAAAGAACAAGAAACATCATCTTCTGACGGTGATGTCAGTATTTTTTAGTACCAAGATTATGAAAGTTTCTGAGTCTAAGCGGAGTCGCTGGGTCTATGGGGTCTTAATTCTCATGATTGCAGCTTTAATTCTTTTTTCGATCTTGCCCCTAGCAACGAGCATCTGGCAGCAAAATCAAGCTCAGTCTTTAGGGGGGAGTTCATCGGAGGAATTGAGTCGCCGTTTAGAAAGCCAAGCTTTGGGTTATCAATTGGTGTTAGAGCGAGAACCGGATAATGTCAATGCTTGGCAAGGATTACTGGATACTCGTTTACAACAGGGGGATCTAACCGCCGCGATCACGCCCCTGGAACAATTAGCCCAACTCCAACCCGATCAAGTGGAATACACCTTGTTGTTAGCCCAAACTAAGCAGCAACTTCAAGACGATGAAGGAGCCGCCAATATTTACCGTAATCTGTTGCAAAATAAACCCTTTGATATTCGGACGCTCAAAGGCCTGAGTGATCTATTTTTGGTTCAGAACAAGTCCCAAGAGGCAATTCTCACGATCCAAAATGCTATTACCCAAGCCATTAAAGTCAAGGCCAACGATCCTAGCGAACAGACGGCGGCCCAACTCACCTCTTTGCAACTACTGTTAGGCGAAATTTATCTCCAACAAAAGCGATTTGACGACGCGATCGCCCTCTACGATACCGCCAGCCAGATTAATTCAGAAGATTTTCGCCCAATTTTGTCCAAGGCCCTAGTGTTAGATCAAAGTGGTCAAAAAGAAGCAGCCGAACCCCTATTCCAACAAGCCCTTCTGCTTGCGCCGGTTCAATATAAGGACACTATCAAAAAAATGGCCCTAGGTACATTGAATCACTCAGCCTCAAAATCAGGCACGAAGGCAACTCCGAACGCACCAACCGTTTCCACCCAACCTTAAGGTTTAGTCCGTTTTGGGGATGTCTTCGGCCAGGTCAATTGCCGGTTCTACTGGCTCAAAATATTGGCTTTCCAATAAAAATATCCCCTGTTCAAAACGCACCCCCCAAAGTTGGCTACTGTGTACACACAAGTCGAGTGTAAACTAGAAAAAGGGAAAAACCACTAAAAAGAGGACTGAAAAATGACCAACCCGATACTCATTGACGCGGAACAGGCAAAAGGAAAAGCATTTGGAGACCCACGCTTAGTAAAAAGGGGGCGGAATTGTATGAGGCAATGTTACGGAAGCAATCGGTAAACATCCGTCAAATGAGCAAAAACCGTGCCGAGCAAGTAGGTTACTACCGCTTTTTGGAGAATGACAAGGTGACAGTATCAGAGCTAATACAAAGCTTATCGGAGCATTGTGAGCAGCAAGTAGAAGGCTTACACGTATTAGCAGCAAATGATACGAGTGAAATTAACTTGGAGGCACACAGAGGACGACTGAAGGCAGAAGGGCAGGGAGTAGTGGGAAATAACCGAGACATAGGCTTTTTTCTGCATCCCACATTAGTACTAAATAGCAAAAATGGCTTTCCCTTGGGAATAAGTTCGGTACAATTGTGGAATCGTGAAGAATCGCGCCCCAGTAAGAAGGAAAGAAACTACCAGAAACTACCAATAGAGGAAAAGGAATCCAACAAATGGCTAGTATCAGCAACCAAGAGCCAGAACTATCTAAGTGCGGGGGGAGCGGGGATGGTGACGCATAAGGAGACCGTGAAAGTGACCTGTATGAGGCATGGGCAAGGATAGGAGATGGCAGAGGAGGGCGTGACCTTTATTTGATGAAGGGAGAAAAAAGTGTTAACATGAGATGAAAAGTGACAAAAAGGAAACAATGATGACAGCAAAACTAATTAGGGCTTGCTGAAAAAAGCTGAAACCTTTACGGAGAAAAATAGTAGGCGAATTAAGAACCGCTAGAATGCACGAAAATAGGGTAGAATGCCTCAAAACCATTGCATTAAGAAGAGAGAAAGCAGATGTACCGAAAGCAACAGTACTCAATTGAAACACCAGAAAACTTGAAAAATCTGTTCGGCGGGCAGTTAGACGAAGAAAATCGTTGGATAGAAATGTCAAAAATGATTCCCTGGGAAGAATATGAGGAAGAATATGCAAAAAACTTCACAGAAAAAAAAGGAGCCCCAGCCAAATCATTTAGAATGGCATTAGGAGCATTAATTATCAAAGAAATTTCAGGAAAAAGTGACAGAGAAACAGTAGAACAAATAAAAGAGAACCCTTATTTACAGTACTTTATAGGAATGGAAAGCTATAGTAGCAAAGAAGCATTTAATGCGTCAATGATGGTTCATTTTCGTAAAAAAATAGGAATGGAATTAATAAATAAAATTAATAAAGAAATAGAAAAAAAAGCGACGGGTGTAGCGTCAGAAAAAAAAGAAAATGAAGGAAAGTTATTGTTAGATGCGACTTGTACACCAGCAGATATAAAATATCCAACGGATATAGGAATATTGAATGATGCCAGAGAAAAAACAGAAAAAATAATAGATAAGCTGTATGAAGAAATAAAAGAGAAAAGGAAAGAAAAGCCGAGGACTTATAGGGAAGTGGCAAGAAAAGAGTACTTAGCCATAGCAAAAAAACGTCGTGTGTCAAAAAAAGAAAGAAGAAAAGGAACAAAAAAACAACTAGGATATATAAAAAGAAACTTGTCTGATATAGAAAAAATGATAGAAGAGGGAGCAAAGTTAGAAAAACTAACGAAAAAAGAGCAAGAAGAGCTTGTAACGATAGGAAAAGTGTATGAGCAACAGTTAGAAATGTATGAAAAAAAGACAAATAAAGTAGAAAACAGAATTGTGAGTGTAAGCCAACCTCACGTGCGTCCAATAGTGCGTGGAAAAGCGGGAAAAGCAGTAGAGTTTGGAGCTAAAATATCGGCAAGTAATGTGAATGGCTTTGTCTTCTTAGACAAATTAAGTTGGGATAATTACAACGAATCGGGAGATTTACAAGCGCGAATAGAAGAATATAAAAGGGAAACAGGATGTTATCCGGAATCGGTTCATGTGGATAAAATCTATCGAACAAAAGCGAATCGAGCTTATTGTAAAGAAAGGGATATAAGAATGAGTGGTCCCCGATTGGGAAGACCGCCGAAAGAGGTGAGCAAAGAAAAAAAGAAAGAGGCACGCTCAGATGAAAGAGTGCGTAATGCCATTGAGGGTAAATTCGGACAGGGAAAGAGGAAATTTAGTCTTGGTCGAGTGATGGCCAAACTACCTGAGACCTCGGAAACGGTAATTGCGATGAACTTTTTGGTAATGAATCTTTCTACTCTACTTCAGAAGACAAAAAGTAAAAAGTTGTAGAGTCGTTTTTCTTGTGAAAAATGGTGTTAATTTTCCTCTCTTTTGTGAGGAGTGATTTGTGTTGACCTTTTTAGACAGAAAGGAACAATAGATTAAACAAAATCTGTATTTTGATTTGTTTCCATAAGGATAAGTTATCTATGCTTTTTCAGTCCATACTTCCCTAACCCACATTTCTTTCGTTTTTTGACTTTTTCAGCAAGCCCTAATTAATGTAGAGGGTTCAAAGATAAAAATAGAACTAACATTAGAACTCAGTCGTTCAATGTTGGATACAGAAATAAATATTCAAAAAGGCTTAAACGAAGTAGGTTGCATCGCCAGCAAAGAAGCCTTGAAATATTTAGATACAGATGGTTCACCCTTAAAAATCGGTGAAGAAATCTGGAAGAGTAAGGAAGAGCAACCGAAAGAATATCAAACACCTTATGGTGAGGTTATAGTGAATCGTCATGTATATCAGCGTTCAGTAGGAGGAAAAACGTATTGCCCCTTAGAAAAAGAAGCAAGGATAATCATAACATCAACCCCATTATTGGCAAAACAGGTATCCTCAAAAACCAGCAATTCCAAATTCAGAATGTAGTCAAAGATACAAAAGGCTCGATGTATTTACTGGCAAGGGTTTTGCTATGAAAATTGCCAATTAATCAACTAGGAAGAATTCGAGACAGCGAGAGAAACTGAGTCGTCAAGAATAAAATCTAAAAGATGATGCCGGTACTGGTATCGTGTGATCAAAGCTAGAAAAAGTTATGGTGTAAGAGTTTGAGAAAATAGAAAATAACTTACGACTGGACATATTCCCGTTTTTGTTATACTATTATTATTGTCATTATATTAAAGAAAGGGAAAACGGAAAGCAATGTCAACATTGAATAAAAGCTCAATTGACCTCCTAAGTGATATTGGCTTACCTCAAGAGAAAGAGGAAGCCTTATTTCAGAAAAACTGCCCTCATTGCTATAGTGAAAAAGTAAAAATACATTCTCATTACCAAACGAAAGGTAACGGGGAACGTAAAATGTTCATCTGTCAAGAATGTGGTTCTTGTTTTGCTGAGACTTATGGTAGCGTAATCGCTGGCTTAGAAACCCCATTAAGTGAAATTGTAAAAGTATTAAAAGCCAGAATGGAAGGAATAGGATTAAATGCAGCAGCCCGAGTATTCGGCTACGCAAAAACAACAATATTGAATTGGGAAAAGAAATTATCAGGATTACAAGAGACATTATTTTTATACGCCTTAGTGAATGAATTTGTTAAATTAGTAATAGAAGGGGATGAACTATACACAAAAGTTGGAAAAAATAAAGAAGCAAGTGCCTCTGAGGGGTGGACAATCGTGCTCATGGACAGGGCTAGCCGCTTTATTTGGTATTTAAAATGTGGTAAAAAAGAGCAGAAATTATTTCTAGAAGCAATGATGACGGTAGCGGAATTATTTGAAAGGAGTGCAGAATCTCTCCAGTTATTTACAGATGGAGAAAAGCGATATAGTCAACTGCTATTTAATATTTGTCACGAAGTATTAAGGACTGGGAAGCGAGGTCGTCCCACCAAAGTATTACCGAAGGGTATGGTGGTAAGATTAAAAAATAAGAGTAGTAAACGTCGAGATTCTGAGGGTAAACTAGAGAAAGTAGAAACTCCGAAAACTGAACATCCTGAGACAACAGAAAAACCAGAAGACAAGGATGTTCATGCCAACCACGTTGAGGCATTTAATAGTTCTCTACGACGCTATTTAGCCGCCTTTCGTCGTCGAACAAATACTTATGCTAAATCTGTTGTGGGATTACAGCGAGTGCTAGATATTTTCTGGATGGTTCATAACTTTGTTCGCAGCCATTTTACGACGAAAAAAGTTCCTGCGGTAGCTCTCGGTATAATTCAAAAAGGGTTAACTTGGGAGGACTTACTCCAAATTCGCCTGATTTGTTGAACCTCTTGTATTGCAACGTTTATAGCTTCTAGCTAGACGATACCAGTGCCCCAGCTTTCAAAGAACAGATATTTGGTCAAAGAGAGAATATCTTGAAAGAATCCCTTACGAGTGCCGTGTTGGACGCGAATTCTCTGGTAACGTTCATCAACCAAACCTAAAACCGTGTGCAAGAGAAAAGCCAGCAAATTCAGGGTAAGCAAAACAGAGGCGAGGTGTTGTTTACCATGCCCAAAATTATGCTCTAAGTGATAGCCTCGATTTTTGAGAATATTGTGATTCTCGTTCTCAGTACGCCAACGAGTCCGTCCAGCACGACAGACATCAAGAACGATGTGAGGGGTGAGAAAATGATTGGTATACTTCAAACGTTCATAATCTGAGATTTATCAAAGCGTTGAAATCGTAAGGTGAGCAAAGAATCAAGCTCCTCCTTATATTTTACGTTAGCATCTTCAAGACATCCTGAAATTGCTGCAGAAAACTGCGTAAAATCTTCATAATATTTTGCGTATAAACACTTCTTTTTCACAAACTTCCACAGTCTTTCAATTAAATTCAAGTTAGGAGAATAAGGAGGTAAGTACAGTAACTCTATTCCTAATGATTCTGCCAACTCCTGCACAATTCGGCATTTTTGATAACGAGCATTGTCTAATACCAACGTAATCGGTATTAATAGTCCTAATTCTGCTATCTTTTCTAGGAGTTCACAAACCTGAGTTCCCGTAATATAAGAACTGTTCGTTACCATAATTAGGGCTTGCTGAAAAAGTCAAAAAACGAAAGAAATGTGGGTTAGGGAAGTATGGACTGAAAAAGCATAGATAACTTATCCTTATGGAAACAAATCAAAATACAGATTTTGTTTAATCTATTGTTCCTTTCTGTCTAAAAAGGTCAACACAAATTACTCCTCACAAAAGAGAGGAAAATTAACACCATTTTTCACAAGAAAAACGACTCTACAACTTTTTACTTTTTGTCTTCTGAAGTAGAGTAGAAAGATTCATTACCAAAAAATTCATCGCAATTACCGTTTCCGAGGTCTCAGGTAGTTTGGCCATCACTCGACCAAGACTAAATTTCCTCTTTCCCTGTCCGAATTTACCCTCAATGGCATTACGCACTCTTTCATCTGAGCGTGCCTCTTTCTTTTTTTCTTTGCTCACCTCTTTCGGCGGTCTTCCCAATCGGGGACCACTCATTCTTATATCCCTTTCTTTACAATAAGCTCGATTCGCTTTTGTTCGATAGATTTTATCCACATGAACCGATTCCGGATAACATCCTGTTTCCCTTTTATATTCTTCTATTCGCGCTTGTAAATCTCCCGATTCGTTGTAATTATCCCAACTTAATTTGTCTAAGAAGACAAAGCCATTCACATTACTTGCCGATATTTTAGCTCCAAACTCTACTGCTTTTCCCGCTTTTCCACGCACTATTGGACGCACGTGAGGTTGGCTTACACTCACAATTCTGTTTTCTACTTTATTTGTCTTTTTTTCATACATTTCTAACTGTTGCTCATACACTTTTCCTATCGTTACAAGCTCTTCTTGCTCTTTTTTCGTTAGTTTTTCTAACTTTGCTCCCTCTTCTATCATTTTTTCTATATCAGACAAGTTTCTTTTTATATATCCTAGTTGTTTTTTTGTTCCTTTTCTTCTTTCTTTTTTTGACACACGACGTTTTTTTGCTATGGCTAAGTACTCTTTTCTTGCCACTTCCCTATAAGTCCTCGGCTTTTCTTTCCTTTTCTCTTTTATTTCTTCATACAGCTTATCTATTATTTTTTCTGTTTTTTCTCTGGCATCATTCAATATTCCTATATCCGTTGGATATTTTATATCTGCTGGTGTACAAGTCGCATCTAACAATAACTTTCCTTCATTTTCTTTTTTTTCTGACGCTACACCCGTCGCTTTTTTTTCTATTTCTTTATTAATTTTATTTATTAATTCCATTCCTATTTTTTTACGAAAATGAACCATCATTGACGCACTAAATGCTTCTTTGCTACTATAGCTTTCCATTCCTATAAAGTACTGTAAATAAGGGTTCTCTTTTATTTGTTCTACTGTTTCTCTGTCACTTTTTCCTGAAATTTCTTTGATAATTAATGCTCCTAATGCCATTCTAAATGATTTGGCTGGGGCTCCTTTTTTTTCTGTGAAGTTTTTTGCATATTCTTCCTCATATTCTTCCCAGGGAACCATTTTTGACATTTCTATCCAACGATTTTCTTCGTCTAACTGCCCGCCGAACAGATTTTTCAAGTTTTCTGGTGTTTCAATTGAGTACTGTTGCTTTCGGTACATCTGCTTTCTCTCTTCTTAATGCAATGGTTTTGAGGCATTCTACCCTATTTTCGTGCATTCTAGCGGTTCTTAATTCGCCTACTATTTTTCTCCGTAAAGGTTTCAGCTTTTTTCAGCAAGCCCTAGCTAGAAGCTACAAACGTTGCAATACGAGAGGTTCAAAAAATCAGGCGAATTTGGAGTAAGTCCTCCCAAGTTAACCCTTTTTCAATTATACCGAGAGCTACAGCAGGAACTTCTCTAGTCGTAAAATGGCTGCGAACAAAGTTATGAACCATCCAGAAAATATCTAGTACTCGCTGTAATCCCACAACAGATTTAGCATAAGTATTTGTACGACGACGAAAGGCGGCTAAATAGCGTCGGATAGCACTATTAAAGGCCTCAACGTGGTTGGCATGGACGTCCTTTTCTGCTGGTTTTTCTGTTGTCTCTGGATGTTCTGGTTTCGGAGTTTCTACTTTCTTTAGTTTACCCTCAGAATCTCGACGTTTACTACTCTTATTTTTTAGTCTTACTACAAGACCCTTCGGTAATACTTTGGTGGGACGACCTCGCTTTCCAGTCCTTAATACTTCGTGACAAATATTAAATAGCAGTTGACTATATCGCTTTTCTCCATCTGTAAATAACTGGAGAGATTCTGCACTCCTTTCAAATAATTCCGCTACCGTCATCATTGCTTCTAGAAATAATTTCTGCTCTTTTCGACCACATTTTAAATGCCAAATAAAGCGGCTAGCCCTGTCCATGAGCACGATTGTCCACCCCTCAGAGGCACTTGCTTCTTTATTTTTTCCAACTTTTGTGTATAGTTCATCTTCTTCTATTACTAATTTAAAAAATTCATTCACTAAGGCGTATAAAAATAATGTCTCTTGTAATCCTGATAATTTCTTTTCCCAATTCAATATTGTTGTTTTCGCGTAGCCAAATACTCGGGCTGCTGCATTTAATCCTATTCCTTCCATTCTGGCTTTTAATACTTTTACAATTTCACTTAATGGGGTTTCTAAGCCAGCGATTACGCTACCATAAGTCTCAGCAAAACAAGAACTACATTCTTGACAAATGAACATTTTACGTTCCCCGTTACCTTTCGTTTGATAATGAGAATGTATTTTTACGTTTTCACTATAGCAATGAGGACAGTTTTTCTTGAATAAGGCATCCTCTTTCTCTTGGCACAAGCCAACATCATTCAGGATTTCCATAGAGCTTTTCTTTAATATTGACATTTTTTTCTGTTTCCTTCTTCTTTGATATAATGACAATAATAATAGTATAATAAAAACGAGCCGATGTCTAGTCTTAAACTATTTTTCTATTTTCTCAAAGCCTTACACCATAACTTTTTCCAACTTTGATCAGACGATACCAGTTCCCCCTTTTCCTCTCCTAAAATTGCACTCTCATAGGCTTGGCAGATATCATTCACTTTTTCCCCAAAATTTGGGTCAGGGGGGGGATTCAGCCAGTATCCTGACTGATGGGGTTTAATATCTGCTTCTTCCCATAATCTTCCTACCTGTCGAGGAGATATACTTTCCACTATTCCTTGCTTTACTAATTCCTCGGCTAATTCTCGTCCTGTCCAGTGACTTATCGGACGCTCATAATTCTTTGGGTCATCACAGGCTAATTTGAACAACTTCAAGATTTGTTCGCGTTTAAACTTGGCGGGTGCTCCACTACGTTCAGCATCTTTGATTCTTTCTGTTATTTCTATTTCACTTTTCTGTCCTGCTATCCATCTTTCTCTCCATTGACTTGCCATTTTTCGGCTGATTTTTAATCTTTCTTGGGTTAATTCCCCGCTGCTTGCAGCGAAAAATTTAAAGTTGCAATGGAAACCGTCGGTTTGCGAGCAAAACATCTTCCATACCCCGTCCGCTTGCGGCGGGGAAATTTTGATTTTTCTAGCAATTTCTCGATTATTTTCTCCCTCATCTGCCAGAAGCACTATTTTTGCCCTTAAGGCAATTTGCTGCTCTGTTGTATGACGATTTATCAGTTTTTCTAGATGTTCTCGTTCTTTTGCTTCCAACTTTAACTCTTTGGGGGCTAATCGGGGCATGACTTTTTCTCCTATATACCTATATTTATCTTTTTATCGGTTGCCTAATAATAGTATCTTAACTTACGCCTTAGACTACTAGTTTACAAGTTAAAAATTCCCTGGACTCTCAAACTTCACTGTTAAGCATTATGGATGAAATTAGCAAACATGTTTTGGTTAGTGCTGTCCTTTCTGCAAATTCTGTTCCGAGACAAGTCTTTAACATTATTTTTGCAAAGACAATGAACACTTTTAAAAGCCTAGAATTTTAACAACTGTGAGTCTCCAGGCTGAGACAAGCCAGGCTTACTAGGATCAACGACTGCTGGTTGGGTTGGTTTTTGCGGTTTTTGCTCAGTTGTTGTTTTTTCTACCTGAGGTTTATAAATTTGAGCGAATAGATTCACTAATTCCAGACGCTGAAGACGATTCAGAGCACGAATAGCCTTAACATCACTGTCTATCGGATTGGTTTGTAACGTTAGACTGCCAGGGTAACGCTCCGTGACAATAATCTCATTTTCTCCTAAATAATCTGCCAGAGTTAGTTTCCAATCCAATCGATAACGAGTCGCTCTTTTTTTAATATCCTGATGGTAACGAATGAAACGACTAACCAAAGTATGTTCGGAATCAACTTGCCCCGTATCTTGACGACGATACTGATTTTCGAGAGGCAGAAAGGGTAGTTTTTGATAAACGATCGCAGCGATATCTTCTACCCTTGAACTTGATGTCGGTTTGATCGGGGATGCTGGAGATGGACTACTGTTAGACGGAGAAGTCTGGGGCTGTGGAATAGTGGGGGATGGCTGAGGAGGAGTGCTTTGGGCAAAGACCGATGATATCAGCCCCTTAGAAGAAAAACTGATGAAATGGATGGCCAGTAATCCCGCCAAGAACCATACCAACAACTTTACCCATTGCCATTGACGACGCATCATAAACGGAAGTCTAATCACTGATAATTTCAGGTTGAGTTAATTCATCACACATTTCAACGATCGCCCGAATCACCGGCTTCATAATCGGATCGTCCATGCTGTCAAAATCTTGGTAACGGTTGCGTTTGGCTCGATTAGCAATTTGAACCGTAATTTGATAGCGATTAGAAGCAGCCTTAAGTAACTCTTCAGAGCTATACATCACATGAGAAGAATCAAAGGGAGTCCGTTTTTGCATCAGTGTCTGCCAATAAAAAAATAGCTGCAATGTCTATGGTAACGTAAATTCTTCCCCCAGAAGAAAAAGCCCGCCGTAGCGAGCTTAGACGATTTATTTTCCCTCTTTCGGAAAGAGAATTAGGGGAGAGTCATTTAGACCCCAGTCTTAACCGGCTTGAAACTAGGAACCACTAACTCGCTATCTTGCTTAGTCAGCTTGTTGTAAAGTTTCTCGGTATTGGGGAAGTTAGCGGCGGGTAAAGTGGGGAAGCGACGATAGGGAACCGTATCTTCGCCAAAGAGTTGTAGGTACTCCATGCTATTAATCATGGCCGTAACAAAAGCCCGAAGTCCTTGATTGGCCAGAATTTGGTTATATTTCTGGATCTCTTTTTGATTGAGGGGAGCACGACCGAGGAAGTGCTTAGTTCCCAATTCAATGACTTTTGTATTGGGATGAGGAGCATAAAACTCTTTGATATAGAGATCCGAGCAACCTAAAGCTTCGATAAACTCTTTAACGGTAATTTCCGCATTGCTGAGTTTGCTTTCCAGTGCCGTAAATTCTGCTTGGATGATATAGGGTTCCAAGTCACGCTCAAAGATCTGACGGTAAGCAGCCCGAACAGTGGTTTGTACCGCCACTTTATCCAGGTTGGTTAACAGTTTGAAGACCTTGCTTTGTTGACGTTGAGTCGAAACGCCTTGGTTCATACGGAAGTGGATCTCAGGTTCAGTGCGAAGGCTGGAAACTTGACCCAGTTCAATGAAGCGAGGTGTTTCTTCCTTCTCAACCTTCGTGCCGATTCCTTCACCAATGTTACCAGGACGCAGCGATCGCAGTTGTAAACCAGCCGGAGTGAGATAACGCTCGTAGGGAACAGTATCTTCCCCAAAGGCCTCTTCATACTCTTTACTGTCGATCATGATATCAACCAGGGCATAGAAACCCTTTTTGGAAGCCAGATCAAAGTAGGCATTCATTTCCTGACGGCCATAGGTAGGACGACCTAAGAGACGACGGTGAATATATTCAATCGCCTTACAAACATAGTAAGGAGTCCAATAAAGTTTCAGGAACAATTCCGATTTAGCCAAGCGTTTGACAAACTCACGTACCGAAATGTCACCATTTTCCAATTGGATTTCTGCCACCGAGAGCCGTTGACCCTCATAGACATCCCGACCAAAAACTTGACGATAGGCGGCTCCAATCACAGCTTGAGTGGAAATTTCCCCAAACTTGATATTGCCGCTCTTGCCACTGCCGGGTAATTGGTTATTGAGACGGAAGACTTTTGCGCCCAAGGAGCCAGGTTGTTCACCTCGCGCCCCAGGATTGCTGAGTTGATTATTAACCGCCGGGCCACGGTGGATCAGGATACGGCGTGTATCCTTACCAAAGGGAGAAGGACTACTATTGGGACTACGGGTTTCTTTCGGGAAGATTGCACCAAATTGGATTTCCAGGGGATCATTGCCCGAACCATAGACGTGTTGATCCGGTAAGGGGCGATCGTATTGTGCGTAGGTGGTAATGAATTGAGGAACTTTGCGGAAAGGTGCACTGTAACTAAACAGGTCTTGCTGCATCCCCCAATTACGACATTCCTGAGCCTCTACCCCTAAACCCCGAATATAGGGAACAGTTTCTTCGCCAAAATAGTCCGAATATTCCTGGGAATCGACGAGAGCATCAACCAAGGCTCCCAGACCACCACTAGAAACAATAGAGAAATACTTCTGAACTTCTTCGCGAGAACTAGGGCCACGGCCAAGGAAGTGACGGAAAGCTAATTCTAAAGCACGACTGTTAATAAAGGGTTCATAAAATTGTTTGCGGTAGAGAGGCGATTTTCCTAAACGACGGATAAATTCCTTGGTGGAAATCTCTCCATTTCTCACCTTTGATTCCAAATCAGAAATAGATTGGCTATAAGCACGGGTGATATCCCGCTCAAAGACTTGCCGATAGGCTGCTTTAACCACAGAAGATTTTTCGGTTTCTGACATCCCTGGCTTCATAACGAACTTTTGTCGTTTTTCGGCGGCGTTAAAGTAACTTTGAGGTAACGCTAAACCTTGAATGTCTCCAGAGGGGCCTTGACGTAATTTGGTGCCTGGGGTAGGAGCTTTTAATTCCGCTAACAAAATGTCAAAATAGTCCGCCACAATTTGCAGGGCCGCTTTGTCTTGACGGAAATAGTCTAGAGAGGAAGCTCGCATTTCTTGGATAGCCACGATCGCCGCATCAATAGAGCAAGCATTCTCGATAACTTCCTTTAATCCACGAGTATTAACGATAATGATGCTGGGATCACCCGCTACGATCGCATAGGTTACATAGCGCAGAAACCAGGACATATCCCGTAGTGACTTCTGCATATTGCTAGGGCCATAACGGGAGATGTTGATCGGACGGAAACCAGGAGGCGTTGGGCCTGCACTGTTAAAAACTGTCCGCAAACCACCAAATAAGCCGTTACCACTCCCACTGCTGTCGGCATAGGTGACAGTCCCTAACTTCATGGTTTCCTGTAGGCTCTGTCCTCCCTCTACGGCAGTAACAGCCGGCTTCTCTAGGTAAGCCATTGGCGATCCTCCCGTAAAAATACGGTTGGCAGCACGAGAAACAATTAAGTCAGCATTACGGGTCAGCGTGTCTGCAATCCCCAGACGGATCGCGCCGGATTGAAAATAAGCCGTTAACTCATTGAGTTCTGACCGACCCAAGAAACGATCCTGTTGTTCAGCTTGAGTAATAGCTGATACGGGAACGGTTTGATAGAGTTGGGGCCGCGCTAACGAGCTTCCACCACTTGCCTTAACACTCATTGGATTTCAACTATCTCCCATTAACAAATTGCGAATGCCTAAAACGAGGGATATAATACTGCCCCGGCAAGGCTGAATAAAATTAAATCGTTAAAAATGAATCAGCATCTAGATTAGACTGTTTCGGGGATCACCAGGGGCTTTGTTAAGAATTGTTTCGATTTTAAATGTTTGGGGTGAAGACTGGCTAGGGTAATGGGGCTCTATGTACCATGCTTGCCGTTTTTGTGTATCGGTCTTTGTGATCTGGGGCTAAGGGCAAAATACAATGAAACTGTTGTAGATCTCATGATCGCCTTGCCCTACAAGACAAAGGGTCAAAGTTTTAAAGTATTTATCTCTAAATGAATAAATAATGACGTAAAAATCGCTTTTTAAGGTTATTTATGACGGCGATCGCATTTAACAAGAAATTAAGAATGCTAGGATAAACAAGTGATCAATCTAGATGAAATAGTTCGCTATAATTATTATGACTGATGAGCAATTGAAACAATTAATTGAGTCTAACGCCAAATCTATTGCTGCTTTATCCGATGCAATGGCAACCGAACGAGAGGCGATCGCGGCGGATCGGGAAGAACGACGAGCAGAACGAACCCAGCTATATTAGTATTTGGGCAGAATTGCGGCGGCACAATCTAATTTCTACGAAGTTCAAGCCGATTATTATCATCAATTAGCGGTGTTATCTGAACGTCAAACTCGCACAGAAGAACAAATGATTAAAATATTAAAGCATTTATCTTTGACTGAATAAGGGCGTAAAAATCGGTTTTTTCCCTCACTTGGTGAAAAATGGTATATTAGGGCAAATCTATTGCTGAGAGCCTTTTTCTGATGCCTGATACTCCTCAACCGTTTGATCTGAATGGGATTATTGAGTCCATAAAGAAGACAACTGAAACCATTATCAGTTTCGTCAAGATGGTAGCGGGTTGGATTCGAGATAAGCAATGGATCGAACTAATTTCTTTCGTTTTAGCTGCGGTAATTCTTGGTTATTTGGGAAGAGCCGTGATCGCCCAGTTTTTTGGAGAGCAAAATTCCCAGTGGTTTATCGGAGTGGTTGGGGTTGTTGCGCTATTGTTTGTACTAGCTGTCGTTGTAGCAGTTTTTCAGAAGTCTTCCCTAGTAAGTAACAAGGAAAATCCTCTCGAACGTCCTGCGATTAAGGGATTATTGTCCTTTGGCCCTGGAGATGTGGAGATTTTTAGTCGTTTGGAACGCAATCAGGATATTAAAAGTTGTTTAAATTCGTTGGAAGATGACAATTTTCGGATAGGAGCTTTGTGGGGTGAGTCGGGTTGTGGCAAAACCTCTTTTTTGCAGGCAGGGTTAATTCCTGAGTTGACAAAACGGGGACAAATGCAGGGAATTTATATTCAGTTTAGCGATAAAGAGCCATTAATTACGGCTAAAAAGGCATTAAATAAAACGTTAAAACTAGCCTTATCCAATGAGGAGTTAGAGCAGTTAGATTTCCTGTCAGTTTTGAGGAAGGCAATTGAAGTTAGTCAAAAGCCATTGATTTTATTGTTTGATCAATTTGAGCAGTTTTTTGTTCATTATCAATCAGCAGAAGCTCGACAACCTTTTGTGATGGCTCTTAAGAATTGGTATGACGATGAAGAAATCGCGGTTAAAATTTTGATGAGTTTTCGCTTTGATTTATTTTATCAGCAGTACGAAATTCAGCAAGTCTTAAACTATTCTTTGGATTCCAGAAATAATATTAAATTAAAGAAATTTTCCGTAGAACAGGCAACTAAGATATTAGCGGTGATTGCGGAAACTGAAAATATCGAGTTTGATCGTCAAGCAATTCAAAGTTTTGTTGAGCAGGAGTTAGTGGATCAAAGTAAGGATAAATCTGATGAGCCGATTTCGCCAGTGGATTTACAAATTCTGTCGTTGGTGATTGGTAAGCAAGGATTATCAGAAAATCGCAAGTTTGAAAAAGCCGCTTTGAATAAAATTGGTCGTTTTGAGGGCTTATTATATCAATATCTAGACGAGCGGTTAAGCTTTCGGGAACAGTCGGTCAGCAAGACTCAAAAAGAAGCGGTAATCAATGTTTTATTAGCCTTAATTGATGCCAATGGTTTGACTCGTGCGGGGGCTTTTTCGGTAGCGCAATTACAGGAAAAATTAAGCACGATTAACCCAAAAGACGTTCGAGATAGCTTGCGTTGGTTGGAACAGGAGCGATTAATTACGCCCCTAACCCAGGACGAAGAAACGGTTTATCAATTGGCCCATGAGCGCATGATTCCCGCCGTGATGAAATTATCAGGGAAAATTTTACCGAAAGCTTATCAGGCGAATGAATTGCTGAATAAACAGGTCAAGTTTTGGATAGAAAGTAACTACAATTCCCGTTATTTATTGGGGTGGCGCGAGTTATGGTTAATCAAACGTCAGCAAGCCTATTTGTTGTGGGGAGATAAGCAATCCCAAAAGCAAAAATTGATTCAGAAAAGCCAAGAGCGTTTGTTTCTTTTGGTGGGAGTGATGGGGTTGATTTTTCTCTTGGGGGTCGGAACCTGGGGCGGATTGAACTATACGGAAGCGGGGCAACTCTGGCAGATTCGGCGAGATTTGGCTACTTGGACAGAACAGGTGAATGATCCAGTAAATCAAACTCAGGCAGTGGAAGCTTTTTTGAAGGATGGTGATCTTACCCAGGCTCTCAACATTGCCAACCAGATTAAAGATGACCGATCCAAAGCCGATGTCTTAAGCGCGATCGCTAAAGCCTATGGCAAGCTCAATCAATCCGAAGAAGGGACTAAATTGCTCAAACAAGCTCTCGACTCTGCCAACCAGATTCAAAATGACTATCTCAAAGTCCCTGCCTTAAGCGTGATCGTCGAAGCCATTGGCAAGCTCAATCAACCCGAAGAAGGGACTAAATTGCTCAAACAAGCTCTCGACTCTGCCAACCAGATTCAAAATGACTATCTCAAAGTCCCTGCCTTAAGCGTGATCGTCGAAGCCATTGGCAAGCTCAATCAACCCGAAGAAGCGGTTAAATTGCTTAAACTCGTTCTCGACTCTGCCAACCAGATACAAGATGACTATCCCAAAGACTATTATGTCTTCGGCGCGATCACCAAAGCCTCTGCCCTAAGAGCGATCACCAAAGCCTCTGCCTTAAGCGCGATCGCCGAAGCCTATGGCAAGCTCAAGCAACCCCAAGAAGCGGCTAATTTACTCACACAAGCTCTTAACTCTGCCAACCAGATTAAAGATGATGATTATAAAGTCTCTGCCTTAAGCGCGATCGCCGAAGCCATTGGCAAGCTCAATCAACCGGAAGAAGGGGCTAAATTGCTCAAACAAACTCTCGATTCTGCCAACCAGATTCAAAAGGACTATTCCAAAGCCGAAGTCTTAAGAGTGATCGCCGAAGCCTATGGCAAGCTCAATCAACCAGAAGAAGCGGCCAATTTTCTCAAACTCGCTCTCGACTCTGCCAACCAGATTCAAGATAACAATTACAAAGCCGAAGCCTTAAGGGCGATCGCCGAAGCCTATGGCAAGCTCAATCAACCGGAAGAAGGGGCTAAATTGCTCAAGCTCGCTCTCGGCTCTGCCAACCAGATTCAAGATAACAATTACAATTACAAAGATTACAAAGCCGATGCCTTAAGCGCGATCGCCGAAACCATTGGAAAACTTAATCAACCCCAAAAAGGGGCTAAATTGCTCAAACTCGCTCTCGACTCTGCCAACCAGATTCAAAATAACAATTACAAAGCCGATGCCTTAAGCGCGATCGCCGAAGCCATTGGCAAGCTCAATAAATCCGAAGAAGCGGCTAAATTGCTTAAACTCGTTCTCGACTCTGCCAACGAGATGCAAGATGACTATCCCAAAGACTATTCTGTCTTAAGCGCGCTCACCAAAGCCCCTGTCCTAAGCGCGATCGCCAAAGCCCGTGCCTTAAGCGCGATCGCAGAAGCTTATGCCAAACTCAAGAAACCCGAAGAAGCAACAAAATTGTTGTACCAAGCTTTCGAGCTTGCGGCCAAGATTGGTGATACAGATCAAAAAACTGAGGCTTTAGTTAGTATTGCCCAAGCATGGGCTAATCTCAACAATTGGGGAGAGGCATTAACCGTAACTAAAGAATGTCCCACTGATCCCTGTCATGTTCAATCCCTGGCGGCGGTTTTAACTATTCATGCCGAACAACAACATCCCGAATTAAAAGAGGATCAGGAAAATTAAATTTGACAATAGGAAAAATTGGGGATTTTAAATCTCTACGGCGGAAAGGCGATCTCTTTTTTGAGGTGTTGATCCCCCCCAGCCCCCCTTAAAAAGGGGGGAGAATTGGTTTTTGAAGTGTTTATGAAGGCGATCGCTTTTTGAGGTAATTTATAACGGCGATCTCTTTTTGAGGTGTTTATAATGGCGATCGCTTTTCAAGAGTATTTACAACGGCGATCGCTTTTTAAGAGTGTTTATGACGGCGATCGCTTATCATCTAAATATTTGCGGGTAAGACTAGGGATTTCTTCTGGGGCAAGAATAACAACTTTTCCATTTTGTGAGATAGCAATAGACTCTCCTAACTTACGGTGTCTTTCTATATCCTCAAAAATCGCCTTTTGAATACCTTGCTCAAGTTGTTTAGAGAGATATTGGGGATCATTACTCATGGCTTATATTCCAAATTTGATGATAGATCGTAGTATTATAAATAATGGGATTTTGAGAAGGTTCCTTTTCAACAATCAGTTGTGAGGGAAAAGTCGAGTTATCGTAGATTCTCCAAGTATAGCAAAGAGTAAGGTAGAATTGAGTTAAATTTTTTAGTCCTCGATAATAGCGGCGAATAATAATATCTTCTGGGATATTATGACCACCACTTGCAACTCTTTGACGAACTCTCGCAATGGCAAGGTCTGGACTATTTAGCCAGAAAAAAATTAAATTTATTTGATAATTTTGGTTCTGACATTGTTTTAAAAAACGAATATAATTCTGTCCTGACAAAGTTGTTTTAAAGGCAAAGTCCATTTGATGAACAACACAATAATTTAACCTTTGTAACATCAATTTTCCCGATTGAATAGCTACATTTTCAGGCTTAAAAGTGGATAATCCTGCTGCTATCTCATCTGCATTTAGGTATTCATAAATACCAAGAATTTGGGGTAATATCTTTTTAGCAGTAGTAAGTAGTTATGCAAAATGAATTACCCTTTAGATAAATCCGAAAGCCTTGCTACACAAGGATCGCTATGTATAAATAATTTTACCTAAGCACTTAGTTTTACCTGAGCCATTTGCGCCACTAATAATGAACAAATTAGGCATAGTTTAGACTTTACCTCGATTAAGATAGACAATTTTTAGATTTATTTTTATATTTTAAGGTTTAGCATAATAGTAATCGTTCAGGGGGACAAAATCTGATAATCTAAAAGTCATGGAAGAAAAACAGCTACTAGAGACAGCCGAAATTGACGAAAATGATTGGGAGCAAACCCCAGTCAGCGCCAGAAATCTGGTGGTAAAATTATTCGATAAGATAGAGCAACTAGAAAAACACCTCAAAGAATTGCAGGAAACAAACGAAAAGATTAGCGAAAAAGTCAATCAGAATTCTCAAAACTCAAATAACCCTCCTACGTCAGAGCCGCTAAATGTTGAAATTCCCAAGAAAAAAAGAAACTGGGTGGAAAAAAGAGAGGAGGGCAAATAGGTCATAAAGGTCATAGCCGCTTTTTGTATTCAGAAGAAAAGTGTAAGGAAATTATCGAACACCATCCTGATAGCTGTAAGTGTTGCGGTGAAAAACCAAGGGGAATAGACCCAAACCCCTATCGTCATCAAATAGTAGAGATACCGCCCATCGTTCTAGAAATAGTAGAACATAGGCTACATGAAAGAGTTTGTGATAATTGTGGACAAAAAACGAGAGCGATATTACCCCCAGAAGTAGAAAGGAGTGGTTATGGGGAAAGAGTAGTAGCCCTAGTGTCATTGATGAGTGGGATGTATCGTCATTCTCACCGTATGGTAGTGTCAGCTCTGTCGGATTATTTTGGATTGAAAATAGGATTAGGAACAGTTAGTCGTTTGAGAAATCAGGGCAGTGAGGCCGTATCAATAGCTGTAGAGGAAGCCAAAGTTTATGTACAAAGTCAGAGAATAGTGGAAGCGGATGAGACAGGATTCAAGCAGGGAAATGCTGATGGCAAAAATCCAGAGAAAAAAAAGGCTTGGTTATGGGTGGCTGTGACTCCCTTAGTGACTCAGGGTAATCGCATCTTATTTGTTACAAAAAATACAGACAAAAAGAGAGAAATATAGTGTAAAAAAGAAGCAGTCATCTAAGAGAAGAAAAGGCTATTATTTAAAAAAAGTAAGTGAGTGAGGTCAAAGATGGCAAAAGGCTTCGGCGCAAGAGTTCTAACCCCACAACAAGAAAAAGAAGTCAAAATTATCAAAAGAAGCATACTGAAACATTTTCAGTGCCTAAAAGAACCGAGAACAGGGAGAAGGCAAGACCATAACTTAACAGCAATTGTCACCATAGGAATATTGGCAGTATTGTCAGGGGCAGATGGCTTCGTAGCAATTGAAGCCTATGGCAAAGCCAAACGAGAATGGCTAGAAATGTTTCTAGAGTTACCAAAGGGAATTCCCTCTCACGATACCTTTGGAAGAGTATTTGGAATGTTGGAAACAGAAGAACTAGAAAAAAGTTTTCTGAGCTGGATAAGCAGTCTAACGGAGAAAATGGACATAGAGCTGATACAGATCAGCAATTCTAAATTTGCCCTGTAGCAAGGGTTTCAGGTTTTAGTTCGCGTAATACGGGGTAAAATTCAACGGGATTAACAAATTCATTTTACGAGTCTTCAGGCTTTCAGGCATGGTAGTACACATAGGATTGCCCCAAAAACCCCCTTTGAAATGTTCTTTAAATCCCTAAAAGGCTTGCTGTATCTAAAACTGAGAATTGCTGGATACAGATAGATGGAAAAACGAAAAGAGGTTCTTATGATAGGGAAAAAGGACTAAATGCGTTACACAGCATAAGTGCGTGGAGTAGTGAGCGGGGACTGATGTTAGCGCAAAAGAAAGTAGATAGTAAATCTAATGAAATAAAAGCAGTCCCCTTGTTACTGAAGTTACTTAACATCAAGGGGGCAGTAGTAACCCTAGATGCAATGGGAACGCAGACAGAAATCGCAAAACAAATAAAGCAAGGTGAAGGTGACTATGTAGGGCTTGCTGAAAAAGTCAAAAAACGAAAGAAATGTGGGTTAGGGAAGTATGGACTGAAAAAGCATAGATAACTTATCCTTATGGAAACAAATCAAAATACAGATTTTGTTTAATCTATTGTTCCTTTCTGTCTAAAAAGGTCAACACAAATCACTCCTCACAAAAGAGAGGAAAATTAACACCATTTTTCACAAGAAAAACGACTCTACAACTTTTTACTTTTTGTCTTCTGAAGTAGAGTAGAAAGATTCATTACCAAAAAGTTCATCGCAATTACCGTTTCCGAGGTCTCAGGTAGTTTGGCCATCACTCGACCAAGACTAAATTTCCTCTTTCCCTGTCCGAATTTACCCTCAATGGCATTACGCACTCTTTCATCTGAGCGTGCCTCTTTCTTTTTTTCTTTGCTCACCTCTTTCGGCGGTCTTCCCAATCGGGGACCACTCATTCTTATATCCCTTTCTTTACAATAAGCTCGATTCGCTTTTGTTCGATAGATTTTATCCACATGAACCGATTCCGGATAACATCCTGTTTCCCTTTTATATTCTTCTATTCGCGCTTGTAAATCTCCCGATTCGTTGTAATTATCCCAACTTAATTTGTCTAAGAAGACAAAGCCATTCACATTACTTGCCGATATTTTAGCTCCAAACTCTACTGCTTTTCCCGCTTTTCCACGCACTATTGGACGCACGTGAGGTTGGCTTACACTCACAATTCTGTTTTCTACTTTATTTGTCTTTTTTTCATACATTTCTAACTGTTGCTCATACACTTTTCCTATCGTTACAAGCTCTTCTTGCTCTTTTTTCGTTAGTTTTTCTAACTTTGCTCCCTCTTCTATCATTTTTTCTATATCAGACAAGTTTCTTTTTATATATCCTAGTTGTTTTTTTGTTCCTTTTCTTCTTTCTTTTTTTGACACACGACGTTTTTTTGCTATGGCTAAGTACTCTTTTCTTGCCACTTCCCTATAAGTCCTCGGCTTTTCTTTCCTTTTCTCTTTTATTTCTTCATACAGCTTATCTATTATTTTTTCTGTTTTTTCTCTGGCATCATTCAATATTCCTATATCCGTTGGATATTTTATATCTGCTGGTGTACAAGTCGCATCTAACAATAACTTTCCTTCATTTTCTTTTTTTTCTGACGCTACACCCGTCGCTTTTTTTTCTATTTCTTTATTAATTTTATTTATTAATTCCATTCCTATTTTTTTACGAAAATGAACCATCATTGACGCATTAAATGCTTCTTTGCTACTATAGCTTTCCATTCCTATAAAGTACTGTAAATAAGGGTTCTCTTTTATTTGTTCTACTGTTTCTCTGTCACTTTTTCCTGAAATTTCTTTGATAATTAATGCTCCTAATGCCATTCTAAATGATTTGGCTGGGGCTCCTTTTTTTTCTGTGAAGTTTTTTGCATATTCTTCCTCATATTCTTCCCAAAGAATCATTTTTGACATTTCTATCCAACGATTTTCTTCGTCTAACTGCCCGCCGAACAGATTTTTCAAGTTTTCTGGTGTTTCAATTGAGTACTGTTGCTTTCGGTACATCTGCTTTCTCTCTTCTTAATGCAATGGTTTTGAGGCATTCTACCCTATTTTCGTGCATTCTAGCGGTTCTTAATTCGCCTACTATTTTTCTCCGTAAAGGTTTCAGCTTTTTTCAGCAAGCCCTATGTATTGGCTCTCAAAGGAAATCAGGGCAAACTTAATAAACAAGTTAGGGATTGGTTTAAACGGGTGTGACCTTTAGTTGATGAAGGAAAAGAAAAGTGTTAACATGAGATGAAAAGTGACAAAGAGGAAACAATGATGACAGCAAAACTAATTAATGTAGAGGGTTCAAAGATAAAAATAGAACTAACATTAGAACTCAGTCGTTCAATGTTGGATACAGAAATAAATATTCAAAAAGGCTTAAACGAAGTAGGTTGCATCGCCAGCAAAGAAGCCTTGAAATATTTAGATACAGATGGTTCACCCTTAAAAATCGGTGAAGAAATCTGGAAGAGTAAGGGAGAGCGGGAGCATCTCACCTTTGCAATAAGTAGAAATACTTAACGAGGTAAATGAAAGAGTCAAAAAAGGTAATCATTTAAATAGGAACAGCGATGACGAAGGACTTGTGGTACATTGTCAGAATTCCAACTCGCACCAGTAATTTTAAGACGATGACCAATTTGTTTAACTTGAGATTCGACAGAGCCAGAGCCAATAGAAATGCCCTCTGCCTGCAAATAACCATAATTGACAATCCGATGTTTATGCTTGTTTAAATAAATGATAAAATTCTCAGCTTGAGGCTCTGACCATTCCTCAAAACAGGAGATAGCGGCATCCACTTCACCCGTCCAAAGAAAAGACTTGACCTCCTCAATTCGCTGGAATGACCCCCCAACTTTATAGAGGTTTTCAATTAAGTGATACCAGTCCAAAATTTCAATTCGCTCATGTTTCTGTCCTATCTCACGAAATAAGTTCCAGATACCATCATGTCCATCTCCCAAACAAATTAAAGGCTTAGCCAAAATTTGAGAATTAACCAAATCTAATAAAGCCGAGTTATCTTGAAAAAAGGCAGCTACCCCCAATTGATGAAAACTGACTCCTTTATAATCACGCCAAATTAAGGGTTCTCCCTTGGGAGTTCTGAGTCGTACCTTCCCACCATCTATGCTAATTTCTTCGACTTCTGTGTTAGAGGGTAATTCTTCAAAATGATAGCGATGTACAAGGCGTTGTTGCGTACTGTGAGAAACAGCAATTCCCGTCAATGATTGGATTTTCTTAGCTGCTTTTTCATAAGACTCATCGCCACTCAGTAGCAAACAGTTCTTCTCTAACATTGGACTCATCTGAGTTCGAGGCTTTAGTTCTAATTTCTTCGCTTGTTTTTCTGTAATGGGCAATTCCCCCAAAATACTTTTTACTGTTCGTATCCGACCTGTGGTTTCCTCGGTACTTGTTTTGACAAAAAAATACCTATTTCTGGGTTGACATACTGAATCATTAAGTCTCTGACAGTCTCCTCTATTTCGCCCAAATTATTAAATGTTTTAACTTGAGATTGTTGATAGAGACATTCTCCCAACTCTTGACATAACTCTTGAATCCTTTTTTCATTTTCTGATAACACTGATAACATGAGATTGTTCCTCAATTGGGATAGATTTTGGAAAGTGGGTCTCGACTATTATACTCTCATTTCTTTTTTTGATAAAGTTCGATAAAGTTCAAAGTCTTATTTTTCTGCCCATAAGTATTAATACTTATTGCATAAGTGAGATGCTCCCTTTAAACTGGGGCTTCAGCCCCTTTTTTTATTTAGCAATCCAAAAACCAAAGCTGTCATAGGCTACAATTAACGAAATTAGTCGGTATCGTAATCAATAATATGTCTGACTTACCCCGTCTTTTATCCTTTACGCTGGATGGTTGGCCTGTTTTAGGTGGGCCAGTAACAATTACATTGAACGATGGCGTTGCGGTTTTAGTGGGTCGTAATGGAGCGGGAAAATCAGCTATTCTTGAAGGATTTAGGGCTATTGCATACAGGGCAGTAGGTAGAAATAAAGCTTACGATCCTCACAGTTTTTATCTCCTTAAACGTAATATTGATGATAGTATTCCAGATAATATTCCTAAAATATTAAAGCTCGAAGTCTTGACTCCAACTAATCGCAGAATTGAATATAAATACGAATTTTTTGAAAAACCTACTGCCGATGAGGATGATTCAATCTATTTTTTAGAGGAGCATCGGTATTTATTTCATGAATATTGTCAGTATCTCGACGAGAAAAGAGAGTTTATCTGGAAAATTCAAGATAGTAATATAGAGAAAATTAAAGGTTCAAATCAGTCACGATTTAATGATTTTGCAGTTTTTTTTCGCAGACAGACGAGTTTACTTGATTTTTTGTCTTCACAATCAGGAATGCCTGATGAAGTTAAATGGATATACGACATTCTGACCGAGATTCTTTTTTGCGGTGAGTATGCTTTGTTTCTGCGTCGATCTCAACGTTTACCCTGTACTTTAATTCGTCCAAATCGGGGAGGAGGTCGCTTTCCAGAAGAATTGCCCGATTTACTTGCCAGGGAGATACTAACACTCATGGAAAATGATAAACAAGAAGAGCTTGAAAGAGTTTGTCAAAGGCTAGGTCTTGGTAATAGCATAACAAAAAAAGAAAGACCGCTAGAAAATGAGATGTCTTACATTGAGATACTTTTTGATGGAGTCAATATTGGCTTGCTTTCTGAGGGAACACTAAGAATTTTATCCATTATTTTAGACCTTATTAATTTAAAACCAATAACAACTCTTCTGATTGAGGAACCTGAAACTCAAATTCATCCAGGAATGTTAGAGAAGTTACTGAATGAGATTGAATCCTATACCCATGGACAAAATTTAATTTTATCTACCCATTCTCCCCAGGTCGTTTCCTGGACTCAACCCGACAAAATCAATTTAGTTTACCGTAAAAATGGACAAACTTTTGTAAGAAAACTTGCTACAAATGAAATTGAAAATGTCGTTGAATATCTCAATGAAGAAGGCGATTTAGGCGACTGGATTTATAGTGGTATTCTTGATGAGTAATATCCGAATTGCCTTGATTGCTGAAGACAATACGGACTGTGAGGCAGTTCGTATTATCGTTCATCGTGTATTAGGAGAAAAAACGCAAACTAAACAATGGGCTTCCAATGGTTGTCATCATTTGAGGCGCAAATTGTCCGCCAAAATGGTAGCTTTATCAAATGAAGGATGTAATGCTTTTATTATCGTCCACGATTTAGACCGTAATCCTGCCGATGGTTCTCTCAACGACGAAACTAAATTACGAACAAATCTCGAAAAGTGTATTACGAAGTTTGACAAAGTTGAAAAACATATTTGTATTCCCATCGAAGAATTAGAAGCTTGGTTTTGGTCTGATTCTAATGTTATTAAAAGTGTCGGAGGTCAAAAAGTAAAAGCTCATCCTAATCCTCAGTTAATTGCTAAACCAAAAGAAAAATTAATTGAGTTATCCAAAGGAGAAAATCGTAAACCTCGTTATAGTACTAATGGCAACGTTAAATTAGCCGAAATACTGGATTTGGATCGTTGTTCTCGAAGCTGCTCCTCTTTCAAGAAGTTAAGAGAGTTTCTTGACTCCTTAAGGTAAAAGTAATTGTCATATTTAGACATTATACAATTAGTAAAAAAATTAGCTTAAAAATCAATCTTCATTTTTAGGTGTTAAGCGATCCAGAATATCTATTAAACGATTTTCTAGGCGATCTAAATGGTTATGATAATCCGCTTGACTTTCATAGAAATCGGCTTGGGCAGCAGCTAATCTAGCCATCCATTCAAATACATGGGCGCGATCACGGCGTAAAATTTCCCGATCTTGTCGGCGTTGTTCCCGTTCCTCCGCCATACTGTGGGTCAATGCTTCAATACTTTTAGCGTTAGACTCGATGCGCTTATCAAGCTTGTTATTCAACGCTTCGATGTTCTTGGTGTTGGACTCTGCCAGTTGATCAATCTTATTACCCAGGGCTTGAATGGCTTGAGTGTTGGATTCAGCAAGTTGGCCAACCCTTTCGAGCAGGGCTTCAATACGGTCTAATCTCTCTTCTGACATAGGTTTTAGTCCCCTATAAGTTAGTGTGAAGACTGGTATTTGTTCAGGATAACAAAAATTAAGTCGGGTGAAGGCTAATCGAGCCATATATTCAAATACATGGGCATTTAAAATTACAGAATCCGAACAGCGATCGCCGCCGATAATTAGGGCTTGCTGAATAAGTCTGCAAATCGAACCTAGATGCCACAAGGCGCGAAAAATGGTGACTTCAGAAATCAGTTTCCGATTTTAACCCACAATTTTCTAGCAAAGTGCATGGATTTTACGCCTTCAAATGCCATAAGCTTGCACCTAATCGTGTTCAAAATGGCTGAAAAGCTTATCTGATAAAGGTTCTGCCTTTATTCGGCAAACCCTAATTAATGAGCGATCGCCCCTTACGGTGAAGATAAAAAGCGATCACTGAATCAATCGTTATCTCAATATTTCTAATGATTTACAGCAAGAATAAAATCACGACTTAGGAGCTAGGGAAGGACGCAATTGCCGCATTAAACTGGCCATTTCCAAGGCGTTCAGGGCATAGTGCCAACCATGATTACTCTTAATACCGGCCCGTTCTAAAGCCTGCTGCATCGTGTCCGTTGTTAAAATTCCGAAAATAATTGGCACGCCTGTCTGCATCGCGATCGCCGCAATCCCCTTAGCCGCTTCCCCCGCCACAAAATCAAAATGGGCTGTTTGGCCCCGAATCACGGCCCCTAGACAGATAATCGCATCATAGCGTTCAGTCAAAGCCAATTGACGAGCCACCAACGGCACTTCAAAGCTGCCCGGAACCCAAACATAATCGACCTGCTCACCCGTTGTTTCCGTGTCCACACCATGACGTTTGAGACAGTCCTGGCAGGCGGACAGTAATTTATCGGTCACGAGGTCATTAAAGCGGGCAATGATAATCGCAAATTTATAGGGGTAATCGCTCTGGGCAAAAGATCCCTCAAAGACTGTCATGGCAAAAAGTACTCAAATAAAAAAATAAGGCGATTGGCCATGAGTATCGTCCCCAAAACCAATCACCATCAGGTGTATTAGACTAAATAACAAAGAAATTCAAAATAGCCACCAAGACTACCAGAATGGCCCAGATACCTGACCCCAAGTACAGTAAAGGCTTGGATTGAGACCAGTTTTGGGGAGACGCATAGGCGACGGGAACACCCACCACCATCACAAAGGAAAATAGCACGAGGGCAATTAAAGCAAGTTGAAAGATAATGGACATTTTCGATTTCTCCTATTGGCCTTGAACTAAGCACCAGTCATTCTTAAAGAATTATCGGGGCTATGGGGGAATATTAACGGCTTATCCTTAGTACACTAGCAAAAAAGGCGACCAGAGGGAAGGGGAACGGATAAACGCTATATAATTTAAGCATTTACGATCATTGTATTGTCCCATTATTGTCCCATGAGTGAATCTACTATTCGTCCGGCTAAAATCCATTCTGTTCGACCAGAATCCCTGGCGGCGGAGGTAGGCTTTGAACCTGGGGATGCGATCGTGGCGATTAATGGGACTCAACCCCGCGATCTGATTGACTATCAATTTCTCTGTGCCGATGAATATTTAGAATTGGAAGTGCTAGATCGTCAGGGGAGAAAGCATTATCTTGATATTGAAAAAGACTACGATGAAGATCTGGGTCTGGGTTTTGAAACGGCTCTCTTTGATGGCTTAATTCAGTGTAATAACCACTGTCCTTTTTGCTTTATTGATCAACAGCCACCGGGGAAAAGGGAAAGTCTCTATTTTAAAGATGATGATTATCGCCTCAGTTTTCTTTATGGGAGTTATTTAACCCTTACCAATTTAGGGCAAAAGGAATGGAATCGCATCGAACAAATGCGTCTTTCTCCTCTCTACGTTTCCGTCCATGCCACTGATCCAGATCTGCGATCGCAGTTACTCAAAAATCCCCGTGCCGGTCAACTATTAGAACAATTGTTGTGGTTTAAGGAGAGACGTTTACAAATTCATGCCCAGGTGGTGGTTTGTCCTGGTATCAATGATGGTCAACAGTTAGAAAAAACCTTATTAGATTTAGCCAAATTTCATTCAGGTGATCTGCCGACGGTAATTTCTGTGGCGGTGGTTCCTGTGGGATTAACCCGTTTTCGTCCCACGGAAGATCTATTAATGCCGGTTAGCCCAGAAAAAGCGATCGAAGTGATTCAACAGGTTAAAGCTTTACAGCAGCAATTCCAACAACGATTTAACAGTCACTTTGCCTGGCTGGCCGATGAATGGTTTCTCATTGCTCAAGTTGAATTACCCTCAGAATCTGATTATGAAGATTATCCTCAAATTGGCAATGGCGTTGGCTCAATCCGTCAATTTTGCAAAGCTTTTATGAATCTGGCTGATCGTGTTTTACCGGCACAAGTTAAGCCTGAACGTCATTTGACCTGGGTAGTGGGCAATGCAGTCGAAAGAGCTTTTGCACCTTTAGTTCAAAAACTGAATGGGGTAGCTGGTTTACAGGTTACTTTAGCTGCTTTAAATAGTGATTATTGGGGTCAAGCAATAACTGTTACTGGCTTGTTAACTGGTCAGGATTTAATTGATAAATTATCAGATCGGGATCTAGGTCAGGCCATTCTTCTGCCAGCTTTAATGCTGAAACATGATGATACACGTTTTTTAGATGATCTCACGGTTGAAACGGTGGCTCAAACCTTAAATGTACCGATTTTTCCTGTGCAAGAGGTCAAGGATTTGCTCAATTATTGTGTCAGGGAAGATTGGTCTGAGGAGAGGAAAAAAGCATTTCTCAGAAATTGACCATAGGTTAGATAACCATTATTTTGAAACGAGATTAATCATGACTCCTCGCAATAAAACGATTATTCTATGGCTGGTCTTTTTATTAGGCCTATTATTTCATACTGATTTGGGATTAATGCCACTTTTTCACGGTTTGAGTGTAACGGTTTCCCCTGCTCAAAGTATGGCAGACATTGCTCCGGTGATGTGGTTAATGCTTGGATTTTTTGTGCCACCGATCGCGGCGATTATTGCGACTTCTTTTACAAATTCCCAGTCTTATCGAAAATTTCACTTTGGCTTCACCATCCTCTATACCGTATTAAATCTTGCCCATTTGATTGCTGATTTAATGGTGCAACCCATTATTTGGTATCAAATCGCGTTAATGGCTATGTTGCTGGCGATCGGTCTATTGCTGAATTGGGTTTCCTTTCAATGGCTGAAGGCGTAACTCCTAAGAGCGGTGATTGAACTCACTCAAATGATCACGAAAAAGACACTTCCCTAAAACTGGCAATGCTTTCTAACAGCCAATAAATCCCTAGAATTCCTAATTACACAGGCGATCACGTTCTAAGTTTTTAAGTTGCGATCGCGGTTTCTAGAGAAATTTTAATGTTTGTATTTGTGGAAACTGTTTAGCTAAATTTTATAACCTAAAGTAAACAAGACAATATTCTCCAAATTTGCAATTACCTCTAATTCTAATTTGCCTAATTTTTTGATTAATCGAGTTTTATTAAGGACACGAATTTGATGACAAAGTGCAACAGAGTCTTGATTTAAGCCACCTTGACCTTTGGAAATTATTAAACAGGTTGGTAAAGCTGATCTTCGCAAATTAGTTGTTAAAGGAATGGTGATAATTGTCGTTGTAAATTTAGATAGTGTGCTGTCTTGAAAAATAATAATGGGTCGAGTTCCTGCCTGTTCTGATCCCTGAGTCGGATCAAGGTTAGCTAACCAAATTTCTCCCCTTTCTATTGTCATAATTGATCCTCATGCTCTAGGGATTGCGTATATTCGCTCATACCCATTTCAGCTAGTTCCCGATCTTCGTCAGCAAATTCTTGATAAAGGTTAGCAAATTGGCTAAAATCAGGAGTTATTTGCGATATTTTTGATTGAAATTTAAGGAAGGCAATAAAATCGGCAATTTGTTTAAGTTGTTGATCATTAAGGTGATCTATATCTTGTTTGAGGGTTTCTTTCGTGATGGTTTGCATTAGATTGTCTTCTTTTAAATTTAAAGTTGATTACGGATGTTAGTAATGCGATCGCCGTCTTCTTGGTTAAAACTTAAAAATGCGATCGCCTCTAACAAAAGATAAAAAAGCGATCATTCCTTACAAGAAATAAAACTGCGATCGCAGTCTATTTTGTTGAAACTTGGAAGAGCGATCGCTCCTGATTTAATGAGTAGTTTGAACAGAACTAGCCAACTTTTCCTCAATCCAGCCCTTGACAATAACTTGTAACGGTAAATTAAGACGCTGACTTTCTTGATCAAGAGCCTCTATCATCCAAGAAGGATACTCAATTACAATGGTCTGTTCCTCCAAATTAGAACGTTTAATTCGAGTTAAATCTAAATACTCGATGATACTTTCTCCATCATCGAATTTGCGATCAAATTCTTCAGCTTTCATAGATTTTTACCTCTTCAGGTCTGGAGCGTCGGACTGAAATAATACGGATGTCAGCTTCACGATAGGTAATCACGGCTGACCAATGCTTACCGGCCATTTTACCAATTACAACAAATCGTGGTTCGTTCTTTGTTTGGGCTGGAATTTTAACTTTTTGGGAATCTAACCATAAAGCTTGGGCTTCAATAAAATCTATGCCATGCTTATCTTTGTTAGCTTGGCTGTAATTAGTCACAGCAATAAGTGGGGCTTAATGAGAATTAAGCCCCAAAAATACTAGAGAGGCAGCAAGTCATCAATGGAAGGAGGAGAAAGACCAGAGGAAGATAAAAATAAGAGATAACTGTTCGACCGCACTTTTACCTTGAAGTCTCATGGTTTCAAGAAAACTAAACATCATGGCAACAAGTTGTCCGCCCCAATGACTTCTAGCACCGCCACTAACCTTACGATGAATAACAACAGGACGCAAGGCTCTCTCTGCATCATTGTTATCAGGTTTAACTTCAGGAAAAGTAAGAAAAGTAAACCAATCATGCCAATAACGTCGAAAGCGATTAGATAACAATTGGGAATCACTTGCCCATCCCGTGGGCGGCGGATTATCCAGAACCTCTTGAAGTTGAGCTTCTACTAGGGGTCGATGTTGTTGTAAAGCTTCTAAGCTCAGTTCGCCTTGATGATAATCTCGATGGGATTGACGAGCTTGCTCTAGGGCGTGTCATCAATCAGCAATTCCAAATTCAAATGGTATAAATAGAGACAGAAAAACTTTGACCTATAGGAAGTTATGAATAAAGAGAAAAGTGTCTACTGACAGGGTAATCGCATCTTATTTGTTACAAAAAATACAGACAAAAAGAGAGAAATATAGTGTAAAAAAGAAGCAGTCATCTAAGAGAAGAAAAGGCTATTATTTAAAAAAAGTAAGTGAGTGAGGTCAAAGATGGCAAAAGGCTTCGGCGCAAGAGTTCTAACCCCACAACAAGAAAAAGAAGTCAAAATTATCAAAAGAAGCCTACTGAAACGGGTGCGACCTTTAGTTGATAAAAGCTGTTGTAATCAGGGTTCTACAGGGAACCCATATTGATCAAGTTTTGCCCAAAATTGACTCCATCGTTCCTTGGTCAATACCAAAGCTCGTAGGCTCAAAATAATTCCTGCTCCTTTTTCCTTCCATCGCATCCCTGAACAACATAATCGTTGTTTGACCAACGTCTTACAAGCTGCTTCCGTAACACCTGAACCAATCGGATACTTTTTCTCTATGTATTCAGCATAATCCATTTGATGCTGATGATTCTCGTAATAAGTAATCGCCGCTTGTAGTTTCTCGGTAAGATTCTTAGAATGACTTTTTTCTTCTTTGACTTCTTTCATCAGATTTAGCAGTTCTCCTGCTTTTCCTTTTTCATGCTTGAGTTCTCGACAATTTTCAGTCAACCATTCTTTTTGTTTTGACACGGTATTCGGATGCAACGCTTCTGCCAAGGCACCTAAGTAACCAGAGGCATGATAGAAATCTAATATCTGTTCTTCCGTTTGCTTTTCTAAAAACTTCCAATTTGATTCTGCCCCGTCTGCTATCCCGACCAATGTTGCCTCTGGATAACGGTTTTTCGCTCGCTCAATTTCTCTTTCTAATCTTTCTAGAAAACTCTTTTTTCCATACTCTGGTGCCGCACCTAGATAGATTGTATGTTGACGTTCGCCTTCACTATCGTATAGGGAAACGGTTCCCACCATTGCTTCACGGTAGCCATCCTCACACATCAGCATACAGGTTCCATCTAATCCTATTCCCACTGTTGCAATTTGGCTATCCTCCTTGGGCGGGGCATAACTCCACGCTTCTTCTTTTGCCTGTACCACACTTCCTACTGCTTCACTCAATCTTTGGATATAGGATAGCGCTACTTTTCTACCATGATTTTCTAATAAATCATTTTTCACCTCTTTGCCTGCCATCCCTGACATTTTTGAGGATACCTGTTTTGCCAATAATGGCGTTGATGTTATGATTATCCTTGCTTCTCTTTCTAAGGGGCAATACGTTTTTCCTCAAAGGTGAACGCTGATATACATGACGATTCACTATAACCTCACCATAAGGTGTTTGATATTCTTTCGGTTGCTCTCCCTTACTCTTCCAGATTTCTTCACCGATTTTTAAGGGTGAACCATCTGTATCTAAATATTTCAAGGCTTCTTTGCTGGCGATGCAACCTACTTCGTTTAAGCCTTTTTGAATATTTATTTCTGTATCCAACATTGAACGACTTAGTTCTAATGTTAGTTCTATTTTTATCTTTGAACCCTCTACATTAATTAGTTTTGCTGTCATCATTGTTTCCTCTTTGTCACTTTTCATCTCATGTTAACACTTTTCTTTTCCTTCATCAACTAAAGGTCACACCCACTGAAACATTTTCAGTGCCTAAAAGAACCGAGAACAGGGAGAAGGCAAGACCATAACTTAACAGCAATTGTCACCATAGGAATATTGGCAGTATTGTCAGGGGCAGATGGCTTCGTAGCAATTGAAGCCTATGGCAAAGCCAAACGAGAATGGCTAGAAATGTTTCTAGAGTTACCAAAGGGAATTCCCTCTCACGATACCTTTGGAAGAGTATTTGGAATGTTGGAAACAGAAGAACTAGAAAAAAGTTTTCTGAGCTGGATAAGCAGTCTAACGGAGAAAATGGACATAGAGCTGATACAGATAGATGGAAAAACGAAAAGAGGTTCTTATGATAGGGAAAAAGGACTAAATGCGTTACACAGCATAAGTGCGTGGAGTAGTGAGCGGGGACTGATGTTAGCGCAAAAGAAAGTAGATAGTAAATCTAATGAAATAAAAGCAGTCCCCTTGTTACTGAAGTTACTTAACATCAAGGGGGCAGTAGTAACCCTAGATGCAATGGGAACGCAGACAGAAATCGCAAAACAAATAAAGCAAGGTGAAGGTGACTATGTATTGGCTCTCAAAGGAAATCAGGGCAAACTTAATAAACAAGTTAGGGATTGGTTTAAACAAGCGGTCGCTCAGAACTGGCAAGGAATTGAATACAGTTATCATGAGAAGACAGAAAAAGGACATTACCGTTTAGAAACTCGTCAAGTCTGGACAGTGTCAATCAATCAGCTTTCCGCATTGCATCGCCAAAATCAGTAGATAAAACCTCGTTGAGCGATGAGCAAATGCTTGTCCACTACAAGCAACCGCAAGGGGTTGAGCGGGGTTTTCGCTTTCTTAAAGACCCTCTGTTTTTTGCTTCGAGTGTTTTCCTCAAAACCCCTGAGAGGATTATGGCATTGACTTTCATTATGCCGTTGTGTTTGTTGGTGTACAGCTTGGGGCAACGTAAACTGAGACAGGCTCTGGCAGAGCAGGAGGAGACTGTGCCTAATCAGTTGGGAAAGCCGACTCAACCTCCGACTCTGCGTTTGATTTTTCAGACTTTGAGGGGGATTCATTGGGTTGTACTGGATAATTGTCCCCAAATTATCAATCTCACGCTTGAGCGAGAGAGGCTTTTAGGCTTTTTTGAGGCTACTACTTGTCAGTATTATCTTTTGTCATAGGTGCTTTTCTTATTTTCTTTGTTCTTCTTTTATGTACGGAATGTGGGTTTAACGCTTAAGGTTTTGTTTAAGGGTTTCTAGTTCATCATCTAATTCCCAACGTTGGAAGGTGCTTTCTAAAGGATCCAGGGAACGCTGATAGGGGCTGTTGGGTTGACCTTGATTCCAACCAACCGTATCAGAATTAGTGGTTTTCATCAGTTCTGTTTTTGCTTGCTCCGCTTTGATTTGTTCCGCTTTTTTCTGTACTTCTTTTTGTCGCTGTTGAATTTGTGCTAATAGTTCATGGGATTGCTTTAATTGCTCTGCGACACCGGCTCGCTGCCCCCAAACTTGATTGCCCTGACGCAGAAGACTGGCTTCCCGCTCCTGGGCTGCCTCTGCTAAATCTGTCCGTCCAGCTTGTTTTGCCTTGTCAATGCGAGCGTGCCAAATTTGAATATCCTTAGCTAGGGAGAGGATTTCTTGCTCATATTGATTTTTTTGCTGTTCTAAGCGTTGGCTCAGTTGGCGAGCTTCCTGTTCCTGTTCACGAAGTTGTTCGAGCAGGGCCTGTAATTCTAAGTGAGGATTATTGCGTAGAAATTCTTCCAGACGGGTTTCCAGAAAGCGGCCAAATTCATCAAATACACCCATCTTAATTTTCTCTCTTTGTGATAAAAACTGCTGGCTCAAAACCGAATGCTACTATAAAGTGTAGGCATAAAAAAGCACCAATTGGTTTTTAAATCTTTAAAATCTACTGTTCTCAACGCTAAAAACGTTGTCCAACTTCTAGATATCGGGTCTTGCCTTGACGGGATAGTATTGCTTTTTGACTATTCACGCTCTTGAGTACCCAACCACTGGCTCCCAACGGTTCTCCAATCTGAACCCTTTGCGTTAGACCGTTCCAGTTAAACAGAGCAGAGGAGCGATCGCCGGATTCCAAAACACCGACTAAGGAATAAGTGGCTTTACCTGTCACCAAGGGGGAAATATTCGGCGCGATCGCCAAAGAAGGGGGCATGGTTGGCAAGGGGGAACGAGGAGATTGAGGTTGGGTCGCTACCACTGAAGGAGGGGAGTAAGGGGGCGAGATCGCCGAGGAAACCCTTTGTTGAAGCACTGTCACCCTCGGTTCTGGCGTAGTAACGCTTGGATAAACCGGATAATAATATTTTTCGACCACTCTAGGAACTGGCGCGATCGGTGGCAAAGGGGCTGGACGAGCAGACTGAATCGTCAGGGTGGGCAAAGTTGCCGGATTAGAAACCGATGGCGAAACAACCGGAGATGACTGAGAATGAGGCAAGGGAGACTGTTCAATTACCTTCAGGGATTGCTGGAGATAGCTAATAAATTGGCGATCCGCTGCCGAAGGAGAAGATTTAAGGGTTATGGAGGGAGAAGCCTGTCCCCACAGGGAAGAAAAAGTCAAACGATTTTGCTGCCCCAGCCAAAGGCTAACACCACAGAGGTAAAAAATCCCTCCTGCCAGTAACCATTTATCGAAATGGTGGCTTAAATGGCTGACTAGACGTTCCTCAAGCTTCACAAACTATCCTCAATAACGCAAAGGCTAGGGCTAATTCTCGGTGACTCCATTGTGTTAAATTTAAGGGGATTAAAATGGCTTAAATTCAACAGCAAGCCAGTCAATTCGACGAGTTATCACCCGTCTGGCTATTTTACCGCTTTCAGTTTTAAAACGGAGCGACGAGGAAATTGGCACAATCCGTACATCCGAACCACTAAGGATTGCAAGATTTGTTGTTTCGTTTCCTGATCAACTACTGCTAGCGGCGCAAGGTTCACATTTTTCAATAACCGTTCTAATTCTTCAACCTTAATAGCTGCTCTGGTTTCGACAAAGCTTAATTCGGATCTGAATTTAGGAGTATGGGTTGTCTGCAACATAACGGGCTTACTCAGTGCTATTACTACTCCTAGTGTTTCGTAACGATTCGGTTTATGCGATAGTAAAAGTCACCTAGCGGGTGTGATATTGATCACAGCGATCGCCCCTCAAAAGCATTATCAAAGCATTATTCAGGGAATTGGACAGAAACCACTCTCAAGAATATCGTTTAAACTGTAGGTTATCTCGCATGCTCATACGGGGTTAAAATATGGCTTGAGTCTATCGTAACGATAGACAAAACAAAGCTACCTGTTTTTGCCTTTATCCATGCCAGTCCTTCAAGAAAAATCATCTTCAAATTAGCCGAGGAAGTTAATCTATGAAACTTGCCAATCTGACCCAACTGGCCATGAAGCATCTTCGCAATGATCTGATGGAGGAATTATACCTAAGAACAGGAATAGATAATACTCGCCCGATCGTTTTCTATGGAGTGGTTAATGAGCGTTGTAATTATAAATGTCGCTACTGTGAGTATTGGCGGCTGGAAAACTATGTTGATGAAATGAGCATTGAAGAATGGCAAAATGCCCTGCTCAGTTTAAAGGAATATGTGGGATCGTTTCATATTCAATTCTCTGGTGGGGAACCTTTTATTAAGAAGGGGTTTGTCGATTTGTTGGAGTTCTGTCACCAGAATGATATTAAGTGGGGGGTTGTGACCAATGCCTCTTGTCTAACCGAGCCGATTGTGAAGCGAGTCGTAGCGGCTAAACCCTTTAACATTAATATTTCTATGGATGGCCCTGTTCCTGAAATTCATAATTATTCCAGGGGAGTCAAAGGTTCCTTAGAAAAAATTACCGACAATATTCGGATGTTAGTTAAAGAGAAAAAAGCACAGGGTGGCGATTTTCCCATTATTATCAAACCCACTGTCCATGCTAAAAATCTACACACCATGACCCAAATGCCCCAATGGGTCGCTGATATTGGTGCGACAAATATTAATTTTCAACCGGTTGATCGTTGGTCGCCGGAAACCCAAGATGAACTCTGGATTGGAGAAGAGCGTTTTGAAGAACTAGCAGCCGTTGTAGAAAATTTGTTAGAGCAGAAAAAAAATGGCGCACCCATTATGAATAGTGAAGTCTTAATGCGTTTGTGGCCAGCCCATTTCCGAGAAGAACAGGCTCCTTCTTCTGTAGGTGCTTGTCGAGTCGGATTACGGAATTATTTTATTCGCACCAATGGTGATGTTGAAGTCTGCTGGTTTTATCCCCCGATTGGTAATGTTAAAACCCAAAGTGCCAAGGAAATTTGGGAAGGTCATGAAGCCCAAGTTCGTCGTCAAGAAACTATTGCTTGCGATCGCCTCTGTCTCTATACCTGTCTTTCTCAGAAAACCATTGTGGATAAAGTCAAAATGGGCATGACCTTATTGGCCGGTAGTCGCGCCTAAGTAAGAACAATAGAGATCCGTAAAAATGCGGTAGTGATGCCAAAAAGACTAAAGTATAAAAGGAGATACAGGCATTTGTATCTCTTTTTTTGAACTGTTTTTTTGAAGATTTTGTTAAAACCCACATTCCGCAGGTTGTCGAAGAGGCGAAGTAGTTCGCGTGAGCTAGCATGTGTGTCTGTGCATTAATTTTGGGTAAGGATAAAAAATATAAATAAAGTTCTAAAATAGAGTCTTGTAGTAGATGGAATTAACAGTAAAAATGGAGAACCTAAATATTAAAGACCTCGACCACTTAGGTCTAGTAGCAGGGATTATAGATGAAATGGGTTTGGTAGAAATTATCAATGAAGAAGTAGGAACTCATCCTCAAAAAAAGCTGAGTGTAGGTACAATAGTAAAAGCAATGATATTAAACTGCTTAGGATGTGTAACTGGACAGTGCGAAGTTCTAGGAAAATCAACGAGTTTACTAGGGTTTCAGCCCCCAACGCCCTTCAAACCTCTTCAAGACTTATAATCGCTGAAAGACTTTCAAAGCAAGGCTTTTAGGCGTTTTGTCAAAATGTCTGACAGAGAACTTCGCACTCACCAGATGTGTAAATGCTCCGTTATATTTGTTTAGTGAATTTTTCCACCTGTAAATAATTCGTTGATAGCTTTTCCTGCCAAAAGGGATGGTAAGACTTCCGTGATAACATCAGACATAATCAACGAAAAATTTACAGCAAGCGAAATTCTAGCAGAAATGAATAGGAAGCTAGATACCATGTCTGCCGACATCAATAGGAAGTTAGAGGTTCTCTCTAGCGAGGTCAATCAAGTCCAAGTCAGATTGGCTACTGTAGAAACCAAAGTTGATAACCTAGAAAAACGATTCGACAAAATGGAACAGCAAATTGAGAAAGTAGAAGGTAATCAAAGTAAACAGGTTTGGGCTTTGATTGGGATTTTGTTTACGGCGGTAGTAGCAACGTCTATTCGTTTTATCTTAACAGCTTTACCCCAGACTTAAAAAGAAAGCCTGATCGCACTTTCACACTTCCCCAAAGACATCGCGGTTTTAAACTTTAACCAATAAGAAGACAGCGATCGCACTTTCAGGAATTTAAGCATTGGAAAAAAGAATGCGTTATGATCGTGTTAGAACTAGTAAAAGATCAGTAATTTATTTAAAACTTATGGAAAGTAAAAAGATTTACAATTACACGGTACTTTTGGAACGGGAAGAGGATGGAGGCTACCATGCGTTTTGTCCTATCCTTAAGGGGTGTCATTCTCAGGGGGATACTTTTGAGCAAGCGATTGATAATATTACAGAAGCAATTGAGTTGTACGTTGAAAGTTTACTTGCTGATCATCAACCCATTCCACAAGAGGATTTAATTGTTAAATCGTTAAGTATTTTTGTATGAGTAATTTTCCAAGTGTAAAGGCTAAGGATTTTATTAAGGTTATCAAAAAATTAGGTTTTTATCTGGATCGCCAAAAGGGTAGTCATGCGATTTACAAGGACAATCATGGTAATCGAGTGATCATTCCGCTTCATTTTGGCAAAGATATTAAACAAGGTACGTTAATGGGAATGATTGAAGATATTGGACTCAACAAAGAAACCTTTTTTGAGTTGTTGGCAAAATAAGCCAATTATACTGTTTTATTTTGTTAGCTTGCGTTTCTTAACCCGACTAAAAACCGCGATCGCACTTCCCCAGGGAGATCGCACTTTTAGTTTAATCAATCAAGAAGACAGCGATCGCACTTTTAAAAAACACAGTGATCGCATTCTGAACATTTAATCAACAAAAAGATTGTGATCGCACTTTAACATTTCCCCAAGGGGATCACCTTTTTTAATCATATAACAAAACCGCGATCGCTCTTTTCCATCACAATTAGATCGTACTCAAAAATTTGGTAGATACTGTGTTAAGTGTCAAGGGGAAACAGGAAAAAAATCAGTTTCCTCCTCTAAAACAACGTTAGGAAGAGCCAACTTAGTCTGGTCAAACGGTTTCCCTGACTTGAGAATCCCGTAAACAATCCGAATGAGTTTGTGCATTACAACCCCAACGATCTGCATTTTATTTTTTCCTGCCTCTAAAAACCGTTCTCGCAAGTCCTTCATGGGAGAACAATGACGGTAATTAGTCACAGCAATAAGTGGGGCTTAATTCTCATTAAGCCCCAAAAATACTAGAGAGGAAGAAAGTCATCAATGGAAGGAGGAGAAAGACCAGAGGAAGATAAAATAAGAGATAACTGTTCGACCGCACTTTTACCTTGAAGTCTCATGGTTTCAAGAAAACTAAACATCATGGCAACAAGTTGTCCGCCCCAATGACTTCTAGCACCGCCACTAACCTTACGATGAATAACAACAGGACGCAAGGCTCTCTCTGCATCATTGTTATCAGGTTTAACTTCAGGAAAAGTAAGAAAAGTAAACCAATCATGCCAATAACGTCGAAAGCGATTAGATAACAATTGGGAATCACTTGCCCATCCCGTGGGCGGCGGATTATCCAGAACCTCTTGAAGTTGAGCTTCTACTAGGGGTCGCTGTTGTTGTAAAGCTTCTAAGCTCAGTTTGCCTTGATGATAATCTCGATGGGATTGACGAGCTTGCTCTAGAATAGGAAAAACTCTCTGAGCAAAAAGTTTATTTTCAGAAAAGTGGGAAGTTTCCAAGGCCTTCAATTCCCGCCCAATATGAGCCAGACATTTCTGTTTATGCTGGGCATTTTGGCGATGGTAAGCCCCCCAACAGTCCGTACTGAGAAGCCCATGAAAATCTTTACCTAATAGGGAATGAACCTCATCGGAACTCCGGCTGGGAGCCAGAAACAAAACACAAACAGAGGAGGAAGTAGCCACCCACATCCAATAGTTAACCCCATTGACGCGATAGCTGGTTTCGTCCACACAACGGACTCCAGGCTCCTGTATGTAAGTCCACCACTGTTCATAACTAGGATACAAGCTTTCGCAAAACCATCGGTGCATTTTAGCTAAACTCCCTTGAGACAGAGGAATGCCAAAGACCGTTTCTACCAAGTATCGTTGTTTTAGCGGGTGCGACCTTTAGTTGATAAAAGCTGTTGTAATCAGGGTTCTACAGGGAACCCATATTGATCAAGTTTTGCCCAAAATTGACTCCATCGTTCCTTGGTCAATACCAAAGCTCGTAGGCTCAAAATAATTCCTGCTCCTTTTTCCTTCCATCGCATCCCTGAACAACATAATCGTTGTTTGACCAACGTCTTACAAGCTGCTTCCGTAACACCTGAACCAATCGGATACTTTTTCTCTATGTATTCAGCATAATCCATTTGATGCTGATGATTCTCGTAATAAGTAATCGCCGCTTGTAGTTTCTCGGTAAGATTCTTAGAATGACTTTTTTCTTCTTTGACTTCTTTCATCAGATTTAGCAGTTCTCCTGCTTTTCCTTTTTCATGCTTGAGTTCTCGACAATTTTCAGTCAACCATTCTTTTTGTTTTGACACGGTATTCGGATGCAACGCTTCTGCCAAGGCACCTAAGTAACCAGAGGCATGATAGAAATCTAATATCTGTTCTTCCGTTTGCTTTTCTAAAAACTTCCAATTTGATTCTGCCCCGTCTGCTATCCCGACCAATGTTGCCTCTGGATAACGGTTTTTCGCTCGCTCAATTTCTCTTTCTAATCTTTCTAGAAAACTCTTTTTTCCATACTCTGGTGCCGCACCTAGATAGATTGTATGTTGACGTTCGCCTTCACTATCGTATAGGGAAACGGTTCCCACCATTGCTTCACGGTAGCCATCCTCACACATCAGCATACAGGTTCCATCTAATCCTATTCCCACTGTTGCAATTTGGCTATCCTCCTTGGGCGGGGCATAACTCCACGCTTCTTCTTTTGCCTGTACCACACTTCCTACTGCTTCACTCAATCTTTGGATATAGGATAGCGCTACTTTTCTACCATGATTTTCTAATAAATCATTTTTCACCTCTTTGCCTGCCATCCCTGACATTTTTGAGGATACCTGTTTTGCCAATAATGGCGTTGATGTTATGATTATCCTTGCTTCTCTTTCTAAGGGGCAATACGTTTTTCCTCAAAGGTGAACGCTGATATACATGACGATTCACTATAACCTCACCATAAGGTGTTTGATATTCTTTCGGTTGCTCTCCCTTACTCTTCCAGATTTCTTCACCGATTTTTAAGGGTGAACCATCTGTATCTAAATATTTCAAGGCTTCTTTGCTGGCGATGCAACCTACTTCGTTTAAGCCTTTTTGAATATTTATTTCTGTATCCAACATTGAACGACTTAGTTCTAATGTTAGTTCTATTTTTATCTTTGAACCCTCTACATTAATTAGTTTTGCTGTCATCATTGTTTCCTCTTTGTCACTTTTCATCCCATGTTAACACTTTTCTTTTCCTTCATCAACTAAAGGTCACACCCGTTTTAGCCAAGTCAAATTTCCCCCATATCCCAGCCATCCCACTAAGCTGGATAAGGTTGCACCGTAGCTAAAATCTTCACGACATCCCAAAGGAAGTGGGGCATAACCTTCCCAATCACATTTTGAGCATTGATACTTTTCCCTAACATATTCCCTTACCTCTACTGGTTTACTGACTAATTCAGCTATTTGATTTTTTTTGATGATAGTCTCCTTTTGCTTTTCCACTGACGCACCACATTTTGGGCATTTTTCCATCCTTAAATCTACTATTTCATCTACCCGACCAAACCCGTTTCTGGTTTTACCCACATGGTCGTACTTTGGACCTCTTTTTTTTCCTTTTTGACCGAAGGTTTTGGCGACTTTCTTTTTGTAACCGTCACTGCTTGGGGGCTGAGAGCTATTTTCACTCGTTCTTTGGTTAAGCTTTTTCAGCTTTTCTTTCAACTTTTCTATCTCTTTCTTTAACTCTACCAATTCTTTTCTCAGCTTTTCGTTCTCTTCTTTTTCTTTCTGATAATCTTCATACCAATCTTTTGCCACTTCTTTTTGCCATGGCATTTTCACTTCTTCTTGGTTTAAGTCTGGAACTGGGTCTAGTTTTTTCATAGTCTCCCTATTCTAACCTATCTCTTTAACCGCCTTTCCTTTCTTCATTATTCTTTACTTTTTTCATTTGCTTCTCATTCTCAATAATTTCCTTCTTTATTGCGGTGACTAATTACGATTTGGTTAATTCTCAAATTTTGGCTAAGCCTTTAATTTGTTTGGGAGATGGACATGATGGTATCTGGAACTTATTTCGTGAGATAGGACAGAAACATGAGCGAATTGAAATTTTGGACTGGTATCACTTAATTGAAAACCTCTATAAAGTTGGGGGGTCATTCCAGCGAATTGAGGAGGTCAAGTCTTTTCTTTGGACGGGTGAAGTGGATGCCGCTATCTCCTGTTTTGAGGAATGGTCAGAGCCTCAAGCTGAGAATTTTATCATTTATTTAAACAAGCATAAACATCGGATTGTCAATTATGGTTATTTGCAGGCAGAGGGCATTTCCATTGGCTCTGGCTCTGTCGAATCTCAAGTTAAACAAATTGGTCATCGTCTTAAAATTACTGGTGCGAGTTGGAATTCTGACAATGTACCACAAGTCCTTCGTCATCGCTGTTCCTATTTAAATGATTACCTTTTTTGACTCTTTCATTTACCTCGTTAAGTATTTCTACTTATTGCAAAGGTGAGATGCTCCCAATCGCCAGATCGCCAATGGGTTCGGGTAAGTCTTTGTAATAAATGGGTTGTTCTATCGCCAATGGGTTCGGGTAAGTCTTTATAATAGATGGATTGTCCTATTTGTCGCTGAAAGGTTAAGCCTGCCTGGTGCATCTCGTACTGTAGGGCGCGTTGGTAGATGACTTTTTGGAAGCCGTTACCCAGGAATTTATGCACTTCAAAGGAGGCTCCAATGATTTTTGGGTGATGTCGGCTTGTTTCAGGTTGCTCATTGGTATGGGGACGAGCCTCAATATTGAGATAAGGGGGGAATGATGGCTGTTTTGGCCAGTTTAACAAAACTTAAGCAGCAATTCTAAATTTGCGCTGTAGCAAGGGTTTCAGGTTTTAGTTCGCGTAATACGGGGGAAAATTCAACGGGATTAACAAGTTCATTTTACGAGTCTTCAAGCTTTTAGGCACAATAGTACATCTAGGATTGCCCCAAAAACCCCTTTAAAATGTTCTTTAAATCCCTAAAAGGCTTGCTGTGTCTAAAACTGAGAATTGCTGAAACTTAAGAGATGTTAGAGTTGTGGGTGCTTATTAAGCGATAGAATCAGTCTGTACTTTGCTATCTGTGTTTGAGCTTTAGGGACGGATTGTAAAAGTAATGCTCTCACTAAAATATTTTTGGAATTGCTATGGCTAGAAAATCTAAAGGCTTCCGTGAACTAATTGCTCAAGAAAATCTTAAGAAAAGAGATAAACAATCTTTTGAGCGATTGAAAAATACTGTAATTGAAAGCGGTCTGGGTGAGCCAGGAATGACATTTGCTGAGAATCCAGAGGGTTATGAAAAAATGTCTGAGATATTAATCGAATTTGTCAAACCTTTTTTAGATAAAGCGAACAGCCATCAACGGCGAGAAGCTCTGTTTAGTGTCGCAGTTGTTAGTTGGAATCTGGCGATAGTTCCTGAAAACGAACGCCAAAAAATGTTAAAAATGATGAGCAAGAAGTTACGAAACAAGCAAGACCCTGAGTTTGCGAAGGATACTCAAAGTCTTATAGAAGAGTTTATTGAACGAAAATTAACATTTTTTGCGGATAATAACCGATTCATTACAGGCTTTGAACTGGATGATCGTTCTGACTCTTTTTATATTTCTGTTTCGTCTGTCATACCTAAACCGAAGTAGTTGAAATTAGGGGCGATCGCGTTAATAAATTGGTTTTCAGGAGTTAGCGATCGCTGCTTTTTTGACGTTTTTATGCCAGCTAGGTATACTAAAAAGAAGAAAGAAGAAAGAAGAAAGAAGAAAGAAGAAAGAAGAAAGAAGCCGTTTTCTATGCCGACTGTTACAGACAATGAACTAAAAGAGTTAAAAGACCTGATTAAGGCGGGTTTTAGTCGTATTGATTCTGAAATCACTGACCTTAAAATCAATCAGGCTCGTAGTTCAGAGCGGTTATCGGGTCAAATTCAGGCGTTAGATGCCAAGCTCACTGGACAGATTAACGCGATGGATGAGCAGCTTACTGGCAAAATTAACCTTGTGGATGAAAAAAATTACAGGTTTGGGGAAACGTTTGGATGTTCAGGAGTTTCTTAATCGCGGTTTTCTAATCGGGGTCGGTGTAGCGACATTACAGAATAGTAATTTAATTGAGCATAAAATTAATCTGTTGCTTGAGTCCCGCGAATCAAAAATCGAACCTCTTCTAACAAAACATTAAACCGTTGATCCGTTTCAGCTTGCCGTTGCTCAAGTTCAGCGTGCCGTTCTTTCATGGCTTCCATATCCCGTTGACTTTGCGCCGCTACCTGTAACAACGCCTGAGAGGTAATTCGCAGACCATCAATACCATCCTTGACATCCGTAATACCTTCTCGCAATTCCGTCACACTGGACGCGAGTTCATCAAGCATTTCATCTGTCCAACGTTGTACTACCATAATGAAATTCTCCTGAATAAGACTAGAAAAGAGGCAAGTATCGCGCTCTTCGCCCATTTTAGCAAATGAATCAATTTATTATACCGAATGTTAATGTTTTAAGCGATCGCTGTGAAATACTTACGCCAATTGCACAAGGGGTTTAGAACTGAGTAAAGGTTTTTCATTAGACTCTGTGATCGCGGTTCTTTTGACGTTTTAATGCCAGCTAGGTATGCTAAAAAGGAGAAAGAAGTAAGGAGCTATTTTTTATGCCGACTGTTACGGATAATGACCTGAAGGAGTTAAAAGACCTGATTACGGCAGGTTTTAGTCGGATTGATGCGGAAATCACTGACCTTAAAATCAATCAGGCCCGTATGGAAGAGCGGTTATCGGGTCAAATTCAAGCGTTAGATGCCAAGCTCACTGGCCAGATTAACACTATGGATGAGCGGCTAACAGGACAGATTAATTCTGTGGATGAACGTCTTTCTGGAAAAATTAATGTCGTGGATGAGAAAATTACAGGTTTGGGAAAACGTTTGGATTTTCAGGAGTTTTTGAATCGTGGTTTTCTGATCGGGGTTGGTGTGGTGGCGTTGACGGGTTTGGCTAAGTTATTGGGGTTATTGCCGAAGGTTTGATCGCTGTGAAGTATTTATGCCACAAACAAAAGGGGTTTGGGACTCGATAAAGGTTCTTCATCAGATTCCGTTAATAAAGCCAATACTTCCTGAGCATTCTGAAATGCCTCCTCATAGGTTTCGCTATGAGTAACAGGTTGCATCACTGTTTCAAACTCTGGTAAAAAGACAACAAAGCAATTGTCCTCATCTGACCATTGAATAACAATTGTATATTTCACCGTTGACTGTCCTTTTGATGAATTTGGAAGCCGTTACTCAGGAATTTATGCACTTCAAAGGAGGCTCCAATGATTTTTTTGGTGATGTCGGCGTGTTTTAGGTCGCTCATTGGTATGGAGGGGAGTTTTGATATTGAAGTAAGCGGAGATCATGGCTGTTTTGCTCAGTTTAACAAAATTCAAGGATTATTTTAGATTTATTAGGGCTATTGAATGGTAAGGTGGAGCGTGGCTTCAGTGTGTGTTTTGCTCGTTGGGAGAGCGAAAAATTAAACAGTACAATAGTTGACCTTCTCTCTAAAATTTAGACATGCTTTACTATGAGTGATCAAGAACAAATTAAAAACAACGAAAATGCCCGCTACAAAGTGCTTCGGTGCTTTTATGACTCAACAAAAGGAGACACCTATGTAATGTTAGAAGAGAGTAAAATTATCAATTTTCTTGTTCAGCATCATAATATGATGGTAGAAGAAGTGATTTCAGCATTACGTTATCTAAACAATGAAAACTTGATTGAATGTGTAACATTAGGCCCTTCTTACTCAATTACTCATAAAGGGTTTAAGGAAATGGAATGGTCTATTAAACATCCTGAAATTTCCACAGATCACTTTTCCAAGCAAACAATACAGCAGTTTTTTATTCAAAATAGTGAGGTAACTATGGGCGACAAATTTGAGCAAATTAGCAACTCGACGATTATTAACCGTTCATCAGTAGAAAATGCTTTTAATCAAACTAAAGAACGAGTTAATGAAGAAACGGCTGATGCTCTTCTTGAGATAGCAGAAGTGGTTGAAAAATCAAACAATATAGCCGCAGGTTCTTTACTCAATAATTTTATGGATGAAGTCAGGGCGAAAGAACCAGACAAATCAAAACTTCGTCAATACTGGGATGCTCTTGTCTCTGTACTTCCAAGTATTGCAACACTTGCAACTGCCTGTTCTAAAATAGCTGCACTTTTTACATGACAATTCTGGGTAGTGTTCTAAATCTGTGGATAATTCATTACCTGATAACTGCAATGACTACAATGCAGAAAATTAATTCACAGGTTTGCAACACTACCCCATTTTTCCCGTCCTGTGGCATCTGGGTTCGTTTTGTGGGCTTTTTCAGCAGACCCTAAGAATGCCCCATCTTTCGCAGATTACTACAGGTAGTGCCTTAATGATAACGAAAGACTAGATATGGCATCATAAGCTTATCTGATGTCACCACATATAGTAAATTACCGAAGTATAAAACTCTAAACATAGAAAATACGCGAGCGGTGGGTAATAAGTAGAAAGTGACCGCACAAAATAATGTTAATTATACTTAACTTAGCGACAAACATAATCGCGAAGACTGGTCATAAATGTAGAAGAAATAAAATTCCAATCTTCTTTGACTGAATAACTAATAGAAATACTACCATCAAGCAGTATTTCAACATTGTTCGTGTAAATATTTCTCTTGCAGTCTATAGCAAATTCTTGAGCTTGATAAAAGCCTTTCATGTAGAAAACAACAACTTGAGGTAATTTTTTTAATCTGGGCCGTGACTTGCTGATATAAACATCGTAATTATCAGACTTGATTTTTGTATTTTCCCAGTAACTTAATTCACCTTTAATTTTATTTAATCCATCTTGAGCCTTTTTATGAGCATCGCTGATTC